>NZ_JBXALT010000001.1:129472-642434 GCF_058799755.1 Arthrobacter sp. GW822-FHT05G07 | reverse complement strand
GCTACGTTCGGATGGGATAACCGCTGAAAGCATCTAAGCGGGAAGCTCGCTTCAAGATGAGATTTCCATACACATTATGTGTGAGAGGCCCCCAGCCAGACCACTGGGTTGATAGGCCGGATGTGGAAGCGAGGACTAAAGACTCGTGAAGCTGACCGGTACTAATAGGCCAACAACTTACACCACACAACACACTGCACGCGTCCACTATGTGGTTCCCGAACAACAACCGTTCCAGGAACCAACAACTAAATACACAACACCACAGTTGTAACCAAAGATTTCCCACCCCCACCCAGGAACAACCTGGCACCGGGGGGACGGGTAACAGAGTTACGGCGGTCATAGCGTGGGGGAAACGCCCGGTCCCATTCCGAACCCGGAAGCTAAGACCCACAGCGCCGATGGTACTGCACCCGGGAGGGTGTGGGAGAGTAGGACACCGCCGGACACAAATTCAGAGGAGCCCCGACCACCAGGTCGGGGCTCTTCGCTTTTAACCCTGATTAACCCACGTGTGCGCCTGCTCCCGCCGGTAGAGTTGGTGGTCATGGAAAACCTCTTTAGCCACCCCGAGTCGGAGCCCGAGCCGTCCCAGCACGACGGTGATGGTCTTGACCCCCTGATCATTACTGTCGTGGTTCCCACCAACGTGTCGCACGCCTTCCAGGGATTCACTGTTCATCCACATCTGTGGTGGCCGCTGGAGCAAGAGAGCGTCTTCGGTGCGGGCTCGCATGTTGAGTTTGAAGAGAACCTGATCTTGGAGACCGCCGAGGACGGTCGTACCTCCGTGTGGGGAACCATCGACGATTGGCAGCCCCCGCTGTCCTTCCACGCCAGCTGGTACCCAGCGAGCACGCCCCTGTGGTCCACCGAGATCCGTGTGGCTTTCAGAGCCGTGGAGGAGGGCACTGAAGTTCGCTTGGTCCATGACGGCTGGGAGGGCGCCGAAGACCCTGCGGCTTCGCGCGCGTCCTACGCCGAAGGTTGGCCCCGTGTCTTGGAGCGCTACGTGAGGTTCATGGGCGGAGCAGTTGCCTAGGATCCGCAGGCTCCACGCGATTGACTGGCCCTTGTTGAGGGCCGTCCGCCTGGAGATGCTCACAGATACGCCCATGGCTTACGTGGAGAGCCTGGACGCCGCGCGCCGGCAAACAGACACCCAGTGGCAGGAACGTGCGGCAGCGATGTCCGGGGATGCCAGCATCACCTTGGTCGCTGATGCGGGCAGCGACGGCAGTAAGCTCTGCGGCCTGATGCGTGTGGTGGTCAAACACCCCCGGATCCCGGAGAAACCGCTGCAGGCCATGCTCATCAGCGTGTATGTCGCACCAGAGCACCGTGGGCTGGGATTAGCCGATGAACTCCTCCATGCAGCGTGCAAAGCCGCCGCTGGAGAACTCGCGGCCGAAAGCATCGAGCTTGGGGTGCACGAGGACAATTCAAGAGCACTTGCGTTCTACCGGCGCCACGGATTCGAGACCACCGGTGCCAGCCGGGCCTATCCGCAGGACACATCAAAGCTTGAGCTCGTGATGGAACGACGGCTGCCGTAGGCACACCTTAGGAGGTGCCGGCCCTCGGCACCGCGGTACTGGTGCGAACCACGAGCTTGGTGGGGTGTTGGGTATCGGCTGGTTCCAGGACCAACCCGTTGTTGATGGCGCCCAGCAGAGTCCGGACGGCCAACGCTCCCTGGCCCTTGGCATCCTGGTCGATGGTGGTCAGGCCAAGGACATTGCCAAGATCGTGCCCATCAATGCCCATGACGGACAGGTCGTCAGGGATGCGCAGGCCGAAGTCCCTGGCGGCGAGGATGGTGCCGATGGCCATTTCATCCGACGCCGCAAAAACAGCCGTGGGGCGCTCCGGTGCGCTGGCCAGGAGTTGCCGGGCCGACGCGTACGCGCCTTCTATGGTGAAGTCCGCGGACACGATCCATTCGGGCCTTACCGGGCAGTCGGCGTCGTTCATTGCTTTCTCGAAACCGCTGCGGCGGGTTCCAGGCAGGTGGAAGTCTTGGTCATACGCCTCATGACCTGTGATGTGCGCGATCTTGGTATGCCCCAGGCCCAGCAGGTGGTTTGTGGCCTTCAATGCGATGCCGGCGTCGTCGATCCTGATGGTTGAAGCTCCCGGCAACGGTCCGCCGATGCCCACGATGGGCCGGTGTACCGCGTGAAGCTGCTGGATCTCGTCTTCGCTGAGTTCCAGGGACACTGCAATGACTGCATCCACCCGTTTGCGCAGCAGGAAGTCGTTGAACACGCTCTGCCGGTGCGCGGGGTTTTCACCGATGTTGTAGAGGGTGAGGTCGTATCCGGCCTCGAGCAACGCCGCGGAGGCGCCCTCGATCACCGCTGAGAAGAACCAGCGGTGGACCGAGGGCACCACCAAACCAACGTTGTGCGTGCGCCCGGAGGCCAGGCTTGACGCGTGGTAGGACAGCACGAATCCCAACTCGGCGGCTGCGGAGCGAGCACGTTCCCGGCTGCTGGGGGATACGTTGCCCTTTCCGCTCAGCGCCCGTGAGACCGTGGCAACGGACAGCCCTGCTCGCTCGGCTACGTCCTTGATGCCGGTCATGCTGCTCCTCGGAGGAAAAGTTAGCTGGCTGTTAGCCAGATTGTCTCCCCCGAGCCTAGTAGATCAGCGACCATGAGATCAGCGCCGACTTCCGCCGCGGAGCTCCGCAGGATGGTTTCGCCTGCCGGGAGCGGCATTGCCTCGGCCCCGACGTTCAAAATCACCAGGGTGTTGCCGTTAAGGTAGGCGAGCGAGGTCTCGCTGCAGTAGTCCTCTACCCAGGCGAGGGAGCCTTCTCCGAGGCGGTGCGTGGTGCGGAGCTCGAGCATCCGGCGGTACAGGTTAAGGTGCGACGCCGGATCCGCCTCTTGCTTGTCCCTTGCCAAGGCGGGCCAGGACTCGGGCTGGGGCAGCCATGGGTCCAGGCCGCTGCCGAACCCTGAGTGGGGTTCGGACGAACGCCAGGGGAGCGGCACGCGGCAGCCGTCGCGGCCGATGCGGGCTCCGCCGGTGCGGGCGAACGTTGGATCTTGGCGCATGCTGCCGGGAATGCTGGAGGAATCCGGGAGCCCGAGCTCTTCGCCTTGGTAGAGGTAGGCGCCGCCGGGAAGGCCCAGCATGAACATGGTGGCCGCGGCAGCCCGTCGTCGCCCGAGGTGTTCGTTGGGTTGCACGTCGTCAGGGCCGATGCCGTCGCCGTCGCGGGGTCCTGGTCCGTCGTAGCCGAACCGTGAAACGTGCCGGACAACATCGTGGTTGGACAGCACCCAGGTGCTCGGGGCGCCCACGGCGTCCAAGGAGACCAGGGAGTCCGTGATGATGTGGCGCAGACGGTTCACGTCCAGTCCTGCGTGCAGGTAGGGGAAGTTGAAGGCCTGGTGCATTTCGTCGGGTCGGACCCACTGTGCCAGCCGGGGGAGCGGGTCCACATTGGCTTCAGCGCAGAGGATGCGGTCCGGTCCGTACTCTTCCAGAATGGAGCGCCAGCGACGGTAGATATCGTGCAGGGCGGGCTGGCCGAACATGGGAGCGTCCTGGCCCGGGAAGCCTTCGGAGCTGTTGCCATCTGCGCGGCCACCCCAGTCAGGGAGTCCGGCTGCCTTGACCAGGGCGTGCGCGACGTCCACCCGGAAGCCGGAGATGCCGCGGTCCAGCCAGAAGCGGAGGACGCGTTCAAACTCGGCATGGACGGCAGGGTTGTCCCAGTTGAAGTCCGGCTGCGAGGAATCGAAGAGGTGCAGGAACCATTGGCCGGGCTTGCCGCTCGGCTCGATGACGCGCGTCCATGCCGGTCCGCCGAAGTGCGATTGCCAGTTGTTGGGAGGCTCGTTGCCGTCGGGTCCTCGGCCGTCCCGGAAGATAAACATATCCCGCTCGGGGCTGTTGGCACCGGCAGTAAGCGCTGCTTGGAAGGCGACGTGCTGGTCGGAACAGTGGTTGGGGACGAGGTCCGCGATGACACGCAGGTTGAGCCTGTTGGCCTCTGCGATGAGGGCATCGAAGTCGGTCAGGGTGCCGAAGAGGGGATCGACGTCGCAGTAGTCGCTGACGTCGTATCCGGCGTCCCGCTGGGGTGAGCGGTAGAAGGGCGACAACCACACGGCGTCGACGCCCAACGTCGCCAACTGCGGAAGCTCGGCGGTGATACCCGCCAAGTCTCCGACGCCGTCGCCATTGAGGTCGCGGAAGGACCGCGGATAAATCTGGTAGATCACAGCGGACCGCCACCATCCGTGCGACGTCGAGGCGTCGTGGACGGGGGTCACGTGCGTGAAAGCTGCAGTGGGCTCGTGGGTCGCAACCGAGAGCAATGAGTCAACGGACATGAACACATCGTAGAAGAGATTCTGCAGAGTTGTAAACGCTTCCAGTCCTAAGGATGCTGTCTTTGCTTTGGTCACGAAGCGCGAGCTTTTCAAATTCGCATTCAGCACTGTAGTGTGTGGAAACGCTTGCAGTTTGTGAGCAATGTCACCGGCGATGCGACGGGTTTAGAGCCCTTGCCGTCGAAGCAAAGAAGAACGGAAGGGACACCAATGAAGGTGCACAATACCCTCGCGACTCAAACCACCCGGCGTGTTTTTGCCGCCGGGGCGATCTCCGTGGCCGCAGCCCTGGCGCTGACCGCCTGCGGTGGAAGCGCCTCCACCGCACCCAGTTCGGATGCTACAAAACCGGACCTCAAGGCTGCTGGAGCCGGTGCCATCACCATGTGGGTTGACGCCGAGCGCTCTCCGGCCCTGAAGGACATCACGGAGAAGTTCAAGTCCGATACCGGCATCGAAGTGAAGCTTGTGGTCAAGGACTTCGCCGCAGTGCGTGACGACTTCATCACCCAGGTACCCACCGGCCAGGGGCCGGACTTGATTGTTGGACCCCACGACTGGATTGGAAAGTTCGTCCAGAACGGTGTGATTGCTCCCGTCGAACTGGGCGACAAAGCCGCGCAGTTCCAGGATTCCTCCATCAAGGCCATGACCTACAACGGCGCCGTTTATGGTGTCCCGTACGCCATCGAGAACATCGCCTTGCTGCGCAACACCAGCATCGTGGACAGCAAGGCTGCCACGCTGGACGAAGTAGTGGCCAACGGCAAGAAGGCCGTTGCGGACGGCAAGGCCGCTTTCCCGTTCCTGGTGGGTATGGACCCGAAGCAGGGCGATCCGTACCACCTGTACCCGCTGCAGTCCTCCATGGGTTCACAGGTCTTCGGCAAGGGCGCCGATGGCGGATATGACGCAAAGCAGCTCCTCATCGGTGACGCTGCCGGCGTCGAATTCGCCAAGAAGCTGGCCGCTTGGGGCGACGCCGGTGAGAAGATCATCAACTCCAACATCACAGGTGACATTGCCAAGGAGAAGTTCCTGGCCGGGGAATCCCCGTACTTCCTGACGGGCCCATGGAACGTTCCTGACGTCCAGAAGAAGGGCATCAAGTTCGCCGTAGATGAGCTACCCACAGCCGGCGGCGAGCCTGCCCAGCCGTTCATCGGCGTCAACGGCTTCTTCATCAGCGCCAAGAGCGCCAACGCCTTGGCCACCAACGAGTTCGTCACCAACTACCTCACCTCCGAGTCGGCACAGGATTCCATGTATGCGGCAGGCGGACGCCCGCCGGCATTAAAAGCCTCGTTCGAGAAGGCCGCCAGCGATCCCGTTGTGGAGGCGTTCGGAAAGATCGGTGCCACGGGCATCCCCATGCCGGCAATCCCTGAAATGAGCGCGGTGTGGGCTGATTGGGGCGCCACCGAGTTGGCCATCATCAAGGGCCAGGGCGATCCGGCTGAGGCTTGGACCAAGATGGCCGACAGCATCAAGTCCAAGATCGGCGGCTAGCACCACAACCGGATAACTCCACCGGTCTGCCCCGGGCCGGGCGGCAATCCACCGCCCGGCCCTGCCTGCCGCCAACCGCTTCACCCAAGGATCCACAATGCCAAAACCAGACCTCCGCGAACTGCCAGCCACCCAAGGCCAACCGACCCCGGAACAGCCCGTCAGCAGCGGCGCCCGCCCCGGCAGCGGCGCCCGCCCCGCAGCCAAGCCCGCACGCCACCCGGATTCCCTCAAGGGCACCATCCTCAAGGTTGTCCTGTTGGGACTTGTGGACGCCTTTGCGGTGTACGTCCTGATGATGCTTTTCCTCAGCCAGTCCTGGGCCGCGCTGGCGGTATCGTCACTGGTGGTTCTGGCCATCAACTGGATCTACCTCCGCAAAGGTGGGCTACCGGCCAAGTACCTGGCTCCCGGTGTGCTGTTCCTGCTGGTGTTCCAGGTCCTGGTGGTGGTGTTTAGCGGTTACATCGCCTTCACCAACTACGGCGATGGGCACAACAGCACCAAAGACGATGCCATTTCGGCCATCCAGTTGACGGCCCAGAAGCGCGTCCCGGATTCGCCTGCATACAAGGCGTCCGTGCTCACCAAGGGCAACGGCTTCTATCTGCTGTTCACGGATCCGTCCGGTAAGGCACAGCTCGGCAGCAGTGAGGATCCGCTCACCGAGGTCCCGGAGGCAGGCAAAGACTCAACGGGCAAGGCCAACTCCCTGCCGGGTTATGAGACGCTGAAGTTCCAGGAAATCGTGGCCAACCAGCAGGACATCCTGAAGATCACGGTCCCGGTTTCGGACGATCCCGCTGACGGCACCTTGCGCACAGCAGACGGAAGCACGGCGTACCAGTTCAAACCGGCGCTCGACTATGACGCCGCCACGGACACTTTCACGGATACCGAAACCGGCACAGAGTACCGCGATAACGGCAAGGGCGCTTTCGCCGACGCCAACGGCGAGACCCTGGCAACCGGCTGGAAGATCGACGTAGGCATGGACAACTTCGCCCGGGCCTTTACGGACCCCAGCCTTCGCGGGCCACTCCTGGGTGTGATCCTTTGGACGTTCACCTTCTCCATCGCATCCGTCGCGCTGACCTTCGTGATGGGCCTCTTCCTGGCCATCACCTTCAACCGTGAGGACCTCCGCGGCAAGAAGGCGTACAGGATCCTGATGATCCTGCCCTACGCGTTCCCCGCCTTCCTGTCCGGCTTGGTGTGGTCCGGCATCCTCAATCCCGAGTTCGGTTGGCTCAATCAAACACTGCTGGGCGGCGCGAACATCGGGTGGCTCACGGACCCTGTCCTGGCCAAGATCAGCGTGCTGGTGGTCAATGTGTGGCTCGGCTTCCCGTACATGTTCCTGGTCTGCACCGGCGCCCTGCAGTCGCTGCCGTCCGAAATCGATGAGGCCGCCCGCATGGATGGAGCCTCGGCGTGGCGGGTGTTCCGGTCCATCAAGTTGCCACTGCTCCTGGTGTCCGTGGCACCGCTGCTGATCTCTTCCTTTGCCTTCAACTTCAACAACTTCAACGTCATCTACATGCTGACCGGGGGCGGGCCGCGCTTTGCGGACACTGACCGCGATATCGGATCCACCGACATCCTGATCACGCTGGTGTACAAGGTGGCGTTCGGCCAAGGCACGGGGCGCGACTACGGCCTGGCCAGTGCGCTCGCCATCATCATTTTCATCATCGTGGCCACCATTTCGGCCATCAGCTTCAAGCAGACCAAAGCACTCGAGGACGTGAACTGATGAGCGTACGCACACTCGCCTCCAGCAAGGAAACAACGTTCGACGGCGGCCCATTGCCGCTGGCGCCTACACGACGTCCGTTCGGGGTCTGGTTCAAGGACAAAGGCTGGCGGCATGTGGTGGGCATCGTCACCACGATCTTCGCCGTGTTTCCGCTCCTGTATGTACTGTCCGCTGCCCTGGATTCCAACGGCACCCTGGTAGGTTCCAACGGCCTCTTCTCCAGGTTCGATACCGGCAACTTCGTGGCACTCTTCAGCGACCCCACCCGGCCTTTCGGCCGATGGTTCGTGAACACCCTGGTGGTTGGTACGGTAACGTCCGCCGCCACCGTTTTCCTCGGCGCCATGGCCGCGTACGCGTTCTCCCGCATGCGCTTCAAAGGCCGCCGGATGGGACTGTTGACCCTCCTCTTGCTGCAGATGTTCCCGCAACTGTTGGCCGTCGTCGCGATCTTCCTGCTCCTGAGCGGCGTCTCGCAAGTGATCCCCGCCCTGGGGTTGGGCAGCCAGCTGGGCCTCATCATGGTGTACCTCGGCGGTGCGCTGGGCGTGAACACGTATCTGATGTACGGGTTCTTCAATACAGTTCCTCAGTCCCTGGACGAAGCCGCGAAGATCGACGGTGCCAGCCATGTCCAGATCTTCTTCGGCATCATCCTGCGCCTGGTGACCCCGATCCTCGCTGTTGTGGGTCTCTTGGCGTTCATTGGCATCTCCAGCGAATTCGTCATCGCCAGCGTTGTCCTCACCGATCCTGACAGCCAGACACTCGCCGTCGGGCTCTATTCCTACGTAGCCCAGCAGCGCTCCGAAAATTGGGGCGTCTTCGCAGCAGGCGCCGTCATCGCGGCCATACCTGTCATGGCCTTGTTCCTCTTCCTGCAGAAGTACATCGTCAGCGGCCTCACCGCCGGCTCAGTGAAAGGCTGACCATGCCCATCGCCCTTCCGCACCATGACGGATCCGGACTTCATGCTCCCCACGCCGTGTCCCTTGGCGATACCGTCCGGCTCCGGGTGCGTGTCCCACAGGGGTGGGGTCCGGCGTCGAAGGTTTGGGTCCGGTCCGTCCAGGACGGCGAGCCGCGCTACGACGCTGCGATCCGGCTCGGTTCGGCTGATGGCTGGGACTGGTGGGAAGCGGCGATGCTCGTGGCAAACCCGGTGGCCAAGTACCGCTTCTTGCTGGAAGTCACTGAAACGCACGACGACGATGCTGCCGCCACCGTGGCGAGTGGAAGCACCGTTGGGCGGCGCTACTGGAACCTCAACGCCCAAGGCCTGTTCCGACGGGACGTTTCCGACTCGGCGGACTTCAGGCTGACGGCGTTTGCCCCGGCTCCGGATTGGCTGCGTAAGGGCACTCTGTACCAGGTGTTTCCTGACAGGTTTGCCCGTTCCGCCCAAGCGGGGGACCACCCCACGCCCGATTGGGCTATCGCATGTTCCTGGGACACTCCGGTGGTGGGGACGGGCGCGCAGGCACCCACCCAGTTCTATGGGGGAGACCTTCCCGGGATTACGGGCAAACTTGGCCACTTGCAGGACTTGGGCGTGGATATCCTCTACCTGACGCCTTTCTTCCCCGCACGCTCCAACCACCGCTACGATGCGTCCACCTTCGATTCCGTAGACCCGCTCCTGGGCGGAGACCAGGCCCTGGTGGACTTGGTAGAGGCCGCACACGCGCGCGGAATCAAAGTCATAGGGGACCTCACCGCGAACCACTCCGGCGACGCCCACGAGTGGTTCGTCAAGGCGCTCGTCGATCCCGGCTCGGAGGAAGCCGGCTACTACTACTTCAGCGCCGACCATTCCAGCTACGAGTCCTGGTGGGGCGTGCCGTCACTGCCCAAGTTCAACTGGTCCTCGGAGGCACTCCGCCGACGTTTCGTGACGGACGATGATTCCGTGGTGGCCCGCTGGCTTAAGCCGCCGTTCAACCTGGATGGCTGGAGGATCGACGTCGGCAACATGACCGGCCGTCTGGGCGCGGTGGACCTCAACCATGACGTGGCCCGGCTCATTGCGGACAGGGTGCGCGAGATAAACCCGAACGCTGCTTTGCTGGCGGAGTCCACCTCCGATGCCTCCCCGGACTTCACGGGCGAGCACTGGCAGGGAGCCATGACATACTCCCACCTGACCCGGCCGCTGTGGTCCTGGCTCGCGAAAGACGCGCCGAACGTCAACTTCTTTGGCTCACCCCAATCCGGTCCCAACAAGATCGATGCTGAGGACGTCCTCGCAACACATCAGGACCTCGCCGCGGGATTTAGCTGGAGTGTGCGACAAAACAACATGAACGCCCTCAACACGCACGACACTGCGCGGGCGGCAACGGTGATGATCGACGGCGGCCCTGCCGTGGGCGCCGCCCTCACCTTCTGCCTTCCAGGAGTTCCGGTCATGTTTGCCGGCGACGAGTTCGGACTCGAAGGCTTCAACGGCGAGGACTCCAGGACGCCCATGCCGTGGGCTGAGAGCAACCACGTGCTGACGGACATGCGATCCCTCTACGCCAACTTTGCGCGGCTGCGCAGGGAACTGCCGCCGCTGATCGAAGGCGGGGTGCGCTGGCTGCACGCCGAGGGCGACGCCATGGTTTTTGTCCGTGAAACGGCAGAGTCATCAGTGCTGGTGTTCGTCGCAAGGGACACGGCAGAGGTGGTCCTCGACAACTCAGTCCTCTCCAACGGGCAGCTGGAAGCGTTGCTTGCCTCGCCACTGCACCACTCCGGAACAGTGAGCTCCGCACCCGCCGGTCCATCCGGCGTCGACGGTGTTTGCCTACGAGCCGAAGGTACCTCCGCAGGAATCTGGGCGCTGCCGGGGACGGTGCTCCCCACCGGATAGCCGGCGGCTGTGGCCGTGCTCTGCCGTTCTGTGCTGGCTAGACTGTGAGCACTAAAACACTGCGAAGACTGCCGGTTTGGCGTGTCCGCGGTGCGTACGTGGAGGGACCACTGTGTCGGACGAAACGGCTATGGCCGGAACATCAGAGGAAAGCATCAACACCCGGACGGCGGGCCACCGTGAACCTTCACGGCCCTCGACAGGCCAACAAGTATTCCTGGCAGAGCTCGCGGCCGGACTTCGTGCCGGGCAGGTGGCCGACGATGAAGAAACCCTCACCGTGTACTCCGTGGATCAAGGACCGCTACTGGAGCGGCACCTGCCCCTCGCAGTGGTGTGGGCCGAGTCCGTGGAAGACGTGCAACACATCGTTCGGAGCTGCGCGGCCCACCAGGTGCCCATCGTCGCCCGGGGTGCCGGAACCGGCGTCTCCGGGGGAGCGCACGCCACCCAAGGCTGCATCGTCCTGGGCTTGGAACGGATGAACCGCATCCTGGACCTCAACCCCGACGACGAGACCGCCGTCGTCGAACCCGGCGTCATCAACGCCGACCTCAACACTGCCGCCGCCGAACACGGGCTCATGTACGCGCCCGACCCGGCCAGCTACAAAATGTCCACCATCGGCGGCAACGTGGCCACCAACGCCGGAGGACTTCGGTGCGCCAAATACGGCGTGACGCGCGACTCCGTGCTGGCCCTCGACGTCGTCATGGCCGACGGCTCACTGATGCACACGGGCCACCAAACCTTCAAAGGCGTCGCGGGCTACGACCTCACCGCGCTGCTGGTGGGCTCCGAAGGAACCCTGGGGATCGTGGTGGGAGTGACCGTTCGGCTCAAATACCTGCCGCGCGAAATTCACACGATTGCCGCGTTCTACCAAGACTTCCGCAGCGCCGCCGCCGGAGTGCTCGCAGTAGGCAAAGCCCGCGTTCAGCCCGCCATCATGGAACTCCTGGACAACGGCACCCTGGTGCAGCTCGACGAACTGAACGGCGGCGACCTCCAAAAGCGCGGCAAATCCCTGCTACTCATCCAGACCGACGGCTTCGGAGCGGCTGCAGAAGCCGACGTCGTCCGGCAAGTACTCGCCGACCGCGGCGCCACAGTCACCACGGAAGCCAGCGAAGAAGCCGAAATGCTGGTGGAACTCCGCAGAAACAGCCGCGGCGTCGAAGTGGACGACGAATTCCGGGTCGGCGAAGACATCGCCGTCCCACGCTCGCGCTTGGTGGACTTCGTGGCCGAACTCGAAGCCATGGCCGCCCGATTCCAGGTTCGGCTGAAAGTAGTGGCACACGCCGGCGACGGAAACCTGCACCCCACGTTCTGGATGGACCGCGTAGACCCCGCCACCGACGCCGACGCCCTCCAACGACTCAACGCAGCCCTGGACGAATCAATCCGCGTAGGCCTCGAAATGGGCGGCACCATCACAGGTGAGCACGGCGTGGGCCAATACAAGCTGCGTTGGCTCGGCCTGGAACAGCCCGGACCCGTGCGTGAGCTGCAGCGACGGATCAAGGAATTGTTCGACCCGCAGGGGATTCTGAACCCGGGGAAGGCTATCTAGATCCGTGGTCCGGCCACGCTCTCTCACATCCCTCGTGTTTGGCTGTGACGCTCTCTCACATCCAACCCTCCGGCGGACCACCTCAGCGCTTCTTGGTATTCCAGACGCGAAGTAGTCGTATTCCGACTCATAGCGCATCCAGCTTTTTGCCGCATTTACTTTCCACCGCTCTCCTCATAGTCTTACTTGGTATACCAAAGTTGCTATGAGGGGAATGACGTGCGCGAGAAGCGGCAGGCTGGATCTGGACTGAATCCGAGGCTGAGAGTGGGTTTGGTGTTGATCGCGCTTGTCATGGTGTCCGTCAATCTTCGGCCGGCCATTACTACCGTTGCCGGGGTGATGAATCAGGTGCCGGGGGTGTTGAGCCTGGATCCTGGGCTGCTTCCGCTGCTGGGGACGTTGCCGGTGTTGGCCTTCGGTATATCGGGACCTATTGGGCCATGGCTGGCTCGACGACTCGGGACCGGTCGTGCCGTCGCGGTGGCGTTGCTGGTCCTGGCCGCGGCCTTGGTCGTTCGGGCGACCGTGCCTGCACTGCTGCTGCCCGGAACCTTCTTGGCGGGCATGGCGATCATGACAGCCAGCGTGCTGGTGCCCCAGATCGTCAAAGCAAACCGCGGCACCGGCTGGTGGACTGGCCTGTGCACCATGGGATTCGGCCTCGGCGCTGCGCTGGGCGCCGGGCTGGTCCAGCCACTGCAGCAGGCCTTCGGCGGCAACCTGCCGTCAGCACTGGCCGTGTGGGCGGTACCGGCGCTGATTGGCGCGTTCCTGATTCACCGTTCCGGAGGACGCCCGACGGCGGCAGAGACTTCCGCGCGTGAAGCCGGGGCCGCGGCGGTTTCGTCGCTGACGCAGGACACGCCGTCGTCCTCTGTCTTACTGGCGCCCGTCAACCCGGCGGAAGTCACGCCGCTGCGCAAGCAGCGCACGGCGTGGGCGGTGACAGCCTTCTTCGGGCTTCAGGCCATGCTCTACTTTGCGATCACGTCATGGCTGGCTGTTTACCTCGTCTCCAAAGGGCTGTCATCGGCCGACGCTGCTGCGTTGCTGGCCTGGTTCAGCCTTGCCGGGCTCCCCGCAAGCCTGCTGGCTCCTGTGCTGGCCGGTCGTCCTGCCATTCTGCGGATCATGGCACCCGGCCTCGGACTGGCCGTGGCCCTCGCGCTTTTGGGAGTCCTCACGGCGCCAGCGGGTCTGCAGTTCGTCATGGTGGGGATCCTGGGAGTCGTCCAGAGTGCAGGCTTTGGCCTTGCCATGGCGTTGGTGGTGATCCGTTCGTTCGGTCCGCAGACAGCGGGAAAGCTCTCGGCCATGAGCCAAGGGCTGGGGTTCGCCCTTGCCTCGCTCGGTCCACTCATGGCCGGACTCCTGCATACCTGGACAGGAGGTTGGGAAGTTACGTTCTGGGCGCTCGCGGCCGAAGCGGTGATTCTGGCTGCTGCAGGCTTCCTGGCGATCCGTGGCCCCGTAGTCAACGTTGAACCGGTGAGCCGAAATTCATCCCCCAACGGACTATTCACTCTCGCACGCGGGGGTGAATAGTCCGTTAGACGGTGTTCGGCCACTGTCGGCGGGCTATGCTCCGGCGTATCCTCGGCGATATGACGAACTCACCATCAGGGACTCAGCAGCCGGAAACACCCGCCACGGAAATCCTGGAAACCAACGAATGCTGGGAGCTCCTCCGTGGCGTCTCGGTGGGCCGGCTTGCCGTGTGGGTGGACAATCACCCGGACATCTTTCCGGTGAATTACAAAGTGGATCACGGGACCATGGTGTTCCGGACGGGCGAAGGCACCAAACTTCACGCAGCCCTGGGCGACGCGCCCGTGGCCATCGAAGCCGACGGCGTCAACGCCGAAACAGGGGTGGCTTGGAGCGTGGTGGTCAAGGGCCAAGCGTCGGCCGTGAAGCTGACGCAGGACGTGCTGGATACCATCGGACTCCTGCTGTTCCCGTGGGAAGCCGGCCAGAAGGACCAGTTCATCCGTATCACGCCCAGCGAGGTGACGGGCCGTCGCTTCAAGGTAACGCCTCCTGTGACGTGGTGGTCGCCGCTGGATGACGCGCCCACGGCGCGAGGCGAGTAGCCCTTAGACCAGCTCCAACTGGTCAGCCACCACCTTGCCGGCGTGGATGACGGTCCGGTCTTTACCACGGTCCATCACTGTGGAAGCCACAGTTTCGCCATCCACCAGCAACAGTTCCGCAGGATCGCCAACCTCGACGCCGGGACGATGGGCCGTGTCCTTCAGCCTGGTAGCGCTGGGGTCAAGGATGCTCGCACCACCGATCGTGGCGATGGCCAGGCAGTGCTCGATCAGCTCGTCCTTGCGGAAACCGTGGGTGAAGGCAAGCTGCCAGGTGCGGTCCAGCATGTCCGTGTTGCCGTACGGGGACCAGTAGTCACGTTGGCCGTCCTCGCCCAAGCCCAAACGAACGCCGGCTTCGGTGAGCAGGGGGATGGGCAGTTGGCCTGCAGCAGACGGAGCAACCGAGGCCAAGGACACGTCCAGTTCCGCGAAGGCATCAATGAGCCTGCGCGTTGTGGCCACATTAACGCTGCCCAATTGGTAGGCGTGGGACATGGTTACCTTTCCCTGCATCCCCAGCGCCCGGGTGCGCTCGAGCACCAGGTCGGTGCTGAAAACACCCAATTCGCCGGGCTCGTGGAGGTGGATGTCGATGGGAACCTGGTACTTCTCTGCCAGGGCAAACACGATGTCCAGGTGCTTGGCCGGATCGCGGTCAAGAGTGCAGGGATCGATGCCACCCATGACGTTGGCACCGGCTCTCAGTGCCTCCTCCATGATCTCCACCGTCCCTTCCTCCAGCAACAATCCAGCCTGGGGAAAAGCGATGATGTCCACGGAAGCCTGGCCGGCGAATTTCTCCTTGGCGGCAGCAACGGCGTCGAAACGCTCGAGCCTGCAGTCCACGTCAACCTGCGCGTAGGAGCGGACCCGGGTGGTACCCCGGGCGATCATCCGTCCCAGGGTGTCGTTCACGCGATCCTGCAGGGGGACTTCCGCGTTGCGCCAGTTTTGACGGTCGTTCATCATCATGGTCCACACGCCCGGACCTCCGGTGTGCTCCCGGAACGGAAGGCCGATACGGGTGGAATCAAGGTGAACGTGGACGTCCGAGAAGGACGGGAGCAGCAAACGTCCGCGGCCATCCACCACCGTAACGCCATCTGGAAGCACACGGGCCGGATCATGCGGTTCGACGGCGACGATCTTGCCGCCTGCTTCGCCCGCCACCAGGGTGACGTCGCTGAGCGCTTGCCCCCAGGGGCGGACGGCGCGGATCAGGGTATTCAATGGTTACTCCTTCGATAGTGAATCTATTGCCTGCTTCTATTGCACGCCCGCCAGCACCGTGGCGGCTCTTCGACACGATGCGCAACGCCTACACGGTTCGGGATGCCCGGAACCGCCCGGCCGATGAGCTGTTTCCTCCCGTGTATGCTCGGTTGGAACGCTGACCGGCGCCGTCCGGCACCTGGAGCGGACGCTGGCATGAAGGGAAGTTTGACTGTGGCTGAAGCGATGCCGGAATCCGGTAATGGCCGCGATGAAGAGGCCCGCGCGGAGAACGTCTACCAACTGGTGTTGGAAGGCATCGTCACGGGAGCGTACGCCCAAGGAATGCGCCTGCGGGAACGTGAACTCTCGGAGCTTTACAACGTCTCCCGCATTCCCGTGCGCGAAGCCATTCAGCGCCTGGAGCAGGACGGGTTCGTGGCAACCTTCCCACGCCGCGGTGCCGTAGTACGGCAACTGACCCTCACGGATGTTAACGAGCTCTTCGATGTTCGCCTCTGCTTGGAGACGTTCGCCGCAAGGATGGCCGCTACCCGTGTAGCGGAGGGCAGCGACGGCGGACGGCTGGAGGAACTCATGGAGGCCTCCAAGGCAGCCATTGACGAAGAGCGGACCGACGACGTTGCTGTCATCAGCGCCGAGCTTCACGCCGAGATTGTGCGCCTGTCCGGCAACCGGCTGCTGATTGAATCGGTGAAACCGCTGTTCGGGCGGATGCGCTGGATCTTCGGGCTGGCCCATAACCGCAGCAACGAACTCCAGCGGGACGAACACACCGAGCTGTGCAACGCCATCCTGAGAGGTAAGCCGGACCTGGCCTACTCGCTGGCGTACTCGCACATCGAGTTGGGCCGCGAACCCGTCTTGGCAGGCCTCGCGGAAACGCTGGAACCCTAGGCTAAAGCTCGACGTCGGCACTCGCCTGAGTGCCGACGTCGAGTTCGTTTCAACGTGCGTTAGTCGTCCGCGTCCGGGTACTCGTCCTCATCGTCGTACCGGCCGGATTCCTCCACTTCCACCTCAAGGATCTTGAGGAGCTCCGTATCCGGGTTCAGCATGATGGCGGCCTCGTCGCGACGGTGCTGCAGCACCGTATCCAGGTAGGACTGCACGGTCTCCGCCAAGGGCACGTACCTGTCCTGCTTCTGGCTCATGTACCAGCGGTGCTCCAGGACCTCGTGCACCACCTCCGCAGGCTCCAGTTTCCCGGCGAGGTGCCGCGGAATGGAACGCACAATGGGCTCGAAGATCTGGCTGACCCAAATGTGGGCGCTGATTTCCTCGTCCAGATCCGGGTTGTTGTCCGCGCGGAACTGGTCCATGTCGTTGAGGAGCCTGCGGGCCTGGTTTTCCTGGGCGTCCAGGCCCGTAAGGCGCAGCAAACGACGCTGGTGGTGACCGGCGTCCACCACCTTGGGCTGGAGCTGGATGGTGGATCCGTCCGCCGTGGTCTTGATGGCGTACTCTTCCACGTCGAAGCCCAGCTCGTTGAGGCGTCGGATTCGGGCGGCAACGCGCCACCTTTCGCCGAGTTCGAAGGATTCCTTCTCGGTCAGCTCGGTCCAGAGGCGTCGGTAGCTGTCCATGATCAGCTCACTGGTGGCTACGGGATCCACCTTCTCCTCGATGAGTCCGCCGTCCAGCAAATCCATCAGTTCGCCGGCGATGTTCACCCGGGCGATTTCGAGGTCGTATTCACGCTGGCCCATGGAGAGATCGGGGTAGAGCTCTCCCGTTTCAGCATCCACCAGGTACGCGGCAAAGGCGCCGGCGTCGCGGCGGAACAACGTGTTGGACAGTGAAACGTCACCCCAGTAGAAGCCCACAAGGTGCAGGCGTACCAGCAGCAGCGCCTGGGCGTCGATCAGGCGAGTCAAGGTGTCTTTGCGGAGCATCTGCGAGAACAGTGCGCGGTACGGCATGGAGAATTTCAGGTGCCGGGTGACCAGCACTGGATTCAGGGGCCTGCCGTCCGCTGTGGTCCTGCCCGTGATGACAGCCACCGGCTCCACGCAGGGCACGTCCAGCCGGGCCAGCTTCCGCAGCATGTGGTACTCGTGGCGGGCAACGTGCTCCGACGTTTCCTTGATGGCGATCACCGAGCCACCCAAGTGCGCGAAACGGACGATGTGCCGGGAAATACCGCGGGGGAGAGCGGCCAGGTTCTCAGCCGGCCAGTCTTCCAAGGCAATATGCCAGGGGAGGTCCAGCAACTCCGGATCAGCCGCAGCGGCAGTAATGTTCAGGGAACCGATGACACTGGCCGGCGGTGCGGTGTCCTGCGCACTGGCGGCCTCGGTCCTGGGGAGCTTGCCGATCTGCCCGTAATCGGTGGGTTCGTCGTGCCACTGGGCTTCGTTTTGCTCGCTCATGCCTCAATTGTTCCGTACTTGGATGCGCTTCCGGCTATCGTGCCAGGAAAGGGATACTCCGGCTTCGCGGACCACTCGACGTCGGGCGCTTCTTGGAAGGCGACACCTTGCGTGGCGAGCCGCTCACCCAAGGCGCCCAAACGACGTCTGAAGTCACCCGGGTTGCGAACCTCCTGACCGGACCACGCGACTTCCGCCAAGGAGACCGCCCTCGGGTACAGGAGCCATTGGGCCTGCTGGTTGTTGCGAACGGTTTCGGTCCACAGCGGGCCTTCGACGCCGAGGATCTGCTGGTCCTGCAACCCGCCTTGGGCAGGGTCCCAGTTGTAGTACTCGGACCAGGTGAAAGGCCCGCCTTCCACCCATTCGAGGCCGACAGGGCTGTCCGACGCATACTTCTGGTCCAGGTAGGTGTTGGCCGCGGGGGACATGATCACCCGTGACCCGTTTTGTTCAGCCTGCCGCACAGTGGGTTCGAAATCGCCGTGCCAGTACTGAATGACGGAACCTTGCGGAAGCTCGACGGCGGCGAATTCGTTCCAGCCCACCACGGATTTGCCGGTCTCGGCGCCGATCCTCACGAACCGCTGCACCATGGAGACGTAGTCGTCATGTCCGGTGACGTGGGCTTCGTCGCCACCAATGTGAAGGTAAGGTCCCACCGTGATCGCGGCGAGCTGGCCGAGGACCTCGCGTACGAACTCGTAGGTTGCGGGCAAGTCTTCAGTGAGCGTTGACCAGCCCACCTCCGACGTAGTGCTCATCGGCTTGGCCTGGCCGTCGGGATTCAGCTGCGGGATCGCGGCGAGGGCGGCGTTGACGTGCCCGGGAAGATCGATCTCCGGTATGACCAGCACGTTCTTGGTGGCGGCGTAGGCCTGGATGTCCTTGAAATCCTGCTGGGTGTAGAAGCCGGAGTTGCCCCGGGGAGGCATTGCGGTGGAAACCTCCACCGCGCCCTGGCCGCCCACTTCGGTCAGCTTGGCGTAGGGCAAACCGGACGGGTTCTTTGCGGGCTCATGAATTTCGATGCGCCATGCTTGATCGTCCGTGAGGTGCAGGTGCAGGGCATTGAACTTGAACTGCGTCATGACGTCGATCTGCTCCTTCACTTCCTCCACCGTGAAGAAGTTGCGGGCGACGTCCAGCATGAGGCCGCGGTACGCAAAGCGCGGAGCATCCGCAATCTCGACGGCGGGAACCACCCACGTGCCTGCCTGAGGATCAGTGCCCTCAATGGAAGCAGGAAAAAGCTGGCGGAGTGTCTGCACTCCGTTGAAGAGTCCCGCTGGAGTGGAGGCCGCGAGTACGACCCCACCCTCGGTGACGCTGAGCTCGTAAGCTTCCGGGCCGCCGTCGAATGTCTCCACCAACTCGAGGGAGATGTCACCGGGGCGAGTGTCCTCAACGGTGGGGAGGTCGAAACCAGTGCCGCGGCGCAGCAGCGAGGCAAGCTGCCTGGCTACAGGGGTAGCTGCGCCGGAAGCGGCGATCCGTGCTGTGGGGGCGAGTGTGAAGGCCGGGCCGTTCAGGAGTGCGACGTGCGAGGGGCGGGGGATCAGGTTGTCCGTCGTGTTCATGCCGTTCTTTCGCAGGAGTTAGGTTAAAGCGAGAGCGGCCCGACCGGGTGGGGTCGGGCCGCTGTCACAATGCGGATGTACTGGCCGGTGGGCGGACCCAGCCGGCGGTTGGCGGGATTAGTCGCCCAGGCGCAGGCCGGTCTTCGTGTCGAACAGGTGCACGTGGCCGGACTGCGGACGAACGAAGATGGACTCACCCTTCATCGGAGGGCGGCGACCGTCGACGCGAGCAACGATGTCGTGGCTCTTGCCGTCAAGGATGGTGTGGCCGTAGACGTAAGCGTCGGCGCCGAGTTCTTCCACGACGTCAACCTCAACCTGGAGGCCTTCGCCGTTGCCGACAGTCTCGAGGTCTTCCGGACGCGAACCAACGGTGACGGTCTGGCCGTGAGCCTCTTCGAGGATGTTGCGCGGCACGGGGTAAACCGTCCCACCGAACTGGACGCCGCCGTCGACGACCGGCAGTTCAAGCAGGTTCATGGCCGGGGAGCCGATGAATCCTGCAACGAAGACGTTCTGCGGGCGGTCGTAGAGGTTGCGCGGGGTGTCAACCTGCTGCAGGAGACCGTCCTTCAGGACAGCAACGCGGTCACCCATGGTCATGGCCTCGACCTGGTCGTGCGTCACGTAAACCGTGGTGACGCCCAGGCGGCGGGTCAGGGATGCGATCTGCGTACGGGTCTGGACGCGGAGCTTGGCGTCAAGGTTGGAAAGCGGCTCATCCATGAGGAAGACCTGTGGGTTACGGACGATTGCACGGCCCATGGCAACACGCTGGCGCTGACCGCCGGAGAGTGCCTTCGGCTTGCGGTCCAGGTACTGCTCGAGGTCAAGAAGCTTGGCGGCTTCGCGGACACGCTCGGCGCGCTCTTCCTTGGAGATGCCGGCGATCTTCAGTGCGAAGCCCATGTTGTCCGCAACGGTCATGTGCGGGTAAAGGGCGTAGTTCTGGAAGACCATTGCAATGTCGCGGTCCTTCGGCGGAACGTCCGTGACGTCGCGGTCGCCGATCAGGATGCGGCCGGCGTTGACGTCCTCAAGGCCTGCGAGCATGCGCAGCGAGGTGGACTTACCGCAACCGGAGGGTCCAACGAGGACCAGGAATTCGCCATCGGCGATGTCGATGTTGAGCTTATCGACGGCGGGCTTATCTGTGCCCGGGTACAGACGCGTAGCGTTATCAAAAGTAACTGTAGCCACAGTTATCAATCCCTTCACCGGCAGGTACGTGCCGGACGATCCGTTGTGAATGGTTCATTTTCTTCAGTTGAACTCCCCGGCCAATGGCCGGGGAGGATCGTGTGACGTCGCACGGTACTGTGCGTCACATCACATCCAAGAGTATGTCAGACTTTTTGACTTACTACCTAAATGTTACGAACGTCACACGTTGCGCTCGTCACTCGCTAAGCATCGGTGGTGACCCTGCGCCGTTCCCGCAGCAACGCTTCCAGCAACTCCGCCACGTGCACAGGCGCCTCCACCCGATACTGGGCCTGGGTGAAATCCAAGCCCACCTTGATGCCGACGTCGTCGCCCATCAGCCGGCCCAACGCATCCTCATCGGTGACATCGTCACCAGCGAACAGGATGGCCGTCGCTCCGGTCGCCTGACGCAGGAACTCCACAGCCTCACCCTTGGAGGCATGGACGACGGACGTCTCCAGAACCCGCTTCCCCGTCTTCAGGTAGACACCGGGGTGCTCCCGGAGCACCCGCATCGCGGCCTCGACGGCGTCATCCGCAACGTCGTCGTCGGCCATCCTCGTGTGGAGGACGACGCCGGCGGGTTTGTCCTCGAGCAGCGTCCCCGGAGCGATGTTCACGATCTCCGAAAGAACCTCACGCACCGCTGCCAGCTTCAGCCGCTGATCTTCGTCCAGTTCCAGGCCCAAAGATCCCTCACCCAGCCAGACCTCGGCACCGTGGCTGCCGATCAGCAGCGTATCCGCCGGGGGCGAGGCGACCAGCCGCAGGCTGTCCAGTGCGCGGCCCGAGATGAGTGCCGTCGTCGTACGCGGAAGTTGGGCGAGGGCCTCCAGCGCCGCGGCGGACCGGGGCAGGGGGCGTGCGTCCTCCGCGCGGTCGACGATAGGGGACAGGGTGCCGTCGAAATCCAGGGCAACCAGAAGGTGCTCCGTGCCGGAAATGCGCCGGACGGCATCCAGCAGTTCCGGTGACAGGGAAAGGTTCTCAGCTGTCATCACGCACCACCTTTTCCTCCAAGGCAGCCAGGAACTCAGCTGACCAATGATCCACGTCGTGGTCCAGGATCTGCTTGCGCATCAGCTTCATGCGGCGGCGGGCTTCCTTGGGCGGGAGATTCACAGCGCGCAGGATGGCCGACTTCAGGCCGTCGATGTCGTGCGGGTTGATCAGGAGCGCTTGCTTGAGTTGGTCGGCGGCGCCGGCGAACTCGCTGAGAACCAACGCGCCATCGTCCTCCGAACGGGCCGTGACATACTCCTTAGCCACCAGGTTCATGCCATCACGCAGGGCCGTTACGAGCATGACATCCGCGGCGAGGTACAGCGCCACCATTTCCTCCACCGGATAGCTGTGGTGCAGGTAGCGGACGGCCGTGTTCTGGATGGTGTCGTACGTGCCGTTGATATGGCCAACAGTGCCTTCGATCTCCTCGCGCAGGAGCCTGTACTGTTCCACGCGTTCGCGGCTGGGGCTCGCCACCTGAATCAGGGTGGCGTCCTCTACCTTGATGCTGCCCTCGCGAAGAAGTTCCTCGAAGGCCTTGAGACGGTGGCCGATGCCCTTGGTGTAATCCAGTCGGTCAACACCCAGCAGGATGGTCTTGGGATCTCCCAGGTCCTTGCGGATCTGCTTGGCCCGCTCGATGATGTCCGGCCTGGCGGCCAGCTCGCGGATCTGGTCAACGTCGATGGAAATGGGAAAGGCCTGCGCCCGCGCGATGTGCGTAACTTCGCCATCCGGGCCCTTCACGTGAACCTGCTGCTGCTTGACGCTGGCACCCAGGAAGCGCCGGGCAGAGCGCATGAAGTTACCGGCGTCGCTGGGGCGCTGGAAGCCCAGAAGGTCAGCGCCCAGCAAGCCGTCAATAATCTCCCGGCGCCAAGGGAGCTGCGCGAAGATCTCCGGGGGAGGGAAGGGAATGTGGTTGAAGAAGCCGATCTTCAGGTCAGGCCTGGCCTCGCGGAGCATTCGCGGAACCAACTGGAGCTGGTAGTCCTGGACCCACACAGTGGCGCCTTCGGCGGCATGGCGAATGATGGCGTCGGCAAACTTCTTATTGACCTGGCGGTACGAATCCCACCACGTACGGTGGAACTCCGGCGGTGCGATCACGTCGTGGTAAAGCGGCCAGATGGTCGCGTTGGAGAAGCCCTCGTAGTACAGCTCCACTTCGTGGCTGCTGAGCTGGACCGGGACGAGGTCCATGCCTTCGTGGCTGAAGGGACGCACCGTCTCGTCGGGCGCTCCATGCCAACCCACCCACGCGCCGTCGGACTTTGTCATCATCGGCGCGAGCGCCGTGACCAGGCCCCCGGGTGAACGACGCCAGCCGTCGCCGCCGTCGTCGTTTCCGTCGCTGCTGCACCTGTCAACGGGCAGCCTGTTGGAAACCACCATGAAATCGAACTTGCTCGCCGTGGGCTTCTTTGTTGGAGAAGCCTTGGTGCCCTGTCCGGTACTGAGTTTTTCGCTTGCCGGTTCCTGCATTAACGCTCCCTGGGGTTGCTGTGACTCAACTCCCAGCCTACTAGCGGAATCTTCCTCGGCAGTTGATCGTTCAACAACCGGGTCAATGGGTATGGGAAAACCTTCAAGTTTGCTCCCGTAAACTGGGCCCGTTGCCCTAGCTATGCACTATGACGTCGAATACCCCGAGGAACTGATGAGCCCCGCAAACGAACCACGCCTGTCCAAGGCCGAAAAGACCGCCCAGGCGCGGGAGAAAGCGCGCGCAATCCGCGAAGAGCAGCTGAAGAAGGAGAAGCGCAACAAGCTTCTTGTCGGCTGGGGCATCGTGGTGGCCGTGGTGGTCATCATCGGGATAATCGCGGCTGTGGTTATTGGCAATCGTGAGGTCTCCGTGGCCGATCAGGGTCCGACGCCGGCCAACGGCAACGTGCACGGTGGCATAACGCTGCTGGCCAACACTGAAGTCCTGAAAACGGAACCTGCCACCGTCAACGTGGCTGATGTTCCCGCTCCTCCCGCCACCAAGCCGGCTACGGTAACGGTTCCGGCCGGCGAAGCCGAGGCCGGCAAGCCCGTCAAGGTTGTTGCCTACATCGACTTCATTTGCCCGGTCTGCAAGCAGTTCGAGAGCACTTACGGGGAGTCCCTCACCAGCCTCCGCAACGAAGGCAAGATTTCCGTCGAGTACCGCGCCCTGGGCTTCCTGGACCGCCAGTCCACCACCAACTACTCTTCCCGCGCAGCCAACGCTGCTGCCTGCGTAGTGAACTCATCCCCCGAGAAGTACGCGGAATTCTTCAACCTGCTCTTCGAACGCCAGCCGGCTGAAGGCGGAGCGGGCATCTCCGACAACGACCTCAAGAAAATGGCCACCGAAATCGGTGCGGCCAACATCGACTCCTGCATCGACAGCAAGCAGTTCCGTCCGTGGGTGAAGGTTGCCACGCAGGAAGCTGCAGCGATCGGCGTCACCGGTACGCCCACCGTGTTCATCGACGGCAAGCAGTGGGACGGCCGGACCGACCTGAACGCCGAGATCCAGACGGCAATTGACGCCAAGGGCTAACCTTCGCGGAATGCACGACGGCGGCCGGTCACCCCTGCGGGTGGCCGGCCGCTGTTGCTTGGGAGCGGCTAATTTCGTTGACGGGGATGGTCTGGGCTAACCTTATCTAGCGCTCTTTCGCGCTTTGCTTCGGGTAACCGGAGCGCGCCTCCTTAGCTCAGTTGGCCAGAGCACCGCTCTTGTAAAGCGGGGGTCGTCGGTTCGAATCCGACAGGGGGCTCCACCACCCCTCCCTTCCGGCGATTTTGTCCGGAGCGGAGGGGTTTTTCGTGTCGGAAATGCAGGGCACTACACGTTGACAACACGCTTTCAAGAAGCCAGACGACACCAGCGGGCTCCTGGGCTGCATAGAGGGAGCCATGCAGCCAGGCAACAAGACCTTGGGACTGCCATTGACCGGAACAACCCTGCCAAGGGCACAACCGTGGTCGTTGTGACGATTCTCTGGCTTGTTCTGGGGCAGTTCATCGGACCAAAACTCCAGGCCCGGAGGACCGAGGTCCAGAACCCCGAAGCTTGAGCGCCTCTAACCGGCAATGGCTTCTGACTGGTCTTGCTCTCTCAGACGTCGATAATCAGCCTGCCATCCCGTTAGTGGGTCACTTTGCGGGGCTCCAAGCCCTTTGCCGCTTCGGCGACGTCGGCCAGCGCCCGATACCCGAGATTTGCTGCGTTGGACATGGAGATGACGTTGATGGTCTTCATCGAGCAGCTCTCGCCACGATGACTTTGCGGAGCTGGTCAGCTGCCTCTTGGATGTCGACAGCGTCCCCGGCCATGACGTCCCGGAGCGTGATCAGCGGGTCGGCCAAGGGGATCCCATCCGAGTGGTGCACCAGGGACGCGGTGGCCCACAGGGTGAAGTCTTCAGGGACGGTGGTGATAAGCGTTGCTTCCTCCGGAGTCGCGGGGGCGAAGCCGGCATCGGTGAAATCCACAGCTTCATGGACGTAGACGACGGCGCTGTCCGGCAACCGCCAGGGCGCGTAAAAGTCCGCCGCAGCGTCCCCGGAGACCAGAGGGGATGCGCCCAGCGCAGTGGCGTATTCGGCGGCCTTCTTGGCTTGCTCGGCAGCGGAATCCAGCCCATACCAATAAGACGTCACGCCCCGGGGCCCGGGGTAGCTGGCCAGCAACGATGTGATGATGGCGTCAACGTCGTGGGCGTGCCAGCCCCACTGATCGCGGTCGACAAAAGCCCCCAGCGTTTTCAGGTGCTTGTTCACCGCCGGCTGGCTAATGCCGGCCGCTGCTGCGAGCTCCTGCTGCGTTTGCGGCCCATCTGCGAGGGCCAAGGCGCGCAGCAATGCCCACCGGCCCCACGGCGCCCGCCCGTGGGTCTTCTCAACGGCTTCGGGCTTATGGCGTGGTTCCAGGCGCTGAACACCGCCAATGATGACTGAGACCGGAGCGATGGTAATCAGGTCAACCTTGTCCTGGAGAGCCGCTTCGGTGAGTCGCTCGGTTGGGCGGAACGTGACAATCAGCGTCCGAGTCTCCCGTTCAAGGATGGCCCGCAGCTTACTGGGCGTCGGGGGAGTGGCCGCCAGCTGCACCTTCACTTCCCGGACGCTGCTGTCCGGGAGCGTCAAAGACAGTGCATCGAGGTTGCCGCCCGTGATCCGCACGTCCGCTTCGCCCAACAGCAACATCGCCTGCGAGAGGATCAGGTCCCGTTCCATTTCGTTCATCCATAACCTAGGTTGCGTTGTCAAATAACAACAGCCGGGAAAACCTAACTTAGGTTATAAGCGTTCAAACAAAGCACGGCAATGCTGGCCTCTCTGGCCAGAGCATGGCGGGGCCGGCCACATGCAGCTCTTTTACCGGCACAACGTTCGGAATTACGCATGGTCAATGGTGAAGGGCTTGATGTGGCAGCATGCTGTCGGGGCGTTTAGCCTCGCCCGTTCAGAAGGGGCCCCCATAATGTCACCGCATCAGACGCCGGCCCGAGTTCCCGATGCTGACCGCTATCAGGGGCGGGACAGCCATGCGCCGTACTGTGGGAGTCTCGCTCATGAGCTCAGCCTTGCTTGCCGTTCCCGAGGTAGCTGTGAGTTCAGGATGAACGAATGGGTTGGAGTTGCCACCCTTACTTGGGCGGCCCGGGCAACAATCGCCCCGTTTTGATCTGCCAATTCTGACGGCAATCCTGAAGCCAGGTCGCGCTGCATCGATGACGTCGTCGAAGGGTCGAAGACGTCAGTGTAGACCGAGAAGACTTCCTCCACGTCCTCCCTCGTAAACGTGACGCCGTAGGCATGAGCTACCGAGGCGACCTCAACGATGCCATCACGGACCATTGACCGGGTCTCGGGATGCGTGCGGGTCACCCCGACGGGGTCTCCTGAGACGGCGCCTACCCCGCCATAGGAAGCGATCAGGGCGATCTTCTTCCAGAGCGCGCGTTGGACGTCCTGGGCAAGGGTCGCTGTGACGGAGCTTTCGTTGATGGCATCGACCACCCTCTCGGCGATGCCGGTGTCTGCGCCGACCTCATCGAAGAGTCCGGCGCTGAGGATGGCTTCTCCGCCGATAAGCTCAACAGCCAGTGGGGCCGTGCGCTTGACGATGACAACGCAGGTTGTGGCGATGACCGGGGAGGCAGGGAAGATGCGCCGGGCGACTTCGGGGGCCTCTATGCCGTTTTGAAGTGTGACCAGCGGGGTCCCGTTGCTGATCTTGCCCTGCAGCTCAAGAAGGGCGTCCTCGACCTGCCAGGCTTTGGTGGCAATCAGGACAACGTCGACATCCACCGGGTCTATCTCAGAAACCACACTTACCCCGGATATGGTTTCTGTTCGACCTCCGGTGAACAGGTGCAGTTTGGCGTCCTGGGTGGATGACCGGGCTTTCAGCACTACGCTGTGGCCGGCCTGGGCCAGGCGTGCGGAGAAGTACAAACCCATGCCTCCGGCGCCGTAAACAAGGATGTTCACGGCCTCAACCTCTCATGCTGGCCGGAGCGGATTTCAGTAGCTCCAGCCCCCTTCATGCAAAGCTCAAGCTTGTCGTCATTGTTGGCGCTGAAGGGGGCGCGTTCGCCGGCATCACGGATGGCTTCGTGGGAGCTGGCCTTGATCGAGAAGTCGTTGTACCGGGGTTTATGTGTGCTCGGAAACTGGAGCATGGGTCGCCTATCGCTCGAAGGAGAAAGGTGTGGCCTCGAGAGAAATCCGGCTATTTCGAAACCCATGCCGATGTTTGCACGGCCCTCGTGGCTTATCAAGCCGGACGACCGGTTCTTGGACAGCTTTCGTGACTTCCTGCGGATTGCACGTCGGTCACAATCCGGCGGATGTCCAGGTGGCGTTCTTGCGCCTTCCGAGTCCGCCTCTGGATCAAGGGGCGGGCAGCTTGCTATCGGACTCGAATGCCCACATGGGTTGCCTGCGGTCTGCCACTGACCGGTGGTGTGCTCGGCCCAGTGCGTGGCCCTGCGGACGGCTTCGGTCCCGAGCAGCCAGCACAGCACGGCGGCGGTCAGACAAATCACCACGACGACAGCTCCGGTGATGCCCCGGAAGGTGTTGCGGGGCCGGGCGAGCACCGAGTAATCGGACACCAAGGCTGCCAATGCCGGCACGGCGACTGACACAGCCATGGCCGTTCGGCGGAACGGGATCTGGTCCCTGTAGTACGCAGCGGAGTGCTGGCCGGCAGCAAGATAGCCGCCTAAGCACGGGTTAGTACCAGCACGATTATGGCGGCACCGATCAGAATGGCGCCGGCGCCAACTACCGCCAGCATTCCTTGGCTCGGTCGGGCCGCAACCCTGTGTCCTACCTTGCCGAAGGTGGATCGCTGCGCTCCGGACATGAACTTGGTCAGGGAGGCACGGTTGATGATCATCAGGACCCCGATGATCACTCCAATGCCTCCGACTACCCCAATCAGAATTTTCTCCACAGATCCTCATACTCCCAGGGCGCACCAAGTGAAACACCACGAACCAACGAGCCTACGCAACAACTACCGCTGCTATGGCCTCCGTGCTATTTGCCAGCGAGTTCGGTGGGCCGGTGCGGAGGGTCTTGGTGATGGAGAGCTTGCTGTTTTCTACCCCCCGGAGTCTCACGTTTCCCCCTAAGAGTTACGTTGTGATGGGCGACATTGCCCTCAGGCATCACGACGGTAGCCCGGGGAAGAGACCAAGGACTTGAATTGAGATGAACAGGACGAATCGAAGCTGTCAGGGGGACAAATGATGCTGCGTGGCGGCCTCGTGCGCGATGAGTTCCGGCGTCGTCCATTGGTGGCGCTGACTGCGTTGATAGGTGTTGCTTGCATCATCGTGGCGCTGGTTTTGCCGTTTATTTGACGGACAGTTTTCCCTTCAGGCCGCTTTCGGTCAGCTTGGCGCTGGCCGGTGCGGGGGTCTTGGCGGCCGGCCTCTGCGCCAGCTGTTTTCTGGCAAGGGGAACGAGGCGTCGGGAGTTCACCTTCATCGGGTCCGGGATGCTGGGAATGGCCCATGTTGGTCATTGGAGCTCTGACGCTAATGGAGACCAACACTCCTGTGTAAACCCCCGCGACGGGTGCATCACGCCACCGCGCGTCGCGACTTGTCAGAGTAGCCAGAAGGACTGCACTGCCCCATGAGTGACGACCGCGAGGCGGAGGTGGCGCGGGGACAACGGCTCCGCAGATCCAAGACAAAGCAGTCCAGCTTGTGTTTTGCTTCTTGCGGACTTCGGCTCAGAGACCAGGAGAAGAGAAGATGGCAGAACCACAACCACTGAACATCACCTTCGTCGCCCAGCTCGGCAAAGTCCGGCCTGGTGACACGTGGACTTGTGTCCAGCTACCCGATTCAGCGAAGATCTTTGGAACCCGTGGACTGGTCAAAGTGTCCGGCACCGTAGACGGGCACCCGTTTACTGGAGCCTTCATGGCGCTGGGAGACGGCACGCACAAACTCCCGGTGGCTGCTCCTGTCCGCAAAGCCATCGGGAAGGACGACGGTGACACAGTAGAAGTTCACCTCACTCGGCGCCTGAACTGACAAGGTCATCCCGCTCAGATCAACTTCGGCAGACTCAACAAAGACCATGCCGACCCGCGGCGACCGTACCTCTCTTAGAGATCCTTCAGCGGTCGCAGCTCCTTGTCCTTGAAGGTCTCAGGACGATCGCGCGGATTCGAGTCGGCGTCGAGGAACAGCCGGTAGTAACATACCCGAGCGCTGCCGTTGGCTTGGATGATGTTGATTCCGGCGAGGACCGCAGCGGCCGGTGCGACGTTCAGCAGAGCGCCGTGCGCGCGGCTATCCGCGGGGCACCACCCCGGCCTTCCGGCGCAGTTGCATCAGCCCGGCGACGGTCAGCCCGGCAGTGAGTGCAAGGGCGGCCACCCAGAGGGTGAGGCCTGCGAGGTCGTGGATGGCCATTTGGGGGAGCCTCCGATCAGGCACGGCCACGACGCCGATGAACGCGCCGACGAGTCCGAAGTAGCTGCCGGTCATGAAGCGCTGGTGGGCCCGGATGTTGCCCTTACTGACGGCCCACAAGCCCATCGTCAGGGTGCAGAACGTCAGAACGGAAAGCGCGTGGAGCCAATTGAACCCGCCATCGATGGTCCGGATCCCGAACGAGGTGACCACGACGACGTACATGGCAACCGCCCAGATGCGGCCCAGAATCTTGTGCGCTGCGCTCCCTTTATTGCGGCGGAGCAGGTTCACGGCGCCGAATATCAGGGCGTAGCCCGCTGCGATGGCGTGCAGAGCGATGAGGAAGGTCCACGGCGAAGGCATACGGCCAGCGTACTGGGCGGTGGCTGCTTGTTTCCGTATGTGTCAGCTCCGGAACTGTGGCAGCAGCGACGAAGCGCTGATTTATTGCGGCGAGGAGTCAGCCTGTCTGGTTGACCTTGGATGCGGCAGCATTCGCTTTGACGTACATGCGCATCAGAAGTCCCACCAACATCGCCGTAAAGCCAAGGCCAATGAGGAAGATCCACGGCACGCTGGCACCTCGAATCTTCTCGTAGCACTCCTTAACCGCGGCGAATACGATCCCGTTTCAGAGCTTTTGGAAGAAATGAAGGTAGACAGAACAGCGGTGCGGACCCGACGGCTCTGAACCGACCGCACAATGACGCCGGACGTGGGTGGGCTAGCGGGTACTTTCCTTGCGCTTTTTGACCCTTCGAATGATGAGCCACACTAAGAGCGCAGCCAGTCCTGCATAAACGGCGTAGTTGAGAAATCGGGAGTACTGGTCCACCAAATGATATTGCTTGCCGAGCAGTGCGCCCGCTCCAATGAGCAGTGCGTTCCACAGACCGGTTCCCGCGACAGTGAAGACGCTGAAGGTCGCCAGGTTCATGCGTTCGGCACCTGCCGGGAGGGAAATGAGGCTGCGCACGCCGGGTAGCAGCCGACCGAAGAAGATCGCTGATTTGCCGTGACGTTCAAACCATTCGGCGGCCTTCTCGAAATCTTCCCGATCGACCAGCGGCAGCTTTGACAGTAGCTTTATTGACCGTTCCAAACCCACCTTGTATCCCAGCCAGTACAGGAGCATCGCTCCGGCGTAAGCCCCGAGCGTGCTGGTGACAAACACCAGGATCAGGTTCATGCTTCCCTGCTGGGTAAGGAATCCAGCCAGTGGGAGGATCACCTCGCTGGGGATAGGTGGGAATACAGTCTCCAGAAGCGTCAGCAAGCCCACGCCCCATTCACCGAGGGCTTCGATTACCTGCGCGGCGATACCGACAATCCCGGTCAATTCATCGGCTGCAGCAGTCGCCTTAAGAAAACTGATCAGGTCGATCTCCTTTCTTAAGCGACGCCCCACAGAGGCCTGAAGCGCAAGCTGCCGGTTCCAAAGGGAAGCCCAGTGATGGGGGACCACTGGGCTTCCACCTCAACGCTATTCCTATCCAAGCCCTCGGGCAACAAGCAATGACAACAGGTCTCTAGGCGGGCGAATGAACGGCAACGGAGCCGCGCTCAACCGCCGGGCAAGCGATCTTCACAGCGGACTCGAGAGGCGCGGCATCCAGGCCCAACAGCATCCGAACACCCGCAGCGCCTAGTTCGTAGTGGGGCAGTGACACTGTTGAAAGCGGGGGCCGGAGGTGGGCGGCGATGACTTCCTGGTTGTCGAAACCCACCACGGCCATGTCCTCCGGGATGGAGAGGCCGTTTTCCCGCAGGCCGTCGTAAAGCCCCATGGCCATACGGTCGTTGTAGCAGTACACGGCGCCAACCCCAAGCTCGAGCAAATCCTGCGTGGCGCCGTAGCCGCCTTCCTGATCCGGGTACGCTTCGAGCACCAAATCGGGATCAAACGGTATTCCAGCGGCTTCGAGTGCGTCCTTATAGCCCTGGAGTCGACCGTCCTTGGCGGGTGCGGGGGTGGTGGTGTTGATGAACGCGATGCGCCGGTGGCCGCTGCGGAGCAGGATGTCCGTGGCGGACTGTCCACCTTGCGCTTCGTCCGGCACCACGGCGCGTGCCGTCCCGGCCTCGGGGGAGAAACAGTTCACCAGGACGAAATCCGCCTCGCGAAGGGTTTCCGGGACATCGGTGGGTCGGTGGAACCACGTTGAGTACAGGATGCCGCGGACCTTGTATTCCAGCATCATGGCGATCGCATCTTTTTCGAGGTCCTGATTGCCTTCGGTATTGGCGATCAGCAAGGCGTAACCGTGTTTCCACGCTTCGTCTTGCGCGCCATGGATGATCTGGCCTGCGAAGGGCGTGGTGGCGACGCCGTCGGCCACCAACCCGATGAACTTCGAGGTTCCACTGACCAGTGTTTTGGCCATGGCATTTGGACGGTAGCCCAGTTGAGCAATTGCCTCAGTGACCCGCTGACGTGTCTCGTCTGCAATGCGCGCGTTCTTCTTTTTGTTGATGACCAGGGAGACCGTGGCAGTGGAAACCCCCGCTAGTTCAGCGACTTCGCGGAGGGTCACCGGATGGGCGCGGCCCACTGCGGCATGAACGATGGGGGCGGCCGCGTTGCCCGAATTTTTCTCCTGCGAAATCATCTGTCCTCCTTCTGGAGTATATCCGCCTGCCATGGCGGTCATCCCTTCGTCGCCCCGCTTTCCAAGCCCTGGATCATGGCCTTGTTCAGAACCAGGAAGACCAGGAGCAGCGGAGTGATGGTCACGCACACGGCCGCAAAGGTGGCTGTCCAATCCACTTTGCCCATGGCCCCGATGTAGTTCTGCAGGCCCAAGGGAATCGTCTTCAAGTCCTCGGAGAGAACAAAAGTGTTGGCGAAGATGAAGTCGTTCCAAATGAAGATGCTGTTCACCAGGACAACGGTGACCACGGTGTTGAGTGAGAGCGGCAGGGTGATCAGACCAAAAATCCTGTAAGGTCCGGCGCCGTCCAAGGATGCGGCTTCGTAGGTTTCCCGCGGAATGTATTCGAAGAAGGAGGAGAACAGGTAAATGGACATGGGCAGGGCGAAACCGGCCAAGGGGATAATCATTGACTGATAGGTGTCCAGCAGGTTCACGGCGGAGTAGTCGATGAACAGCGGGACCAAAGCGATCTGAACCGGAACAATGATCCCGATCAGGAACAGGGCACGGACGAAGCGGCTCAGCCGGAATCCCAGAACCTGTATGGCGTATGCAGCCATCATGCCGAACAACACTATGAGGATGTTGGCACCCATGGTGACAATGAAGCTGTTCAGGATATTCCGGCCCAGGTCTCCCGTTTCGAAGGCTCTGGCATAGTTTTCCCACGTCAGCGAGCTCGGAAGAGCGAACGGATCGCCGGTTGCGAAGTCGTGTTCTGTCCGCAGGCTGGTAAGGAACAGCCAGGCGAGCGGGTAGACCTGGACGATGACGATGAGCATGATCAGTACCCGCGAGAGTGTCAGGTACAGGCTTGGCTTGCGCCGCCGTCGCTGACGAACCGGCGAGGGCGGAGTCGAAGCGCGCGGGGTAGACGGGGCTGTCTGGGTGATCATGAATCTGCCTTCCGCTTGAGCATGAACAAGATGAGGCCGACGGCGACGAGGCACTCGATCACGATGAAGACGGAGATGGTACTTGCGTAGCCGAAGTCCGTGCTGGTGAAGGCTGTCTTGTACATGTAGGTGGTGAGCAGCTCGGAGGACTGCCCAGGGCCACCGTTGGTCATGAGGTACGGGATGTCGAAACCGCGCAAGCCGTAGGTGGTGGCCATGATGGTGGTAGTAATCCACACGGGACGTATATAAGGGAACCGGATCTTGGTGAAGAGGGTCCACTTCGAGGCGCCGTCCAGGACAGCTGCTTCTTCGAGTTCCTTGGGAACCGCGATCAGGGCGGCGTAAATGATGAGCATGTACAGCCCTGTAAACCGCCAGCCTTCGGGGGCGGATACGGCGGCCAGCACCGTGTTCACATCGGAGAGCCAGGCCCGTTCGAAGGAACCCAAACCTATCCAATGCAGCAGCTGGTTCAACAGGCCCACTGGGTCAATGGAGTAGATACGGACAAAGAGGAAAGCAATTGCCACGGTGGAGATCACAGCTGGCAGCAAGTAGAGGGTTTTGATGAGTTCCCGGCCCCGGCGAAGTGACGTGAGGAGACTGGCTACAACCAGTGCTCCGCCGAGCTGCAGCACCAGGCAGATGGCCAGGTAGAGGAGCGCGTTGAAGAAGGACCTCCAGAAAATGTCGTCCGCGGTGAGCATCCGGACATAGTTGGCGAGCCCTACGAACTCCATCTCGCTGATGCCGTTCCAGGAGAAGAAGCTCAGGAACAACGACTGAAGAATCGGGAAGAGTACGGCTGCGCAGTAGAGCAGCAGGGGTGGAAGCAGGAAAACCAGGACCGAGGTTCTTGACCTGTTGGGTAGCATGGTGGGCCTTTCGGGCGGGGGCCTTGGGAGCCCCCGCCGCTTCGGTTTACTTGAAGAACTTGGGGGCGTTCTGCTTGATGGCGTCGTCCATGGTCTTGGTGAACTGTTCGGGCGTAATGTTGCCCTGGACCAGTAGGACGAGTTCCTGTTGCAGCCGGCCGTTGGTGGTGGGGTCCAGCTGGGTATCCCACGGCATGGCTTGCTTGCCCCCAAGGGTGTCGGCCGTTTCGAGAGCCTTCTTGTACAGCGGAGTCGCGTTCGCCGGGATGGCCGTTTGTACGTTGGTGGTGGGAGAAAGGGCCCCGGTGGCAGCGTATTCAGCCGGGTACTTCTCCAAGGCGAACTTCAGGAAGTCGCTCACCAACGGATCGTAGGTCTTCGAATTCACTGCCATGCCAATGCCGGAGGGTGAGACGAACTCGTTGGCAGATGTCACCGAACCTTCAGTGGTGGGCAAGGTGAAGAAATCGATGTCGTCGCGGACGTCAGGATTGAGTTTGTCGGTGGCGAGGCTGGGAAGTTCCCACGTGCCGATGTTGTACATGGCGGCCTGTCCCGAGGTGAACTGGTTCTGCGCGTCAGAATATCCTTGGGCGGAGAAGCCCTCTTGGAAGCACTTCGCCTTGCCAAGGTCAGCCATCCAGTTCACAGTCTTCTGGCCGGCTTCATCCGAGAAGGATGCCTCGCCCTTCTTTAGCTTCTGGACGAAGTCGGGCCCCGCTTCACGGAACGGCTGGTACGCGACGTAGCGTTCCAGCGGCCACTGGTCCTGTCCGTCGATGGCGATCGGGGTGATCCCGGCATTCCGCAAGGCAGTGCACATGGCGGGGATGTCATCGAGAGACTTTGGCACGGAAACGCCGGCCTTTTCCATCAGGGCCTTGTTGTACCAGATGAACTCGAGTTCGAACTGGAACGGGATCATGTACAGGGAGCCGTCGTCGAAGCGCTGGTAGTCAAGTGCGCCGGGCCGGTAGTCGTCGTAGACGTTTAGTGATTTCAGGAGCTTGTCGGCGTCCACCATTTTGCCTTGCTTGGCCAGCTCCTGGGCGAAGGGGGTGGCATCCGTATCGAACAGTTCCGGCAACTTGTTGGCCGCGGCCAGGGTTTCGAGTTTTTGAATGTAGGAGGGCCGGTCCGGGGTGGTGATGAGATTCAGTGCGAAGCCAGGGTGGTCCTTGGCGTAGTCGTCTGCGAGCTTCTTCATGATGTTGATGACAGCTCCGTCGGCGGGCCTGGAGAGCAACCAGGAAATTTCGCGGGGCTTGATCTCTCCGGTGGGGCTGACGTTGGAGGGGTCGCTGGCGGCTCCTCCGCCGGCGCATGCTGTCAAAGCCAGGGCAGCTACGGCTGCGACGGCGGCAGCACGGAATAATTTGTTCATTGCGGCAATCTCCCTTGATTGGAACAGAGGTTGGGGATGGGATGAATATTCAGTGGTCGGTGCGTTGACGTACTTCAAGTTCGGTGACAGTGGCTGATCCTTCGCCCGCGAAGAGGCCGATCCTCCCAGCTGTCAGGTCGTAGATCCTGGTGCTGAGCGCAACCTGACGGTCGACGACGGCGACGCAAATGTCGCCGTCGACGATGACCTCAAGCGTGTGCTCGCCAGGGGTGAGGTCGCAGGGCCGCTCGAGTTCGACGTCGAACGGGACGTCCCCGGAGACGTGCCACTGCGCGTCGCCGGTGATGGTACGAGGCCAGCGGTCAAAGACGAGCCGTCCCCGCTTGGGTTCCAGGCGCAGGACGTAAGAATGGTCGCCGTCGTGGCTTGAGCGCAGCAGCAGCCCGCATTCGGTGGTGTCAGGGGCGATGTCCAGCACCGCTTTGGCGTAAAACTGCTGGGGCAGTTCCTCGTCGGAGACTATCGCTGTGTAACCGTCCGGGACGTGGAGCCGAGCCGGCAACGAACCGGTCAGGGGCACGGAGACGTCGTCCCAGAAGCTCTCCACGAGCTCATCTGCGAACGAGAACCCCAGCGTCCCGTCCGGATTTTGGCGCGCTTCCAGCACGGACATGGTTCCTGCCCATTGCCAAGCGCCCTGATCGGCGTTGCCTTCCTTGCTGGCAATCCATCCGAAGAAGAAGCGCCGCCCGTCACGTTCGGCGGTTTTTGAGGCATAGAAGGCGCGGCCGTCGATGCTGTCCAGCGCCGGCACAGTCCACGGCCCGTCGGGACTCTTGGCCATGCGGTATCGGGTGGTGAACGATTCCGAGAATTCGGAGTACACCATGTACCACCAGTCGCCCCATTGGAAGACGTCCGGGCATTCATGGGTGATGTAGCGGCGTGGATCCCAGAAGGGTTCGGTGTGCTGCCAGGTCATCAGGTCAGTGGACACGCACTGTGCGATGACGCCGCGGCGCCGTTCCGGTCCTTCGGAGTGCCTGGCCGCGAGGAGCATTCTCCACTGGTTCTTGCTGTCGTCCCAGAACACGAAGGGGTCGCGCCAGTCGCCGGATTCGTAGCCGTCCGGGGCGCCGAACGTGAGCTCCGGGTGTTTTTGCCAAGTTCGCATGCCATCCGTGCTCGTGGCATGCATGACCAATTGCCGGGGCATGCCGTCGGGGCCGACGTTTCGCGGGTTCTGGCCGGTGTAGAACAGGTGATGGACGCCGGCTGCGTCCGCAAGGACGCTGCCCGTGTAGGCGTTGAAGTCCAGGTCGCTTTCACTGCCGTGGCTCAACGAAACGCCGTGGTCCTCAAACTGCGTGAGGTCTTTTGTGGTGACGAGATTCCAAGAGGTGCCTGGTTTCGGGTCTGAGCGGTCTTCGTGAAGGTAGAAGAGCCAGAACTCCCCGTCCTTCTCGAAAGGGATAAGGTCGCCAACCCATCCGTGGGTGGGTTGGAAGAAGACTGAGCGTTTCATCGGCGCTGATGTCCATTCTGCTAAAGCGTTTGATCACTGAAAGTTAGCGTGTATTTCCGATTCATTCAAGCGTTTTAGCAAAATCTATTCCTCGTAATTTTGATAATGCTAAAACGCTTGACCAGCAAGACTTCGTGCCGCTAGGGTCCTGCATAGCTTCGGCTTCCCCCACTGAATGACCCTCGGCGCGCTGTTGCGCCGAACCTTGAGAGGAACGAATCAATGACGTACGACATCTCTCGACGCACTGCACTACAAGGTGCAAGCGCTGGCGCCATCGCGCTGTTCTTGTGCAACGCCGCCCCCGTAGCCGCGCACGCCCAGACATCACTTCGGGCTGTTTACCACATGACTCCGCCTTCCGGCTGGCTGTGTGATCCGCAACGTCCAGTCCATACCAACGGCGCGTACCAGCTCTACTACCTCCACTCCAGCCAGAACAACGGGCCGGGTGGATGGGATCACGCAACTACCGGTGACGGCGTCGCCTTCACTCATCACGGTGAGGTCATGCCCTTGCAGCCCGACTTCCCGGTGTGGTCGGGATCGGCGGTAGTGGACATCGCGAACACCGCTGGTTTCGGTGCCGGGACCGTAGTCGCACTGGCTACTCAGCCAACTGGCGGCATTCGAAAGTTCCAGGAGCAGTACCTGTACTGGTCAACCGACGGCGGTTACACGTTCTCCGCCCTCCCGGACCCGGTAATCGTGAACACAGACGGACGATCTGCCGCCACCCAGGCTGAGATTGAGAACGCAGAGTGGTTCCGAGACCCGAAGATCCACTGGGACGGAGCGCGTAATGAGTGGGTGTGTGTGATCGGACGGGCTCGGTACGCAGCGTTTTACACCTCCGCAAACCTGCGGGACTGGAACTGGAAATCCAACTTCGATTACCCGAACCACGCCCTGGGAGGCATTGAATGTCCTGATCTTTTTGAGATGACCGCAGGCGACGGCACGCGGCATTGGGTGTTTGGTGCGAGCATGGATGCATACGGCGTCGATCTGCCTATGACCTTTGCCTATTGGACGGGTACTTGGAACGGCGCGGCGTTCATTGCTGATGACTTAACTCCGCAGTGGCTCGATTGGGGATGGGACTGGTACGCCGCCGTGACTTGGCCCTCCGTCGAGGCCCCCGAAACGAAGCGTCTGGCGATCGCTTGGATGAACAACTGGAAGTACGCCGCCCGCGACGTACCCACAGATGCCTCCGACGGTTACAACGGGCAGAACTCCATGACGCGTGAACTTCGGTTGGAGCGTCAATCCGGAGGTTGGTACAGCTTGCTGAGCTCCCCGGTCGGCGCGCTGCAGGGTTATGTCACCGCCACTACGACCCTGCCCGACCGCACGGTTAACGGCAGTCTGGTACTGCCATGGAACGGGCGCGCTTACGAACTGGAGGTCCACATTTCATGGAACCTGGCCGCTAACGTCGGGGTATCTGTTGGCCGTTCCCCGGACGGATCCCGACATACCAATATCGGCAAATACGGCGATGAGTTATACGTCGACCGTGCGCCTTCAGACCAAGATGGGTACACGCTGGTGCCGTACACTCGGGCCGCAGCCCCTATCGACGCCAACGCCCGGTCAGTCCATCTACGCATCTTCGTGGACACGCAGAGCGTTGAGGTGTTTGTGAACTCGGGGCACACTGTAATTTCACAGCAGGTTCACTTCGCGGACGGCGATAGCGGCATCTCACTCTATGCGGACGGTGGCCCTGCGAACTTCTCCGGAATCACCATCCGGGAGTTTGGCAATCCGCTGTAGCCGGGCTGTAGCCTGCGGCCGCATGGCTAAGCGCCGTGTGGCCGCGCGTGGGCGTGGTGCCCCGAGCGGACCTTCAGTGAGGATGGCCGAAACCGGTGGACGGCGCGCGGCTCACGCCTGGGGCGGCGGGGGTGGTGTGCTCTGGGCTTGTGCTCGTCCTCGGCGCGCGACGAGGGAAGGAGGGCCAAGGGCAGGATGGTGGCACCGAGCCAGACGACCACACCGATGAGCACTAAAAGGATGGCTGACGTGGGCTCCATGGAATAAGCATAGGCACAACTGCCACCGTTTATAAGTAGCCTGATTACCTTCTCTGGGGGCAGTATTCTTGACAACCCGGGCGTTGCCACCACACTGATCTCATGTACAGGAACAGCCGCGTTTCCGCCCAGTTTTCGGTGTCCCTCGATGGATTTATCGCCCGGGAAGACGACGGAATCGGGCCGTTGTTCGATTGGTATGAAGCCGGAAATGTTGAAACCTGGATGCCCGGCCATCCCGTGCCGTTTCACCTCAGCGAAGCTGATGCCGCCTACTGGAACTCGCTTCCAAGGGAGGGTGCATTCATCTCCGGCAGGCGTATCTTCGATATGACTAAGGGATGGGGCGGACATCCGCCCAATGAGTCACCCACCGTTGTCCTGACGCACCGGGAACCCCCGGCGGATTGGCCACCGGTCCGGCGGGACGGCAAGCCGGTGCCGTTCGAATTCGTCGGCGACCTGGACTCAGCTCTGGAACGCGCGGCCGACCTCGCGGAGGGCAAGGAGATAGGCGTCGCGGGCGCGGACGTTGTGCAGCAGTGCTTGCGCCGCGGTGTGATTGACGAACTCCGTGTAGACCTGGTGCCTGTCCTCCTCGGAAGCGGTATTCGCTGGTTCGAGCACCTGGAAACGGACATCGTGCTGGACGATCCCGTGATCGTTCCGGGAACACGCGTCACCCACCTGAGCTATCAGGTGCGGTCCCGGGATCCGCGCTAACTTCACCCGGGGTTATCCACAACCGGGTAAACAGCGTACGACGGCGGAGCCTCGCCCGCGCTAGGCTGGTCACCTCGGCTGATGCAAGTGGCCGCAGGAACCACAACGCGGAGCCACACTTTAATGTCCGATAACCTTGCCCTGACCGCCCTGGCGGCCTCTTCCTTTTCCTTGCCTGAGCTACGAGAGGGCCAGCTCGCTGGCATGACCGCCCTCGTCGAGAGGCGTGATGTCCTGGCCGTTATGCCCACCGGTTACGGAAAATCTGCTACCTACCAAGTCGCAGCGCTGTACCTTCACAACAAAACGGGCCGACCCGCCGTCGTGGTTTCTCCTCTTATTGCCTTGCAGGAAGATCAACTGGACGGGTTGGCAGAGCACCTGGGTGAGGGAGCCGCCGTCGCCATCAATTCTTCCCGCAGCGATGCGGAGGTGGAGGCAGCCTGGCAGGCCGTAGAGTCCGGCCAAGCAGCTTTCCTGTTCCTCGCCCCCGAGCAACTGTCCAAGCGGGAAACCGTGGAGCGCATCGCCAATCTGGACATCACCATGTTCGTAGTGGACGAGGCACATTGCGTATCTTCCTGGGGCCATGACTTCCGCCCGGATTACCTCGAGCTGGGCCACGTCCGCGAACACCTGGGTAACCCGCCGGTCATAGCCCTGACCGCAACCGCGTCCCCACCAGTGCGTGACGAAATCGTGAAGCGGCTGGGCATGACGGAACCGGTGGTTCTGGTTCGTGGCTTCGATCGCCCGAACATCAGCCTCGATGTTGTCCGGCATCAGGAGGACAAAGGCAAGCGAAAAGCTGTGATGGAACAGGTAGTCGCGCTTGCCAAGGCGGAGGGACTGGGACTGCTGTATGCCGCTACCCGCAAGGACACCGAAAAATACGCGGCCAAACTGACCGAGCATGGTCTCCGCGCCGAGGCCTACCACGCGGGGCGGGCGGACTCTGACCGGGAAAGTATCCACGAGAGATTCCTGGACGATCAACTGGACGTCGTGGTTGCCACTACAGCCTTTGGTATGGGCATAGACAAGCCCAATGTCCGCTTCGTGGGGCATGCGGATATTCCGGAGTCATTGGACTCCTACTACCAGGAAATCGGCCGCGCGGGCCGCGACGGCGAACCGGCCACCGCGATACTGCATTACCGTGCCGAAGACCTGGGGCTGCGTAAGTTCTTCGCCACCCATTCCCCGGACGCGGAGGCGCTCACAGCGGTGCTGAAAGTCATCAAGAACGCGGGCGCACCCGTCCCGAAAACCGCTTTGGTGGAGCTCACCGGCTTCCCCGCCCGCCGCGTCACCGCGCTGGTGAACCAGTTGGAGGAAGGCGGTGCCGTCACAACAGGCAAGCGCGGCACCCGGCTCAGTTCCAAAGCCAAGCTGACCACGCTGGTGGACCGCGCCGTCGAGCTGGCTGAGGCCCGGCAACGCGTTGACCAGTCCCGGCTCACCATGATGCGCGCGTACGCCGAGACGGATGCTTGCCGCCGTCAGTTCCTGCTTGGCTACTTTGGGGAGGACCTGCCGGAACCTTGCGGAAACTGTGATGCGTGCGCTGAAATTCACGACGACGCGGGGTCGGGTTCCGCCGGTCACCTCACCTCAACAGCCGAGAACCTGTTCCCGTTGCAGTCCACCGTGATCCACAAAGAGTGGGGTCCGGGTCTGGTGATGCGGCACGAGGACGACGTCATGACTGTTCTGTTCGAACAGGAGGGCTATAAGACGCTGTCCCGTGCCGCCGTCGTGGAGCATGAATTGCTGAAGCCCGCTTAGGTTCCCGTCGCGAACTGCCCGTCAGGTATTGAGTTCCAGCATGAGGGCGGGCAGTTCGTCGGCCAGCTCGCGGGCCAGGAATCCGAGCGGGCCGAGCTTGCTGGCCAGGCGGTCGGCAGCGGCGGCGTGAAGGTGCGTGCCCCAGCAAGCAGCTTGAGCGTCGCTGGTACCGCGCGCGCGGAGCCCCGCAATGGCGCCTGCCAAAACATCGCCGCTGCCGGACGTTCCCAGCCCGCCATAGCCGGTGGTGATCTTCCACAGCGTCGAGTCGTCTGCTGTTTCGGCGCCGGGTCCGGCGATGTATCCCTGACAACTCACCACCGCATCGAACCTGCGAGCGACCTCAGCTACATCAGCTCCAAGATCCCCTACATCCCTGCCCAGGAGTATTCCGGTCTCTGTGGGGTTCGGCGTGAGGATCAGCCGGCCACGCCACGGTTCCAGTACATCCTCAACCTTAACCAGTCCGCCCAAGGCAAAAGCGTCAAGAACGACGGCGGGACCTCCTTCAGTGCCGGGGGCAGCGTGGGACTCCTCCCGCTCCAACAGCGTTCGCAGCAGCGATTCCGCCAGTTCCAGATCGTCCAAGCCTGGCCCGATCAGCATGGCATCGGCGCGCTCCAGGTAGGACGAGATCCGGTCCAACCCCTCACCGGTTACGGACCCGCCGGCGTTCTCGGGCAGTCCAAGTGCGCCGCACTCCGGCAACGCGACTCCCACCTGCACTGCCACGGATTCGGCAACGGCCAAGGTAATTTTCCCGGCTCCTGCGCGAAGGGCTGAGATTCCGGCCAGCAAAGCCGCGCCAGGGGTCACACGTGCTCCACCGATGACCAGCACGGCACCGCGCGAGTACTTGTCATCTCCCGGTGCCGGCAGCGGCCAGTCACGCAGAAGCGACGGTGTCACCAGCGTGGGTGTGGTGGAGTCACTGGGGGTGGACACTGGCATCCCCGGCGTGCTCGGTGACAGTGACACCTTGTTCGGTGAGGTGGTCAGCCACGTTGAAGCTTTCCAGTTCCCAAGGCCCCGCACCCGAAGGGCGCACGTACCTTGTGATCGATGCATTCAGCACAGACGTTGTGGCTGCCAAGTCAAGAATTTCCTCCTCGGACATTCCTTCCAAGACGTAACGGACCAGCAGGATGACGGCGTCGTGGCAGACCAGCATCACCCGCTGCCCTGTTCCCAAAGTGTTGAGCTCATCCAGGATTGAGCGTATGCGGAGTGCAACATCGGCCCACGATTCGCCGCCAGGTGGCCGGTAGTACAGCTTGCCCAGCCATAGCCGCCTCTCGGCCTCGTCCGGATATCGGGTCTCCACGCCCAGGCGTGTCAACCGGTCCAAGATGCCCAGTTCGCGGTCGCGGAGACGCTCATCGGTGAGAACCTTCACGGGCCAGCCGGCCGTCTCAACTGCGATTTCCGCCGTCTGCAGGGCCCTCGCATAGGGGGAGGAAACAACAGCATCCGGCCGGAGTTCATCGGCGATCCGGGCCAGCGCCGTCCCCAATGCTTTGGCTTGGTCCTGTCCAGTGCCGGAGAGATTTACGTCAGGATCCCTGGCCGGAACATCTATGACCTCGGCTCCAGCCAAACGTGCCTCCGTTGCGGCCACGTTGCCTTCGCTCTCGCCGTGCCGGATCAGGAGCAGCTCGACGGCTCCCGCTTCCTGCACTGCGTCCGTCAGCCCGTCCTCGTTCACAAAGATCACCCTTCCGCGTGCGTTGCCGAATGCAGAACACTACCCACTGCGTACCCACAGGGCCAGAGGATAAACGCTCGACGGCAATCGCGAACCCCTGTTGCCCGGACTTGGAGTGAAGTAAGTTGCTCGCATGGAGGACTCATACCCAGTCATCATTGTCGGTGCCGGTTTCGCAGGCGTGGCAGCAGCCAAGGAGCTCGGGCGCAAGGGCGTTCGCGTCTTGCTGATCGATGCGAACAACTACCACCAGTTCCAGCCGCTCCTCTATCAAGTAGCAACATCGCAAATCGGAGTGTCAGCCATTGCCCGGCCACTGCGTTCCGTTTTCCGCCGCTTCAAAACGGTCAAGGTTCTGACGTCGAAGGTGGACTCCGTCAGCGCCGCCGAGCGAGCGGTCAGGACTGCTGATGGGCGAACCTTGCGGGCGGATATCCTGGTCATCGCGGTTGGGGCGGTCCCGAACTTCTTCAACACACCCGGTGCGGAAGATCATGCGTTCCCGCTGTATTCCGTCACGGATGCGACGAGGCTTGGGACCGGCCTCACCCGGTTGTTGGACCAGGCCGACAGAAACCCCGACGGGTCAGTGGATGTAGTGGTAGTAGGCGGCGGACCTACCGGAGTTGAAACGGCTGGAGCGATGGCCGAAAACGTCAAATACGTTGTGAGTAAGTACTTCTCGCGCGAGCTGGCAGCACGCTGCCGTGTGCATCTGGTGGATATGGTTCCCAGCGTCCTCAACATGTTTTCCAAGAAGTCCCAGAGCTATGCCACTGAGCACTTGAAGAAGGTGGGAGTTCAACTGCACATGGGTGTGGGCGTGACTGAGGTCCGGCACAACGGAGTGACTTTGGCCGACGGGAGCTCCGTGCCCGGACAGATCGTGGTGTGGGCCGGGGGACTCAAAGCGGGCGACCTCATTTCCGGATCCGGCCTTGCTCAGGGGAGAGGCGGACGAATAGATGTCCGTCCGGACCTGACTGCCCCGGACGCGGATGGCGTCTACGTCATTGGAGATGCAGCCAACATCACGGATTCAACGGGGGCAAAACTACCGCAGCTGGGTTCGGTGGCCCAACAGGCCGGGAAATGGGCGGCGAAGAACATTCTTGCGGACCTCAGCGGGGGCAGTCGAACGCCCTTCCGTTATGTGGACAAGGGCTACATGGCGATGGTGGGGCGTGGCGCCGCGGTGGCAGAGTTGGGTCGCAAGAGAATCCAGTTGCAGGGCATCCTTGCCTTCCTGTCCTGGCTGTTGGTACACCTCGCTCTATTGTCAGGGCTCCAGCAAAAAATCCGCGCCCTGTTCTCCTGGCTTAACGGCTACCTCCTCCACAGCCCTGCGCAGGTAGTGGTCAGCGGGCCGATGGAGAGGGAACCGACGGAGCAGGAACCGCCGGGGGCGTTGCCTTCAAAGGAGTCTTGACGAGGACTCATTTTTGTATTTCCTGTGAGCCAACAATGCGTGTGCAACAAGAAGCATGCCGGCGAGGGCAAACGGAAATACGTTGAAGGGGATGGCTAGCAGGATCAACAGCACTCCGACGGCGGCAGTCACGACGTCGCGGATACGGGGGTGAACAGGACCGCGTACAGGAACTCCGGATTCCAGTTGCCGAGCCAAGTCAGGGTCTTGGATGAAGAGCTCGCGCTCAAGCTGCTGAAGTACCTTGCGCTCCCTTTCTGAAAGTGGCATGGGAGTTCCTCCTAAGCGCTGCGGCTCCTTGATGCGGTTAGCGGGTCAACTGGTTTCCAGGTGAACCTGATGTCCAGCGACTCGATAAGCTAAGCATGCTTAGTATTCAGGCCGCAAGGAGAATTTTTGCTGCAGCAATGAGCTCGGCATTGCCGTCAGCTTGGATTCCTTCTGGGAGCACGAGCGTGTCCTCAAGGCCGATTCTGGTGTCCAATCCCCACCGGGCCGCAAGCTGCAGCGCAGCCCAGGCTGATCGGTCCTCACCATGGAGCAGGGCGGGCGGCTGGACGGCATGCTGGCTATCGGATTGTGCCTGGTCAGTCACCAGATCCAGGAGGCTCTTGGCTTCCGTTTCCACGTTCTCGGCCGGAATGTCTTGAATTTCCACCAGCACCCTCAAACATTTGCCCCGCAGCGGAGAGGAGGCCCACTGACGTGCCGCGTCGGCGTGCCAAATTCCGGCCTCTACGCCGATGCCGCGGGCGTGAAGGGCTTCAGCGACTTCCTCTGCGCCCTCCTCGTGCCAATTTACGGATGCGAAATCAGGAAGCTCGTGCCAGGACTCAATCATCCTCAACCGGGTTGGTGCATCCGGGGAGCTCCAAGCACCTGTTGTCACGCCCAATGGAGTGGCTGGGCAGGCCTTACGGAGAGCAGTCAGCCATGAGGCCAGGTAGTGAGGTTCCAGGGTGTCCTCACCCAGCGGATTCTTGGGGTGGAAGTGCAGAGTGTGGGCGCCGGCAGCCACTGACGCCGCTGCTTCGCGGGCAATGCCGGTCGGATCAGCTGTCAACCGATGGTGCTGTGAGACCTCTCGAGCCCCGTTGATACAAGCCTGTAGCATCACACGGCCCATGTTATGGCTTGCTCCCGGTGCGGCGGGAGACCCGGGGTGACTACCCAAGCTGGGAAGATAGCAGGAAGACCCCGAACAAGGAGCAACATCATGACACTCAAAGAACGCTTGAAAGCCGACGTCGTAGACCACATGAAAGCCGGCAACAAGATTGCCCTCACCACTGTCCGCAACGTGTTGGGCGAGATAACTACCCGCGAGAAGTCCGGAAAGACTCCCGTTGAGCTGGACGACGCCCAGGTGACATCGCTGCTCCAAAAGGAAGCTGCGAAGCGCCGGGACACAGCCCGCATTTACACGGAGGCCGGAGAAACAGACCGTGCAGCGGCCGAAGTCGCTGAGGCGGAGATCATCGAGGCCTACCTGCCAAAGGCCCTCACCCGCGAAGAAGTAGAGGCAATCGTGGACGAGGCAATTGAGGCCCTGAAGGCTGACGGGCAGGAACTTTCCATGCGCTCCATCGGAGCGGTCATGAAGCCCGTCACGGCCAAGGTTGCAGGACGTTTTGACGGCAAGACCGTCAGTGAGATCGTGCGCGGACGCCTGGCCTAAAGGCGCCCGCCATCCAAGCTTGGGGATCAGCGAGCTCAGCTGACCCCAAGCAGCCACCGCAAAGTGTCAGCATTCCGCACGGCGTTACCGCCGCCGTCGTTGTTGAAGTAGGCATAGACATCCTTGCCGGAACCGTCCCACTCCCGAATCCTGTCCGCCCACCATCGGAGATCGTCATCGGAGTATGAGCCACCGTAAAGGTGCTCGTGGTCCGGGCCGTGCAGGCGAATGTACACGAACGGTGCGGTGGCCCGGAGGATGCACGGCAGGTTGGCGCCACTCATAATGCAGTAGGCGGCTCCGTGGCGTTCAAGCAAGGCATAGATGTCCGGGTGGTCCCAACTGTCATGCCGAAACTCGACGGTGATGCGGATCCACTCCGGAAACGCGGACAGGAAATAGTCGAGTCGGGCGTCGTCCCGTTCAAATCCTGGTGGCAGCTGGACCACCAGGACCGCTCTTTTGTCGCCTAGTTCGTGCCAGCACCGGACGATCCGTTCCACCCAAACTTCCGGATCGTAGAGTTTCTTGCCGTGCGTGAGGCCCCGCGGTGCTTTCACCGACATGGCAAAGCCAGCCGGAAGCCGTACCCTCCAACTAGCGAACGACGTGTCGCGAGGCCAACGGTAGAAACTCGCATTCAGTTCCACCGTATTGAATCGTGCCGTGTAATGGGCCAGGCGCTTGGACGCCGGAAGGCCCGGGGGATACAGCACGTTCTCCCAATGGTCGTAGCTCCAGCCCGAGGTGCCGATGTGGATGCCCATGGTGTGGATACTAACGGGTTCCGGAGTGGGCTCTACGCCGGCTCCTCGAAGAATTCAGAATTTAATGAAAGAGCTGTGCCTTATATCTGTTTCACTTTCAGTGAGTAAGTGATGGCCCCTCTACTGTCCATATCGTGTACTTGAGCGAGCATGCCGTTGGCGGTCTTTCGTACGGTTACATCGCTCGATGCCGGCAGTGGGCGTTTGATGCTGTCTGCCCAGTACGAAATAATTCCAATTTCCGGTTCGCCGAATGGTTGTTCAATAGCATCAATAATTTCTTCCGTTAACGCGGCAAACCATGTAGCATTCCAGAGTTCTCCGATTTCCTCGACGAGGTAGGACAAGCCGGAACTCGAAGGCATGAAGTCGTCATCCCGAGGGAGAAAAGCAATTTCCAACGAGTTCCCTAGGCGAGTATCGGCACCAACTGTGCCAGTCACGGATACCTGCTTGGCGTCGTCCTTCTGAAGAAACGGCTTCAAGCCTGGTCAGGAGGGTGGCGAGGCTTCCGACTGGCGGGAGTTGGCCGAACACCATTGACTGCTATCGGTAGGCTATGCTCCGAACAGTTTCTTGCTGATTCTGGCAAAGACGCCCGGTTCGTCCGAAGAAACGATGACTGCAGGATCCCTGGAAAAATCCGTACCGGAGTCGCTAACTGGTAGGCGCTTGTTGTTCCAGTCAACGGTACCCTGCTCCCGGTTATAGAGCGGTGGAGACATGTGGGCGGTCTCTAGAATAGACAGCATCCAAGGGGGGATGTTTTCTAACGTCCGCGGAAATGCCAATAACTCGGAGGAGATGACTTCCGCCGTACCTTTGCGTCCTGAAGTTGCCGTTGGCGGTTGAACTTCTTCATCAAAGACTCGAATGGAGCCGGAAGCTTGGGGGAATAGATGTACTTGAGCAGTCACCCAGCTTCCGATTCCTGGCTGGTAAGCATCCTTCTTTAGCTCTTTCAACCACATCAGGGCAGATCGGCTAATGCGCTGGTTCGTAGTAAACGTCCATTGTCCAGCAATACGTACATCAACATAACGGTGTGAATAACCAGCAAAGATATACTGGGTAATTAGCACTTCGTCAACATCAGTAAAGTCACCGCCTGAACCCATGCAAACTTTATGAAGATTCAGCAAAGCTTCCTGAACTTTGGTGCTGTTAGTCGAGTTGCTGAAATCAGGCACTTACATATCTCCCTGGACGAGGTTGTCGAATTCTGCAAACTCCGCTCGCCCACCGGCGAATCTGTAATCGACCGTCAGCGAGCTCGGAAGCCCTGGCTTGGGACCCGGGACGGCTTCCACTTCCATATGCAAGTCTATGGTTTGTCCGGCATTGAAGCGTTCTTGGGCCTGGGAGAACAGATCTCTCTCGAGTTGGTAGAACGCCAAGGCGTTGGCATCACTGTTCGGATTGCCGTGGCCTCTGTTCTGGAACATGTGCTGAGCGAGTAGATTGGCGCTCTCACCCGGACCACCAAAAAGCGACGCGATCAAGTGTCCGCCATCATAGGCGGAACCGCCAACCCTCCTGCCCGCTAACAGCTGCTGCCAGGCATTACGATTCATGTCACCCTTGAGGGTTCCAGTGATATGTGCCCCAATGAATTTTGGCTTTGCGAAATCGTCCGTGATAAGCGTGAACGTGTTCTGTAGTCCGCCGTCGACTTGGGCGATGACGTTGTAGGTGACGTTGGGCATGGGTTTGTTCAGTTCGGGGGACCACGCGCCCTTGACGCCTGCGTATGTGTCTACGCGCGTGACTGTGCCGGTGTCGTCGGTGTAGTACTTCTCTACCGTGTTTTCCGTGAGCGCACCTGTGCTGTCCCTCATCACGCTGCGGTGTTCGATGATGTATTCGGTGTTTGGTTTGAGAGTGGTGCGTGCGGCGAAGTTCTCTTTGCGGTGGATCGGGAACGCGCTGTCGCCGTGCCGATAGACGACGGTGTTGGTGACGTTGTCCGGTTTCGCGAAGCACGTTACTTCCAGGGTGCCGGGAGAGGGCTCGGTGACTGGCGTCTGCAGGCGGAAGCGGGCGTAGCTTTCGACGGCGCGACGGTGGTCCTCGATCATGCCGCCCGCAACAGCCTCCATGAGCCGCATCTGGAAAGTAAGGGCCGATGGCGCCCCAACTCGAGACTGCCGTGGTGGTAGGCGACTACGGCCATGGAGCCCCCGCCGATATAGGCCTGGCGTCAGACAAGTTCACAAGTCACCTGAGGGCGGCTGTGGACAAGTCAGAGTTCCCTCGAAATCAGTGCCTGCCGATGGTCCTCGCCATCAAAGCTTGGAGGTCTTCGGCCACCTTGGCTACCTCGCGCTGCCTGGCGGACCGGCTTGGCTTTGAACCATGAGTGGCTTGGCGGGGCGGCCGGTTGGTGGTGTGGGCTTGGCGGTGGATCTGGGGATCACGCACGGGGGCGTCGGCAGTGACGGCACCCTGCAGGGGATCGTGGAAAAGTGGGAAGTTCATAGTTTCCGATCCTGACAGAAGCGCCCGCATGCCGATATGGACAGGTGCATACGCTAGTCGGGCGCTGCTGTGCAGATGTCCATCGCTGGCTAGGACCGGGCTGGCGCCGAGCCTAGCCCCACAACGCCTTCTTGAGCAGCGTCCTCAATTGCACGTTCTCTTCCTCACTCAGCGCCGCGAGCTGGGTCTGCTCGCATACTTCCAGCGCCGCCCGCGCCTTGTTGTGGATCCGCCGGCCCTCAGTTGTGGAGACGATGATCTTGGCCCGACGGTCCTGCTTGCCTTGGGCTCGTTTGACGAGCCCGCGGTGCTCGAGGTCGTCCACAAGGCTGACCACTTGGCTGGGGTCCAGGCTGAGGAAATCGGCGAGCTCACGTTGCGTGGGTTCCAAGCCGCTGCACGCGAGGGTCAGCACGGAAAATGACCGTTCCCGGAGTCCATAATCAGCCAAGGCCTTGTTGTTGAGGAGTGAACCTGTGGCGTGAAGTTTGGCCAGTAACAGGCCCACATCGCTGCCGATTTTTGCTGCCGCCAGGCGCGGGGTTTCCACTTCGGTGCTTTGCGGGCCCATGACAACTCCAATAGTAATGAAAAACAATCGTTGACTTTTTCAATGATCCGTATTCTCATTGATCATGACAAGGATCTCACGATGCAGTGGGATCGGCCTCACCGGCTCCAGCCGGTTACTGCATGCGAAGGAGCACGCCATGAGCTTGAACGGCAAGGTTGCAATCGTCACCGGGAGTGGACAGGGTCTTGGACTCGCTTACGCGAAGGAACTCGCCCGGTGGGGTGCCGCCGTCGTGATCAACGACGTGAACGCTGAGACCGCTGCGGAAGCCGTTGCGCAGATTGAGGCCGACGGCGGCCGGGCCACCGCCGTGGTGGTTCCAGTGGGCACCACGGACGCCGCCAAAGCGCTGGTTGCGGGCGCTGTTGAAGCCTTCGGCCGGCTGGACATCCTGGTCACCAACGCCGGGATCCTGCGGGACAAGAGCCTGTTGAAGATGACGGACGAGGATTTTGACCTGGTGATCAACGTGCACCTCAAGGGTACGTTCACCTGTGTGCGTGAGGCGTTCGCGTACTTCAAGGAAAACAACATCGCGGGTCGGATCATCACCATCGGGTCACCGACGGGCCAGCGCGGAAACTTCGGGCAGAGCAACTACGCAGCGGCGAAGGCCGGCATCGTGGGCATGGTCCGAACCTGGGCGCTGGAGATGAAGAAGGCCGGCGTGACGGTCAATTCGGTGATTCCGGTGGCGGCGACAGCGATGACCAAGACGGTCCCGTACTTCCAGAAGGCCGTAGAAGCCGAGGAACGCGGCGAGGCCATGCCGTCCTTCTTCCGCCACGACCTCGGCTTCGGAACGGCCGACGACGTCGCCGGGCTAATCGCGTTCCTTGCCTCTGACGCGGCTGCGGGAGTGACCGGCCAAGCGATCGGTGCCGGCGGTGACCGGCTTCAGGTCTGGACGCACCCGACGGCGGCCACCACTGAATACCGCGACGGCGGCTGGAGCTATGAAGCACTGCAAGAGAATGCCGGCTCCCTGTTTGGCGCGGAGGCGCTGCAGAGCTTCGGCGAGGAATTCCTGCCGCTTCCCGAGGAACTCCGGCCCGAGCCAGCCAAATCTGAAGCGGTACAGGCGCGCTGATCATGGCCGACCATTATGAACTGGGCATCGACGCATCGGCGTTGGATGCGATCGACATGCACGTCCACCTCGAAGTGGACAGCTGCGGGCACGGCTCGCTCCCGGACGCGCTGACGGAAGCCTCGGCGAAGTACTTCAAGTCCGAGGACCGCACCCCGTCCCTGGACAGGATCGCCGAGGTGTACCGGGAACTGAACATGGCCGCCGTCGTCTTTACTGTCGATGCCCGCACGCAGCTCAAGCATGAGCCCAACAGCATCCCTGAGCTGATTGCCGGAGCTGCGCGAAACAATGATGTACTCATTCCGTTCGGCAGTGTTGATCCCCGCACGGGGGAGGACGCGATTGCCGGGGCCAAGCACCAGGCCGTGGAGCTCGGCGCCCGGGGTTTCAAGTTCCACCCCTCGCTGCAGGGCTTCGACCCGTCCAACGAGCAGTTCTACCCGCTCTGGGAAACGCTCCAGGAACTCGGGCTGCCGTGTATTTTCCACACGGGCCAGAACGGTATGGGTGCCGGGCTTCCCGGCGGGTACGGCATCAAGCTGGCGTACTCGAACCCGCTCCTGCTCGACGCCGTGGCGGCTGATTTCCCGGGGCTGCAGATCATCATGGCCCACCCGTCAGTGCCGTGGCAGGACGAAGCGAACTCCATCGCGACCCACAAATCCAACGTATTCATCGACCTGTCAGGCTGGTCGCCCAAGTACTTCCCGGAATCGCTGGTTCGGCTGTCCAACTCCGTGCTGCAGGACAAGGTGTTGTTCGGCACCGACTTCCCGCTGATTACGCCGCAGAAGTGGTTGGGTGCGTTCGCGGACCTGCCGCTGAAGGACGAGGTTCGGCCGAAGATCCTCAAGGACAACGCCGTCCGGCTGCTGGGACTGGGCGGTTGAGATGAGTACGACTGCGACACCGGGGACGGGCACGGATCAGAGGCTGTATTCCGTGGCGGATTGGTACGACGCTGAGGCGCTGCTCAGCACCGAAGAACGCCAGGTGTTGGGCCGCTTGAGGGCCTTCCTGGAGACCGAAGCGAAACCTCTGTTGGCCGAATACTGGGAGAGGGGCGAATTCCCCGAGCAGCTCGCGAGGCCGCTGATCGACCTTGACGTGATGGAACCGGCCGATCTCACCTTTGAGGCCCCCGCGCGGGGAATCTTCCACGGTTTCCGAATCTTCGAACTTGCCCGCACGGATGCTTCCCTGGCTACTTGGTACACCGCTCAAGCTGGACTGTTCCGCACCGCAATCCGGGTGGGTGCCTCCGAAGATCAGCAAAAGGAGTGGATGCCCAAGGTTATCGACTTCTCCTTCAAGGGCGTCTTCTCGTTGACAGAACCGGAGCACGGTTCGGACATCGCGGGAGGGCTTTCCACCACCGCCCGGTTCGAAGCAAACCTCGACGGCGGAACTTGGGTTTTGGATGGCGCGAAGCGGTGGATCGGGGGAGCCTCAACGGCGGATGTGCTGTGCGCTTTCGCCCGCGACGTCGCCGACGGACAGGTCAAATCATTCCTCGTGGACCGCACCGCCGCCGGAGTAACCTTGGAGAAAATCCACGGGAAGACCTCGCTGCGGATGATGCAGAACGCCCACATCACCCTGGACAATGTGCGGGTCCCCGAGGCCATGCGGCTGCACAACGTGAACTCGTTCAAGGACGTTGCCGCGATGCTCAGGGCCATGCGCTCGGATGTTGCCTGGATCGCCACCGGTATCCAGGCCGGCGCCTTCGAAGCCGGCCTGGCCTACGTCAAGGAACGTCAACAGTTCGGCCGGTCCCTGGGCTCTCATCAGCTGGTCCAGGAAAAGCTGGCACGGATGCTCGGCAACATCACGGCTTCCCTCTCTCTGGTGGTCCGGCTCACCGAACAGCAGGCATGGGGTATCTACCGGGATCAGGATTCTGCCCTGGCCAAGATGCAGACCAGCCTCATGATGCGCGAAACCGTCGCCCTGGCCCGCGAAGTGGTGGGCGGCAACGGCATAACGCTCGCGGCCGACGTCGCGCGTTTCCATGCCGACGCGGAAGCCGTCTATTCCTACGAAGGCACCCACGAAATCAACGCCCTCATCGTCGGGCGCGCCCTGACGGGCGAGAGTGCTTTCATCCACTGAACAACGCACACCAAAACACAACAACCAGGAGGCAAAGATGCCCAATCTCGTCGTCGATTTCGACACCCTGCTCACCATGTCCGGCAAGGACCTCGGCACCACCGACTACCGCGAAATCACCCAGCAGCAGATCAACCTGTTCGCCGACGCCACAGATGACCAGCAGTGGATCCACACGGACCCCGAGCGCGCCAAGGACGGCCCCTTCGGCGCCCCCATCGCACACGGATTCCTCACCCTGTCCCTGATCATCCCGTTCTGGGGCGAACTGTTCGACGTCGAAGGCGTCACCACCAAGGTCAACTACGGCCTGGACAAAGTCCGTTTCACCTCCCCGGTCAAAGTCGGCTCCAAGGTCCGCATGCACGGCACCATTGCCGAGGTCACCGAGGTCAAAGGCGGAGCCCAGATCAAGGTCAACGCCACCATCGAGATCGAAGGCCAGGAACGCCCCGCCGTCGTGGCCGAATTCCTCGCCCGTTTCTACAAGTAAGAAGCGTTTTTACAAGTAAAGATCCCACCCCTTTTCCCTCCTCTCCCAAGGAACAGCCATGTCAGGACACACTGCGCTCGCACAGTCGAGCACGGCCGCTAAGCGCAAAGAGGCGCGCACGGTCATCATGTCCAGCTATCTGGGCAGCACCATCGAGTTCTACGACTTCCTGCTGTACGCAACGGCCGCCGCGGTTGCCTTCCCCAAGGTGTTCTTCGCCGGTACTGACGAGTGGGTCGGCGTGGTCGCCGCGTATGCCACCTTCGCGGCGGGCTATGTTGCCCGGCCTTTGGGCGGCATCATCTTCGGGCACTTCGGTGACCGCATCGGCCGAAAGGGCATGCTGATCGTCTCCATGGCGATGATGGGCATCGCCTCCACGTTGATTGGACTGATTCCTGGCGCCAACATCATCGGACCGTGGGGTGCCGTGATTCTGGTGGTTCTGCGTGTATGCCAAGGCATCGCCGTCGGCGGTGAATGGGGTGGGGCCGCCCTCATGGCTTTGGAGCATTCGGACCCCAAGAGGCGCGGGTTTGCGGCGTCGTTCGTGAACGCCGGTGCCCCAACGGGCGCAGTTCTGGGCACCGTGGTCATGGGCATCTTCTCTGCCCTTCCCCAGGACGCGTTCCTGGCCTGGGGTTGGCGTGTGCCGTTCCTGTTGTCCTTCGTCCTCTTGATCGTAGGGATGTTCGTCCGGCTCCGGGTCTCCGAGAGCCCGATCTTCGCCGAAGCCGTGGCCAAGGAAAGCGCCCAGGGCTACAAACGCAAGATCCCGCTGCTGGAAGTTCTGAAGCGTCCCAAAGCGCTGATCATGATCATGTTTGCCGGTGCTGCCGGCTTCGGCCTCCAAGTAGTACTGCCCACGTTCTCCGTAACCTATGCAGTATCCAAGGGCGCACCACAGCAGGGCGTACTGTATGCCTTCGCAGGTGCCTCGGCCATCTCCATCCTGTTCGTGCTCCTGGGCGGCAGGTTGTCCGATCGCTTCGGCCGACGTCCGGTCATGGTCACGGGCCTGGCCCTGTTCATCCTGTACCTGTTCCCGATGTTCGGGATGCTCAGCTCCGGCAACATCGCCTTGGTCTTCCTGGCCTTCACGGTGGCGCTGATTCTGCATTCGTCCCTCTACGGGCCCCTTGCAGCGTTCGTTTCCGAGCAGTTCGGCACCACTAACCGCTATACCGGCGCGGCCGTCGGCTACCAGCTGGCAACCTTGATCGGCGCTGGTTTCACCCCGGGAATCGTCGCCGGACTCTACAAGGACGCCGGCCAGAGTATCGTCCCCGTGGTGGTGTTCCTGTCCGTCATGTCGCTGGTATCGATTGTCTTCATCCTGCTGACGCGGGAGTCTAAGAACAACGACCTCTCTACGGTCAGTTAGGAGTACCGGACCATGGACAACAACGGAGTTGGATCCTGGCTGCACCGGCGCCGGATCAAGTCCGGGACCAAAGCGGCTGTTATTTCCGGCGGGCACACTGTGACCTACGCGGAACTCTCAGACAGGACCGACCGCCTGGCCGACGCGCTCAAGGGCAGGGGAGTGGCCAAGGGGGACAGGGTGGCTTACCTCGGTGAGAATCACCCGTCTTTCGTGGAGACGTTCTTCGCCTGTGGGCTTCTGGGCGCGATCTTCGTCCCGCTGAATACCCGCCTGGCGGCCCCGGAACTGCAGTTTCAACTACAGGATTCGGGGGCACGGCTCTTGATCGGCGCAGCAACTTTGGAGGTCATAGCCGCCGCCGCAGTGGCGGATACGGAAGTATCCCACCGGCTTGTAGTGGCGCCCGACGACGGCACTGACGGTTCCGTTGTTAAGCTGCCATCCGGCGTCGAGCACTATGGTGAAGTGCTTGACGCGGCACCGGCGACGCCGCTGGACGAGTCCGTGACCTTGGACGATGCCGCCATGATCCTTTACACGTCCGGCACTACCGGCAAGCCCAAAGGGGCGCTGCTGACGCACGGCAACATCACATGGAACTGCATCAACACGGTGGTGGACATGGACCTGAGCCGCAACGACGTAGCCCTCATGATCTCACCGCTGTTCCATGTGGCGTCCCTGGACATGGGCTTGCTGCCCATGCTGCTCAAAGGCGCCACGGTGGTGCTTGAATCCAAGTTCGACGCCGGTCGTGCACTGCAGCTGGTGGCACAGCACAAGGTCACCACGCTCAACGGCGTCCCCACCACTTTTCAAATGCTCTGTGACCACCCCGGATGGTCGACGGCGGACCTCACGTCCCTGGAAAAGCTCACCTGCGGAGGTTCCGCGGTTCCGGGCCGGGTTTTGGAGGCGTATGAGCAGCGCGGCATTGGATTCACCAGCTGCTACGGCATGACCGAAACCGCTCCCGGCACCACGATGCTGCCGGTATCGAGGTCCAAAGAGAAGGCCGGGTCTGCGGGATTGCCACACTTCTTCACTGACGTGCGGATCGCGGAACCCCTGGGCGGCATTGCTGCTCCTGGTGAGGTGGGCGAGATCCAGATCTCCGGGCCCAACGTGATCAAGGAATACTGGAACCGGCCGGAAGCCACCGCGGAAAGCTACTCTGATTCGTCGTGGTTCCGCTCCGGCGACATGGGCTACCAAGACGGCGACGGTTTCCTGTTCGTCTCGGACCGCATCAAGGACATGATCATTTCCGGCGGCGAAAACGTCTACCCGGCCGAAGTGGAAGCTGCCATTGCGGAGTTGCCGGCGGTGGGGAGCGTGGCCGTGATCGGAGTCGATGACCAGAAGTGGGGTGAGGTGCCCCGGGCGATCGTCACGTTGCGGGAGAACGCTTCTCTCACCGAAGAACAACTGCGCTCGCATCTTGAGGGCCGGTTGGCGCGGTACAAGATTCCCAAGTCCGTAGTGTTCGTGGAGGAAATGCCTCGGACGGCCAGCGGCAAAATCCGGAAGATGGATCTCCGAAAGCAATACGCACAGTGACCGCATTTCCGGAGTCGCCTGCGTTGACGTTCCTCGCGACGTTGAGCGTTGACGTGGGCTCGCCGGTTGACGTGGGGCCAACGCCCGAGGGGCACCGCCGGATCATTCCAATTGTTGGTGGGACTGTCGCCGGCCCCGGACTCAACGGGCGGGGGCTTTCCTGCGACATATTCCGTTATCAGGCTAAATCCGGGTTAATTTCGTCCATCGAACTGCGTAATTCGCTGCTGGGGCATTACGATAGGCACGACTCATCACTGAGTACGACTCATCGCAATGATTCACACCTAGCCCGGGGGAAATACCAATGACCAGCTACCCGCAACAACCTCAGCAAACCGAGCAGTACGGCGTCCAGGCCGGCGAGCCCCCGCTGTGGGCTCCCTACTACGGCGCTCCCATCGGCGCAGCTATAAGGCGTTTCTTCAAGAAGTACACCGCATTCAGTGGCCGCGCGAGCCGCAGTGAGTACTGGTGGGTCGCCCTCGCATTGGGCGTCATCGGGATCGTCCTACAGATCCTCACCGGCATTCTCGGTGCAGCTGGATCCACGACTACCAGCAGCGGAACGGTTCCCGGTCCGGGGGCCGTCGTCGGCCTCATCCTGATTTTCGTTTTCTACCTGGCGGTCCTTATCCCCTCCATCGCACTGCTGGTTCGTCGTCTTCACGATGGCAACTTCAGTGGCTGGCTGGCCCTCCTCGGACTTATCCCGTTCGTGGGTGGACTTGCCATCCTGGTCTTCGCGCTCCTGCCGTCCAACCCGGCCGGCCAGCGTTTTGACCAGCCGACTGCATAGTTTTTCCGCATCAAGTAAAGGGGCGGCACGCAATGTGCCGCCCCTTTTGCGTGCCGTTGTGCTGTTTCGCCTTGGTTGCCGTGAAATGCTGTGACTGACACGGGCCGACCCCAAAGACGAGGAGTGCCATGCCCCACCCTCCACACACGAGAACCATCAAGCGGTGCGCCGTGGTCGGCGGCGGGATCATCGGCATTGCGGTGGCCAGGGAACTCACCAACAGACTCCACGACGTCCAAGTCACCGTGTACGAAAAGGAAGACCGGCTCGCAGCCCACCAGACCGGGCATAACTCAGGTGTGGTCCACGCAGGCCTTTACTACGAACCCGGCGGCCTGAAGGCAAAGCTGTGCCGCAGGGGTGTGGAGTTGCTGCAGGAGTTCTGCACCGCGAAGAACCTTCCCTATGAAGCGTGCGGCAAGTTGGTCATCGCCCAGACACCCGAGGAATCCCAGCGCTTGGACAATATCTTCGCCCGCGCCACAGCTAACGGCGTCCCGGGCGTAAGGATGCTTCGGGGCGAGCAGATACGCGAGGTGGAGCCGAACGCCGTCGGGCTTTCTGCTTTGCATTCGCCGGAAACGGCGATCGTTGACTACACGGCCATCACCAACGCGCTTGCCGACGACGTTCGCGGCTCGGGCGGGGCCATCCGCCTTGGGCAGGAGGTCACGTCTCTCGCGCAGCAGGGCAGTGGAGTAGTGGTCACCACCAAGGACGGAGGCGAACACTATGACCTGGTTGTGGTTTGCGCGGGGCTCCAATCTGACCGGGTGGCCGAGGCGACCGGCGAGCCGGCAACGCCACGGATCGTGCCGTTCTTCGGGCAGTACTTCCTGTTGGGCAAGGAAGCCCGGGACCACGTGCGTGGCCTCATTTACCCCGTCCCGGACCCTAAACACCCGTTCCTTGGCGTCCATCTCACCAAACGTATTGACGGCGAGATGATGCTCGGCCCGAATGCGTTTATCTCATTCGGCCGTGAGTCTTACGCATGGAACCAAGTGAATGTTCGCGACATCCTGAACTACACGCTCTTTCCGGGCTTCTGGAATTTTGCCCGTCAGAATGTGCCGTCAGCTGTTCGCGAATTTCAAACCGTCGTGAGCAAGAAGAGGTTCATCCGCGAGGCTGTTCGTTTTGTGCCGTCGTTGGAGGGCGCCACGGTACTTCCCGGGACCCGTGGCGTGCGCGCCCAGGCCATGAACGGTGACGGTTCACTGGTGGACGACTTTGTGATCGCACGACGCCGGGACGCGGTCCTGGTGCGCAACGCCCCCTCTCCGGGGGCTACTTCGTCTATGGCCATCGCGGAGTACATCGTGGAACGGGCTTTGCGGGAGTAGCTAATTTCGCGCAGCCGACAAGATGATAAGCAGCACCAGAGCGTTGTTGACGGAGTGTAAGAGTACGGGCGCCCAGAGGTTCTGATGGAATCTTTTCAGCAGCGCCAACGCGACGCCCAGCACGAAGAGATAGGCAAAGCTCAACGGGACAAGGTGGACAGCTGCAAAGATTGCCGCTGAGATCGCCACGGCGGCAAACGGTCCGCAACGTCGCGACAATCCGCTGAGAAAGGCTCCTCTAAAGAGGACTTCTTCCCAGAGGGGAGTCAACACAGCAACTATCAGGACGGTCAGAGCAATCAGCGGCGCCGGGAGTGTGGCAACCCGGCCCAACGCGCCGTTTGAGGAGTTTTCCGCAGCACCATCTACTCCCAAGAGGCCGAGACCTGCCAAGAAGAGACCTTGGGCGCAGGCGGAAGCCACTATCGCAGCCGGGATCTGCCAGAGTAAGTGCAGCGTGCGCGCGTCCGCCTGTCGGAACCCGAGCATGACGGGAGTGAGCTGGTTTCTGCGAATCAAATGTACGTATGTTGCCAGCATTGCGGCTGCAGTTGCCCCTCCGAGGATAACTGGAACAGCCACTTCGGCGGTGACATGAACCAGGCCGGACAACCCCGCTGCAACTGCTGCCAAGGCCACTGCGGCAACGTAGACAACAACCCACATCAGGGCCCATAAAGCCTGTTTCAGTGACACCGCCGGGGGCGGTTGGGACGTTGCTCCCGCATGGTTAATAGCGTCAGTTGCCAACAGCATCCCCCGAGTGTTCATCATGTGAGCCTAGCGGAGTAGTTAACAAGCTCGTGACGCGGCGGAAACGGCCCCCAAACCCGGGGTGGATACGGTTGCGGCATGATCGCTTCACTGGCCACGCTGGCAACCCGTATCGGCTCCACTCTGGGAGCATGGATTGAGGCAGCCTACGTCCTGGACTGCAGTGTCCCTGAGGAGGACGCAGGGCACGGAACCGTGAGCGAAGTGCTGTGGCTTCCTGCCCTCAGCGGCGTCACGGTCGCCAGTGCGCGGGCCATGCAATCGCATGCTGTGAAGGTGCGTAAAGAGCCTTAGAGCCCGCCCGGATTGCTGCCAAATGTTGCGTTGGGCACACTATTCGTTTATCGCGTGTGATATGCCCTAAACTGCTTCACTGAGGTGCCGGAATGGGCACTATGCAGCAACGAAAGCGAACCTCAATGGCTACTGATTACGATGCCCCGCGCAAGACAGAAGAAGAGTCTCCCGCCGAATCGCTTGAGGCCCTTCAGGCATCCCGTGGGAACACTGCGCAGACTGCGGTCATCGACGTCGAGGAAAACGATACGGCCGAAGGAATCGACCTTCCCGGCGCGGATCTTTCCGGTGAAGAACTGACCGTCATTGTGGTCCCTGAGCAGTCCGACGAATTCACGTGTGGCTCCTGCTTCCTGGTCCGCCACAGGTCCCAGATTGCGCTGGAAAAGAACGGTCTTAAGTACTGCAAGGACTGCGAAGGCTAAATAACGCCCCGGTCACGTTATCTTCGATCACGAACATGTGCGCGAAGACCTTAAAAACGACCGGAAAATGCGGTTGGAAGGGGTCTCCGATGACCCTCCCGTGACCACCCGGCGGCCCTTTTAACGGTTATGTGCCGAAGCGGCCACAACCCACCCAAAGCCCCTGCTGCGCTCCTACTGTTGAAGTATCAACTTCGCCTGAAGGGGGCACAAAAAATGAGGAAATTTGGAGCGGGTTTGGCAGCTGTCCTTGCGGCTGCCGGGCTCGGTCTGGTGGCACCGGGGCCAGCCTCGGCAGCAACGTATTGCGGCATCTCGTGGGGTTCGATGGCCAAAGCCGACCTCGACTGGAGCGCCGCCAATGTCACCAACGTTCGCACGGGCCAACAGCCCTGCTACGACCGTCTGGTGATTGATATGACCGGCAAGGTGGCCGGCTACGTGGTTCAGTATGTTCCGGTGGTGACCCAGGATGCCACCGGCTACCCCATCCCTGTGCTGGGGGATGCTGATCTGCAAGTGATGGTCACGGCGCCGTCGTACAACCAGTACAGCCAGCCGACCTACGAGCCGGCGGCCAAGGCGGAACTGTCCAACGTCTCCGGGTACCAGACGTTCCGGCAAGTCGTTTACGCGGGCAGCTTTGAGGGCACCACGAGCATCGGCCTGGGAGTCCGGGCGCGGCTTCCGTTCCGGGTCTTCACCTTGGACGGACCCGGCGGCGGTTCCCGCCTTGTGGTGGATGTAGCCCACCGCTGGTAGGGGCTTCCCGGAAACGCGGGATTGCGGCCAGAACATACGAAAGCTGCCAGTTCGCCGGAAGAAATCGGGCGAACTGGCAGCTTTCCAGCGTTTTCGAGGCTCTATGGCGAGTTACTCAGGTACCACCAAGGCCGGCGTATCCTTCCGGATGGTCTCGCCGCGGAAGAACCCGGGCCGGACGCGGGACATGATCAGCATGACCACAGCGCCCAAGGCCAGGATCCCGATGCCCAGAACGAACACGAGGCCCACTCCGAAGATCTCCGAGCCACTGCCAAACTCCGGAGCCCAGCTGTCCACGGCGGTCTGCAGGAACACCACGAACAGGCCTACACCACCGAACAGCGGGCATACGAGCCGCAGGAAGAAGTTCCTGGCGCTGGAGAACACGCTGTTACGGAAGTACCAGACGCAGGCGATGGCCGTGAGTCCGTAGTAGAAGCAGATCATCAGGCCCAGGGCCAGGATTGTGTCGTTCAGGACGTTCTCGCTGATCACGTGCATCACCGCGTAGAAGCCCGCGGACAGCACACCTGCCGCAATGGTGGCGAAGCCCGGCGTCGAGAATTTCTTGCTCATGTGGCTGAAGCGCTCAGGCAGGGCGCCGTAGTGCGCCATGGCAAGCAGGCTGCGCGACGGCGAGGTGAACGTGGACTGCAAGGATGCCGCAGAGCTGGACAGCACTGCCAGGGACATGAGGATGGCGAACGGTCCCATCACGGGTGATGCAAGGGCCGTGAACACGTTGGCGTGGTTGTCGGCGTTGTTCAGGCCGATTCCGGTGTCTCCCACGCCGGCGAACATCATGGTGGCGATGGTGACCAGCAGGTAGATGCCCAACACGATGACCGCTGTCAGCGTGCCTGCGAGGCCTGCGGTCTTCTTGCCGTTGGCGGTCTCCTCGTTGACTGTGAGGCAGACGTCCCAGCCCCAGTAGACGAAGATCGACAACGAGATGCCGGCCGCGATCTGCCCGAAGGTTTCGATCTTGGTGACGTCGAACCAATCCCAGCTGAAAGGAACGGCGGTTTCGGACGTGGACCAGTTGGCGAACGCCATACCTACGAACAAACCCAGTACCAACAGCTGGAATCCCACCAGGCCGTACTGGACGATCTTGGTGGTGTGCAGGCCGCGGTAGCTGATCCACACGGCCAGCGCCACGAAGACGAAGCAGGTGGCAACGTTGAGCAGCTTGTTCGAGGCAAGGTCGGCGAGCTCGGGTGAGCCCGTGGCCTGCGCCAGGAACAAGTAGAAGAAGTCCACTGCGACGCCTGCCAGGTTGGACAAGACGATGATGTTGGCCGCGAGCAAGCCCCAGCCACCCATCCAGCCCACCCACGGTCCGAACGCTTTAGTGACCCAGGTGAATGTGGTGCCGCTGTCCGGTGAGTCTGCGTTGAGCTCCCGGTAGGCCAGTGATACCAGAATCATCGGGATGAAACCGATCAGGAAAATGACGGGCAATTGCAGCCCGACTTCGTTGACGGTTGGACCGAGCGCACCGGTGAGTGTGTACGCCGGGGCGATGGTTGAGATGCCAAGAACGACGACGGCGAGGAGCCCCAGCTGCCCCGTCTTCAGTCCCTTGCCGCTGATGTCATGCGACTCTGCAGCTTCATTGCCGCTGCGGCGGATTGTCTGGCTCATGTAAGGCCCTTTCTAGATGGCCGAAGGCTGCTGCTGCGTGATGCAGTGGATACCGCCGCCCCGTGCGAAAAGTTCGCGTGCGTCAACACCGATCACGCGGCGTCCGGGGTAGGCGTCGGCGAGAATGCGGAGTGCTTTCTCGTCCATGGGGTCGTTGAAAGTGCAGGCGATAACCCCGCCGTTGACCACAAGGTGGTTGATGTAGCTGTAGTCCACAAACCCCTCATCGTCGGTAAGAGTTTCCGGGGCGGGAACTTCGATGATGTTCCAGTCCCGGCCAGCTGCGTCATGGGTGGTGCGCAGGAAGTCGATGACCTCGCGGGAGACCGTGTAGTCGGGGTGCTCGGGGTTTTGCTGGGAGTGGACCAGCAGAGTGCCCGGGCTGGGAATCGCGGCCACGATGTCCACGTGTCCGCGGGTGCCGAACTTTTCGGAGTCGCGAGTGAGGCCGCGAGGAAGCCACACCACGTGGGTGGCGCCGATGGTGCGGGCAAGTTCCTGCTCGATGTCAGCCTTGGTCAGGCCTGGATTGCGACCCTGATCGAGCTGCACGGTCTCGGTGACCAGGACGGTACCTTCGCCATCAACGTGTATGCCTCCGCCCTCGTTGACGATTCCCGAGGGGAGGTGCCGGGCGTTGGCGCGGCCGCTGACGTACTCGGCAATGAGCGAGTCCTTGTCCCATGCAGCCCAGTCCTGACCGCCACAGCCGTTGAAGATCCAGTCCACGGCGCCCAGTTGCTTATTGGAATCCAGAACGAACGATGGTCCGATGTCCCGCATCCAGGCATCGTTGAGGTCAGCTGTAATGACCTCAACGCGCGGATCCAGATAGCGCGCGGCGGTCTCGACGTCGTCGGGCGCTACCACCATGGTGACCGGCTCAAAATCAAGGATGGCGTTAGCGACGGCGGCCCATGTGGAACGTGCTGCGTGCGCCTCCTCTTCGGTGTCACCCAAGGTGTAGCCGCCGGTGGGGAATGCCATCCACACGCGGTCCTGCGGGGCCGTCTCGGACGGCATGCGCCAGGCGCTCACGCGGTGACTGCCTGGAGTGACTGGGCGTCGAGGTCCGGGTGGTTGGGTTCCGGGCTCGGTGCGAGCCAACTGGTTTCAATCATGGGGCTTGTACTCCGTGAGACGACGATCACTAAATGAATTGCGTTCATTTAGTATGGCGGGAGTCACCTCCTGATGCAAGGGGTGAAACAGGTGCCCCGTATTTGTGACCGTTATGGGGGAGCGCGATGGGTGGGTCGGGCAGGGCTAATGAGGGGCGACGTCTCGGCTCTTTGCGAAGCGACCTGGCGCTCGCAGACGCTCCTCTGGGGCCCGGTTTTCCACATAGAAAGGTTGGGGTCTGATAGTGCTCCGTGATGGCTGGAAGGGTTGAGTCATGGAGCAGATTCGGGGCAGCCAAGCGGGCGCGGGGGTCGTGCCTGCCCCCGTTCCGGGGCCTCGGTCGCGTGATACGACGCCCCGGGTTTCGGATCTCATCACGCTCCTGAGCGCGGTCCGGCTGGGCACGGAGAGTGGAGAGCTGATCGATCAGATCCGCGGGTTGGAGAATCTGAAGTCCGCCATCACCGGCCTCCAGGCCCGGATCGCTGTGGCCTTTGACCTTATGCAGAGACAGGAACAGGCAGAGGCTGGCGTTCCCGCGTCCGAACGCGGCCAGGGTGTTGGGACCCAGATAGCGTTGGCCAGGCGTGAGTCCCCGAACCGCGGGTCCCTGTTCCTCGGCTTTGCGAAGGCTTTGGTGACGGAGATGCCGCGGACCTTGACCGCGTTGGAGTCGGGCCAGCTCAATGAGTGGCGTGCCTCCCTGCTGGTGAAGGAGACTGCGTGTTTGTCTGTGGAAGACCGGTGCGCGGTGGATGAAGAACTTGCAGCCGATACCGGGACGTTCGAGGGGAAAGGCGACCGGGCGGTCATCGCCGCAGCGAAAGCCGCTGCGTATCGGCGGGATCCCCGTTCGGTTGCCAGGCGTGCCAGCCGTGCAGTCGCCGAGCGGACCGTGAGCCTGCGTCCTGCCCCGGATGCCATGACCTACCTGACCGCCCTGCTGCCCGTCGCCCAAGGTGTGGCCGCCTATGCTGCACTCACCAGGGCTGCTGATTCGGCCCGTGCCCGTGGAGACGCGGGGTCGGGCGGCGATGCCCGGAACCGGGGCCAGGTCATGGCCGACACCTTGGTCGAACGCATCACCGGAAAGCGTGGCGGGGTCAGTGGCGTCGATCTTCAACTGGTCATGACCGACCGAGCTCTTCTTCAGGGCGACAGCGAGCCGGCCCGGCTCGCGGGCTACGGAATCGTCCCTGCGGAATGGGCCAGGAAGATGCTGGCTGAGGGGCATGATCGGATCGAAGATCAGGAGCGGCGGGAGGAATCGTCGGATCGCTTCGACTTCAAGGTACTACTCCGCCGGCTCTACACCGCCCCGGGCACCGGTGAGCTGCTGGCCATGGACTCCAAAGCCCGGTTCTTCCCGCCACGGCTCAGACGGTTCATTGAAACCCGGGACGACACCTGCCGCACCCCGTACTGCGACGCGCCCATCCGGCATATCGACCACATCATCCCCTGGCATACCGGCGGGGCCACCACTGTGGAGAACGGTGCCGGGCTCTGCGAAGCCTGCAACCACACCAAAGAAAAACCCGGCTGGAACAGCAAAACCGTGAAAACGGATGGGCAGGGTATTCACACAGTGGAAATCAGCACACCCACAGGGCACACGTACAGTTCCACCGCACCGGCGCCGCCGGGGTATGTCCGGGCCAAGCCGTCACCACCCACGCCGTCTGTAGCTACGTCGAGTGAGTTTGCTGCGGATGTGGCTAACTCGTCGGTTCAGCTGCCGGAGCCTTACCCTCCGGAAGATGCGGAGTTTCGGCCCGGGGACCAGCATCAACGGCGCATGGCGGAGGTTTAACCTTGGTCCGCGTCTAGCCAGCCAGCGTGGGCAGGGTCAGAATTTCGGCGCCGTCATTGGTGATGGCAATGGTGTGCTCACTGTGGGCCGTCCGGCAACCTGTGACGCTACGGAGCGTCCAGCCGTCGGCGTCGGTGACAAGCTGGGCGGTATCGGCCATGACCCAGGGCTCCAGGGCGAGCAGCAGTCCCGGGCGCAGCTTGTAACCGCGGCCGGGGCGTCCCATGTTCGGGACGTGCGGATCCTGATGCATGGTGGAGCCGATACCGTGGCCTCCGAACTCGGTGTTGACGGGGTAGCCGGCATCGCTGAGGACCGAGCCGATGGCGTAGGAGAGGTCGCCGATGCGGGCGCCGGGCCGGGCGGCCTCTATGCCTGCGCGCAATGCTCGTTCGGTCGTATCGATCATCGCGACACTCTCCGCCGGCTTAGACTCGCCCACGATGAAGCTGATGGCCGAGTCTGCTGCGATTCCGTCTTTCAAGACAGCCAGGTCCAGGGTCAGCAGATCGCCGTCGGCCAAGGTGTAGTCCCTGGGCAATCCGTGCAGGACGGCGTCGTTGACGCCGGTGCAGATGTAGTGGCCGAATGGCCCGCGTCCGAAGGAAGGGGCGTAGTCGACGTAACAGGAGACACCGCCGGCTTCGAGGATCATGCTCTTTGCCCACCGGTCTATGTCCAGAAGGTTTGTGCCCACAGTTACGCGGCCCTTCAGGGTGTGCAGAATGTTGGCGACCAGGGCGCCAGCTTCCTTGGCACGGCCGAGTTCTGCGCGGCTCAGGATCTCAATCATTCGGGGCCTTTCTAGTAACAACCAATAACTATCCCGGCCATATTATCCCGGTATTACAATTGGAGCCATGGTCAGGTTGCCACTTACACCCGCAGAGGCCGAGCGCGGACAGCGTCTCGGTGCTCTGTTGCGTCGTGCCCGGGGTGACCGCTCCATGCTGGAGACCGCCCTCGACGCCCGGGTCTCACCCGAAACGCTTCGTAAGATCGAGTCCGGCCGGGTGGCGACGCCCGCTTTCCCAACTGTTGCTGCAATTGCCGATGTCCTCGGACTTTCCCTCGATGAAGTGTGGGCCGAGATCAACCTGCCTGACCCTGGTGTTGAGTCAGGCAGCTCGCGTCGGAACGCGCGTGAATGGTTGGCTTCGTAGCGTCAGCGCTTGGGCCGTGCCCGCACGTGGAGGCGTTCGCCCTGCTGCCCGAAGAGGGTTAGAAGCTCCACCGGGTCTGACGTGGCACTCGCGAACCAGTGGGGCGTCCGGGTATCAAACTCCGCCACCTCGCCCGGTTTCAGGACAAAGTCGTTCTCGCCCAGGACCAGCCGCAGCTTGCCGTTGAGGACATACACCCAGTCGTAGCCCTCGTGTGATTGCGGCGTTGGAGTCTGCCTGCCTGAGCCGCCCTTGAGGACCATTTTGAAGGCCTGGATTCCGCCGGGGCGGCGCGTCAGGGGAACGGCAGTTCCCCATTCGTGGATGTGTGGCTTGAGGTGGATTCGCGGGTCGCCGGTTTCCGGGGCATCGATCAACTCTTCGAGGGGGACTTGGTGCAGCCGGGCTATGGGGAGGAGTAGTTCGAGCGTTGGTTTGCGCTGACCTGATTCCAGCCTTGAGAGCGTGCTGACGGAAATCCCTGTCGCTTCCGAGGCCTCTGCAAGGGTCACGTTGCGTTGGGTTCGCATGGCACGGAGCCTTGGCCCCACGGCGTCAAGCATTGTGCTGAAGTCGGTTGTCATGTATCCAGCTTGCCATATTGGCAAACTTCCTTGCTGATCTGCTGGACTCTGCCCAACCATGGAATGAGCGGCGCAACGCCGCCAGATATGCGTGGAGGTACAGTGAGTCAAGAATCAGTGAACAACCGGATGGGCGCGGAATACGACGTCGTTGTTGTCGGTGGTGGCGCAGCTGGGTTAAGTGCTGCGGTCACGCTGGGACGGGCCTTGAGATCCGTCCTGGTCATCGATGCCGGGGAGCCGCGGAATGCTCCTGCCGCAGGCGTGCATGGCTTCCTGTCGCGGGACGGGATCAATCCCAAGGAACTGCTGGCACTCGGACGCGCGGAGGCGAACCAGTATGGGGCAGCCATTGTGGAGGGCGTCGCCGTTACGGCGCGTTCGACGACGGGCCTCACGGAGGGTTCCGTGCTCGCCTTTGAGGTGGACCTGGCCGACGGCCAAACGGCGAGAGCGCGGCGCTTGCTGGTCACCACCGGACTGGTGGACCTGCTGCCGGACGTTCAAGGTCTTGGTGAACGGTGGGGCAAAGACGTCCTGCACTGCCCCTATTGCCACGGCTGGGAAGTGCGGAGAAAGCAGATCGGCATCATAGGCTCGGGACCAATGGCGTTGCATCAGGCGATGCTGTTCCGCCAATGGAGCTCCGACATCACGTTGTTCCTGAATGACGTGGTGGAACCGACGGACGAACAGTGGCAGCAGTTGGCTGCCCGTTCCATCACCGTCGTGGACGGGCGTGTCCAAGCATTGGAAGTCACTCATGACGTCCTGACCGGTGTTGTGCTGGCCTCCGGCACTGTGATTCCTGTGGAAGCCGTCGTCACTGGCTCCCGCATGGAGGCACGGAGCGGCGTGCTGGAATCCCTGGGCGTTCCCTCGGTGGAGCACCCCATGGGGGTTGGAAGCCACGTTGAAGTCAATCCCATGGGCGGTGCAACGTCAGTGCCGGGTGTCTACGCTGCCGGAAACGTCACCGACCTCATGGGACAGGTCATGGCCTCCGCAGCCGCAGGTGTCATGGCCGGGGCAGCTATCAATGCCGACCTCATCGCCGAGGAGACGAGGCTTGCCGTGGAAGCAGCGCGGTCTTCAACCGTGTCACGTTAGGGGCTCGCCGGACCGCAGCTCAGCGCCGTGAGGCGACGCATGGGCTGCCGTCCAGCTGGCCAGGAACCCGGTGAGTTCGATTTCTCCCGCCAACGCGTTTCGCAACGTCTTCCTGGCGGTCCTGTGGAAATGGACGTTATGGCGTGCCCAGCGGGTGGACTCGACCTCCATCTTCGCGTTGCGGACATACGCAGGAGTGCCGGTCATGCCGGAGAGTATTCGTTCGATGAGCTCGTTGGGCGCGCGCCAGTACAACTCAGCGCCGATACAGCTGAAGGCTGGCGAAAACAGTCGACTTGTCGCTTTGACGGGAGGACGATTAAGGGACAGCCACTAAGGAGGTTGGTCATGTGCTACGCGTACTATGACGACTTCGAGCGGCGCACGAAGAAGGACTCCGTGCGCAAGCCTGAAGCACGCACGTCTGAGGCACCCAAGGACCAGGAACCTGCACAGAGCCGTCCACGGACGGAAGGAACGCTATTTACCTTCCTGGCCCGCCGTCGCAGGGAATCCGAGGTTTCCGAACCGAGGATCCACCGCATCCACGAGAAAGTCTAGGGATCCCCTAACCCGATCGAAGAAGCTGGACTGATTTAAGAATTAAGCAAAGGTAAGGCGCTGCGCTCGCAGCGCCTTACCTTTTGCGGCCTTGCTGCAGAAGGCTGGGCCCTACGACTCAGCGGCCAAGAATTCCCGCGCAGCCGTCACCAGAGCTTCAGTTCCGCGTGCCAGCGTCGGCTGGATTATGGGCGCAAAGTAGGGCGAGTGATTCGACGGAATGTCCTCGGGAAGGCGACCCGTTGTTGCCCACTCCTTGAACAAGGAAGGCTCGGCCCCTCCCAGGAACCAGAAAACCAGGGGAGCGCCGGCAGCTTTCGCCAAGGCTCCAACGTCTTCGCTGCCGGACACGGGACCGGGGTCGATGATCTGCGTTTCGCCAAATTTTGCCGTGAAAGCTGCCGACACCCTCGCAGTGGCAGCTGCATCGTTGACGGTCAGCGGGAAGTGCTCTTCGAAATGAATCTCCGGTTCCTTGGGAGCACCTGATGCTGTGGCTTCGCCCTGGGCAATGCGCTCAATTGAACCGAGGATCTTATCCCTGGTGGCATCGCTGAATGACCGGACGCTGAGGCCCAACGTTGCCGTTTCCGGAATGATGTTGTTCTTGGTCCCGGAGTGAATCTGCCCAACTGTCACCACCGCGGAGTCACTGGCGGCGAGCTCACGCGACACAATTCCCTGGAGCCGGACAGTGGTTGCAGCCGCCATCAGCACCGGATCAACAGTGGTCTCGGGGCGTGATCCGTGCCCGCCCCGACCATGCAAGGTGATGTTGAGCGAATCGGCGGACGCCATGGTGACGCCGGGACGGACACCGAACCATCCGGCGGGGAAGGGGGCCACATGTTGGCCCAGGACGACGTCCGGTTTCGGCACAGTGTCGTACAAGCCATCGGCCACCATGGTTTCCGCCCCGCCGCCCCATTCCTCGGCCGGCTGGAACACGGCGATCAGTGTGCCTTGCCACTCATCACGTTGCGCGGCCAGAACCTCCACCGCGCCAACAAGGCAGGTCACGTGCACGTCATGGCCGCAAGCGTGCATGACCGGCATGTCCTTGCCTTCGTGATCAACACCCATCGCCGTGCTTGCGTACTCCAGGCCCGTTGCTTCCTTTACGGGCAAGCCGTCCATGTCTGCCCTGAGCATCACCGCCGGTCCGGGCCCATTGTCCAGAACGCCAACAACCCCGGTCTTTCCGATGTTGCGATGAACGGTGAAGCCAAGTTCTTCGAGGTAACCCGCGGCGATCCCGGCAGTTCGGGTCTCTTGGAAGGACAACTCAGGATGGGAGTGCAGGTCCTTGTAAAGCTCTTTGAGGTCAATGGTCATGAGTCTGCCCTTTTCATTCGACGCCTAGGTCTGGCCAGTGTATCCAGCCCGAAGCTGCAAAGGCGGGGAAGCCCCGGCACACTGGATGGCATGAACGATTCTGAATCAGTCACGACGCAGATATCCACAGTTGATGAGTGGACCAAAGCCTTGGCGGAGTCCACCGGATCGCCGGGCGGGGGTGCAGGGACCGGGGTCATGCTCTCCATCGCGGCCTCGTTGACGTCCATGGTGGCCGGATATACCGAGGCTGAGGAGGCCCAGCGCGAACAGCTGAACGGCATCCACTCCCGGGCGCACGAACTCCGACGAATTGCCCTTCAACTAGCCGACGACGACGCGTCCGCCTCCAACGCCTTCGGCGCTGCCTTCCGTCTCGACCCCGGTCCGGAACGCGACGAAGCAATACATCAAGCGTCCGTCCATGCTGCCAAGGCATCAGCGGTTCTGGGGGAGCGGGCCATCGACGCCATTGAAGATCTCGGCTGGCTCGCTTCCAACGGCAATCCTGCGCTTATTGCGGATGTCGTGGTCGGGTTCGGAGCCCTCCGCGCAGCCATAGCCGGAGCACGAACCAACGTGAGCTTCGACCTCGCATCCCTGACCTCCGCGGGCACCGCACTGGAGGAAATTAGGAAACAGCATCCAGAACTATGGAATACAGTCACCCGACTCAGCGACGCCCTCGACAGAATTGATGGACTGACGGCCGGCGTAGACAAAAAAGCAGCGCCGACCGAAGCTGTCTAGCTTCAGTCGATGTGCGTCTTTGCATCACGATCCGTCTTTCCCCGCTACTTAACTACCGACTAAGAACACGAAGTGAGGAAAGGACAGGTTGACGTGATCTTCAGGAAAAGGGCAGCACCTTTGACGCCGATTCCGGAGCCGCCGTCGGGTCTCTCCACATTCAGGGTGCAGGTTGGTGCGATCACGGTGGAAGGTCTGGCCCGGGAGGACTGCGGTTCTGCCGTGGAGGTCATTCTAGGAGCGGTTTCCATGGCTGATCCAAAGGATCTGGTCGATGGTCTCCGGTATTCACACGGCTCCTGGTACTTCAATCTGCACCAGACCGCCCGAAAGAGTTTCCGTGTCAGCGCTGTGGACCTTTCCGGCCCGGGTCTTGAGTCTTCTACCTGGGATCTGAGCTACGCCGCTACGTTGTTGGCAGTTCAGTCGACGTGGAGCAAGTCCGTGAGTGAGACGGCCTGGTCGCCTGTGAAGTTGGGGCAGACGTTACGTGTGTCCCCGTCGGCATTGGACATGCCGCGAGTCACCCTAAGGCGGGAGGAACCCACAGAGCCAAATGATTCGGGCTGGGTAGTGGGACCAGGGGCAGCTGCAGATCAGGAAGTGTTGCCCGTGCACGACGTTATCAGGCGCAGGGGAAATTTGGCTCGAGCCTTGACGTTGCCGGTAGGTGCCCGAGTAGAGACAGCAGGGAAGAAGCTTGTCAGTATTTACGCCGCCTCTGACCGATTCTGCTGGGGAGTTCGCGATGGGTTGATCGGCATGGAAATCCCTACCCCGAAATCGTTGGCCCGTCGGTGGGCAGTAGTGTCGGCCGTTAAGACGGCCCTTGGGTACGGTGACTCCTGCAACGGCTCCCAGAACCATATGTATCATGACGACGGCGGAGGCAACTGGGTGGCCATGGACGTCCTCGATGACCAAAGGGCATTGCTCTACGGCCACGACCACGAGGCCAGCGAAAACGTGCTCAGCGGCACCGGCGGGGACTCGGACGTCGAAATGAACTTGCTGGCCAAAACCCCGGACTGGTGGAACGCTGGCCTTCCGCGGGAGGGCGTTCCGATCGGTTTCGTCTTTGGGTTTGAAGGAGGATCCTGGGCCCGCGCCGAATACGACCACGCGGACGGCTTCCTTTCAGTCGGCTTCCCGATGAAATCCGACGAGGCCCTTGCCGAGGAGATTGTTGACTGGATCGGTGACGCCAGCCGAAGGTCAGGCACGCGTCACATTCCCGCACCCGCGGACCTGATGGCAGCCATCAGTGAAGGGGCCAACATCACTGTGGAAGTACTCGGGGCTATTTGTGGTCCGGGTATCGGGGACCTCGAAGCCGGGGTGGCCGCAGCCCGGAACTTCTTGGAGCCGAAGAACAGCAGTGCGGACTGACAGCCGGCGTAGACAAAAAGCAGCGCCGACCGAAGCTGTCTAGCTTCAGTCGGCGCTGTGCCTTTACTGCGCCTTCGGCACACGCCGGAGCACGACGGCGGCGAGCACTGCCGCACCAGCCATCAGTACCAGCCCAATCGCCGCAGTGATGTGAACACCGGACTCGAAAGCTGTCCGGGCGGCATGTGTCAATGCCTCTGACAACGGGGCCGGAAGTGCGGCCGCCGCATCAACAGCGCCGGCCAGCGTTTCCGTGGAATTCCCGGCAGCCTGCTCCGAGATGCCGTCCGGAATGATCAGGTTGTGCTGGTAGGACGCCGTGAGGATGGAGCCGAGTACAGCGGTTCCCAGGAGCGATCCCAGCTCGTAGCCGGTCTCGGAGATGGCCGAGGCCGCTCCGGACTTGTCTGCCGGCACTGAAGCCAGGATGAGGTCATTGGAGATGGTCTCCGCGGCACCCACACCAACAGCCAGGACGGTCAGGGCCGACAACAGGAACACGGGCCCGCTGCCGTGATCGCCCACTACGACGATCAGATAACCCACGGCGCTCAGCGTCAGCCCGGCAGCCACAACAGACCCTGGCCGCACGCGCTTGACCAGCGGTACCACCAGCAGGCCGGCGATGACCGTAGCCAGGAGGGCGGGGATCATCGCGATGCCTGCCTCCATGGGGGACTGACCTTCAACCAGCTGCAGGTGCTGGGCGAAGAAGTAGATGAATCCGGTCATGGAGAAGAGGGACAGCACATTGGCCACGATGGCTGTGCTGAACACCTTGTTCTTGAACAAGGCGACATCGAGCATGGGGCTCTCGATCCGCTGCTGGCGGCGAACGAACAGGATGCCCATCACCACGCCGAAGCCCATGAAGGCTGCTGCAGAGGCTCCGAAGCCATGCACCGCGAATTCCTTGATGCCGTAAACAAATGGAGCCATGGTGACAACGGACAGGACGATGCTCGGCACGTCCACGCGTCCCGGGTTGGAGTCCCTGGACTCCGGAATCAGGACCCGGCCGAAAGCCAGGAGCGGGAGGAGCAGGAAAGCTGCCACAAGGAAGACGGCACCCCACCAGAAGTGTTCAACCAGCCAACCGCCGAAGATCGGACCGAGGGCGGCACCGCCGGAGAAGCCGGCAGCCCAGACAGCGATCGCGAGCCGGCGACGGTTCGGGTCGGTAAAGATGTTCCGGATCAGGGAGAGCGTGGAGGGCATCAGCATGGCGCCGAAGACGCCAAGGCCGGCGCGTCCGGCAATTAGCCATTCCGCGGTCGGGGCGAATGCCGTAGCGGCCGACACTGCAGCGAAGCCTGTGCTGCCGATCAGCAGCAACCGGCGTCGTCCGATCCTGTCGCCCAGGTTACCCATGGAAACCAGCAGCGCAGCCAGTACCAGGGGATAGGCGTCCACGATCCAGAGAAGTTGGACGCCGCCAACCTCCAGGGATCGGGCAATCTCGGGCAGGGCAAAGGTGAGCGCGGTGTTGTCGACGGCCACCAGCAGCACCGGGAACATCAGGAGCGCCAGAGCCGTCCAATCGCGCCACGGTGCTGCCTGGCCCTTAACGGGACGAGCGGAACGGGGTGCTTGGGTTGAGGACGGCGAGTACATGTCACTTACTGTACCGTCCAGACGGTACAGTTTCAAATGGAACCCCCCAAGCCTTTAGGGAATGATGTACCTATGCCACGAAAACCAGTTGCCCGGGATGCCGTCCTGGATGCCTACGAAGCCCTCCTTATTGAGGTAGGGGAGCGGGCTGCCACTCTCGATGCGGTTGCCAAGCGCGCAGGGGTGTCCAAAGGTGGGCTGCTGTACCACTTTCCCAATAAGGAAGCGCTGACCACGGCCCTTTTGGAGCGCCTGGACCTGCTCGCCGATGAAGATACCGAACTGATGAAGGCAGCACCGGATGGTTCGGCTGCCTACTTCATCAGGTCCTCGCTCTGGGCAGATACGCCCATGGATCGGGCCTTCGTCGCCGCTACCAGGCTGGCTGAGGTGGCTCACGAGGAAACCCGCCGCAGGTTTGCTGCTATCCAGCAACGGTGGCTGGACGTGCTGGCGGAGGATGTTGGACCCGAGGTTGCCAAAGCTGTGAGTTACATGGGCGACGGCCTCTATTTCAATGCGATTTTTGAAGGCGGGCAGGAGGGCGGAAACGCCGGGCGGGAGGCCGACGTCGAAATCCTGCTGGGAGTCCTCGAGCGGCTACGGAAGTAGCGATTCATCCATTTGCTGCAGCGCCCCGGACGTAGGACAATTAACCCTTGTGGCGTGCCCAACGCGGTGCCCACACACAACTGAACATGCCTTTGATCTGCGGCGGGAGAGTCCTGCAAGCAAGTGATGCAGGCGCCGTAGGAGCAAACCCTCCCCAGGAATCTCTCAGGCCCACGCACCGCCGCGGCGAGGCAACTCTGGAAAGCAGCAGGCACGGAACCCACCTCAGGGTGAAAGTGCTGTGCTCACCGACGGTGCAAGCGATGGTTGTTCACGCAACGCGCGGAAACTCTCAGGTCCAATACAGAGCGGGGAGGAACCCAGCCGCTGTGGCGTACCCAAACGCTGCCCAAGTAATGGAGTTCCTTCGTGACGGTTAGTTCTGCCTCCACCACCTTCGTCGATCGGCATATCGGCGCCCGCCGCCAGGCCGACATTGAGACCATGCTCAAGTCCGTCGGCTACGACACCGTCGATTCGCTGGTCGACACCGCCGTCCCGAACGACATCCGCCAGGATGTCGCCCTCACCCTTCAGAACGCACTGAGTGAAGTTGAAGTTCTGGCTGAGCTGCGCAAGCTCGCTTCCAAGAACAAGACCGCCGTTCAGATGATCGGCCAGGGCTACTACGACACCGTGACGCCGCCGGTGATCCGCCGCAACATCCTCGAGTCCCCAGCCTGGTACACCGCCTACACCCCCTACCAGCCGGAAATCTCGCAGGGCCGCCTCGAAGCGCTGCTCAATTTCCAGACCATGGTCCAGGACCTGGTGGGCCTGCCGATCGCCAACGCCTCGCTCCTGGACGAAGCAACGGCTGTGGCCGAGGCCGTCCTCATGATGCGCCGCGCCAACAAGAACAAGGCCGTTCAGGATGGCAAGACCGTCCTCGACGCAGACTGCCTCCCGCAGACCATCGCCATCGTCAAGGGCCGCGCCGAAGCGCTCGGCTTCGAGGTTGAGGTCGCTGACCTTTCCCTTGGCCTCCCGGAAGGTGCCATCAACGGCGTCGTCCTCCAGCAGCCCGGCGTGTCCGGCCGCGTGTTCGACCACTCCGCCGTGATCGCTGACGCCAAGGAACGCGGCGCGCTGGTGACCGTCGCTGCCGACCTCCTCTCACTGACCCTCATCACCCCTCCAGGTGAGCAGGGCGCCGACATCGCCGTTGGTTCCGCACAGCGCCTGGGTGTTCCGCTCTTCTTCGGCGGCCCGCACGCCGCGTACATGGCCGTCCAAAAGGGCCTGGAGCGTTCCATGCCCGGCCGTCTGGTGGGCGTTTCCAAGGACGACGCCGGTGTCCCCGCCTACCGCTTGGCGCTGCAGACCCGCGAGCAGCACATCCGCCGCGAGAAGGCCACGTCCAACATCTGTACCGCGCAAGCGCTGCTCGCCATCGTGGCCTCAATGTATGCCGTCTACCACGGCCCCGAGGGCTTGAAGGCGATCGCCGAAACCGCTCACGGTCACGCCCGTACCCTTGCAGCGTCCCTGAAGGCTGCCGGCGTCGAGGTCCTTCACGGTTCCTTCTTCGACACCATCACCGTCCGCGTCCCCGGTAAGGCTGCCGAGATCATCGCCGCAGCGGAGGCCAAGGGCATCAACCTGCGCGGCATCGACGCTGACACTCTGGGAATTTCCGTCGATGAGACCACTACATCTGAAATTGTCGGCGGTCTCCTTGATGTCTTCGGCGCTTCGGTCACTGAAGCCGCTGAAGGCTTTGCGCTTGAAGGTTCCGTTGAGCGTACGAGCGACTTCATGCAGCACCCCGTGTTCAACACGCACCGCTCCGAAACCCAGCTCCTGCGCTACATCCGCAAGCTCTCGGACCGCGACCTCGCGCTGGATCGCACCATGATCCCGCTGGGATCGTGCACCATGAAGCTGAACGCCACAGCCGAGATGGAAGCCATCTCCTGGCCGGAGTTCGCCTCCATCCACCCGTTCGCTCCGGATTCCCAGACTGAGGGCTGGCGTGAACTCATCACCGACCTCGAAGCACAGCTGACCGAAATCACCGGCTACGACCAAGTCTCCATCCAGCCGAACGCCGGTTCCCAAGGTGAGCTCGCCGGACTGCTGGCCATCCGCGGCTATCACCTGTCCCGTGGCGACGAACAGCGCAACGTCTGCCTCATCCCCGCCTCAGCCCACGGCACCAACGCAGCGTCGGCAGTCCTGGCCGGCATGAAGGTGGTTGTGGTTGCCACGGCACCCGATGGCACCATCGATCACGTTGACCTCAAGAACAAGATCGAAGCTAACCGGGACGCCCTCTCGGCCATCATGATCACCTACCCGTCCACGCACGGTGTGTACGACGCCGACGTCCGGGAAGTCTGCGACGCCATCCACGAGGCCGGCGGCCAGGTGTACATCGACGGCGCCAACCTCAACGCACTGGTTGGCTTGGCCCAGCCGGGCAAGTTCGGCGGCGACGTGTCCCACCTGAACCTGCACAAGACCTTCTGCATCCCCCACGGCGGCGGCGGACCCGGCGTTGGCCCCGTAGCTGCAAAGGCACACCTCGCACCGTTCATGCCCGGCGATGCAGCCTCCTGGACCGAAGGCAACGACGTCCCGATTTCGGCTTCCCGTTTCGGTTCCGCCGGTGTCCTTCCAATCTCCTGGGCTTACGTGAAGCTCATGGGCGGCCAGGGACTCACCGAGGCAACCAAGTCCGCGCTGCTTGCCGCGAACTACATCGCATCCCGCCTCAACGACCACTTCCCGGTCCTGTACACCGGCGAAGGCGGACTCGTGGCCCACGAGTGCATCCTGGACCTGCGTGAACTGACGGCAAAGACCGGGGTCACCGCTGAGGACGTTGCCAAGCGCCTCATCGACTTCGGCTTCCACGCGCCTACCCTGGCCTTCCCGGTGGCGGGCACGCTCATGGTGGAGCCCACCGAATCGGAAGACCTCGTGGAGATCGACCGCTTCATCGAAGCCATGATCACCATCCGCAAGGAAATCGACCAGGTTGCTGCCGGTGACTTCTCCGTGCAGGATTCCCCGCTTCGCCGCGCGCCGCACACAGCCGCCGCCGTCGTAAGTTCTGACTGGGACCGTGCGTACCCGCGCGAGCAGGCCGCCTTCCCGGTCCACCACCTCAAGCAGGACAAGTACTTCCCGCCCGTTGGCCGCATTGACGGCGCAGCCGGAGACCGCAACCTGGTCTGCTCCTGCCCGCCGATCGAAGACTTCGAGAACTAGGACGGTCCCACAAAATGACTGAGAACTACACAGCTCTCTACGAAGAGCACAAGAAGCTCGGCGCGTCCTTCACCGACTTCGGCGGCTGGCAGATGCCGCTCAAGTACTCGTCCGAGTTGGCCGAGCACCACGCAGTCCGCAAGTCCGCCGGCCTGTTCGACCTCTCCCACATGGGTGAAGTCTGGGTCACCGGTCCCGAGGCAGCCGCGTTCCTCGACTACGCCTTGGTGGGCAAGATCTCCGCCATGGCCGACGGTAAAGCAAAGTACTCGCTGATCTGCCAGGAAGACGGCGGCATCATCGATGACCTCATCACCTACCGCCGCGGCTCCGAGAAGTTCCTGGTGGTCCCGAACGCGGGCAACGCGAAGGTTGTGGCCACGGCGTTACTGGAGCGGGCGGCCGGGTTCGACGTCGAGGTCCAGGACGCATCCGCTGAAACCTCGCTGATCGCGGTGCAGGGTCCCCTCGCCGAAGCGATCCTCCTCCGCTTGGTGCCCGTCGAGCAGCATGCGCTGGTCACCGAACTCAAGTACTACGCGGCGGTCGAAGTACCGTTCACGTTCGACGGCGGCACGCAAGACTTGCTGCTCGCCCGCACCGGTTACACCGGGGAAGACGGCTTCGAGATCTTCGTAGCCAACGACTCCGCTGCAGCCCTCTGGCAGGCCATCGCCGGCGCCGCTGAAGAAGGCGAACTGACCCCCGCCGGCCTGGCTTCACGCGACTCCCTGCGTCTCGAAGCCGGGATGCCCCTCTACGGCAACGAACTCTCCCGTGAAGGCAACCCCTTCGCGGCAGGACTCGGACCCGTAGTGGCACTGTCCAAGGAAGGTGACTTCGTCGGCAAGGACGCACTCGCTGCCCTCAAAGCTGACGGTGCCGGCTCCACCAGCGGACGCAAGCTCGTTGGCCTCAAAGGCCTGGGCCGCAGGGCCGGTCGCGGCCACTACCCGGTCCTCAAAGACGGCGCCGTGGTTGGCGAAGTCACCTCCGGTCAGCCCAGCCCCACGCTCGGCTACCCGGTAGCGTTGGCGTATGTCGACGTCGAACACTCAGAGCTTGGTACCGCACTGGACATCGACCTGCGCGGTAAGAGTGAGCCGTTCGAAGTCGTCGCACTGCCGTTCTACAAGCGGGTTCGCTGAGTCAGTCGCCTTCGGCCGGCGGGTCCGACCTCCTCTGCATGCTCGGTCGCATGTGCGCCCGCCGAGGAATTCGGTGCCCCACCATCCCAGCCATAGTTTTTGACCAACCATAGTAAGGAATCAGAATGCCCAAAGTAGCGCCCGAACTTCAGTACTCCGACGAGCACGAGTGGGTTTCTCGCGGGGACGGGAACTCAGTGTCCGTTGGTATCTCCGAGGTCGCCACCGACGCACTGGGTGACATTGTGTACGTTGACCTTCCCGAGGTCGGTTCGACTGTTACTGCAGGCGAGACCTGTGGCGAGGTTGAATCCACCAAGTCGGTATCGGACCTGTACTCGCCGGTCACCGGTGAGGTCACCGAGATCAACGACGCCGTTGTATCCGACCCCGCCCTGATCAACAACGATCCTTACGGCGCCGGTTGGTTGTTCAAGGTCGCCGCTGAGTCCGACGGCCCCCTGCTCTCAGCCGAGGAGTACGCCTCCAAGAACGGCGGAGACCTCTCCTAACTTCCCATCGCCAGTCCGATTCGGGGGTTGGCTGCGGGATGTGCCGTGCGCCCGGCATGTTCGGCAGCTTAGCCCCGTATTGGACGACCGAGCCCGCGGAGGACGTCGTCCCCGACGGGCCACCACCACCGGCCCACTGTGGCGTAGCGTGGGATTGTAGAACTGAATAAAATTGCGACGCCGGGTTGCCGCCTTTGGGGGCCATCCGGCGTCGTGCTTCGGTCGTCTGCCGCCACAAGTGGGGGCGACCCTCCGGCAGGACCATCTGCCGGACCGTTTTCAAGCTTTGTTAAGGGATCCCAGCCATGGCTGTTGGTGTTTTTGATCTGTTCTCTGTGGGTATTGGCCCGTCGAGTTCTCATACTGTGGGGCCGATGCGGGCTGGGGCGGTGTTCGCTGGCGAACTCAAGGACGCCGGTGTCCTGGGTTCTGTGGCGTCGCTGCGGGTTGATCTGTATGGTTCTTTGGCTGCGACGGGTCGTGGGCACGGCACTATGACGGCCACGCTGCTGGGCTTGGAGGGCTTTCACCCCGAGTTGATCCTGCCTGACGAGGTGGAGGAGCGGCTGGCGACGATCGCGGAGACGGGTGTGCTGAATCTGGGTGGTGCGTCCGGGGACGGTGTGGAGCTGCCGTATGCGGTGGAGGATATGGTGTTGCATCCGTTGACGGTGTTGCCGCGGCATACCAATGGGATGAAGTTCCAGGTGTCTGATGCCCAGGGCAATGTGCTGCGGGAGGCGACGTTCTTTTCGGTGGGTGGCGGGTTCATTGTCCGTGAGGGTGAGGAGGACGCTGCCCGGGCCGAGTTGGAGGAGACGAAAGCGGAGTTGCCGTTGCCGTTCAGGACGGCGGCGGAGTTGATGGGCCGGTGTTCGTCCAAGGGGTTGGGGATCAGCGACATCATGTTCATCAATGAGCGTGCGTCCCGGAGTGAGGAGGAGATCCGGGAGGGTCTTTTGCATATCTGGTCCGTGATGGAGGCGTGTGTTGAAACGTCGTTGAAGCGTGAGGGTGTGCTGCCCGGGGGGTTGAAGGTCCGGCGTCGGTCTCCTGACTGGTTGGAGCGGCTGCTGAAGGAGGACAAGGACCGGAATGATCCGAAGTATTGGCAGGAGTGGGTGAACCTGATCGCGTTGGCGGTGAACGAGGAGAACGCTTCGGGTGGCCGGGTGGTGACGGCGCCGACCAATGGTGCTGCGGGGATCATTCCTGCGGTGTTGTATTACGCGTTGAATTACGCGCCGGGCATGGACAAGGCCAGCCAGGCCGATAAGGACGATGTGGTGGTGAAGTTCCTGCTCGCCGCGGGTGCGGTGGGTGTGTTGTATAAGGAGCAGGCGTCCATTTCGGGGGCTGAGGTGGGGTGCCAGGGTGAGGTGGGCTCGGCGTCGTCGATGGCTGCTGCGGGGTTGGCTGAGGTGATGGGTGGTTCGCCGGGTCAGGTGGAGAACGCTGCGGAGATCGCGATGGAACATAATCTGGGGTTGACGTGTGATCCGATCGGGGGTTTGGTGCAGATCCCGTGTATTGAGCGGAACGCGATCGCGGCGGCGAAGGCGATCAACGCCGCGAAGATGGCGTTGTGGGGTGACGGGACGCACCGGGTGTCTTTGGATGAGGTGATCGTGACCATGCGTGAAACGGGCAAGGACATGTCCTCCAAGTACAAGGAAACAGCGATGGGCGGCCTCGCCGTCAACGTCGTCGAATGCTGATTCTGTAGGCTGTGACTTCACAACCGTCTCTGGGGGACCGTATGAATGATCAACTAAATCCCATTGTTCCCACGGCGTGGGAGGCCGCGGTAGCGGGGGCCGGGGCAGTGTCACTGCTTCTGTTTGTGGCTGCCCTGATCCTGGTACTTCGCACTGGGTCCTTCTCGCCGGGAGTTCGGTTCGCGTTGGCGCTATTGGCGTTTGCAGTCCCTGTCGCCGGCCCAGTGGCGGGCATCGTGGTGGCACTTCTTGAGCAGCGAAGGGCTCGGCGCCGCATTACTGTCAGCCCCTGATGCAATGCTGTATCCATGACCGGGGGATACAGCAGGGACTTTTTGCGGACACGGCTTGAACTGCCCAGTCCGTCGGCTACTACGACACTTTTGGACTACACCCACTTTTCTGTTCGCTTCCGGGCTGCCCGGAAGCTCGCAGCGATTGTGGGTGTGAACATCAACGGCAAGGAACTGATACCCCTGGCCCGCGAGGGTTCGTGGCATTTCGATGACAGGATCCCCCGGGAGCAGCAGGCCGGCCAGGATCTGTACAAGGGCAACGCCTTTGATCGCGGGCACTTGGTCCGCCGCTTGGATCCGGTGTGGGGTGATGCAACAACGGCGAAGAAAGCCAACCAGGACACCTTCAGCTATACCAACGCGGCACCACAGATTGATGACTTCAATCAGGGCAAGGAGCTGTGGGTGGGGCTGGAAGATCACGTTCTGGGTCATGCAGACGCCCACGAAGCAAAACTGAGCGTCTTCACGGGACCTGTGTTCAGGGATGACGATCCTGTGTATAGGGGAGTTCAGATCCCTCGAAAGTTCTGGAAGATCGCGGCATGGACCAACGATGCCAAGCTGGCCGCTGTCGGCTTTGTCCTGGATCAGTCGCCGATGCTGGGGAAAGTGGAGCTAAAGAAGGCCATCAGCCAACGGCTCCTTGAAGGTGAGCCACCGCCGCTTGGACCATTCCGGACGTTCCAAGTACCCATCGGTCAGATCGCGGACCTCACCGGGCTCAGCCTCGGCAGACTCATCAATGCTGACCGCCTTGTCAGGGGTCAACGGGAATCCGGCATTGAACCGCGGGCGATCAGGCTGGAGAAGGCAGAACAGATCAGGCTCTGAGCCCTTGTAACCAGCAGAATCGGGGGATATCCACATACCCCGATAGACTTGGGGCTGCATGTCCGCATGCGCACTACGCTTTTGAACACTGCACCAAAACCCTGAGATTGGACACGGCCACCTTGCGAGAATTTACCGCCCGCTTTGCCACCGCCGAGGAAATCGATAACTGGGACAAGCACGTCACAGCGAATCCGAACGGCGGCAACATGCTGCAGTCGGACGCCTACGCGGCAGTCAAGGACGGAAACGGCTGGCTGGTCCGCCGTCTTGTGGTGGAGACCGCTGATTACTCCAGCTACAACCTGCTCCTGGAGAAGAAGTTCCCCGTGATGGGTCGGCTCTGGTACCTGATCAAGGGGCCGGACCTCGCAGATGTCAGCGATATTCAGCCTGCACTCAAAGCAGTCGCCGCGCTGGCTCGCGAGAAGAAGATGAACGTCTTCACCATCAAGATCGAGCCGGATGTGGTGGAGTCCGCCGAGGCGACTACCCAGCTCAAGGCTGCGGGTCTGGTGAAAGCTCCAAATATCCAATCCAACGACTCCACAGCGCTGCTGGACATATCAGCGCCCCCAAATGAAGTCCTCCGCAGCATTTCCTCGCGTGCCCGCAACGCGGTCCGCAGGGCGGAGCGCGAGGGGTGCGAGGTCCTGCCGGCCGAGCCGGGCGAGGATACCTACCGCAAGCTCTACGCCCTGATGCAGAACACCGTAAACGCTAAAGGTGCCATGCCGCTGCGGAGCTACGAGTACTACTCCAGGTTCTGGGAAGAATTCTGCAGCCGCGGCCAGGGGCATTTCTTCTTCGTGTACGAGGACGGCGCACCCAGTGTTGGTGCTTTCGTCATCAATTACGGCTCCAAAGCGACGTACAAGGACGGCGGCTCCACCCAGAACCGCAAGCAGTACGGCGACTCCCATCTGGCACAGTGGGCGGCGATCCAGCGCATGCAGGAACTCGGGTGTGTGGAGTACGACTTCTGTGGCACGCCCCCTGCTGCGAGGATCAAGGACAAGACCCACCCTCTCTACGGCATGGGATTGTTCAAGACCAGCTTCACCAAGACGGTCACGGACTTCGTGGGTTGCTATGACCTTGTCCTGGGGCCTGTCCGCCACAAGCTGTGGCTCAAGGGTGCAGAACGCATCTTCCGTCGACTCGAAACCATGCGTACCGGCGGCCAGTTCTACTGACGGCCACTCGCAGCCAGCACGCCAACTTCAGGCCCGCCCCGGCCGCCAACGGGTGCAAATCTACTTTTAGGTGAGGTAATTTCTTTGACTCCGATTGAGGCTGGAACCGACATGGAATTCGTGATTCTCAGTGACGCTGATTTCGAGACGTTCGCCAAGGGACACCCTCAAGGCAGCTTTATCCAGTCCATGGACCTCACGCGCTTCCAGCGTGCCCGTGGCCAGGAGGTTGAACTCTTCGGTGTGACGCGCGGCGGAAGCCTGATCGCGGCCGGAAAGCTCGTGTACACGTCCAACCGTGTGGGGTACAAAACCGCCGACTGCGCCAAGGGACCCCTGATGGACTACAGCGACCCCACCGTGGTGAGCTTCGTCGTCGAGCAGTTGAAAAAGCATGCGGCCTCGAAGAAGGCCGCCGAGCTGCGCATCTCTCCCAACATCCGGTACATCGCGCGGGACGAAGAAGGCGCTGAGCACCCCGAAGTTGAGGACAACCGTCCGTTGCTGAAGGAGCTCGAAGGCTTGGGCTTCAAGCACCAGGGCTTCGACATGAACTTCGCCAACATCAACTGGATGTTCATCAAGCAGCTCAACGGGATCGCTGACTCCGAAGAACTGATCATGGGGATGAACTACCGCACCCGCAAGGCCATCCGGAAAGCCGAAAAGAACGGCGTCTACCTGGAACAGGCCACGCTGGAGACACTGGACGAGTTCTACAACGCGCTGAGCACCGCTGGCGATGAGAAGGGCTTCACGTACCGCGAACGCGAGTACTACGAGCAACTCCTCCGGAACACCTCTGATGAGTTCACCAAGCTCATGATGGCCAAGATCAACATTCCCGAATACCGGGCCTCCATTACGGAGCGCTTGGATGCCGAATCCAAGACCCTGGCAGAGCTCAAGCGCGAGGTCGAGGAGACCGGCAGCAAGAAGAAGGCCAACCGCGTCAAAGTGGTCCAGGACCTCGTGGACAGCTACGAGCGCAGCCTCAAGGACATTGAACGCTTCCCCGATTCCGTGGGCGTGGCTACGGTGGCGGCCATCCACTTTGCGTGCTCCGGCGACGAACTGGTGTGCGTCATCGGCGGTACGGTGCAGGACTACATCTACTTCAACGGCGCGACCTCCCTCTACTGGGGAATGATGCTGCACGCCCTGAACAATGGGTACTCCCGCTACAACTTCTACGGCACGTTCGGAATCCAGGGCCAAGATGAGACCGGCCACGGCGGGTACGAATTCAAGAAGGGCTTCGGTGGCGAGGTAGTCCAGTTGGTGGGCGACTTCGTAGCGCCGGTGAACCCGCTCATCTTCCATGGCTACCGCGCGGTCAGGAAGCTCGCAGGGGCCGCCCAGACAGTTCTGGGACGATTGCCACTTGAGAAATTGCCGGTAGTAGGAAAATTCCGGAGGAATCGCTAATCACACAAGCCAAGGGAGGATCACCGCGTGACTGAACGCCCCGACGGGTCCGCCAACAGGCCCCATACCGACGGGCTGCCCAAAACCCAGCCGTTGCGGCCGTCCCAGGTCCGGCAGAACGTCAACGCCAAGCGCATGCTGATGCGTTTGGTTCAAGGCGACAGCCCGCCTACCGCACCCATGAACATCGTGGACCGCTTGGCCGGAAGTCCTTACGCCAACCCCACCATCCAAGTGGTGGGTGTTGATGCGTCGGCGCGGAAGACCATCGACTTCGCCCTTCATCTTGCTGAGGTCATGTTCCGTTACGGTGCAGGTGCCCTTGAGGTGGAGACCAGCATGATTGCGGTCACGGCAGCTCTTGGCTTGAAGAACGTTGAAGTGGACATCACCAATCAGTCGGTGGCCATCAACTACGCGCCGAAGGATCAGACGCCCATCACGCTGCTCCGCGTGGTGCGCTCCTGGACCAATAACTACGCCGGCCTGGCGCAGGTGCACCAGCTGGTCACGGACATCGTGGCCGGGGGAGTGGGCCGCGACGAAGCCGTGCGCAGGTTGAACGAGATCATCCGCAGCGCCAAGCCCTTCCCCAGGTGGATGGTCACCATGGCCTTCGGTATCTTCGCCGCAGTGTTCGTGGGCGTCCTGGGTGGTGGCATCGGTGCGTCCGCGGTGGCTTTTGCTTCGAACATCCTCATCAGCTTGCTCTCGCGTCAGCTTGCCAGATGGCGGACTGCTGATTTCTTCAACACCATGGCGTGCTCGTTCCTGGTCACCTTCATCGCGCTGATGCTGCGTTGGGCGGGGGTGGAAATCGCTCCATCCATTGTGGTGGCAGGTGGAATCCTGCTGCTGCTCCCAACAGGCCGGCTCGTATCCTCGGTGCAGGATGCAATCAACGGCTTCCCGGTGACCGCAGCCGGCCGATTCCTCTCCACGCTGCTCACTTTCGGTGCCATCGTGGCGGGTATCGGCGTGGCCGTCGTGGTCGGAACGCTCATGGGAAGCGCCGTTCTGGACGTTACCCAAACATTCCCCGACGCGTATCCCTTGTGGATTCAAGCAGTCCTTATTGCTATTGCGGTGGTCGCCATCGGCGTCACCGAGCAGACGCAAATGCGGCTGTTACTCCCGACGGCGGCAGTCGGCATTGTGGGCTTCTTCGTCTTGTGGGGGGTGGGTCAAGCCGGCCTCGGGGACCGCTTGTCGCCCGCCGTCGCGGCCGTGGTTATCGGCTTGTTGGGCCGGGTGGTGGCGCTCAAACTGGGTGCTCCCCAGCTTGTAGTGGCCGTTCCCGCCGCTCTGATTCTGTTGCCCGGTCTGACGATCTTCCGTTCCATGTATGCCCTCACCGTTGAAGGCGGCGACATCCTGCTCGGTGCAGGTGGCATGCTCAACGCCGGTGCCATTGTCCTGGGAGTGGCCGCGGGCATCGTGCTTGGCGACAACCTGGCCAGGCCGCTGACGAAGGGCCTGTCCAGCAACGAACGGCGCAGGGTACGCAGGCGCTAATGACAAAAGCGAACGGCGCCGCCATGAGGCGGCGCCGTTCGGCTTTGAGGACTGAGAGGCTAGATCTGTCCCACTGGGAGCTTCTTCTCTGCCTGGAAGACTTCCTCCACACGACCTTGCGCCCAGTAGCCGGACAGTGAGACCTGCGAACGCTCCAAACCGCGCTGCACGAAAAAGATCTCGCGGAGTCCCTTCATGTAGCCTCGCTCGCCGTGGGCGAAGACGTCCACGCGTCCGGGCAACCATTCGGTGGTGCGGAGAGCTTCGAGAAGCAGTTCGCTGGACCCGGCTTGAACGCCCTTGCGCAGGAGCCAATGCAGCTCCACACCGGCGGGCGCCGAAATCGGAAGAATGTCGGCCTCGTTATCCACCTCGAGGAAGACGGTTCCCCGGGCTTCAGGAGCGAGGGCCTCAACGCAGGCCGCAATGGCCGGTATCGCGGCGTCGTCGCCGGCGAACAGGTACCAATCGGCCGCGGGGGCGGGGTTATACGCGCCGCCCGGGCCCGTGAAGATCAGCGAGTCACCTGGTTTGGCAGCGGCTGCCCAAGGGCCCGCCAGTCCTTCGTCGCCGTGCACCACAAAGTCGATGGCCAGTTCCTGCGCTTCCAAGTCCACCCAGCGGATGGTGTACGTGCGGGTGTGGGGCCACTGCTCGCGGGGCATGGTGTCGCGGATGGCCCACAGGTCCAGCGGGAGTTCGTACTCGACGCCCGGTTGCGGAAAGACGATCTTGACGTAGCGGTCCACGTAGTCGTTGTTCTCGTAGTCGCTGAATCCGGGTCCGCCAGCCACAATCCGCACCATATGCGGTGAGAGGCGTTCATTTCGCAGGACGGTCAGGTTGACCTGCGGACGGGTTTTGCGTGAGGCGGACGAAGTGACGGGGAGAGCAGTCATGAAGGTAAGCCTAAGCTAATTGCCTGCACACCAGCTGGGTATGAGTCGAAGGTTACAGTTCGTCGCAAGCTACAGAACAGGTAACTCCCAATTGATGGGGTCCGCGCCCAAGCCCACCAGGAGATCGTTGGTCCGGCTAAAAGGCTTTGAGCCGAAGAAGCCCCTCGAGGCCGAAAGCGGACTCGGGTGGACGGACACGATGGACGGTGCCCCGCCGAGCAATGGCACGACGCCCTCGGCATCCTTGCCCCACAGGATCGCGACCAGCGGACTTTGCCGCCCCGCGCCGTCCGTACGGTTTACGACGGCGGTGACGGCCGCCGTCGTGATGGCCTCCCAGCCCTTGCCGCGGTGGGAGCCTGCGTTCCCCGCTTCGACGCTGAGGACACGGTTCAGCAGCAGGACGCCTTGCTCCGACCAAGCACTGAGGTCGCCGTGGACACGTGGCGGCAGGCCGAGGTCGTCATGGAGTTCACGGTAGATGTTGGCGAGGCTTCGGGGGATGGGCCGGGTTGGGCGGGAAACGGCGAAGGAAAGCCCGACGGCGTGGCCCGGGGTTGGGTACGGATCCTGGCCGAGAATCAAGACTTTGACGTCGGCCAGAGGCTGATTGAAGGCGCGCAACAGGTTCTTGGCAGCAGGTAGAACCTGGGTGCCGCTGGATGCTTGGCCGGCTACATAACCCAAGGCTTCCCGGAGTTGGCCCTCAACAGGGCGCAGTGCATCTGCCCAGTCGGGAGCCATCAGCTCCTCGAGGGACAGCTCAAGGAGGGCGGTGAAGCCCGGGTCAGCTGCGTCGGCAGGTTCAAGATCAAAGAGTGCATCCTCACCAGTCACCACGCCATTGTCTCCCGCGCGGCGCCGCGCCTGCGAATGACACCGTTGTTATTCGCCCGTAACATGGGGGTAGGACATTTTCCCCCATCAAGCGTCGAAGGAGTGTGCCGTGGCAGAACCAGTACCGGAACCGATGGCGTCGCAGAGCACCGGCTTTGCCCTTGAGGACCTCGCGGCCGAGACCCGTAGTGACTCTCCGTTGAGTGAACGGGACCAGCAGATGCTGGCGCTGGAGCGGCAATGGTGGAAGTACGCCGGGGCCAAGGAACAGGCTATCCGGGAGCTGTTCGATCTCTCCGCCACACACTATTACCAGATCCTGAACGCGCTCATTGATACCGAGGACGCGTTGGCCCACGATCCCATGCTCGTCAAGAGATTGCGTAGACTACGTACGTCCCGCCAGCGCGCGAGGACTGCACGTCGCTTGGGGTCCGACGCGTAAATCGCCAGGCTGATCTGTCAGCAGCAACCAGCAAGGACACGGCTTCACCATGACCAAATATGCCAAGGACGAATTCGACCGGGTTCCGCAGAACACGTCCCGTCAAGGCGTTCACCGCGACGCCCAAGAGACCGCACGCCCCACTCTGTGGCCGGTCCTGACCGTTGGGGCAGTGGCCTTGGTGCTTGGGCTGGTGGCCTTCCTGATCCTCCCCAACCTTGGGCTGGTAGCACCCAGCGCTTCGTCGAACACCACGACGCCGGCACCCCAGCAGACATCTACGGCGCCGTCCGCTGAACCCACCGAATCCAGCAGCGCACCTACCGCTTCCAGCGAACCCAGCAGCGAACCGACGCCGTCGGAATCTCCTTCTGCTACCCCGTCGTCCGCGCCGGTGGATAAGAGCACTCCGGTGGCTGTGTACAACGGCGCGGGGACTGCGGGCTTGGCAGGGCGTGTGGCAGGCCTCGTCCAGGGCGACGGTTGGGCGCTGAGCACGGTAGGAAACTGGGGCGGACTGCCGCAGCAGACGTCCGTAATCTTCTACAACGCGCCCGAGCAGAAGGCCAACGCGGAGGCCTTGGGTACGCTACTGGGCATCCAGACCATCGTGGAAACGCCCGAGGTTCAACAGCCGCTGGTGGTTGTGGCCGGGCCCGGTTACCAATAAGCTCCAGGCCCCTTCCGCAGCTGAAATTCCCCAACTCGGTTAAGCCTCAATAACAAAAGCGGTGCCTTGGCCATCCACAGCAGCGCGGTGCCAGTGACAATGGTTACAGTGGATTAATTCCGGTACGGAGATCCCGGCTACCGGTCTTGGCTACTGCGAAAGTGTGGGCATCATGGCTTTGGGAACCGTCAAATGGTTCAACGCCGAAAAAGGATACGGCTTCATCACTGTGGATGAATCCGGCGACGACGTCTTTGTGCACTGGTCCGCCATCCAGATGGATGGCTTCCGCGCCCTCGAAGAAGGTCAGCGGGTTGAGTTCGAACTGGGGGAGGGGCAGAAAGGCCCACAAGCCGAAGGTGTTCGCGTCGCGTAGTTCCGCTCCTGGATCCGTGCCCGTCACGTCAGCCCTCGGCTGAAATCCCTTTGTATGTAGAGCAAAGTGGCATCTCTGCTTGCACTCTCCCCGGTCGAGTGCTAATTATTGATTTAGCACTCCTATGGTTCGACTGCTAAACCCGGCCCGGCTAACCCCGGCGGCGGACAGGCATTGGACCGGCGGAGGATCAAGAAACACCTTGGTGGGGTGAGGTCCGGAGCGCGGGGCATACAGAGGCCGCAAGCAAAGGACCGTCCGTCGCGGGCACCCCATCTGACAGGTACCTTCTTAACGACTGTCCCGAAAGGACTACCGCCGTTATGGCCAAGATCATTGCATTTGATGAAGAGGCTCGCCGCGGCCTCGAGCGGGGCCTGAACATCCTCGCAGACGCCGTCAAGGTCACCCTCGGCCCGCGTGGACGCAACGTCGTCCTCGAAAAGAAGTGGGGCGCCCCCACGATCACCAACGATGGTGTTTCCATCGCCAAGGAGATCGAACTGGACGATCCTTACGAGAAGATCGGTGCAGAACTGGTCAAGGAAGTTGCCAAGAAGACGGATGACGTCGCTGGCGACGGTACCACCACTGCAACCGTACTGGCCCAGGCACTGGTGAAGGAAGGCCTGCGCAACGTTGCCGCCGGCGCCGACCCGCTGTCCCTCAAGCGCGGTATCGAGAAGGCTGTTGAGGCAGTCATCAGCGAACTGCTGGCCTCCGCCAAGGAAATCGAAACCAAGGAAGAGATCGCAGCTACGGCTTCCATCTCCGCCGGCGACCCGGAAATCGGCAGCCTCATCGCCGAAGCCCTGGACAAGGTGGGCAAGGAAGGCGTCATCACGGTCGAGGAATCCAACACCTTCGGCCTGGAGCTCGAACTCACCGAAGGCATGCGCTTCGACAAGGGCTACATCTCGGCTTACTTCGTCACCGACGCAGAGCGCCAGGAAACGGTCCTCGAGGACCCGTACATCCTGATCGTCAACTCCAAGATCTCCAACGTGAAGGAACTCGTCACGGTTCTGGAGAAGGTCATGCAGTCCAACAAGCCGCTGCTGATCATCGCCGAAGACATCGAGGGCGAGGCCCTGGCCACCCTGATCGTCAACAAGATCCGTGGCACCTTCAAGTCCGTTGCCGTCAAGGCTCCGGGCTTCGGTGACCGCCGCAAGGCACAGCTTGCCGACATCGCCATCCTCACCGGTGGTCAGGTCATCTCCGAAGAAGTTGGCCTCAAGCTCGAAAACGCTGGCCTGGAACTCCTGGGCACCGCCCGCAAGGTTGTTGTCACCAAGGACGAGACCACCATCGTTGAAGGTGCCGGCGACGCCGAGCAGATCGCAGGCCGCGTGGCCCAGATCCGCGCCGAGATCGAGAACTCCGACTCCGACTACGACCGCGAGAAGCTGCAGGAACGCCTGGCCAAGCTGGCCGGCGGCGTTGCAGTCATCAAGGCCGGTGCCGCAACCGAAGTTGAGCTCAAGGAACGCAAGCACCGCATTGAGGACGCAGTCCGCAACGCAAAGGCTGCTGTTGAAGAAGGCATCGTTGCCGGTGGTGGCGTTGCCCTCATCCAGGCTGGCGCCAAGGCATTCGCCAACCTCACCCTCCAGGGTGACGAGGCAACCGGTGCCAACATCGTCAAGGTTGCCATCGACGCACCGCTGAAGCAGATCGCCTTCAACGCCGGCCTCGAGCCGGGCGTTGTGGTGGACAAGGTTCGCGGCCTGCCTTCCGGCCACGGCCTGAACGCTGCCACGGGTGTCTACGAAGACCTTCTGGCTGCCGGCGTCAACGACCCCGTAAAGGTCACCCGCTCGGCTCTCCAGAACGCTGCTTCCATCGCTGGTCTCTTCCTGACCACCGAGGCCGTAGTTGCCGACAAGCCGGAGAAGAACGCTCCGGCTCCCGGCGGCGACGACATGGGCGGCATGGGCGGCTTCTAAGCCTCCCTGCTGTAGCGATACAGCGCCCAGCCTCACGCTGAACAGCATGACGACGGCGGTCCTCACCATGTGGTGGGGACCGCCGTTCTGCGTCGGCACCCCTGGCTGCGTCACCCAAGTAGGTAGCAGCAGATGCCCTATTGAGTGTTCAAAACGGCATCTACTACGACTCACTTGGGTACTATCACGGTTTCAGTGTCGGTGTGGTCTGGCAGGATTAACCCATGACGATTATTGCTGCCGCCGATGGTTCCGCCCTCGGTAATCCTGGGCCGGCCGGTTGGGCCTGGTACGTTGATGACTCCTGTTGGCGAGCAGGAGGTTGGCCGCACGGTACCAACAACCAGGGTGAACTGATGGCCGTCCTGGACCTGTTCCGGTCCACGGCCCACGTGCCGCAGGAAGAGCTGCTGATCCTTTGCGACAGCCAATACGTCATCAACTGCATCACCAAGTGGATGCCGGGTTGGAAACGGAAGGGCTGGCGGAAGGCAGACGGCAAGCCCGTGCTGAACGTGGACCTTCTCAAAGACATTGACCAAGCGATCGTTGGCCGCAAATACACCTTCGAATGGGTCAAGGGCCACGCGGGCCACGACCTCAACGAGGCCGCAGACGAGCGTGCTCGCGCAGTTGCCACGGCCTACCAGCAGGGCGTAGCGCACAGGGCCGGCCCTGGGTTCCCCGGTGCGCAGGGGGAGGGTACGGCACAGGCACAGGCACAGACCAAGGCTCAGGTGCAAGGCAAGGCACAGGCGGATGTTGAGTCTCAGCCGCGTGCGGAAGAGCGCGTACAGGCCCGTTCGTCCATGCCCGTCCCGGCAACCGCTGCCGCCGGAGTCTCCCCGGCAGCCGTCGGTTCTGCACCCCCGAAGGCTGACCGCAGCTCCCGGCCGCACTTTGAGCCGACACTCTTTGGCGAGTCCGGCATGTTTGGCCAAGCTGATCTTTTCAGTGAACTGGATGTTGACGCTTCCACGCAGCAACTGTCGGCTGAGGACACAGTCCTGGCTTTGGAGCGGGAACTGCTCAAGCCTGACGTGAGGGCTGATATTGGCAGGATCGGCGTGCTGCTCCACCCGGACTTCGCGGAGATTGGCAGCTCGGGCAGGTTCTGGACACGGGACGCCATGATGATGGCATTGGAAGAGGACCCCGGCGAACCCACCGAACTGGAACTACTCAGCGCGGACCGGCTCAGCGACAACACCATTTTGCTGAATTACCGCAGCTTCGCGCACACCGGCTCGGCGCTCCGCAGTTCTGTCTGGTTGCTGGACCGCGGTCAATGGCGGCTGCGGTTCCATCAAGGGACTGTTGAGAATTAAGCCGGAGAATTAGCGCCGGATGCGAGTTGTTCCTGACCTGCGAGGCGGCTGCACAGGGGGAAGACAGCCGTCCCGCAGGAGTTCATGGAGCGGTAGAACCGCGCACGGTTCAGCTAGTACGTGAAGCGCTGGGTGTTACCTTGCTCCACTTCCACATAGCTTGCGGCAGCTGAGGACAAGGCCATGTTGATGGAAGCCAAGGAGGCTTCAACCTTGCTCTGCGTCAGCGACCATTCAAGAACAAGCGCCTGAAAATTCGTGGCAGCTGTTCCCCGCCAGGTCGCCTCAAGTTCCTCCAAGCCTCGCCTCATGGTCTGGACATCAGAACTGATCCGATCAACAGTTCCTTTGACGTTGGCCGACTTGAGCTGGAGCAGTTCGGTATCGACGGAGATGACGCTCATGGGTGATGCCTTTCGACGAAGATGTTCCGCGTGTTGCGGTGGGAAGCGTGGGCCACAACATCGAGCCTAAGCAGCCACCCGCAACCGCAGAACAACGGTTCGTCGCTATGTGGACAACGGGGCTATGTGGATAACAGCGCCGCAGATTCCTCATGGTACGGAAGGCTGACCACCAAAGTGGCGCCGCCGCCGTCGGTCTCTCCCACGTCGACCGTGCCGCCGTGGGAGGCGACAATCGCTGCAACAATCGCAAGGCCGAGGCCGCTGCCGCCCGTCTCCCTGGTGCGTGAGGTATCCGCACGGTAGAAACGTTCAAAGATCTTGTTGGTTTCCGTCTCCGGAATGCCCGGCCCGTGATCGCGGATCTCGATGACGGAAACTGAACCCGTCGGGGTCTTTCGAACACCGACAGCGAGTTCTATGGGGCTTCCCTCGGGTGTGTACCGCAGCGCATTTCCCACCAAGTTCCCGATGACTTGCCGAAGTTTGGCTTCGTCACCCTGGACCGGCGCAGCAGTGGGGGAGCTGCCGTCCAGTCCGGTGAGCGTGATGGTCCGGTCTCCGGAGGAGGCCTTGGTATCCACCACAGCATCGTGTGCAAGGAGCTGCAGGTCCACGGGCTTGAGCTGAAGGGGGCGCTGCTCATCGAGGCGGGCCAGCATCAAGAGGTCTTCCACCATGGAACCCATGCGCTTGGCTTCGCTTTCGATCCTGCCCATCGCCATGGCCACGTCCTCCTTGGTGGCCAAGGCTCCGTGACGATACAGCTCCGAGAAGCCGCGAATGGTGACCAACGGCGTGCGCAGCTCATGGGAGGCATCGGCCGCGAAGCGGCGCATGCGCCCTTCGGACGCGGCACGGGCAGCGAAAGAGGCCTCGATGTGGGCAAGCATGGCATTCAAAGAGCCGCCCAGCCGTCCGACCTCGGTGTGAGGGTTATCCACTTCAACGCGGCGGGACAGGTCACCGGCAGCAATGGCCGCAGCCGTCTTTTCCACCTTGGCGAGCGGACGGAAGGAACGTGCCACAGTCCAGGTGGCGATGAAGAAAGCCAGCACCAGGGTCAACAGGCCCACGCCCACTACCACCAGGACTGCGTGCTCCATCACTTTGTCCACTGGCGTGAGCGGCAGCCCAATGATCACTACGCCGTTCTGGCCGTTGGCAGTGACGCCAATGGCCACCACGCGCCAGTTGCTACCGGCGGTGCCCCTGACCTGGAAGGGGGAGTTACCGCGGAGCTTGGCTTCAGCTGCGGTGATGTTCGCGATCGCGGGACGGTCACTCTGGCTACCGCCGAAGGGATAGGGCTCCAGCCCGGGTACGTACAGCGTCAGCGAGTAGTCCGTGGGAACTGTGGAGTCAGTGGGAGCCGTAGGGTTGGGCTGCGCCAGCTTGTCAAAGGACTGCTGGTCCTGCGCCAAGGCGACGGCGGCCTTGAGTTTGTCGTCCACCTGGCCTTGCAGGTAACTCTTGACGAGCGTCAGCGTTCCCGCACCCGTGGCAGCCAAGGCGAGCAGGAGCAAGCCCATAATGATGGCGACGAGTTGCGACCGCAGGGACGCCGATTTCCAGCGAAGCAGCAAGGGTCAGCGCTTCTCTGCCGTTCGCAGCACGTAGCCCACGCCGCGCTTGGTCTGGATGAGGGCCGCGGCATCGGGATCGATGTCCACCTTGCGTCGCAGATAGGAAATGTACGACTCCACGATCGAGGCGTCACCGTTGAAGTCGTACTCCCAGACGTGGTCCAGGATCTGGGCCTTGGACAGCACGCGGTTGGGATTCAACATGAGGTAGCGCAGGAGCTTGAACTCGGTGGGGGACAGCTCGATCACCGTGCCTCCACGGCGGACCTCATGGGCGTCGTCGTCGAGTTCAAGGTCGTCAACGCGGATCACGGCGTCGTCGTCCTCAAGTGGCTGCGTACGGCGAAGGACGGCGCGGATGCGGGCCACCACTTCGTCCAGGCTGAAGGGTTTGGTGACGTAGTCGTCGCCACCGACTGTGAGGCCGGTGACTTTGTCCTCGGTATCGTCCTTCGCCGTGAGGAACAGGACGGGGAAGTGCTTGCCGGCAGCACGGAGGCGGCGCGTCACCGTGAAGCCATCCATGTCAGGCAGCATGACATCGAGGACTGCCAGATCCGGTGAGTGGAGGTCGGCCGCTGCGAGGGCTTCGCGACCATTGGCGGCCGCGACGACCTCGAAGCCCGCAAAACGCAGCGACGTGGACAGCAGCTCGCGGATGTTGGGCTCGTCGTCGACAACAAGAAGCTTGGCTTCAGGACCGTTCTTTTTCATGACATCCATGATGCTCCCAGAAACTGGGAGTTTTCTGGATGCCGCATGGGAGCGGTCTGCGTGGCCGCCGCGGTGTGCTTGTGCCACTTCAGGCCCCCAGCACCAACCCCGCTCCCAACGCCACCATGGTCACGGCGATCCCGCCGTCCAGGAATCGCCAGGACATGGGCCGGGCAAAGAAGTTTCGGAGGAATCGTGCGCCAAATCCCAGTGATGAGAACCAGACGATGCTGCCCAGCATGGCGCCGGCCCCGAACCACCACTGCAATTGAGCTCCTTGGGCACTGGCTATGGAGCCGAGAAGGGCAATATCCAGGTATACGTGCGGGTTGAGCCACGTCAGGGCGAGGACGGTGGCGACGGCCGCGGCGAGACCGCGCTTCGCGCCGCCGTCGTTGGCTGCTCCTTCACTCGTTGTCAGCGACTGCGGACGCAACGCCCGGCGGGCTGCCATGAGGCCGTATGTCACCAGGAACGCGGCCCCCACGTAGCGAAGAATCACGACGGCGGCCGGAGCTGCCGTAATAAGGGCGCCGGTGCCAAGGACTCCGGCCGCGATAAGGACGGCGTCGGACAACGCGCATACAGCCACAATAGGGACGATGTGCTCGCCCCGGATTCCCTGGCGGAGCACAAAGGCGTTCTGTGCTCCGATGGCGACGATGAGGGCGAGCCCGGTGGCCAGGCCGAGGCCTGCTGAGTGGAAGAAATCAATAGAGTTCACCCTTCGAAATTACGTTTCCAGAGGTATTTAGAACAGCTAAATATTCTCACGCCACGTAAGATCTCCTTATGTCCCATTTCCCCTCCGAACAGCTGCTGACCTTTGCCACGGTCCTCTCCGAGGGCACACTGGATGCTGCCGCCCGCCTGCTGCACATCACGCCGTCGGCGGTCTCACAACGGCTGAAGGCGCTCGAACAGTCGGCCGGCAGGGTCCTGCTGCAACGCAGCAACCCTGCCCAGGCCACCGAAGCCGGCGAGGTTGTGCTGCGTCTGGCCAGGCAGGTGGCGCAACTCGAAGCCGATGCCGGGCGGGAACTGGGGTTGGGTGCCGACGCAGCGCAACTTGCCGTACCGATCGTGGTCAACGCGGATTCCCTGGCGGTGTGGTTCCTTAAGGCGCTGGCCCAGGTGCCCGGAGACCTCAACGTCACCTTCGACCTCCACCGCGACGACGAACAACACTCCACTTCCTTGCTTCGCTCAGGCACGGTCATGGCCGCCGTCACCGCCACGCCCGAACCCGTGCAGGGGTGCCGCGTAGAAAGCCTCGGGGTCATGCGGTACCGCGCCGTCGCGGCCCCGCACTTTGTGGAGCGCTGGTTCCCGGGGCTGGATAAGGGCTTTGATGGGGCAACACTCAACGCGGCCACCACCGTGGACTTCGACCGCAAAGACACCTACCAGTGGGCCTTCGTGCAGTGGGCGTTCACGGCTGAGGGTCGCCCGGTTCCGGGCCGGAAAGGACCGCGCCATTACGTCCCCGCTTCCCAGGACTTCGGCGACGCGATCCGGTTAGGCCTCGGCTGGGGGCTGATTCCGGAAGTTCAATGCGGGCCGGATATAGCGGACGGCCGGCTGATCGAACTCGCCCCGGACCGGCCTTTCGATGTGCAGCTCTACTGGCAGCGGTGGAGGACGGCATCCCGGGTGTTGGACGTGCTCAGTGAAACCGTCCGCGACGTTTCGGCCCGGTATCTGCGGAGGGCCGGGACCGTCGGGACCCCTTGAAATCCGAACACGCCCACGGATGCTTCAAAAAATGTCAGTGCCCCGATCCACACTTAAAACATGGCAAACACAACAGCTCCATTAAGCATCCACCAGCACCGTAACAGCGACGTCGAATTCCATGTGACGTATCTGGATACCGATTCAGGCCGCGTTCGCCGCGAGGACTTTGATGACCTGGCCGCAGCCGAACGGTTCGCCAGTGCCCAACTCCGCGATGACGACGGCTGGGCCGTGGTGGACCACGTCACCATCGAAGTCACCAGCCGGATGGTCGCCTGAGGCGCAAGCCTCAGCTGTCCATCACTCCGGACGGTTATGGGAATGGCCGCCGTGCACGAACGGCGACGACACGCCTTGGTACTTCAGCAGCATCATCATCCCCTCTGCCGCGTGGTCCAGGTTGTGGCAGTGGTCCATCCAGATTCCAGGGTTGTCGGCGTGGAGCAGCAGTTCCCAGACTTCGCCCGGCAACACATCCACGGTGTCCAGGATGAGCGGTGATCCGCTTGGGGTCACGCCGTTCCTGCTCAGTACTTGCACATGATGACCGTGGGGGTGCATCGGATGAGGTTCGGAGGTGCGGTTTACTACCGTCACTTTCACGGTGTCGCCCTTAGCTACCTCAATGGACGGAACCAGCGGATAAGCAGCCCCGTTCACAGTAAAGGCGTACCGGGGAATGCCGTCTACAAAGCGGAACTGCCGGTCCAACACCATCACCTCCTCACGGGTGATGGGCCGCTTTGCCGCCTTCCCGCCACCATCCTTTTCCCCACCATCCAATTCCTCGGGCCTGGGTTTGCCATACTCCAACAGGTCGAGCACGGGTGTGGTGGTGAAGACGCCTGCCGGCGCTTTGTCCGGGACCACGTCTTCAGGCGTGGCAGCCTCATCTGCGGCAGGTGAACCGGGCGGGGCAATGACCACTACAGCACTGGCCGCGGTGTCCGAGCGCACGGTCACTGGTGTGGCTGGCATGGTGAAGGCGATGTCCACCCGGCCGCCGGCTCCGAGTCGCAGCAGTTTGCCGGTTACGTCCTGGGGCTGGTTCACTTCGGTCCCATCAACCGCCACGGCTTTGAAGGCGGAGCCTTGGATCAGGTACCGCTGCTGCACGGAATCGGTGTTGATAAGCCGCACCCGCACGTTTGAGCCAGGGGCGGCCGTGTGGGCACTGCCACGGTCTGAGGAGCCCAGCAACCCCAGACCGCTCAGGTCGTGCCCTGCCACCACAATGTCCGTGTCAGCACGGGGCGAAGCGGGGTGGTGCACGACGAACGTGCCGTAGAGGCCCTTGCGAACCCCCTCGGCCGAATCTTGATGGGTGTGATACCAGTAGGTGCCCGTTTGGGCGGCCGCGAAACGATACGTCATGGACTCCCCGGGCATCACGGCGTCCTGAGTAGCGCCGGCGACTCCATCCATGGCGTTGGGGACGTCGTAACCGTGCCAGTGGAGCGTCACGCCGGCAGTTACGTCCCGGTTGTTCAGCACCACCTCCATGACTTCGCCCAGCTGAGCCTCCAATGGCGGGCCCGGCAGGCTGCCGTACGTCCAGGCTTCCGTGGTCTGCCCGGAGGGCAGCGTCACCTGTTCCACCCTGGCCGTCAGCTCGTAGTGCCGGACCACGGCGGCGGCGGGGGCGTCGCCCACCAGACTGGTCACCGGCGTCGGATCCGTCACCGGTGCGCCAGTGCCGCCATGATGCCCGACGGCGGCAGCGATGGTCGCGCCGTCGGCGGACCGGCTCCCAAGCCAGGCGAAGACACCCGAGCCCAAAGCGGTACAGATCATGAGCCCGGCAACTGCAGCAGCCGCCGTCGGCCGCCTGCCGAGGGGAGAGGCGCCGCCCCGGCGGCCTGCCCGGACTGGCGCGCCCGCCCGAACTGACACTGCTGCCCGAGCGGCCGCACCTTCCCTGGCGACGCGTTGCGGCGTAAACAGGGAGAGCTTGGCGATCAGCACACTGGCGGCCACCATGAACAGCAGCACCGCGAGGCTCCAGAGGGCCGGGAACGGCCCAAGGATGAACGTTAGTGCCAGTGATGCCACAGCTGACGAGGCAGCTGCCACCATGGCCAGAACGGCCCACTCGCGGGATCGTCCCGGACGCCCGGGGTCTCCTGTGACGGGTTTGGAGCCGGTGTTCCGCCTCCTCAGCAAGAACGGAACACCGGCCGTCGCGGCCCAAGCCGCGGGGATGGCGGTCAGAGGCACGTTGATGGTTATGCGTTCGCTGGCAAACCACCAACTGCCCGCCACCAAAGCAGGAAGCAATGCGTACCGACCCACTGTCAGTGCGACGGCTGCACCCACCAACAGCAATGCCAGGTCAATCCCGCGGGATTTGTCCGGTTTACTGTCGGTGTTCGGAGAAGCGGTGCTTGAAGCGTCCGTCCTCACGGACGCTGTCAACCAGGCGGCGGCAATCCATGCGCCGGCCGCCAAGGCGGACAGCACCAGGTCTACCGCCAGCAGCTGCGAGGTGTTCACAGCTGCCGTTGGTCAGGCTGTTCTTGGCGAGGTGGAAGCATCCGAGGATGCCGCCTTGGGAGGCAGCGGTTGGGGATTAAGGGCCGCCGCCCGGGCGCGTTTGAACAGCCAGTAGGACATGAAGATCATCAGCACACCAACGATGGGGTGGATGGAGACCACCCACGAGCCTGCCGGGGTGATGAATTCCGGCGAGGACCCGGTCAGCATGCCGCCGATGATGAAGATGAACAGCTGGAGCCACGTCAGCAGGAAAATGCCTGCCGCCAGCCAGATCGTCCGGGATCCCATCCGGGCAATGGCCGCGACGATTGCAGCCAGCAATGCCGCATAGCGCAACACATATTGGCCATTAACTGCGTGGTAGACGCCCGCTTCACGTTGGGCTTCGATGGTGTTTTGGAAGTGGAAGTATCCGGCGAAGAACAGCTGTGCGAGTGCGGACAGCAGGACGATCGCGGAGAGGACCAGGAGGGCTTTGCGCATTGGGGAATCCTCTGGTGGAAATTCTCAGATTCTTCTAGGCCTTCAAACCGTCGGCTCCCTGGCTGCGGGATTCCCCCACCGCCGACGGCTGGCCGCCGGGCTGCCTGGACCAGGGGCAACCTTTAAGGGCGGAGAGCTTCACTAGGAATCGTAAAGTCGCTGGAGATGATTAGCAAGGGCCCTGAGGTTCTTTGTCCCAAGACCAGCCAGGCTACTGTGCCTGACCAGCGTCCTTGCCCACATCTTTGGCATCCATGATCCGGTAGGCGTAGCCCTGCTCGGCCAGGAACCGTTGGCGTTTCGCAGCGAAATCCTGGTCCAGGGTGTCCCTCGCCACCAGCGAGTAGAAACGGGCTGCGCGGCCGTCCTGCTTGGGACGCAGGAGGCGTCCCAAGCGCTGGGCCTCCTCCTGCCGCGAGCCAAAGGAACCTGAAACCTGGATGGCGACCGATGCTTCAGGCAGGTCGATGGAGAAGTTGGCCACCTTGGACACCACCAAGGTGTGGATCTCACCCTTGCGGAACGCGTCGAAGAGCTTCTGCCGTGCCTTGACGCTGGTTTCGCCCTTGATCAGGGGAGCGTCCAACCTTTCGGCAATCTCGTCCAACTGGTCGATGTACTGGCCGATCACCAGCAACTGCTCGCCCTTGTGGACGGCTACGAGCTCTTCCACCAGTTTGGTTTTGGTTTCCGAGGTGGCGCACAGCCGGTACTTGTCAGCATCCTCAGCCATGGCGTAAGCCACCCGCTCGTCGCGGGGGAGGTCCACGCGCACTTCAACACAGTCGGCGGGGGCGATGTAGCCCTGTGCCTCAATGTCCTTCCACGGTGCGTCGTATCGTTTGGGTCCGATCAGGCTGAACACCTCGCCTTCACGCCCGTCCTCGCGCACCAACGTTGCCGTGAGGCCGAGCCGCCGCCGGGCTTGGAGATCCGCTGTCATCCGGAAGATCGGGGCGGGCAGCAGGTGGACCTCGTCATAGATGATGAGGCCCCAGTCATGCCCGTCCACGAGTTCCAGGTGCGGGTAGAGCCCGCCGCGCTTTGTGGTCAGGACCTGATAGGTGGCGATGGTGACGGGCCGGACTTCCTTGACCGCGCCCGAGTACTCGCCGATTTCGTCCTCCGTCAACGATGTCCGCTTGAGCAATTCGTCCTTCCACTGCCGCGCAGAGACGGTGTTGGTGACCAGGATCAGTGTGGTGGTGGAGGACGTGGCCATGGCTGCCGCGCCTACCAGCGTCTTTCCCGCACCGCAGGGAAGCACGACGACGCCGCTGCCGCCGGCCCAGAAGTTCTCCGTGGCCAGCTTTTGGTAAGGGCGCAACTGCCAGCCGCTTTCGTCCAGCATGATCAGGTGTGGTTGCCCGTCCACATAGCCGGCAAGGTCCTCAGCGGGCCACCCAAGTTTGAGGAGCAACTGCTTCAACTGTCCACGCTGGGAGGAATGCACCACCACCGTTTCGCCGTCGATCCGCGGCCCCAGCAGGGGAGCGATCTTCTTGGCACGGATGACTTCTTCCAGCACCGGATAGTCATCGGTCCGCATCACCAGCCCGTGCTGCGGATCCTTCTCAAGCCGCAGCCGGCCATAGCGGGACATGGTCTCTTCCACATCGATCAGCAAGGCGTGCGGCACGGGAAAGCGCGAGTACTTCAGCAGCGTATCCAGCACCTGTTCCGCATCCAGCCCTGCCGCCCGGGCGTTCCAGAGACCCAACGGCGTCAGCCGGTAGCTGTGCATATGTTCCGGGGCGCGCTCCAACTCGGCGAACGCGGCGATGGCGTGGCGTGCCTCGGTAGCGAGCTCGTGGTCGACCTCCAGCAGGATGGTCTTGTCACTTTGTACGATCAGCGGACCGTCGGTCACTGTTGAATCCTCACTTGCGCAGTTCTCAGGGACGGCGCTGTTTTCATGTACGCAGTTCTCCTGCGGGTTCCACATCGATGATCCGGTGGATGGACAACACCCGTTCGGTGTCCTTGGCGGGATCGAACACCCTGACACGCCCACCGGAGACGGATACAGGAACAACGGTTTCGGTGTTGGCATTCCCCAAGCTGTCCACCACGTTCATGGTGACCGCCTGTTTGAGCCGGATGGCCGTCTGCAGTGTCTCCAGGCCCAGCTGGGTGGACGCCTCGCCCGCCGCTTCAGCCGGGACGGCGCGGTGTTGCCGCAGGACCGAAAGCTGTGCTTCGACGTCGTCGTCCGGCGGAGCCATTCGGGGCGCCGAGTAGACAGGCCGTGCGCTGCCCGGCACCGCCGTGGTCCGTTTGAAACGCACGACGGCGGGCTCGGCCTCCTGCACGGCAGGCGAGAGTCCCAGCTCGCGAAGGACACGCGCAGTCTCGCGCGGACTGGCGGAGGACGTCAGAACGGTGGGGGCGATGCGCACCAGGCTCAAGACGGACGTCCGGGCCTCGCGCAGGAGATCGGTGATGGCAGTTTCGTCGTCGCTCTGGATGAAGCTGGCACTCGTGCCGATACGGAGCCGGCCATGCCGGGACGCGGTGTCCTGGACAAGGTACTCCAAAGGTTGGGGCACGTCCGTGGCGGAATGCTCACGAAGGAACGCCAACAGCGATTCCGCATCCTGTCCGGCGTCGAGCGCCCTCCGGATGGTGGCGGCTGAGAAACGGTAGATCGACGCCGGGCCCTGCCCCTCGGCGTCGGCCATCAACAGCAAGGTCTCGCTGAGTTCCGGCGCAAGGTAACCGGGCGCCACGGCCGTGAGATCTGCTTGGAGGAGGATGTGGTTCACCGCAGCGGGCAAATGTTCGCCGAGGATGGTCATGGCTTGTTCCGGCTGGCCGTCAGCGATGGCCGAACCCAACTGCGTCAACGCACCGGATCCCATCAGGCCAAGGATCGTGGCTTCCTCAAGGATGCCGCGCACCAGGGAACTGAACCGGCGGGACATCCGTGGCTGCGCCCACTCGGCCCGCTGCAGCACGGCCCTGGCATCCAGGACGGGCGCCTTCCCGTCCGGCGCTGCGGCCTCCACAGTGAGCTCATTCAGGATCTCCAGAACCCGCCGGCGCACCACCGGGGCGTCGGGCCGTTGTGCCTCCGCGGATAAGGCGTTGATGGTGGTGCCTGCCGCGCCTTGATGGGCGGCCGACGACGACGGGCCAGCGAGAGGCTGCCCCACCAATGAAGGTGCCCGCTCGCTTGCCAGCCATGCGTTGACCAGCCACAGCCACTGTTCCTGCCGGGGCAGGTTGAGCCATTCGAGCGACGGTGGCTGTACCCACGTGGAGCTGTCCACGTCCAAGCGGAGCAGCCCTGCCATGGCGCACAACTCCAGGAGGATGGCCGTCTCATGGGCACCTAAACGGATGGACTCTGCCAAACGCCGCAGTTCGCGCACGCCCACACCGCCGCTCCGAAGGGTAGCCAGAGGCTGCTCCCGGACTGCGAACAAAAGCTCAGCCGCCAGCCGCAAAATCTCGGCGATGGCCCCCATGGCAGCATTGCGTCGCAGGGCAGCACTCGTATGGCCGAGTTCCGGAACCGGTGGGGCGAGCGTGAAATCATCCACGATTGCACCACCACGCAAGGCAAGGCCCACGCTGTGGGGCAGCTCCACGTGGCCGGCGTCCAAAGGGACCAGCAAACCCCGCGCCAACAGCCAGTCGATGGGCCCCACATCATGGCTTTCGTGGGTGACCGAAGCCCGGCGCTGCGCCTGGGGTACTGCGCCCATGGCCCAGCTGCCGAACTTGTCCAACAAGGCCACCGTCCGGTCGGGTGCCGTGGCCAGGATGGCGCGCAGGTTCTCCGGAGTGGAGGTCCAGCGCTGCAAGGCCAGGGCCGCGTCCATTGGAGTGCTGGCGGGGTGGATACCGGCACCGCTTTGATGAAGCTCGGCCACCAACTGCACTACCCGCTGGGCAAAGGCCGGTTGTAGCCGTACCAGTTCTGTATAGCTCCGCCCAAGACCCGCAGGGTAGATTCCGATGACGTCTTTGAGGCTGCCCACCGGAAGGTAGAAGCGCTGACGGGACGAGGTTGCCGGCGAGCCGGTGGGCGGATCTGCCCGATGTACCAGGGCCAGATCCTGCAATTTGGCGAGGATGGGGTCCAGCGCCGAAAGGGTGGAACCCGCAATGACCTTCTTCAGCCCGGCCGAGGAAATACTGTGGCCGGTATCGGCATTGGTGCACAGGTGCAGTGTTTCCAGGACCTGCATCTCGGGCTTGTTCAACCGTTCCAAGGCACGTTGGACACTGACCCGTGCGCTCGCCCTCGCAGCCAAAGCCGGGAAGTCAGGCGCCATGGGGGAGATGAGGTCCGGTCGCGCGGCAAACAAGGCCCGCAGCGAATCGTCGCTGCGCGCTTCGAGTTCCTTGCTGAGCGCGCGTATCAGGGACATCAATCCAACGTTACCGCCCCCGGGCCCCTCGTGCCTGTCAGTGGGGCCGTGGGTTACTGCCGGCGGCGTTGGCGAACAGAGTCAAGCACCAGAACTACGGCGAGCATGAAGGCTACGGGAAGTCCGTAAAGGGCCGCCCACGTTACCCACACCGGTGGCACGCCCCCGTTGAATGCGACAGCCATGACCGTGCCCACGGCAGCCAGGGAGATGACGGCAATGACGGCGGCGATGATCATGATGGGGCGGCGGTAACCCGGGGAAGTCATGCCAATAACGCTAGCAGCAGCACGCGAAGCCGATTCATGGAAGCAACTGTTGTCATCTTCGCGTACCGCGTGGTCGCGGCAAAGCGGGAATAGGGGGTCCGGCAGGATAACCTTGAAGGAACAGACCAACACGGACCGGGCTGTCGCCCTCGATCCCGCAGATAACTGTGGATGCGGTGAATGGCCCGACGTGTCTCCCAAAGCAAGAACGAAGAAGGTTGATTACGTGCCTACCGGCAAGGTCAAGTGGTATGACAAGGAAAAAGGCTTCGGATTCCTCGCGGCTGAAGACGGCCAGGAAGTATTCCTGCCCAAGACGTCCCTGCCCGCGGGCGTAACGGAGCTCAAAGCCGGGACCCGCGTGGAATTCGGTGTGGCCGACGGCCGCCGTGGAGCACAAGCACTTGGACTGCGTGTCTTGGAGAAGACGCCGTCCATTGCCAAGGCCAAGCGCATGAACGCCAGGGACCTCGCGCCGATGGTCCAGGACTTGGTCACCGTGCTGGACAATCTCTCCGGCTCCCTGTCTTCAGGCAAATACCCCGACGGCAACAAGGCCAAGGCCATCAGCATGGCACTGCGCAAGGTTGCCGACGAGCTGGAAGCCTAGGACCGGCCATGACATCGGAATCCGCACAGGACACCAAGGCCGTCCCTGACGCTGCCCAGGCTCCTGCAAACGGGGACGCCCCCGCGCGGAAGCCCGTCGCGGCCAAGCCCCGCGCCGGTTTGCCCGTGTGGCGCACGGGCAAGCCGGACGCGTTCCTGGCTGCCGCCGTCGATACTGCACGTGAGGCTGTTGAAGGCATCGCCAATCCGGGCGAAGTCGGCTCGCACCTGGGCGCCAAGTCGGAGGGGGACCGTGTGGTCACCCATCTGTTCGAGTCCAGGCTCGCCGGCTACGGCGGCTGGCAGTGGTACGCCGTGGTGACCCGTAACTCGCGCTCCAAGATCGTGACTGTCAGCGAGCTTGGTTTGTTGCCCTCCGAGGATTCCATCCTGGCTCCTGAATGGGTGCCGTGGGCCAAACGCGTCCGTCCCGAGGATGAGACGCCGCTGGTCGAAGAGACCGTTGAGGATGTCACGGAAGCGTCTGTGCAGGCGGCCGAAGACGAGGCCACTGAACCGGCTGATGAGGCTGCTGAATCCGACGAACCCGAAATCGCCGACGAAAGCGCCGACGACGACGAAGCCGGGGCTGAATAAGCGTTGCGGAAACCCGGAGTGACCACATCGAAGGCGGACGCTGATGTCCACCTTTAGGTCACTCGGAATCCTCAACTACCGCATCTGGTTCTTCGGTGCGCTGATCTCCAACATCGGCACGTGGATGCAGCGCACGGCGCAGGACTGGTTGGTCTTTGACCACCTGACCGCGCACGACGCCGGTGCCATGGGCATTACTCTGGCGCTCCAACTCGGTCCCCAGCTTTTCCTTGCTCCGTGGGCGGGGCTGCTGGCTGACCGTTATAGCCGGCGGAAACTTCTCCTCATCACTTTGGTGGCCATGGCCCTGCTCAGCACGGGGCTGGGTGTGCTGGTGCTGCTGGGGGTCGCCGAACTCTGGCACGTCTACCTCTTTGCTTTGATGTTGGGAATCGTGACCGCCCTGGACGCTCCCGTCCGTCAGACGTTCGTCTCCGAGCTGGTCACCGACGATTACCTCCCCAACGCGGTGGCCCTCAACAGTGCCTCCTTCAACGTGGCCCGGATGATCGGACCCGCTGTCTCGGGCGTGCTGACGGTGGTGGTGGGTCCCGGCTGGGTGTTCCTCATCAACACCGTGTCCTTCGTGGCCATGTTGTGGGCGCTCAAACTCATTCCTGCGTCATCGCTCCGCGTCCAGCCCCGTGCGGCGGCGGGGAAGGGGCGCATCCGGGAGGGGTTGCGCTACGTCCGGAACAGGCCGGATATCCAAGTGGTCCTAGTGGCCATCTTCATTGTGGGCACTTTCGGGCTCAACTTCCCCCTGTTCATCGCCGCGATGGTGGGAACCCAATTCGGCATGGACGCGGGTGCGTTCGGAGCGTTGAACTCCGTCATGGCCATCGGATCCGTGACCGGTGCACTGCTGGCTGCCCGACGCGGACGGCCGCGCCTCAGGCTGATCTTCGGCGCCGCTGGCGGCTTCGGCATATCAAGCGCGCTTGCCGCCCTGGCCCCCAATGCTGTGCTCTTCGGGCTCGCCCTGGTTCCCTGCGGCCTGTTCGCCCTGACTTTGATCACCAGCGCCAACGGTTACGTGCAATCCACCACGGAGGCTGTGATGCGCGGGCGGGTCATGTCCCTCTATATGGCCATCTTCATGGGCGGCACCCCTATCGGGGCGCCGTTGGTGGGTTTGGTGGCCAACGTCGGCGGCCCCCGATGGGCAGTTGGCGTCGCCGCGGTTGCCGGCGTCAGCACCGCCGTCGTGGGTTTGCTGTGGATCATCCGCGCCAAGCAGCTGCGGCTCCGCTTTGACCGACGGGCCCGTGGACTGAAGCACTTCCGGGTGGAGTCGCTGCTTGCCCGTCCGGACACGGACGACGACGGCGCAAGCCGGCAGGGCGGATAGCCCACCTTAAAAAGCGGCGGCGCCGTCCGGGAGCTACCCGCACGACGCCGACCAAAGCCCGTGGTGCTACTTCTTCAACTCGCCCACAACGTAATCGATGCTCGCGAGCAGTGCCGAAACGTCGTCCGGCTCGATGGCGACGAAGGTGGCGATGCGCAGCTGGTTGCGGCCGAGCTTACGGTACGGCTCGGTGTCCACCACGCCGTTGGCGCGCAGGACCTTGGCGATGGCTGCGGCGTCAATGGAGTCGTCAAAGTCGATCGTAGCGATGACGTTGGAGCGGTCCTCGGCGTTGGCAACGAACGGCGTTGCGTACTCGGATGCCTCGGCCCAGGAGTAGATACGGTTGGCGGAGTCTGCCGTGCGCTTGCTGGCGAAGTCCAGGCCGCCGTTGCTGTTGAGCCACTGCACCTGGGCGTCCAAGGTCACCAGGGTGGACAGCGACGGGGTGTTGTACGTCTGGTTCAGCTTGGAGTTGTCAATGGCGGTCTGCAGGTCCAGGAAGTCCGGGATCCAGCGGCCGCTTGCCTTGACCCGTGCCGCGCGCTCCAGGGCGGCGGGGGAGAAGAGGCCCAGCCAGAGGCCACCGTCGGAAGCGAAGTTCTTTTGGGGCGCGAAGTAGTAGACGTCCGACTCGGCGACGTCCACGTCCAGCCCGCCGGCTGCCGAGGTGGCGTCCACCAGGACGAGGGCGCCTTCGTCAGCCCCCTCGACGCGCTTGACGGGGGCGGCCACGCCGGTTGACGTTTCATTCTGGGGCCAGGCGTAGACGTCAACGCCGGCTTCGGCCTGTGCCACCGGGCGGGTGCCGGGTTCGGACTTGATGATGGAGGAAGCATCAAGGAACGGTGCCTTGTTGGTGGCGGCGGCGAACTTTGAGCCGAACTCGCCGAAGGAGAGGTGCTGTGCCTTCTGCTCTACCAGGCCAAACGCGGCCACGTCCCAGAACGCTGTGGAGCCGCCCACGCCGAGGACCACTTCATAGCCTTCCGGAGCGCGGAAGAACTGGCTGAGTCCTTCACGGACCGAACCAACCAGGTTCTTGACCGGAGCCTGGCGGTGGGAAGTGCCCAGGATGGTGGTCGATGCGGCAGACAACGCTTCGATCTGTTCCGGGCGAACCTTGGACGGTCCAGCGCCGAAGCGTCCGTCCTTGGGCAGCAGGTCGGCGGGAATGGTGATGCTGTTGTCGCTCACGTGGCGCTCCAATGGGTGTCGGCTAGAGATGGGAGGTGGCATGGGGCATCAACTGCCCCTTCGACACCCCAATTCTGCCTGACACGGCCCGCGCGCAGGAACCTGCGGCCGTCATAGTCCGCTACGTGGAATGCGGGCTCACCGAATGCGACCGGAATTATCCAGAGTAATTCCAAATAAGCTAGGCTGGTGGTTGGCGTTCAGGGGGCGGCGGTGCACACCGTCCGCCCTTGCTAGGGACGCGGTACGGTGGAGATTACGCAAGGAACTGCGTTCGAGGAGAGCTGAGCTGGATGACGGATCTGATCGATACCACTGAGATGTATCTTCGGACCATTTTGGAGCTTGAAGAAGAAAACATTGTGGCCCTCCGGGCGCGCATTGCCGAACGACTGCGCCACTCCGGACCCACTGTTTCCCAGACCATTGGACGCATGGAGCGCGATGGCCTGGTGATTGTGTCCAACGACCGCCACCTGGAACTGACTGAAGTGGGGCGGAAGCGCGCCACCGAGGTCATGCGCAAGCACCGCCTCGCGGAGCGCCTCCTGGCCGATGTGATCGGTCTGGACTGGGCCTACGTGCATGATGAGGCCTGTCGCTGGGAGCACGTCATGAGCGAGCGGGTGGAGCGTCGGCTCTACGAGCTCCTGGAGCACCCCACGGAGTCTCCCTATGGCAATCCCATCCCCGGACTCGAAGCGCTTGGTGGCCTTGCCAGCCAGCCGTTCCCACGGCTCGATGTCAACCTTCTGCAGGCCATGGACGGCTATGCCGCGGATTCCCGTGTGGTGGTCAGCCGCCTCGCGGAGCCCATCCAGGTGGAGCCCGAGCTCCTGACCCAGTTGGACGAAGGCGGAATCCGTCCGGGCGCAAGTGTCTCGCTGGAGCGCGTCGGCGAGTACATCTCAGTACGGGTCCCCGGTATTGAGGGCGCGTTGGAGCTGCCTCCGGAAGTTGCCGCGCACGTCTTCGTCTCACTCAGCTGAGCGAAGCCCCAAAGCACCGTGTCAAACCTCACTTTGCCCGCTTCGGCGCGCGTGTGACCTGCGGTTTTCCGAAAAAGATGATAAAAGCCTCCTTCTCTCAGCGGCCTCCTGTTGATAACGAATTTATTACCGCAGGCCTTCATCCCCTATAGTTATCTACTAGCGCTGATACCAAAGCGTTACCTGATCCGGAGCCGAGCTCTGCCAGCGGATCAGGTGTGTCACCACCACTGGCAGAGGCGGGGGAACCACAAGCGGCTGTCTAAAGAAGCAGCCTTGGGGTGAAGTCCGCAGCAGAAGTGCCCACGTATGCAAGTCCCTCTTGGGATACCTGTGTGCCGTGAGCGCCTCGTGCGGACCGGGTCTTTGTACTCTCTGACCCGAATCCGACAGCTAACTTCGCAGGCTTTTGAGAGAGGAACAGAGTTTGACATCGCAGAACGTCAGGGGTCGCCGCCGCGCGTCCGGCCCCGCTGCTGAGCTGCGGCCAGCCACCGTCGTAACGGAGATCCGGCCCCGCGACACCGAGCGTCAGGTGCGCCGCCGTAAGAGCCCGCTGCGCCAGGTTGCCGACTTCGCCGCTGCCAGCGGCGTCGGGCAGAAGGCCGGAGTTGCGCTTGCCGCCACCGGGCTTGCCCTGACTGTCGGCCTGCCGGCTACAAGCCCCGTCATGGCCACGTCGGAATCAGGACAGACCGAATCGGCCCTCGCCGTCGCCGCCCCCGCCGGCAGCCAGCCCGAGGTTTCCGCTGCCGCGTCGGCCAAGATCGACTTCAGCCGCGCCGCAGTCGCTACTGCCGCGGACCCCGATGGAAAGCTGAAGCAGCTGCTCAGCGCCCAGTCTGCTGGAAGCATCCAGCGCGCCTCATCCGTTGGCACCATGGCCAGCCCCCTTGACACGCTCACCACGGCATCCCCCTTCGGTTACCGCATCAGCCCGCTCACGGGTGGTGCCGGTGACTTCCACCGCGGTCAGGACTTCGTAGCCCAGTGCGGCACGGCTGTGCACGCCGCAGCTACCGGCAAGGTCACTTTCGCCGGATGGCACGAGTACGGCGGAGGCAACCGCGTGGTGGTCGACCACGGCAATGGCCTCGAAACCACGTACAACCACCTGTCGTCCTTCACCGTCCAGGTAGGACAGACCGTGAACCGCGGCGACACCGTGGCCCTGAGTGGCACCACGGGCGCTTCCACCGGTTGCCACCTCCACTTCGAGGTCCAGGTCAACGGTGAAGTCGTAGACCCCATGGGCTGGCTCTAATCCCAGTCGATGGTCGCCTCTCGCATTAGGGAGACGCGCCGTGACCTGAATGTGACATTCAGGTCCAACTGTTGTAGCGTACAGAGCGCATCGGCTTTTTAGGGGGCCGATGCACTTGAGTGGATTGCCTAGCTCTGCCACCGCTCAAGGTCCGTTCGCAAAATCGTCTGGCAGGGGCGGGGGAACCACTTCCGGTCTTCGAAAGAAGGCCTAGGGGTTAAGTCGCAAAGCTTCCGTGGAAGCAGCGTGGCCGGATGACTCCCATCCGAATCCGACAGCTCACCTCGCAGGCACTGGGAGAGGCTACCTACGTGTCATCATGCACTACCCCTGCGCGGCTTAGCGCCCCAACGGTTCGCGCGAACCCGTCGAACACCCTTTGCAAGGCTGCATCATTCACGGCAGGTACCTCGCGCCATCTGGCGCCCGTACCGGCAGCAGCCCCGGCCTCCGCTCTCAGCAGGCCCGAATCAGCATCCCCTGCGTCAACGCTGCTGCACTCCGTAGCGTCCACCGGGACCTCATCCTCACGCTTCACCCTCCGCTAGAAATAATCCGGTTCGGGGTCGTCCAGCATGCCCCCATGTTGGCCAACCCACTACCCGTGTGCACCCCAACTGCACTCGGATACGAAAAGAGAAAATCATGACCAGTGCAAACAAGGTTGCGCGGCACCGTGCTGAGGCCCCCAAGACCAGCTCGCTTTCCGTCATCGCCAAGGCCGTCACCACCAACGCCGGTGGCGTTGGCCGCCAGGCAGCAGTTATCGCTGCAGCTTCAGGCCTGGTCCTGACCAGTGGGATCGCCGCCAACGCTGCCGAGACCAACGTGGATCGTGAATCGACGTCAACGTCCACTCTGGACGTGCAGTCCGTAGTCCAGGCCACCATCGCCGCGGACTCCACGGTGGCCATCTCCTACGAGCGCCCCGTTGTCACCACGGAGGAAGCCCCGGCCCCCGTTGTGATCGAAGAAGCTCAGGCCAAGGTTGAAGCCAAGGTTGAGCCCAAACAAGCAACCCCGGCGGCCGCTCCGGCAGCCACCGCGACCGTTGCCGTCAGCAGCCCGACCCCCGCTCCGGCGGCTTCCAGCGGTCTCGGGGCAGCCATCGCTGCGGCTGCTTACGCCCAGATCGGCGTGACCCAGGACTGCACCATGCTGGTGACCAACTCCCTGGCGGCCGTGGGCATCAACTTCCACGACTGGCCCGCCGGCTATCTTTCCCTGGGCCGCACCGTCAGTGCAGCAGAAGCCCAGCCCGGTGACCTCGCCTACTACGCCAACGGTGGTTTGGCTGGACAGGCCCACATCGCTGTCTACGTCGGCAACGGCCAGGCAGTCCACGGTGGATGGAACGGATCCACCACGGCACTGTTCAGCGCCAACGTGGGCTCGGGCCCGGTTTTCATCCGCGTCAACGGCTAATTCTCAGAGCTTAGGAACACCCCGCAGGCTTCGGCCGGCGGGGTGTTCTGCTTTAACCGCGCATGAACTCTTGCCGACACCGCACACGAAATCACAGAAAAATTCGTTGATACGGCATATAAGTGCTTACCCTTATGGTGTCGATCCACAGCCCGTACAAGCAGAGGGCAGCCGGCCCTCGTGCCCCTGACGGGTGCGGCCGTGAAGAGGTACGTGCATGCGCACACTCGTTCTGAATGCTGGATATGAACCGCTGGCGGTAATAACATTCCGCCGGGCGCTGGTCCTTGTGCTGACTGGGAAAGCTAGCGTAGTGGCCGAAGGCGACGAGCCTGTCGTCGGGCCACAGGAGATTCTCGGAAGACCTTCCGTGATCCTTCTCAACCGCTACATCCGTCCCCGGTACAACAGGATCACCGCCGTGAGTCGCCGCGGGGTACTTCGCCGCGACGGCCATCGCTGCGCCTACTGCGGGAAAACAGCCCACACCATAGACCACGTCCACCCCAAATCCAGGGGCGGCGCGGATTCCTGGGAAAACCTGGTTGCGGCGTGCTTGAAATGCAACAACGCCAAGAGTGACCACACGCTGGCTGAGATGGGCTGGAAGCTCCGTTTCAAACCCGGTGTGCCCCAGGGAACCATGTGGCAGATCAAAGAACTCGAGAAACCTGCGCCGGACTGGGACCCGTTCCTGTTGCCGGAATCCGCTGCCTGATCGATTTCTGCTGGCCTCCGGCCGTCCCGGGTAATCTGGGCGGATGGAGTTCAATGCCGTGATTTTGGCGGGTGGCAGGGCCACCCGCCTCGGTGGGGTGCCCAAGCCATCGTTGAAGTACGACGGCGACACCCTCCTTTCGCATGCCCTGCAGGCCGCCCGGGGTGCTTCGGCGGTGGTTGTGGTGGGGCCGGATGCTCCCGGCGACGAGTCAAGGGACGGCCGACGCTTGCCGGATGATGTCCTGCGGGCGCGGGAGGAGCCGGCGTTCGCCGGGCCTGCCGCGGCCATTGCGGCCGGCATGGCTGCGCTGAGGAAGAGTGGATCGGACACGCCGTGGACGCTGGTGCTGGCCTGCGATATGCCGCATGCTTCCCGCGGTGTTGACCTTCTGTGGGCCGCCCTAGCGTCCGTTCCCGGCGTGGAAGGAGCCATGGCTGTTTCTCCTGACGGGCGCAAGCAACCACTCCTGGGGGCTTACAGTACAGCCGCCTTGGAACGGGAAGTGGCCGTAGCGTCCGAAGGTTCCGGGTTAACGAACTCTTCAGTGTTCCGGCTGCTTGCTAGGCTGAACGTGCTGGACGTTGACGTTCCCGCGGGGTCCACGGATGACGTGGATACTTGGGAGGACGCCGCGGCCTTGGGCATTGACTACGAGTTGGAGGCGGACGTGAAGAGCCAGGAAGAGACGCTCGAGGAGTGGTGCCGCACACTGCTGCAGGCTTTCGAGCTTGAGGGCGTGGAAGTGGACGTCAACGAGGTCCTCGCTGTCGCCGGAGTAGCAGCGCATTCGGTGGTACGCCCCGCCGCACCCCTGACCACGTTCATTGCCGGATATGCGGCAGGCATGGCCCGCGGCATCGGCCAGGCCAGCGATGATGCGTCCATGAATGCCGCCCTGGAGCTGGCCCGCAAAGTGGCCAAGGAGTACTCGGAGTCCGGGACCGGCCCGGAATGACAGGGGCCCCCAACGAGGGCCATCACGCGGCACACACATGGCATGAGGCCCGGCAGCGCGCGTTCGATGTTGCTGCCCCGATCCCGCCGGGGCCGGTGCCGCTCGGCTCTGCCCTCGGCCGCACCTTGGCCTCGGACGCCCTGGCCGTGCAGGATATGCCGCACTATGCTTCATCAGCCATGGATGGATGGGCTGTCAACGGCAGCGGTCCGTGGATCCTCAGTGAGCCCGGGCAGAGGCTGGCGCCGCACCAGGCCAGTCCCATTGTTACGGGCGGGCTGATACCGCCCGGCGCCAAGGCAGTCCTGCGGAGCGAGAGCGGTGTGCTCACAACTGACGACGACGGCCTGCCGGTTCTCGCCCTGGGCGGCACCGCCAAACCTGGGGAGCCTCGCAATGGCCAACACATCCGCAAGGCTGCGGAAGAGGCCGCTGAGGGTGACGTCCTGCTCAAAGCCGGCACTGTTCTAAATCCGGCACACATTGCCCTCGCAGCGCTTGCGGGCCTGGACCAGCTGGACGTTCTGGGCAAGCCGCTGGTCCGGTTCCTTCTGACGGGTTCGGAAGTCGTGGCCCAGGGGGTTCCCTTGCCCGGTCAGGTCCGGGACACCTTCGGCCCGCAACTGGGTGCGGTGGTGGAACTCTTGGGCGGCATCGCAGGGGAACAGCTCAGGGTGGGCGACAGCTACCAGGAGTGGATCGACGCGCTCCAGGACACCGAGCCACCTCTTGATGAGCTGACACCGGAGCAACCCTATGGTGAAGCGGAGCCGCCAGCCGACGTCGTCATTACTACGGGCGGGACGGGACGCTCGGGAACGGACCACCTCCGCAAGGCTGTTGCCGAGCTAGGTGGCAGCTTGCTGATCGACGGCATCGCCATGCGCCCGGGACATCCCGCAGTGTTGGCGGAACTGCCCGACGGCCGGTTTGTGTTGGGACTGCCTGGAAATCCGTTGGCCGCGATGATGGCCTTGTTTACTGTTGGCGCACCCCTGTTGGCTGCCTTGGGACACGGTCGATTGGAAGACGTAGGCGAGGTTCCCTGTGGAACCACCATTGACGCAAACCCCGGGCAGACGCGCCTGATGCCGTTCAAACTGGTGTACGGGTTGGCGTCGCCTGCGCAGCACACGGGTCCTGGAATGATGCGTGGCCTTGCAGGTGCGGACGGGGTGATGGTGGTGCCGCCCCATGGCGTCCAGCTGGGCGAGATGGTGCCCGCTTTCGCGTTGCCTTGGGGTAAAGCGCTGCCGGTGCCGAAGGCGCCGGAGGACAAGACCCGAAAAGCCGCGCCCCGGCAACAGCGGAAGGCACCTTCCGGCCCTGTGGACTGGAGCGCACTGGACGCCTGAGGCGTGCCTCGGGCGGCCTTGCGCCTGATGACAAAGTGCAATGATGGACTCATGAACAGGCATGCTCCCGAACAGGACATCAACGAAGATGACCTGCAAATCCACCCGCCCAAACAAGCCGCGGCAGGCCTCAAAGCCGTCACTGTTGCCCTTGAACGCGGATACGCCCAGGCCGGTGTATCCCGTACGGTCCGCTCCATGCTCAGGGTCAACCAGCATGATGGCTTTGACTGCCCCGGGTGCGCTTGGCCGGAATCGATCACCGGCAGGCGCAGTCCCGCGGAGTTTTGCGAGAACGGTGCCAAGGCGATCGCAGAGGAAAGCACCACCCGGACCGTCGGTGCCGAATTCTGGGCGAAGCACTCCCTGTCGGACCTCGAGGACAAGACGGAGTACTGGCTGGGAAGCCAGGGAAGACTGTCCGAACCCGTGGTCATCAGGCCGGGCGACACCCACTACTCGCCGATCAGTTGGACTGAAGCTTTTGCCTTGATTGGCGAACACATCAACGCTACAACGCCTGACAAGTGCGTGTTCTACACCTCCGGCCGTACGGCCAACGAGACCGCCTTCATGTACCAGTTGTTTGCGCGAAGCCTCGGGACCAACAACCTTCCCGATTGCTCCAACATGTGCCATGAGTCCTCCGGAAGCGCCCTCAACCCGACCATCGGAATCGGCAAAGGCACGGTCAGCTTGGAGGACATCCACCACGCCGAACTGGTCCTGGTAGTGGGTCAGAACCCCGGAACAAACCACCCCCGGATGCTGTCCGCCCTGCGCGACTGCAAGAACAACGGTGGAAAGATCATCGCCGTCAATCCGCTTCCCGAAGCCGGCCTCTTGAACTTCAAGGACCCGCAATCCCTCAACGGCGTCATTGGTGGCGGCACTACCATCGCTGACGAATTCCTGCAGATCAAAGTGGGCGGCGACCTCGCGCTGTTCCAAGCACTGGGCCACCTGCTCCTGGAAGAAGAGGAAACCAACCCCGGGACCGTCGTCGACCATTCCTTCATAGAGCAGCAGACCGAAGGGTTCGCAGCCTACAAGGAGGCGCGTTCCGTACTGGACTGGGACGAAACCGAACGGGCCACGGGGCTGAGCCGGGAAGAAATCACCAAGGCAGCCGGGATGATGGCTGCGTCCAAGGCAACAATCATCTGCTGGGCGCTTGGGCTGACCCAACAACCGCATTCGGTGGATACCCTGCGCGAAATCATCAACCTGCTGCTGCTCCAAGGCAACTTCGGCAAGCGCGGGGCAGGTGCCTGTCCGGTGCGCGGCCACTCAAACGTGCAGGGCGACCGCACCATGGGCATCTGGGAGAAACCCAAGGAATCCTTCCTGGCCGCACTGGATAAAGAGTTTGGCTTCCACATGCCGCGGGATCACGGCTATGACTCCGTGGAAACCCAGCATGCCCTGGAAAAGGGAGACGTGGATGTTTTCGTGTCCATGGGTGGAAACTTCGCAGCGGCGGGATCGGACACTGCTGCCCTGGAACAAGGCTTGAAGAGGGCAGGGCTGACTGTCCACATCTCCACCAAACCCAACCGGGCACACATCGTGCACGGCAAGACGTCCCTGATCCTGCCCACGCTGGGAAGGACGGACGCTGACCACAAACACCCCAAGGGCAAGCAGTTCCTCTCAGTGGAGGACTCCATGTCCGTCATCCACAAAACGCAAGGACGGTTGGAGCCGGTTTCGGAGCACCTCCTGAGCGAACCGGTGATTGTGGCACGGATGGCCCAAGCGACGTTGGGAGAGAACCACAGCGTGGACTGGCGGGCCATGGCTGAGGACTACGATGTCATCCGCAACCACATCTCCCGAGTCATTCCCGGCTTTGAGGACTTCAACGCAAGGGTTCGCACCAAGAACGGCTTCGTCCTGCCCAACCCACCCCGGGATACCCGTACCTTCGCCACGGACATCGGCAAGGGACGCTTCTCCGTGCGGCCCCTGGAGTATCTCGAAGCGCCGACGGGCCACCTGATTCTCCAGACGGTGCGCAGCCACGACCAATACAACACCACGTTCTACGGCTTGGATGACCGGTATCGTGGCGTCTCGGATGGTCGTCGAGTGATCCTGGTCCACCCGGGTGACCTGGAGGAACTGGGCTTCGAGGACCGGGACCTGGTGGATGTCATCTCCACCTTTTCGGGAACGGAACGGCGTGCCAACAAGTTCCGGCTCATCGGGTACCCCACGGCCAAGGGATGCGCCGCAGCGTACTTCCCGGAGGCCAACGCGCTGGTGCACCGCGAACTGGTGGCACGGGAATCCAACACCCCTGGCTACAAGGCAATGACAGTGCGGTTCGTCAAACATGAGGAGAACGGATCCTGATATGGGACGTGTAACCCAGCGCCGCAAGGTGCACAAGTTTGTCCTGGACGGCTCACCCCAGGCATTGGAGCATCCTGTCCGGTTCAAGGAAGACGTCCTGGCCGTGGAGGAGCCCCTGGAGATCCGCTTGGGTGAGATGTCCTTCTCCGTGACCATGCGGACCCCTGGAGACGACTTCGACCTTGTGGCGGGATTCCTGGTTTCGGAAGGCATCATCTGGGAGCCGGGACAGCTGATCTCGGAGCGCTTCTGCTCCGGGGAGGACGAGAACGGGGTGCAGACCTTCAACGTGGTGGATGCCCAGCTCAGGCCGGACGTGGAACGGCCCGACACCGGCCGTAACGTGTACACCTCCAGCTCGTGCGGAATCTGCGGCACGGATTCCATCGATGCCGTGCGCAAGTCCTCGCACCACAGCCCCAAGGAAGACGACGTCGCCGTCCCGGTGCGGGCGCTCGCCGCTCTGCCGGACCGCCTCCGCGAGGCGCAGGCGGTCTTTGACAAGACCGGCGGCGTCCACGCTGCCGGACTCTTCAGGATCCACGACGACGGCACTACAGAGCTGCTGTGCCTCCGGGAGGACGTGGGCAGGCACAACGCCGTGGACAAAGTGGTGGGCTGGGCCTTGCGCTCCGGCATGCTGCCGTTGAAGGGCACAGTCCTCCAAGTATCCGGAAGGGCTTCGTTCGAGCTCGTCCAGAAAGCCGCCATGGCCGGAATTCCCGTGCTTGCAGCCGTGAGCGCGCCGTCCAGCCTCGCGGCGGAACTGGCCGAGGAAACGGGAATCACGCTGGCCGGTTTCAGCCGCGGTCTCAGCCTCAATGTGTATGCAGGGCGGGACAGAATCGTTGCCGAAACAACTGAAGCGACGCCGATCATCCGTGGGGGATAGCCGACAATCACTTGGCTATTGAGCTGGAACAACGTAGATTTTATCCATCGATTGGAAGCAAGGTGAACCCGGATTCGCCGTTCGCGCCCAGCGCTTCCGGGTCGATAACAAACCATGTCACCCAGCGAACGCCCAAAGGGGAATTAATTGCACGACGACCGCCGGATCACCGAACAGCGTCTCGATCGATTTGTTCGGGAACGCATTCTTCCGGCCATTTACGGCAGGGCGATTCCGCTTCAACTCAGTAGCTGGGAGGCGCCCGGCGAACCCGTGCCCGCCACGGAAGCGCTACGCCAGGTCTTCACCCCGCAGGAGCCCGGCGCGGCGTGGGGCAAGGCCTGGAGTACCAAGTGGCTGCGCCTGCAGGGTGAGGTGCCGCAGGACTGGGGCATGACTGACTCCACCACAGTGGAGATCATTGTTGATCTTGGCTTCAACAGCGACGTCCCGGGCTTCCAGTGCGAAGGCACCGCGTGGCACTCGGACGGAAGCATCATCAAGGCGATTTCGCCCAGGAACTACCACGTCCCGCTCAAACTTCTTGGCGGCGGCCACTCCGTGGACTTCTATGTGGAGGCCGCAGCCAACCCGGACGTTGCCCAGGGTTGGTCCTTCGCGCCCACACCGCTGGGGGACAAAGCAACCTCCGGCGATGAGCCCCGGTATCGCCTGGGACGCATCGCCATTGCCGAGCTGAACGAAACGGTGTGGGAACTCAATCAAGACATTTGGACCCTCAGCGGTTTGATGCACGAGCTTCCCATGGAAATGCCCCGGCGCCACGAGATCCTGCGCGCGCTGGAACGCATGCTGGACGTCATGGACCCGGACGACGTTGCCGGAACCGCTGCTGCGGGTCGTGCAGAGCTGGCGCAAGTTCTCAGCCGTCCCGCCTACGCGTCCGCCCATGAACTCCTGGCTACCGGGCACGCACACATTGACTCCGCCTGGCTGTGGCCTGTTCGTGAGACCATCCGCAAATGTGCCCGCACTTTCTCCAACGTGGTGGCCTTGATGGATGAAGACCCGGACTTCGTCTTCTCCTGTTCTTCGGCCCAGCAGATGGCGTGGATGAAGGAGTTCTTCCCTGAGCTCTTTGTGCGCATCAGGGAAAAAGTGAAGGCCGGCCAGTTCGTTCCTGTGGGCGGCATGTGGGTGGAATCGGACACCAATATGCCAGGCGGCGAGGCCATGGCCCGCCAGTTCGTGGAGGGTAAGAGTTTCTTCCTGAACGAGTTCGATATCGAGTGCCAGGAAGCCTGGCTGCCCGATTCGTTCGGCTATTCCGGTGCCATCCCGCAGATTGTCAAGGAAGCCGGTTCGCGCTGGTTCCTCACACAGAAGATCTCTTGGAACAAGGTCAACCGGATGCCTCACCACACCTTCGCCTGGGAGGGCATCGACGGCACCCGGCTGTTTACGCACTTCCCGCCGGTGGACACGTACAACGCTGAGCTGCACGGACGCGAACTGGCGCACGCAGAGCGCAATTACCGCGACCACGGCCGCGGGACCATGTCATTGGTGCCCTTCGGCTATGGCGACGGCGGCGGCGGACCTACGCGCGAAATGGTTGCCGCTGCGCATCGAACGGCGGACCTGGAAGGCTCTCCGAAGGTGCACATGGGCACAGCCAGGGAGTTCTTCACCAAGGCCGAGGCCGAGTACACCAACCTGCCCGTCTGGGTTGGCGAGATGTACCTGGAAATGCACCGCGGAACGTACACCAGCCAAGCAAAGACCAAGCGAGGCAACCGTCGGAGCGAACACCTCCTGCGCGAGGCCGAGTTGTGGTGCGCCACCGCTGCCGTCCGGCTCGGTGCGGCCTACGCCTATCCCGCGGACGAGCTCAAGCGGCTCTGGCGGCTGGTCCTGCTCCAGCAGTTTCACGACATCCTGCCGGGCAGCTCCATTGCCTGGGTCCACCAGGATGCTGAACGGAACTACGAAGCCATAGCCCGGGACCTCGAGGGCATCATCAGCCACGCCGCCCAGGCCTTGGTGGGCGCGGGCGATCAGCAGTTCCTGCTGAATGCCGCCCCGCATCAGCGCAACGGTGTGCCCGCGCTGGGCGCAGCCGAGGCCATCAAGCCCGAGTCCAGCGTCCAGGTGGACGAGCTCGAGGACGGCTACGTTTTGGACAATGGCATCATCCGCGCGGTCCTGGACCGGGAGGGCCTCCTCACCTCATTGGTGGATCACGCCAGTGGCCGCAACGCCATCGCCCCGGGGCACACGGGAAACCTGTTGGAGTTGTTCCGCGACACCCCCAACGAGTGGGACGCATGGGACATCGAAGAGTTCTATCGCCGAAATGTCACACCCTTGACCCAAGCGGATGGCGTCGATGTTGAGCGTTCGCCGGCCGGCGTCGTCGTGGTGGTCAAACGCAAGGTGGGTGCCTCCACCATCACGCAACGCCTGACTCTCGACGCCGGTTCGGCGTCGCTTGGGATCGCCACCACGGTGGACTGGCAGGAACGCGAAAAGATGCTCAAGATCGCCTTCCCGCTGGACGTCAGGGCGGATCGTTCAGCGTCCGAGACCCAGTTCGGCCACGTCTTCCGGCCGACGCACACCAACACCTCCTGGGAAGCGGCCAAGTTCGAGATCTGCGCCCACCGCTGGATCCACGTAGCCGAGCCTGGCTATGGCGTTGCAGTGAGCAATTCCTCCAGTTACGGGCACGACGTCACGCGGGCTGTCCGTGCCGATGGCGGAACCACGACGACGGTCCGCACTTCGCTGCTGCGCTCTGCCCGGTTCCCGGACCCGGAAGCCGACCGGGGTGAGCACACACTTGAGGTATCCATCAGGCCTGGCGCCGCGATCGCTGACGCTGTGGAGGAGGGATACCGCACCAACCTGAAGCCAAGGTTCATCTCCGGCGGCCGGCCGGTGGAACCGCTGCTTTCCGTGTCCAATCCCGCAATCGTGGTGGAGGCCGTCAAGCTGGCCGAAGACGGCTCGGGCGATGTCGTTGTTCGGCTCTACGAATCGTTGGGGGAGCGCTCAACAGGCCTCCTAACGCCCAACTTTGAGTGCTCTGATGCATTAGCCACCGATCTGCTGGAGCGCCCTACGGAAGCCCCCGGTGTGGCTGTGGAGGAGGGGCCCGCGGTCAAGCTGGTGCTTCGGCCTTTCCAGCTGGTAACCCTGCGGTTTGTTCGCTGAGGTTTGCCCCCGGCGTTTCTTTGCCCGCCTGGTTACTCCGCCAGTTCCGCGTCGATAGCATCCTTCAACACTTGAACCCGAAGGGGAATCACAGTGTCATGGTGTTTGATTTGGGCTGAGACGTTCTTCGTGAAGACATCTTCAACCAGAGTCGGCATGTCCTTCACGCCGTTAAGGTAGCGCTTGGCGGCAAAGTCGAACTCTGACCTGTTGTTCTTTATCCGGGTGTTGAGAGCCTTGAGTTCGTCGGCAATGGTGAGATATTCCGCTTCCGGGGCATTCCGGGCGGTGGCGTCATCAATCTTTTTGACGTACTCGTCCTTGAGCCGAACAAACTCGTTGTAGTTCTCCTCGGACTTTGCGGTTGTTTCTGCGTGCGATTCGAGCTGTGCAATCTCATTGTCCAAGGTGCGGGCAAACTCAACGTAGGAGATGTTCTTGGACTGCTTGAGTTGGTTGACGGCTTCCCGGCAAGGAACTGCTGCTTGCGTCAACAGCGTTTGGCGTTCCCGGAGGTTGGCTGCTTTGGAGCCGACAAAGAGTCCGCTGCACCCGGCATCTTCCCTGAATAGGCCTTCGAACCGGGGGTAGGACTCCACGAGGCCCTCCATTGAGTCGAGGTAGGCCTGGTAGGAATCGACCAGCTGCGCTACAGCCACACCGATCCCATCCGCTTCTTTACCGTCGCCGTAGCCCTCCTGCACATCGCTCAAGGCAGTCCGTGCGGAATTGACGGCCTGTTGGAACTCGTCCCGCTCTTTGACGGAGTTCTTCTCAGCATCCTCTCGTGTTGCGGGGACGTTGCGGGCCTTCTTATACGCGGCCAGGTAGGTGTTGACGGCGGGCTGGATCTTGTCCCTTGCCTCAATGAGTGCCGTCAGGCGCTCATCTTTCAGGAGGGCCAGGCTATCCCTGCGCTGCTGACCGGCGAAGTTGGTTAGGGCTATTACCACTACCGAGGCAACCACCGCCACCACAACGGCAATGGCAAGAGCGATAAGGACCGGACGGCGCTTACTGCGAACGGGCTCAATGGTCATCGCTATTTCCCCTCACCGGATGCTGCATCAAACTGTTCCAGGCTCTTCTTGAGTACGCCTTCGAATTCGGAATTTGAGCTGTTGGCACTCTCGATGATCTTTGTGTATTTGTCCTTGGTGGCGGTTTCATATGTTGTTTGCGCCTTGGCGAAAGCATCATTGATATCCAACAGTGCAAGGCCGGCGATGGTGCTCTTGCTGAGGCGCTCAAAGGTGTCCTTGCTATCCAGGACTTCCTGTTGCTTGTCCCGCTGCCCGCGGATAACCGCCTCTACGTCCGAGAGCAGGGTGGTGGTCTCGGCGTCGGCACCGTCCTTGGCGGTGCCCAGCGCGGCCAGGCACTCATCGGCGCTCTTGACGTACTCCTGGGCGTAGGTCTCACTGGCAACGTTCAGCGATGAATGCAAGGCCGCACACGGCCCGCCCACGGAGCGGTAGATGTTGGTGGTGTTGACCACCAGCTGATCGTTATAGGCGATCACCGCACCGTACTGATCCTTGAAGCGCTTGAAGGATTCGGCAACTTCCTGGTCCTGCAGTGCCGGCGATTCCGCCATCTGCTGCAGGCGGTCACGATTCACCTGTGACTCACGCACGATGCGCTCACGGTCCTGGTTGAGGACTTTCTCCTCCTCCGGCTGTCCCGCTTTTTCGGAAATGGCGTTCGAGTACCGTCCGGAGAACTGTTGGACCAAGGGATCGTAGAGATTCATCGAGTTGTCCACGATAACGCGGTGCTTGTCCAAGCGGACAACGTCGGCACGGCCAGGTTCCGCCGGCCGGGAGAGGGCAAACCACGTCCCAAGCCCGGCGGCCACCATGGCCACCACCACGGCGGCAACGAGGATTACCGTACGTCTGGAGCGTCCCTTGCCGGGTGCGCTGAGTGTTTCTTCCAAGCTTTCATCCCCCAAATTTGTGAATCACGTAGTGTTTGCGAACCACTTAGACGTCGTGCTTTAGCCGCTTCACGAAGAGTTTGGTCCGTTCCTGGCGCGGTGCCCGCAAAACCTCGGCCGCCGGCCCGCGTTCCACTACCACCCCGCCGTCCATGAAAATTACCTCGTCCGCCACATGCTGGGCAAAGGCGAGCTCATGGGTCACGATCACCATGGTCCAGCCCTCTTCGGCGAGTTCCTTGATGACGCCCAGCACGTCCCCCACAAGTTCGGGGTCCAGTGCGGACGTGGGCTCGTCGAACAGGAGCAGTTGGGGCTTGAGTGCCAACGCCCGGACGATACCCACGCGCTGCTGCTGTCCGCCTGAGAGCTCAAAGGGGTAGGCGTCGCGTTTGTCGGCGAGACCTACGCGTTCCAGCAGGCGTTCGGCTTCCGCAATTGCCTCGGCGCGAGGCCGCTTCTGGACCTGGACCGGGCCTTCAATGACGTTCTTCAGCACAGTCATGTGAGGGAACAGGTTGTAGTGCTGGAAGACCATGGCGCTGCGGTCGCGGAGCGCAGCCACTTCCTTCTTGCCCACCTTGGCACCGAAATCGATGGCGAGCTCATCCGAGGCATCCCCGCTCCCAAAGGTGACGGTGCCGGCGTCGGGAATTTCCAGGCCGTTAAGGGAACGCAGGACCGTGGTCTTGCCGGAGCCCGAAGGTCCGATCAGGGCCACCACCTGGCCGCGCCGGATATCGATGTCGATGTCCCGCAGCACCACATTGCTTCCAAAGGCCTTGGCCAGGTTCCGTGCCTTCAGGACAGAGGTGGCATGCGGCTGCTGTGCGGGTTCGTTAGTGGGCGACATAGCGGTCCAATCTCTTCTCCACGGCGGATTGCGCTGTGGAAAGGACCAGGCAAATGACCCAGTAAACCAGGGCTGCCTGCAGGTAAAGGGCCATGAACTCCTGACTGAACGCGGCGATCTGCTGTGCGTTGCGGAACAGTTCGGTGACCAGGATGAGCGAGGCCAAGGATGTGTCTTTCACCAGCGAAATGAAGGTGTTGGACAGCGGCGGAACGGACACCCGTGCTGCCTGCGGAAGGATGATGCGGACCAAGGCCTGGGGACGGGACATGCCGATGGTGTGGCCGGCTTCCCATTGGCCCTTCGGCACGGACAGGATGGCCGCACGGATGATCTCGGCAGCATACCCGCCCACGTTCAGTGAGAACGCGATGATGGCGCTGGGCCAAGGATCAAGACGGATGCCGATGCTGGGCAGGCCGAAGAAGATCACAAAGAGCTGCACCAACAAGGGAGTGCCGCGGATCACCGAGACGTAGAAACGGCCGATGCCCGAGAGCAACCAGTTGGGGCTCAGGCGCATCAGGGCAACCACCAGCGCGAGCACCAGGCCGAAGGCAAAGGACGCGAGTGTCAGCGGAATGGTCCCGGTCACGGCACCGGTGATCAGCGGACCGAAGGAACTCCAGATGAGGTCCCAGTTCATCTATTTGGTGACGTCCGCGCCGAAGTACTTCTCCGAGATCTTCGCCAGGCTGCCATCGGCTTGGAGATCGGCCAATGCCTTGTCCACGGCTGCTGTGAGTTCAGTGGAGCCCTTGCGGAACACCATGGCGCTCTCAGTCTTCTCCGGTGCCTCGGCGGCTACCTTCAGGCCCGAGTCGGGAGTGTTCTTGGCGTAGTCCAAGTACGTGAGCTTGTCGTTTACGGTGGCGTCCACTCGTCCCTGCTGCACCAGCGTGGCGGACTGGGCCCAGCCTTCAACTGCCTGGACATTGGCGCCCGCTTCAACGGCCATTTTGTAGAAGTTGCTGGTCAGTGACTGGGCGGTGGTCTTGCCCTTGAGGTCCGCGAAGCTGTTGATGCTGCTGTTGTCCGACTTGGTGACGACCACTCCCGTGGAGATGGTGTACGGCGTGGAGAAGTCGTACTTGGCCTTGCGCTCGTCATTGATGGAGATCTGGTTGGCGATAGTGTCAAAGCGCTTGGATTCCAGACCGGCAAAGATACCGTCGAATTGGGTCTCCTGGAAGGTAGCCTTCACACCAAGTTTCCCGGCCACGGCCTGGGCGACCTCGACGTCAAACCCCGTGAGCTCCCCGGCGCCGTCAGCGTGGAAGCTGAAGGGACGGTAGGTGCCCTCGGTGGCGATGACCAGTTCGCCCTTGGATTTCACATCCGAAAGGGACGTGTCCCCGCCGGACTGGGCAGGTGCTGATCCTCCACCGCACGCGGAAAGTGCAAGGGCGGCCGAGGCCAGAGTGGCTGCGAGGACAGAGCGGCGGGTGCGGAGGCTGTTCATGGAGCCATCTTAGTCACCGCCACGGCCAGGCTTGGCGGGCGGCTTGAAAAAGGGCCATTAAAAAGGCTGAGTGGGGGCGGTCCCCAACAGCCCGCCACCACTCATCCCCCCAATTGTGATCACGTGGGCGCCACATCCACCGGAAACCCGTTCTCTGATTCCGGTGTCAGGCTGCAAACCGCGTTCACACATTCATGATTGTGCCACGATCTAATGGTTTTGTGAAAGTCTTACGCCGAGAGACGTTGCTTTCGCCGCGCAAATGACTTGGAGAACCAGATCCCAGCAAGTCCAAGGCACGTGAACAAGGCGGCCGAGTAGTTGATGAGGACCCGCAACCAGGCCTCCGAAAATGGAATAAGGGGGAAAAGTTGGGACGACAAAAGCAGCGAAAGCCCTAGGAGCAGGAACCCCGAGGCCACCCGAAGCAGGACGGGTGCCGTGCTCACAACCGTGCGCCAGATGGCGGGTATCAGGCAGGCGGCCACAAACCCCGGATACAAGCGGCCCATCGCCGCGTAACCGTCAAGGGACGGCCCCCATTTAAGCCCGCTCATGCCGGCCGAGGATCCTTGGGTGTCCGTGATGACGAAGAAGTAGATTGTCAGGGCACCAATAATCGCCGCAGCAGTGATCCCCAAGGGGCCTCGGATGGCACGCACGGCAGAGGCTGAGCCGAACGCAGTGGCGATCTTGATGCCCATGAAGTAGAACGTGCCGTACAGCAGGAAACGCAGAATCAGATTGCCGATGTTCATCCCGCCGAGCCACCCATCGATGACCAGATAGGGGGCCTCGATACTGATGAAGATGCTCAACGAGATCAGCGAAAATATGTAGAAGACCTCCCGGTTTTCGCCGCGCAATGCGCTGGGGACCCGGGCCAGGGTAATGGCAAGGCAAACCGCCAGCGTGACCCAGGGCAGGACAGCCGTCATCCGAGGTTCTCCCAAATTCGTTCAGTTCGTTCGTGGTCTTGTTCCTGCCGGCGCAGTATCTTGCCGAGCGCCAGGAGCCGTTCGCCAGCCAGCGTCACCAGTCTGCCCTGCGACAACTTGTCCAGGGCTTCCTGGCGGGCCTCAGGCGGCCATCCGGCTTCGGCCTCGGTAATCAACCCTGCTGCCACCAGTCCTCCCGCTGGCCCCACCCCCGCAGCACGCGAGGTAGCGATGGCCAGTTCGGGCGGAAGCCTGTTGGCGGTCAGGTGGGCGGAGAAGTTCTGTGGGGCAATCCCGGTGGCGTCGCTGACCCGGTGCCGCAACTCGCCGTCGTCGATCGCGTCCACCCAGTTACGCACGGAGGTGGGGTGCGGTGGTTCGGAAAGGCGCGGAGCGGGGGTAGTGCCGGGCTCGCTGCGGTCCACCACTGCGCGCAGCAGGTCTATGGTAGCCACTTGGCTGACCAGTTCGCAGGACGTGGGCGGGACGGGGTCGCCCCGAAGCTCCGCGTAAAGATCGAAAGTGGACAAGGCCTGCACAGGATTGATGTGGAAGCCACGGCTGATACTCACCAAAGTGGACTCGGCCACCTTGCCGCGGACCAACTGCTGCGCCAACGTTGTTCTCTTGATGCCGGCGATCCTGCAGACGTCAGCGGTGCTGGCATCGGGCGCAACGCCATGAAGCCAGCGCTGAAACGCCTTGGACTGTAAGGGCATGTGGAACTTTCCTGGAGGGGCCGCGAGGGCAAAGACGAACGTATGCCGTTAAGTGGTAGTACGAAACGATTTTACGCCGACGCCACATTGAATTATGCTTGATGATTGAACCCGCTGGTCCGTACACCCCCCAAGTCCGGACCAGCGGGTTTTTCCATGCCCGCGGGAATCGCGGCCTGAATTTCTGCGTTCCCTTGCTGGAGGATAGACGATGACTGCAACTTTGGTGGCCAAGGATCTTGCCGGTGGTCATGGCCACCGCACACTTTTCTCGGACCTTTCCCTGACCGTTGCGCCGGGCGATGTGGTGGGCGTGGTGGGAGCGAACGGTGCCGGTAAATCCACGTTGCTGCGCATTCTCGCCGGCGTGGACCAGCCCCAGGACGGGAATGTCAGCTTGGCGCCCTCGGATGCTTTTGTGGGCTGGTTGCCGCAGGAACACGAGCGCACCGCCGGCGAAACAATTGCGTCATACATTGCCCGACGCACCGGCTGTGCCCAGGCAACAACCGAGATGGAATCCACCGCCGAAGCTCTCGGCTCGGGAGCTCCCGGAGCCGACGACGCTTACTCCCTGGCCTTCGACCGCTGGATGGCCTCCGGCGCAGCAGACCTCGAGGAGCGCATCCCGGCTGTCCTCGCCGACCTCGGCTTGGAGCTTGGCGCCGACGCGCTCATGACCGGGCTCTCCGGCGGGCAGGCTGCGCGTGTTGCTCTCGCTGCACTGCTGCTCAGCCGCTTCGACGTAGTCCTTTTGGACGAACCTACCAACGACCTCGACCTTGACGGGCTCGCCCGGCTTGAGGCTTTCGTCCAGGGCCTTCGGGGCGGCGTCATCCTGGTGTCGCACGACCGCGAATTCCTGGCCCGCTGCGTCACTACCGTGGTGGAGCTGGACCTCGCCCAGAACTCCGTGGCCGTCTACGACGGCGGTTATGAAGCCTTCCTCGAAGAGCGCGCCGTGGCCAAGCGCCACGCCAGGGAGCGGTACGAAGAGTTCGCCAACACCAAAGCCGACCTCGTTTCCCGCGCACGCACCCAGCGCGAATGGAGCTCTCAAGGCGTCCGGAACGCGATGAAGAAGAACCCGGACAACGACAAGATCCGTCGCGCAGCAAGCAGCGAATCGTCCGAGAAGCAGGCGCAGAAGGTCCGCCAGATGGAGTCCCGCATCGCCCGGCTCACCGAGGTGGAGGAGCCCCGCAAAGAGTGGCAGCTGCAGTTCAGCATCGGCCAGGCACCCCGCTCAAGTGCCGTCGTCGCCACCTTGCGTGACGTCGTCGCACACCAAGGCGACTTCACACTGGGTCCGGTGAACCTCCAACTCAACGGGGGCGAGCGGATCGGCATCACCGGACCGAACGGTGCCGGGAAGTCGACGCTGTTGCGCCTGCTGTTGGGGACCCAGGAACCGGACGACGGCGAGGCCTCCATGGGTGCGTCTGTGGCCATCGGCGAAATTGACCAGGCGCGCGGACTGCTCGACGGCGGGCGGCACCTTGGCGACGCTGTTGAAGCTGTGCTGGTGGACTGGAACAGTGCGGATGTCCGTACCCTCCTGGCCAAGTTCGGCCTCAAAGCGGATCACACCTCCCGCACGGTGGAATCGTTGTCCCCGGGGGAGCGGACCCGGGCGGCGCTTGCGTTGCTGCAGGCACGCGGCGTGAACCTGCTGGTGCTGGACGAGCCCACCAACCATTTGGATCTTCCGGCCATCGAACAGTTGGAGGAGGCGCTGGAAAGCTACGAAGGGGCGCTCCTGCTGGTCACCCATGACCGCAGATTGCTCGAAAACGTTCGGCTCGATTCGCGCTGGCATCTGGAAAACGGACAAGTGCAAGAACTCCATCACAGCCCTAGCCAGGAGAAGTAACCATGAGCATGGACCGCGTGGCCTGGAGCTCGCTGTATAACATCACTACCGCCAAGAGCGGTTCGAAGCCTTTTTCCAAGGAGACCCTGAAGCGGGTCATGGCTTTCGCCGCACCGCATAAGGGCAAGCTCATCGCCTTCGTGGTCGCCTCCATCGCCGGTGCCTTCCTGGCTGTGGCTACTCCGGTCCTGGCCGGCCAGGTGGTGGATGCCATCATCGCCAACGCAGGCGTCGGCACGGTGATCTGGCTGGCCGTCCTCATCGCCATCGTCGCGGTGGGCGAGGCCGGTGTGGGCTTGGTGACGCGCTGGTTGTCTTCCATCATCGGCGAGGGCGTCATCGTGGATCTCCGCACGCGCGTGTTCGATCACGTGCAGCGCATGCCCATCGCGTTCTTCACCCGAACGCGGACCGGTGCCTTGGTCAGCCGCCTGAACAACGACGTCATCGGAGCGCAGTCGGCCTTCGCCGGCACGCTGTCCGGTGTGGTCAGTAACGTTGTGGCGTTGGCCCTGACACTTGTGGTCATGCTGAATACGTCATGGCTTGTGACTGTGCTGGCTATGGTGTTGCTGCCGATCTTCCTGATTCCGGCCCGGCGGATGGGTTCCAAACTGGCTGACCTTCGCCGTGAAGCTGCCGCGCACAACGCTGCCATGGGCACGCAGATGACGGAGAGGTTCTCCGCTCCGGGTGCCACTCTGGTGAAGTTGTTCGGCCGCCCGGACGAGGAATCCCGTGAGTTCGCTGCCCGCGCCGGCCGGGTCAGGGATATCGGAATCCGGACTGCCATGCTGCAGTTCACCTTTGTCACCGCCCTGACCCTGGTGTCGGCGCTGGCTCTGGCCTTGGTCTATGGCCTGGGTGGTTGGTTGGCAATCGGCGGGCAGCTTGCACCCGGTGACGTGGTGGTTCTCGCCCTCCTCCTGACCCGTCTCTACGCTCCACTGACGGCGCTGTCCAACGCCCGTGTGGAAATCATGAGTGCTTTGGTCTCCTTCGAGCGGGTGTTTGAGATCCTTGACCTGAAGCCACTCATCACCGAGAAGGCAGACGCCGTGGCAGTTCCGGTGGGTCCGGTTGCCGTGGAATTCGACGACGTCCGATTCTCCTACCCCTCCGCCGAAAAAGTCTCACTGGCTTCCCTTGAGGACGTTGCCACGTTGGATACCCGGGGCGGCGAGGAAGTCCTGCACGGTGTGAGCTTCCGGGTGGAGCCCGGCCAGACTGTTGCCCTGGTGGGCTCCTCCGGAGCCGGCAAGTCCACGGTGGCCCAGCTGCTCTCACGCTTGTACGACGTCGACTCCGGCGCAGTCCGCCTCGGCGGGCAAAAGCCCGGAACCGGCGTGGACGTCCGGGACCTCAGTTTCGACTCCCTGCGCGACACCATGGGTATGGTGACCCAGGACGGCCACCTCTTCCACGAAACCATCGCGTCCAACCTGCGCCTCGCCCGGCCGGACGCCACCGAGGACGACATGTGGGATGTGCTCCGTCGGGCACGCCTGGAGCCGATGATCCGGTCCCTGCCCGATGGCTTGGAGACCGTGGTGGGGGAGCGCGGCTATCGGCTCTCCGGTGGTGAACGCCAACGGCTCACCATCGCCCGCCTGCTCATCAAGCAGCCTCGCGTTGTGATCCTCGACGAAGCCACTGCAGCGTTGGACTCCACCAACGAAGCCGCCGTCCAGGCGGCGTTGGGCGAGGCACTCGAGGGGCGTACCGCCGTCGTTATTGCACACCGGCTGTCCACCATCCGTGCGGCCGACGCCATACTGGTGGTGGAGGAGGGCAGGATCGTTGAGCGCGGCACGCACACCGAGCTGCTGGCCGCGGACGGCCGCTACGCAGAGCTGTATCAAACCCAGTTCGCGGAAGCCACGGCGGTGGCCGAGGAAGCGGTCCCGGAGCTATAACCTGCGCGGGGTGAGCGCTGGAAGTACGTGATCCGTCAGCAGCGGTGCCAGGTCCGGGGGAAGCGGCGCATCGAGGTCCAGCCAGCGGATCTCGGCGATCTCCGCCGAAGGGTGCGCCTCCCATGTTCCGGGTGCAGTGAACACGGTGGCTTCGATATTGGTCGCTGCCTCATTGGCTGCCACAGCCAACCACACGCCGAGCGGCTCCAGGAGGTTCGGTGCTACCGCTATGCCCACTTCCTCCAAAAGCTCCCGCGAAGCGGCTTCAGCAGCGGTTTCGCCTGGCTCGGGCTTGCCGCCCGGGTGCATGAACTTGTCCGTGCCGCTCTTGCGGACAGTCAGCAGTTGGCCGGCGTTGTTGTAGACGCAGACGGCGCTGACGATAATCAGGTCCGTGCCGGTTCCACTCATGGTTGCCTCCCGGCTTCGATTCGGACCAAGTGCGATTCCAGCAGCAGATTCTTGGCCGGCCCACGAACATCCCAGGTGAAACTGAACGAGTCAGGTCCCTCCATAACGTACTTGACGCGGTATTCGTCGGGGTCGCACCAGTGCTTATCCTGGTTGACCTGTTCGGAGAAGCTCATCACGTGGAAAGGCCTGCCGTCGGGGAAGAACACCTCCATCGAATCCGGGCCGGCTCCGGGTTTCAGGACATACTCACGGAATGCCGGACCCGAATGGGTTGGCCAGTGCATGGTTCCGTCTTCGCGGTAGTCCAGCCCGGCGTCGGGGTTCAGGGTATAGCGCACGACGCCGGTAAAGGTTCCGTTGGTGCCGGAGGTCCGGTCCAGGAGTGTCCGCTCCACGCGCCAGCTGCCGGCCAAGTAGGCCTGCAAGTCCTGGGTGGGCTGCTGGTGGTTCAAGTGCCCTCGATTGGAATCGAACCAACGACACCGGCTTTAGGAGAGCCGTGCTCTATCCACTGAGCTACGAGGGCCTGTGTGTCCATGACTCTAAATCCCACTGCTGGAGCTCGAGGGCCCGGACACGACTACAAGCATACAAGCTGCGGGGGTGCTGCCCGAACACCGCTAGGCTGGCGTTCATGAAAGGGCACACGACTGCACCGGCGCCAGCTGGATCGTTCCTTCCGGATACCCGTGGCATCAGGGCGAACATCGGAGGGTGGGCGCAGCTGAGCGTGGTCCAATACTTCGTGGCTGAGGCCGCCGTGATCGAGGCCTGGGCAGGGCCCGAGCCCTACAGCAGGGCCACCGGATTCATCAGTGACCTCGGAGCAATCTCCTGCGGTATTTACGAGGACCGGGCCGTGTGCTCGCCGTTGCATCTGCTGATGAACGCCTCGTTTGTGGTGCAGGGCCTGGCCCTCATCCTGGGTTCTGTATTCCTGACGGCCGGGCTGTTGAGCGTGGCCGCGCGCCCCAGGGTGCCCGCGCGGCGATTTCGATCTGTTGCCGACGGTTCGCTTCCTGCACGCGTCCTGACCGTGCCATGGATCCTGGCCGTAGCGATCCGCATACTCACCGGTGCAGCAGGCGTGGGAACGGTCCTGGTGGGACTGGTGCCCGAAGACCTCGGCTCACCTTGGCACTTTGCGGGCGCACTGATGTTCTTCATCGGGGGAGGGTTTGCACTGCTCCTGTTGGGCATCCTGTGGTTCCGGCAAACCCCGATCAGTTGGTTCCTCGCTGCCTGCGGGCTGGTTTGTATTGGCGCGCTCGTCATTGGAGGGTTCACCGGGATGGAGGTGCCTCAGCCGGGGTTGCTTGAGCGGTTCATGGGCTATCCGGTGACCATTGGCCTCGCTGCGGCCGGCCTGGTGATTGCCCAGCGCACCCACACGGAACGCAAGTTGGCACGGGCAGGGACGGGCTCCCGCTGAGGTTTGTTGGCGGGGTTCCTGAGGTTTCCGCACCCGTTGCCGCCGATTGCGCCCGTAAGCACTGGTGCGCCGGGCGCATAGGGGTGCGGTCCTGGGGAACGTGTGCTGCGCTGGGCGTGTAGTGGTGCGGTGGGCGGGTATTAATGCGTCGCTGGCGAACGGGTGCCCAGCCGAGCGCCCCCGAAAATTGTCAGGCGGGCTTCGCACTCTTCCTGCCCAGGAACACGGCCACCACGCCGCACAGGAGACTGATCAGGAACAGCACCCACGACGCGACGGTGACAGCTGAGGCCAACGCGACCGAACCGGCGTCGGGCGTTTCGGCAGCCAGCACGGAATCGATGGCGATGTTGGACCACAGGTGCGCCACAGCGAACAGCAGGGGAGCAGCCCACAGGGTCCACCGCCATGACTTTCGCGCCACATTGGTGCCAATCAGCAGGAGCCAGCTGAAGCCGAAGATCAGCGGAAACAGGGTGCCGGCGGTCTTGTGGATGTAGTTCAATTGGCCACGCGCGGACTCGTCCATGGCCTCTCGAAGCTGGACGATGTAGTCCTGCGAGAAGCCGCCGATCAGCGAATCAGGCATCGCCAGGCCACCGGAGAGCTGCGTCATCTGGTTCAAGGTGAGCAGGTGCAGGTACCAGAACAGGAACAGGCTGGCCACGACGCCCGCGATCACAATGAGCTTTGAATTGCTCTGTGCCTTTTGCGGCGTGCGCTGGGTGGTGGTGTTGATCACGGGAGGCAGCGTGTGATCCGGGACCACTGCCTTTGCTCCGTGCTTCTTGATGCGCTGGGCGGGTGTCTTGGCCATGCCATTCATTATCCCGCCACATAAGCTGGATCCATGACCACCGGCAGGCACACAGCAACTGAACTCGATCCTTCACTCGATGACTACCAACTGGCCAGCGCCCTGGTCCGCGAGGCAGGCCAGCTGGCGCTGCTCATGCGGATGGGCGGACTGCAGGGCGAACGCAAGACGTCAGTGTCCGACGTCGTCACTGCAGCTGATCACGCAGCTGAGGCTTACGTCCTGGACCAGTTGCGGCGCTGCCGTCCAGACGACGGCATCCTGGGCGAGGAAGGCACCTCCGTTGCCGGGACAAGCGGCCGGACCTGGGTGATCGACCCCGTAGACGGCACGTACAACTTCCTCCACGGCTCCACATACTGGTGTTCCGCCATTGCCCTCAAACGGGACGACTCGATCCACGGCGGCACCTCGGTTGCCGATCCGGACGTGCTGCTGGGCGCCATTTATCAGCCCGAACTGGACAAGCTCTGGCTGGGAGGGGAGGGACGCCCGGCAACCCTGAACGGCGAATCGATCACCGGTTTCGGCGACCTTCCCGTGAGCCAAATCTCCGCCGCAACCTACATCCACCCCACCTGGTTGGCGGACCCCCGCGCGGCCATGCCCTGGCACGCGGCTGCAGTTTCCGCGGCATCACTGCGCATGTTCGGTTCGGGCTCCTGCGACCTTGGCCGGGTGGCCGATGGCGAACTCGGGTGCTGGTTCCAGCACAGCTGCCCCGAATGGGACTGGCTTCCCGGAAAGGCGATCGTCCGCGCTGCCGGCGGGGACACCGCCGTCGTGCAGGTCAACGGACTGAACTGGTTCGTGGCAGGAGGCCCGACGGCGGTACTCGAGCTAAGCGCGGCCCTCGCCTCCGTTCCCCAGTTCGCTTAGGGCCTGACGCGGGGCACAGGCAACATCGCGGCTGCAGCGCCTTATAGTGTCATGGGCACCGCCTAGACTGGTAGGCACCATGGATATGTTGTTTGACCCCTACGCAGACGGACCCTTCAAAGCAGGCACCAAAGCCGCAGTCAAGGCTGCCCCGGAGCTCTCCCTTTCCGGGGGAGGCGCGTCCGGGCCCCGCCTCCAGGAGGGAACTGCCGCATCCGGGCACGCCCCCCAGGGGCCCGCCTCCGGAGGGTGGGGCAACCAGGGCGCCCACGGACTGCCAAATGCTGAGGCCCTCCTCCAGGGACTGAATCCGCAGCAGGAAGAGGCCGTGAAGCACGCCGGAAGCCCCCTGCTGATCGTTGCAGGTGCAGGGTCCGGCAAGACCCGTGTGCTGAGTAACCGGATCGCTTACCTCATCGCAACCAAGCGTGCTCACCACGGCGAAATCCTTGCGATCACCTTCACCAACAAGGCAGCGGCGGAAATGCGGGAACGCATCGAAGCCTTGGTGGGCGCCCGTGCCAAGGGCATGTGGATTTCTACGTTCCACTCTTCCTGTGTGCGCATTCTGCGCCGGGAAGCTGCCAACGTTGGCCTGAATTCCAACTTCTCCATCTACGACTCCGCTGATTCGCTGCGCCTCATTACACTCGTGGCCAAGAATCTGGACCTTGATCCCAAGAAGTTCGCCCCCAAGGCCATCCAGCACAAGATTTCGGCGCTCAAGAACGAGCTCATTGACGCCGACTCCTACGTTTCCTCGGCAAACCACAACGACCCCTTCGAGCAAGCCGTGGCCGAGGTGTTCAAGGGCTACACGCAGCGTCTCCGGCAAGCCAACGCAATGGACTTCGATGACCTCATCGCGGAAACCGTGTACATGTTCCGGGCCTTCCCGGCGCTCGCGGAGTCCTACCGGCGCCGCTTCCGGCACGTTCTGGTGGACGAGTACCAGGACACCAACCACGCCCAGTACGCCTTGGTCAGGGAAATCGTCGGCTTGGGAACGGACACGGGCGTCGAACCGAGCGAACTCACAGTGGTGGGCGATTCCGATCAGTCCATTTATGCCTTCCGCGGAGCGGACATCCGCAACATTGTGGAGTTCGAAGCCGACTATCCGAACGCCCGCACCATCAAACTTGAGCAGAACTACCGCTCCACGCAGAACATCCTCAGCGCAGCCAACTCGGTGATTTCCCGCAACCCCAACCGGCAGGAAAAGCGTCTGTGGACCGCGGAGGGCGACGGCGAGAAAATTGTTGGCTACGTGGGGGAGAACGAGCACGACGAAGCCCAGTTCATCGCGAAGGAAATTGACCGGCTGCAGGACGAGGAAGGCTTGCGTCCCGGTGACGTCGCCATCTTCTACCGCACCAACGCCCAGTCGCGTTCCATCGAGGACGTTCTGGTTCGCGTCGGCCTTCCCTACAAAGTGGTGGGCGGCACGCGCTTCTATGAGCGCAAGGAAATCAAGGACGCCCTGGCGTACCTGCGCGTCCTGGTGAACCCGGACGACGACGTCAACCTCCGCAGGGTGCTGAACGAACCCAAGCGCGGGATCGGCGATCGCGCCGAGGGCGCAGTTGCCGCGTTGGCCGAGCGGGAACGTACCTCGTTCATGACCGCAGCGCGCCGTGCAGACCAGGCGCCCGGCATGGCAACGCGCTCCGTCAACGCCGTACTCGGATTCGTGAAGCTGCTGGACGACCTCGCGGAGGTGGCCTCCGGCTCCGGTGCTGCCGCTGCTTTGGAGGCAGTCCTCGAACAGACCGGTTACCTGGCGGGGCTGCGCGCCAGCAACGATCCCCAGGACGAATCCCGGGTAGAGAACCTCGCGGAACTGGTGGCCGTGGTCCGGGAGTACGAACGCGACAACCCGGATGGGTCCCTCGGCGAGTTCCTGGAGCAGGTTTCCTTGGTGGCCGATGCCGACCAGATCCCCGATGCTCCGGGTGCGGACATTGACGCCGCCGTCGCGGAGGCCAAGCGGATGGGCGTTGTCACCCTCATGACGCTGCACACGGCCAAGGGCCTGGAGTTCCCCGTGGTCTTCCTCACCGGTATGGAGCACGGCATTTTCCCGCACCAGCGCTCGGCGACGGATCCCAAGGAGCTAGCGGAGGAACGCCGCCTGGCCTACGTGGGCCTGACCCGTGCCCGCAAGCGCCTTTATGTCACGCGCTCTGAGGTTCGCAGCATGTGGGGCCAGAGCCAGTACAACCCCGCCAGCCAGTTCCTGGAAGAGATTCCCTCCGAACTTGTGGAGTGGAAGCGCGAAGGAATGAGTCGCCAGGCCGCAGGTGGCTGGGGGAGCGCCCCCATCGGGTCCAACCGCTACGGTGGTTCGTTCTGGGGTGCGGGCACATCCCGCGGTGCTGCCGCCAGCCCAACCGCAGGGTTCGACGCCGACGTCCCCGCCGCCGTCGTACGCAACAGGGTCCAGCCGCAGAAGGAAGTCATTTCCGTGGTGGTGGGGGATAAGGTCAACCACACAAGCTTCGGCAACGGAGTGGTGCTCGGCATCGAAGGCGCGGGCGACAAGACGGTGGCGAAGGTGAAGTTCGACGTCGGCGAGAAGCGGCTGCTGCTGCGGTATGCGCCCCTGACCAAGTTGGATGCGTGAAGCCGCACGGCATAATGAGGGACATGCAACGGACTGTTTGGGCGACCCTGGCTGCCTTGGTCATGGTGCTGGCGGCGGGATGCTCCTTCGCCACTAAAGATCCTGACTATGTACCTCCTGCCCCGCTGCCGCCGCTGGAACAGCTCCAACAGGTGCCTGTCACCGAGCAGACCACACTGTCCGCGGGCGAGGATGTCACCGCGTTCGTTACGGCTGACAAGAACATCGTGTGCGCCATGACCTCCGCACGGGGCGGGCACCTCAACCTGCCCTACGAGGCCAACTCCTACTCCGACGCCGCCAACAACAAGTTCGCCGTAGTCCCTGTAGTTCATTGTGAGCTGGCGAAGTATGCCAAGCCGGATACCGGCGACATCGCTGACGACTGCGCGGGAATAGGTCTCGGCTATCTTGGCGGGACGGTGCTCCTCACTCCGGAGAAGGCTGTCTATGGCTCATGTCGTTCCGGCGTAACACAAATGGAGTCGGAGTTCGGGCCCAAGGGCAGCCGTGACGGTCCCATCTCCAAGCTCCGGGAGTTGGCGGACGGGCAGAACATTGAACGCAACGGTCTGCGGTGTTCGGCCTATAACGGGGGCGTTGCCTGCGGAAACGTCTCAGGTGGCGTGGCGTTCTTCGTAAGCCGCGAGGGATACCAGTTGATTTCCGACGGCGGCAAAACGGTCCGCGGGAACCTGAAGCAGGGGTCCTGATCGCGGCCGGAAGACGGCCGAACAGTCCAAAATCCGCGTCATTATGCGGTTTTTCTACATCCGATAGAAGTGTAAGGTTACTCACTTAACCGGTAGTGTGTAGCTGGCGGGACTCCTCAAAGGGCTAAAGTTCCGAGAGGACCTTACGCAATGTGACCGGCTTCAATCCCGGTTGTTACCGCGTACTTTCCGCAGCTGGCTATCGCGGTCATCGCGGTTCCCGGCTGAACAGAAAACTACTTCGACGTAGAAGGACACTAAACCGTGGACCTGTTTGAATATCAGGCGCGCGATATGTTCGAGGCGCACGGTGTACCCGTGCTCGCCGGCATCGTGGCGCACACTCCTGAAGAAGCGAAGGCAGCTGCCGAGAAGATCGGCGGCGTAACTGTCGTAAAGGCACAGGTTAAGGTCGGTGGCCGCGGCAAGGCTGGCGGCGTCAAGGTTGCCAAGACTGCCGAAGAGGCGCTTGAGCACTCCACCAACATCCTGGGCATGGACATTAAGGGCCACACCGTCAACAAGGTGATGATCGCCCAGGGTGCTGACATCGCCGAGGAATTCTACTTCTCGGTCCTCCTGGACCGCGCCAACCGCAACTACCTGGCCATGTGCTCGGTAGAAGGCGGCATGGAAATCGAGCAGCTTGCAGTTGAGCGTCCCGAGGCCCTGGCCAAGATCGCCATCGACCCCGCTGTGGGCATCGACCAGGCCAAGGCTGACGAGATCGTCGCAGCTGCAGGTTTCGCTGAAGAACTGCGCGGCAAGGTAGCCGACGTCATTCTGAAGCTCTGGGACGTCTTCAAGAAGGAAGACGCAACCCTGGTTGAGGTCAACCCTCTGGTCCGTACCGGCGCTGGCGAGATCGTCGCCCTCGATGGCAAGGTCTCCCTGGATGAGAACGCTGACTTCCGCCACGTGCACCACGCACACCTGGAAGACAAGGACGCAGCTGACCCGCTGGAGGCCAAGGCCAAGGCGCAGGACCTGAACTACGTCAAGCTGGACGGCGAAGTAGGCATCATCGGCAACGGCGCCGGTCTTGTGATGTCCACCCTCGACGTCGTTGCTTACGCCGGCGAGAACCACGGCAACGTGAAGCCCGCCAACTTCCTGGACATCGGTGGTGGAGCATCCGCCGAGGTCATGGCCAACGGTTTGGACGTCATCCTTGGCGATTCCCAGGTCAAGAGCGTGTTCGTGAACGTCTTCGGTGGCATCACTGCTTGTGACGCCGTTGCCAAGGGCATCGTCGGTGCACTGGCTGAGCTCGGTTCCTCCGCGAACAAGCCGCTGGTAGTTCGCCTCGACGGCAACAACGTTGAGGAAGGCCGCCGCATCCTGACCGAGGCCAACCACCCGCTGGTTACCCTGGCCGCCACCATGGACGAGGGCGCCGACAAGGCCGCCGAGCTCGCCAACGCAGCTAAGTAAAGGGACGCGACAATGTCTATCTACCTCAACAAAGACTCCAAGGTCATCGTTCAGGGCATCACCGGCGGCGAGGGCACCAAGCACACCGCCCTGATGCTCAAGGCCGGCACCAACATTGTTGGTGGCGTCAACGCCCGCAAGGCCGGTACCACGGTCCTGCACGGCGACAAGGAAATCAACGTCTTCGGCACCGTCAAGGAAGCCATCGCTGAAACCGGCGCAGACGTCTCCATCGTCTTCGTTCCCCCGGCATTCACCAAGGACGCCGTGGTTGAAGCCATCGAAGCCGGCATCGGCCTGGTAGTTGTCATCACCGAAGGTGTGCCGGTTCAGGACTCCGCCGAATTCTGGGCACTCGCCCAGTCCAAGGTGGACGCAGACGGCAAGCAGATCACCCGCATCATCGGACCGAACTGCCCCGGAATCATTACCCCCGGCGAAGCCTTGGTTGGCATCACCCCGGCGAACATCACGGGCAAGGGCCCCATCGGCCTCGTGTCCAAGTCCGGTACCTTGACCTACCAGATGATGTACGAACTCCGCGACCTCGGCTTCTCCACCGCGATCGGTATCGGTGGCGACCCCATCATCGGCACCACGCACATCGACGCCCTCGCTGCGTTCGAAGCTGACCCGGAGACCAAGGCAATCGTCATGATCGGTGAGATCGGTGGCGACGCTGAAGAGCGCGCAGCCGACTTCATCAAGGCCAACGTCACCAAGCCGGTTGTTGGCTACGTTGCCGGCTTCACGGCTCCCGAGGGCAAGACCATGGGCCACGCAGGCGCCATCGTTTCCGGTTCTGCCGGTACGGCCCAGGCCAAGAAGGAAGCTCTCGAAGCCGCTGGCGTGAAGGTCGGCAAGACGCCGTCCGAGACGGCCAAGCTGCTGCGCGAAGTTTACGCAACGCTCTAGCCTTTACAGCTAGCTCACGACGACGGCCAGGCGCCTTCCCCACGGAAGGCGGCGGGCCGTCGTCGTTCTTTAAGTAGCTGACGCGGGCCGAAGAGTCTGGGGGAAAACTCCGACCCGCGCCAGGTCTATGGGGCTGGCTAGGCGATGATCTTCAATGCCTGCCAACCGGTGCCGAGGCTGATGGGAGGTACGGTGCTGAACGCTCCGCTGCCTGTGCCCGGGTACAGCCACAGGGTGTCTCCGATGCGGCCTACGACGTCGTTGCTGCCATCGCCGTTGAGGTCGCGGGGCCCGGCTATCGATGTTCGGTTGTCCCAACCCGTGGAGATTTGCTTCCACTGGAGCCATCCGCGGGTTCCGTTTCCGGGGTAGAGCCAGAGGGCGCCCGTGTCCGAGCGTCGCGCCAGCACGTCTCCCTTTCCATCTCCATTAAAGTCCCCCGTGCTCAGAATTGCATTCATCACGTTCCAGCCGGTTCCAATGGTTGTGGGTGTCCTCTGACCGCCGGTTCCGTTGCCTTCGTAGAGCCGCAACTCACCGGAGCTCAGCCGGCCAATGAAGTCCGGAATACCGTCGCCGCTGAAGTCGCCGGGGGAGAACAACTGGCTCATGGTGCTCCACCCGGTGCTGACCTGAACCCGCGCTCCGAAACTGCCTACGCCATCGCCCGGGTAGAACCACAGGACGTCGCCTGCGCGGGCCAGCAGGTCCGGTTTGCCATCCCTGTTGAAGTCACCGGGAGTGATGGCCTCATTCACCGTTGACCACGCCGGTGCCGCCAGGGCTACCTGCCGTGTCAGAACGCCGCCTGCGCCGTCGCCTGGATACAGGTACAGGTTGCCGGCGGTATCGGAGGCAAGGACATCGGCTTTGCCGTCGCCGTTGAAATCATGGGCCGACGGCGGTCCGGCTGCGGGCACGGTGTACGTCTGGCTGCCCACGGTCGAGGTGTTGCCGGACGTGTCCACCCCGATGTACTTAAGGACGAGGTTGGAACTTCCCATGACAATCGGAGCCGCGTACTTAATGTTTGTGGCTGATTCCGTTGCCGTGGGCGTGCTGCCGTCGGTGGTGTAGTAGATGGCAGCTCCGGGTTCATTCGCCGAGAGGGTGATGGTGGCCCCGCTGGCCAATGCGCGGCCGGTGGGGTTGGCTGTCACCGTGGGAGCCGTGGTGTCCGGCGGAACCGTGTACGTCTGGGTGACGACGTCGGAGACGTTTCCGGCAGGGTCCGTGGCGAAGTATTTCAACGTCATGGGAGCCGTGCCGGGGAACGCTATCGGTGTTGAGTACACCTGCCCGGCCGTCAACGGGTCGGTACCATCGGTGGTGTATTTGATCACCGAGTTCGCTTCATTGACCGTGAGGGTGATGGTGGTGCCGGGAGCGTAGGCGCCGCCCGCCGGGTTCGCCGTTACCACCGGTTTAGTCACATCCGGGCCGGTGGAGTATGTCTGGGTAACCACGGCGGAGGGATTGTTCGCAGAGTCCACCGCGAAGTACTTCAGGGTCAACGGGCCATTCACAGTGATGGGGGTGGCGTATTTGCTGCTGGCCACTGTGGGAGTAGACCCGTCCACTGTGTAGTAGATGGAAGCTGGCTCATTCACGGTCAGTGTGACCTTTTGCCCGATGTCGTAGGTGCCACCCGCGGGTGTGGCTGTCACCACGGGGGCAACGACGTCCGCGGTGATGTGTGCCTCGAACTCAGACAGGCCCACATTGGTGGTGGTGCCGCTGACGGAGCTGATGGTGAAGCGCACGGAGCTGACCGTCTTGGCAGGAAAGTTCACTGTCAGCCCTGAGCCGTTGTTAGGCAGTGCGGTAACCGGAACAGTGCTGCCATCAGAGAAGACAAGGTTGCCGCCGGTTACGTGGTCACTTGGTAGCGGACGGTCAAAAAGCGTCACGGCGTTGATGGTCCGTGCGGGGGAGAAGTTGTACTGGATCCAGCTGCCGGCCTTGCCCCCGTTGGTGACCCACTCCCGGTTGGCGTCCATGGGAGTGCCCCAGGCGTATCCGTCCCGCGCTTTCTCTGGACTTTGTCCCGAGGCTCTCTGAGAGGACGCTGAGACGGTTGTTCCCGCCGATTTCGCCGCGTTGCCGGTCCACTCGATGGCTGTAATGTACTGCCGTTTGAGCCAGTCGCTGTACGGCACGTCCGGGCAGATGTTCCCGCACAGGAACTCATCGAATTCGGCAAAGTGCCTGAAGGTGTTGACCTTACTGGTGAGTTCGGCGCCAGTGACGTTTTGCGCGTACTCGTCGATGACATAGGCATCGTAGGCGGACGAGGTATGCGGTCCGGTGTAGGCGCGAGTGGCTAACTGACCGAATTTTGCCGCAGCCCAGTGGTCGCTGTGGTCATAGGGGGTGGTGAAATTGCCTGTCCAGTCCTGGGTGCGGAACGTGGTGGGTTTGTAGTTGGCCACCAGCCGGTTCAACACAGTCTGCAGCAGCGATTTTGAATACGTGGCCGATCCGTCCACAGGCCGAATTGAAGAAATGCGTCCGTCCCACAACTTCAGGATGCTCTGGCCATTGAAACGGCTGCTGCCATTGCCGTTGGGGAAGCCGTCCGGAAGCCTCAGGAAAACCACCGAGATATTCGGCGCCGCGTTGAGCGTGTGGACAGTCACCGGTCGCTCGGGTACACCGGCGTCCGAAGCCGTCCATGCATTGGCGACCCCCGCCATCAAGGCGTAGCTTGACCGGATCCCGTCCTCAAGACCGGCCCAATATGATTGGCCTTCTCCGGCGTCGCCCGCTGTGAGGTAAATCGTCTGGACGCAACGCTTTGCTTGGACATCCCGCATGAAATCGGGGCTGATGAAGATCAGGTCGTCGTCCGTATGGGCGACGATCTGCTGGGCACCGCCGGTCCCGGGACAAGGGGGTACGGCTGCCGAGGCGGGCGTGGCAAATCCGAAGACAAACGAGGAAAGGGCAACAGAAAGGCCCAGCAGGAATCCCAGGATCCGCCGGGCCAATGAACGAGTGCTGATGAGTGATGGGCGAGTATGACGACGAGCGTATTTCGGACGGTCCACAACCATGCTCCTTGAGCAGATGTTGGGCCCCCCAGCCGGCAAACTTACGACGCCCCCAGGACGTCATTTCGAATGGAGTTATTGCTGCCGCGATGATCAGAGGTGGTGAAAATCGATGCAGTGAGCGTTACTGTACTCCCGTGGATGGGCCATGGGTAGGGTTCCGGCAAACATCCACAAAGTTCTGGAACGGCAGCAACCGCTCGGCGTCGGGCAACTGGGAAGCCTCCGGATGCCATTGAACCGAAACCACCCACCGCGAAGGGTCTTCCAAGGCTTCCACGGTTCCATCGTCTGCCACGGCAGTGACCAGGAGGCCTTCACCCACCCGGGACACGGCCTGATGATGTCCGGAGGCGATCTTGATGGTGCTCCCCTCAGGGGATCCATACAGCCCCGCAGTCTTGGAACCGGCCGTCAGGAGCACGTTATGCCAGGCCCATTCGCTGGCCTCGGGATCGTGGGGATCCAGGCCGTTGTGGTTCACTGCCGACGGTGCCATGTCCTGGATCAGCGTTCCGCCGTAGAGGACGTTCAGCAGTTGGTGGCCGCGGCAGACGCCCAACAGCGGCAGACCGGCGTCGATGGTTGCCCGGGCAACATCCATGTCCAGATGGTCCTGCTCGGGGTTGACATCGTAAAGGGACGCGTCAGGGTCCTGCCCATAGAGGCGCGGGTTGATGTCGCCGCCCCCCGGCAGCAGGACGCCGTCGAGCGTTTGCATCTCGGTGGCCAAGCGCCCGGCGCTGTCAGCCAACACCGGGGTCAACAGCACCGGTTGTGCGCCGGCCTCACGCAACAGGTCCACGATGAACGTAAAGAGCTCGTTGGCTTCACCCACCCGGGCGTCTGGGGCGTCCGAACTGCTGAGACGGACCGGGACGCCGATACGCGGCCGAACAACTTCTGAACTCTTCATGCTTCATGATGCACCGGATCAAGGCCCGGCACACAAACGGCTGCACCACTACGCTGAAACCATGAACCGCTCCGGAGCTTTGAACCCGAGTCCGCGAACTCTCGACGTCGAAAGCGTGGTCCACTTCCACCAGCTGGTGAGTGCAGGGGCCGGCTCCATGAACGGCTGGCACGCGCAATCGCTGGACCTTCGCGGCCACTCGCGGGACCTCAAAGCCTTGAACCCCCAAGGTGCGATTTTCCTGGGGTGCACTTTCGACGACGGGGTGGAGGAGAGCCTCCGCCGGCGGGGAGCGCTCATCTTCCCCAAGCTTCACAATGTGCCGTTCAATCCCTACCGCGGCGGCGTTTACACGGCCAGTGAACTGTATGAGGGCATCGCCGTCACAGAGTACGAATCCACCCTGGATGCCCGCGTCTACCAGTGGAGCATCCTCCCCGGGCAACGGGGCAGCCTGGACGCCACCCTCGCAGCGGCCCTGCACGACCACGCGATCGGCGACGCCCTGGACGAACTGCTGGACCACGGGGCACTCGCCGGGACCAAGCTGGTGGGTGTCATGGGAGGACATGCCGCGCAGCGCGGCACTAAAGAATTCGCCGACGCCGCAAAGCTGGGGCGGTTACTGGCACAGGCGGGCTTTACGGTGGCCACGGGCGGGGGTCCCGGCGCCATGGAAGCCGCCAATCTCGGCGCCTACTTGAGCGGACTGCCCGACGCCGACTCCATCGTCGCGCTTGAGGATCTCGCCGCTGTGCCCGGGTTCAGGCCCTCCGTGACGGCTTGGGCGCGGCAAGCAGCCGCCGTCGTCGAACGTTATCCGGACGGCACCCCGACGCTCGGCATTCCAACATGGTTCTATGGTCATGAGCCGCCCAATCTCTTTGCCACGCACATCGCCAAGTACTTCGCCAACGCTGTCCGCGAGGCCATCCTGCTGGAGCTCTGCGACGGCGGCATTGTGTTCCTCCCGGGCGCGGCCGGAACGGTGCAGGAAATTTTCCAGGACGCGTGCGAGAACTACTACGGAGCCCCGGAGACCGTCACGCCCATGGTATTGGTAGGGCGCGAACACTGGGAACGGACTTTCCCTGCCTGGCCCATGTTGCAGAGCCTTGCCGCGGGGAAGCCCATGGCGGACAAGATCTTCCTGGTGGACACCGTGGAGGATGCGCTCGCGGTGGTAGCCGGGTAAGTGGTGGCCGGCTAGCCCCTTAGAAATCCTTGCTGCAAGGACCCGTGCCCAGCTGGGCGAGCCCTGTCCGGTCGCCGGCAGCGAATCCGCGGACCCAGGACGCTTGGTCGAACATGAGTTGCCGGGGATCGTCCACGTGGTCCAGGCCCAGGAGATGTCCCAGCTCATGCATGATCACAGCCACGCCGATCTCCTCTCCGCTGGGGGCGTCCACGATCTCCGCGAATTGTGGCGCATCCAAGGACACGGTGCCTGTCACATAGGCCTTGTAACCGTTGCTGAGGCCAATGGAGGAGCTGCCACCAAGGCCCACGGTCTGCCCGGTCAGACGCGGAACCTGCTCCGGTGTGCTCCAGGCAATAAGCACGGGCGCCCAGCGGTCCCCGTACCTTTCGGGCTGGTATCCGGGCCTGGTGGGGGAGGGAACTTCGGAACTGGGTCCGTCATAGATGAACTTCAATCCCGTGGCTTCGCTGGCCTGTCTCACGGCTTCCTCCACCAATGGCTGCCAGGACGGCGGGGCAAGGTCCGAGTTGACCACGTAGTGGATGGGCCTGCAGGGAGAGTAGGCCAGCGGGGTTCCGTCTTCCTTGACGGCCAGGAACTTGTACGAGGAACTGGTGCGGCCCAGTGGTCCCGGCGTGCCGAGCGGCGCGTCGGCTTCCTCGAGTCCCGGGATCGGGTCCTGGCGTTGGCCGAACGGTACGAGCCCGGGCCGGGGTGCCTGGCTCTGTGTGGCGGACGATCCGTAGAGGAGGTGCTGGAGTTCGCCGCTGAAATAGGCTCCTGCGCACACCAGACCGAGGACGCCGAAAAGGAACAGGATGGCCGCGATGCTGCTGTGCTTGATCGGCGGCCTGCCCGGGGGAGGCTCCGGTGGGCGCGGGGTATGCGGAAGGTAACTCGGACGAGGGGGATCGTGGTCCGGCCACTTGGGCGACCCATAAGGTTCCATGGAACCCCCTGACGTGGAGGCCGCGACGGAAGGTGGGGCGCCGCCGTCGGCCGTATTCGCCAGCATAAGTCCCACCCCGCCGGGAGTCCATGCCGCGAGTGCTTGGCGTGCGAAGGCGCTTAGATGTCCTTGCGGCAGGGCGCCGAGGCAAGAAGGTACAGGCCGTTCAGGTCGCCCGCCGCGAGTCCGTCGGGTGCGCCGATCTCCGGGTACATGAGTTGGATCGGATCATCCACGTGGTCCAAGCCCATCACATGGCCCAACTCGTGTTGCATGACTGCCAGGACGTAGTCGGCCCCGCCGGGACTGGCCAGCAGTTCCGTTACCTGCGGAGTGTCCAGCTCCAAGCTCCCGGTGATGTAGCTTTTGGGGCCCTTGTTGAGGGAGTACATGGTGCTGCCTCCGGTCCCGATGACGTTGTCGGCCAGGGCCGGTGCCTCCACGGGTGTGGTCCACGAAATCAGCAAGGGAGCCCACCGGTCACCGTATTTGGACGGCTGGTAGGGCTCGCGCCGGTCTACCGGCACCTCGTCCGTGGTGCCATCGTTGACGAACTGGATGCCGGACGCAGCGGATATATTCGCCAAAGCGGTGGCCAGCAGGTCATCGGAGCCGGCAGGTGCGGACGCGTTGTTCACGACGTAATGAAGCGGACGGCAGGGCGAATAGCCCACCGGAGTGCCGTCGTCGTTGGTGGCCAAAAACTTGTACGAATCGTTAGTGGTTCCTGGCGCCGAAGGGGAGGCCAGCGGGGCGTCCGCTTCCTCACGTCCGGGCGGCGGTGCGTCAGGGGCGCGTGCCGGTTCCGCTTCGCCCGGCCCGTCCTGCGGTGAACCCGGAACGCTGACGCCCGGGAACAGTGCGGTGATGCGAGGGTCGCCCTGAAGGAATCCGCTCACCAGCACGGCGACGACGGCGGCAATGACGGCCATGAGGACGCCGCGGAGAATACGCACGGCTGTTCCAGTGCGTCGGTGCCTGGGCGCACGCGCTGCTTCCCGCTCCGGGTCCACGGTTCTCCATTCCTGATGCCCTGGTCACGCGGGGCAGCGCGGAGGACGAACCAACATTACGGTCTCCGGACCGAGCCGTCCAAACTTAGACGATAGCCGCGCCGAACGCCAGACCCAGCCCGTACGTGGCCGCCGCCGCTCCCAGGCCAATGGCAAGCTGCCGCAGCCCGCGGCTCAGCGGCGAGGTTCCGGACAACAACCCGACGACGGCGCCAGTCGCCAGGAGCGCGATGCCCACCAGAACGCCGGCCACCAGCAAGGCGGCGATGCCCGTCATGCCGAAAATGAACGGGAGGATGGGCACGATGGCGCCCGAGGCGAAGAAGCAGAAGCTGGACATCGCAGCGCCCCATGCCGAACCCACGGACTCGTGGTCGTCAATGGGTGGCTTCTCCGGCTGCAAGGAGAGGCTTGGGTCGCAGTCGCAGCTGAACAGTCCCATGCGCTCGGCAGCGCGGTGCTCCGCGGCTTCGCGCGTCATGCCCCGGGCCAAGTACACCAGGACCAGTTCGTTGTGCTCGATGTCCAACGACGGCGCCGCGGTCAGAGTGGCCTGCGTGGGCAAAGTGGCATTAAGGAGTTCCCGCTGTGAGCGGACTGAGACGTATTCGCCCGCACCCATGGACAGCGCACCGGCCAGGAGACCCGCCACGCCACTCATGAGCACCACGGGGCTGGGCACTCCGGTTGCGGCCATGCCCATGACCAGGGAAAGGTTGCTGACCAGGCCGTCGTTGGCGCCAAAAACGGCGGCGCGGAAGGTTCCGGAGAGCCTGTTGCGACCACGCGTGGCAAGGCCCCGGACTACTTCTTCGTGGATTTGTTCATCTGCCACCATGGCAGGCGTCGCGGCAGGTTCGGTTCCGTACGGGGAGCGGCCTTCAGCGCGCTGCGCAAGGGCGAGCACAAACACGGAGCCGAAGTTACGGGCCAGGAAGCCCAGGAACCGGCTGCGGCTGGACGCTGCCTTGGGCATTCCGGCGTGCTCGCCAAGGAGCTTGAGCCAATGGGCCTCGTGCCTGCCTTCGGCCTCGGCCAAAGCGAGCAGGATTTGGCGTTCTTCGCCGTCGCGCCGCTGGGCAAGCTCCCGGTAGACGGCGGCCTCGGCACGCTCATCGGCCAGGTACTGGCGCCACCGGCGGATGTCCGCGTGCGAGGGAGGCACGGCTGCTGATTCGGGGGCTGCTGAGCCGGGGGTGGGGTCCGGAGCAGGGCTCGACGAACTGTGGGATTCCTGGTGCATCTGCACTTTGTCTCCTGTGCTGGGTGGGGTAGTTGCGGCCCCATTGCACGCCCCACACTACCGCTTATCCGCGCGGATTTTTGGCTGGTATTCCTCAACAGGAATGTTCGGTGCACCGTAATTTCCTTGACCCTTGCCCGTGCCGGTGCTCAGATGGAAGGACAGGGACGGGGCCCTCCCGCCACTGGATTCTGCATTCGGGTCAACGGGCCGAACCGGCCCGGCAGAACCGGCCCACGAGACGGAGGTTGCACCATGAACACCACCGAATCACACGCCAACTACCCGGAGCGGACAACCATTGAGTCCGACCCGGCCTACGACTACGCCGAAGACCAGGAAGTGGATGAGCCCTGGGTTGAGGAAGTGGACGCCCCCGAGGACGACGAACGTGTGGTCCCCCTCGACGAAACCGAAGAATTCCGCGACGAGGATGAGGAAATCTAGGATGGATGGTCGCGGCTCAGTGTGAAGTGACGTTGGAGGCCCGCCCGCTTCCCGACGGCCGCAACAGTCACCGTCAGCGTCCTTGACGCCTCACACCAGCGCGTCGGCAGTATGGCTTTGGCCAATGCTTGCGCGATCAGCTGCGGCTCGGGATATGCGAACTTCCCTGTCCGGGCCTTTGTCGTGATGGTCACCGTGCCAAGGAAGAGGTCGACGGCGGGAATCACCGGGACCGTGGGCGTTTTCGCCGGGGTTCCTGGTGCTTCCAGGATGCTGGGTGTTTTTGGGGTGCTTGCTGCCGGGGTGGTATCGCCTTGGTACGGCAAGGGACTGCTCCTTGGGAGAGTGCTCTTGCCCGCTCGGTTGTCTCTGGTCCGGGACGGGCCGCTTCCTCATCCGAACCACCCGTGAACATGGGGTTGGTGTGTGGCCAGTCGGAGCTTGGCACCACATCTCTTGAAGCTGGGACCACCCTATCCCATGGCTGCCCGGACGACCCGTTGCGAGGCCCGTTCTGCGGCCTGCTTTGCGCACTTTGGGGTGGTCTTTGCGTGTAGAGCGGGCCTTCCAAGGGGTGGGCGTGCGTTGCGGGGCCTGGTTTGTTGTGGGGCCTGCTTTGCGCGCTCTGGGGTGGTCTTTGCGTGTAGAGCGGGCCTTCCAAGGGGTGGGCCTGCTTTGTTGTGGGGCCTGCTTTGCGCGCTTTGGGGTGGTTTTGTTGTGTAGAGCGGGCCTACCAAGGGGTGGGCGTGCGTTGTGGGGCCTGCTTTGCGCGCTTTGGGGTGGTCTTTGCGTGTAGAGCGGGCCTTCCAAGGGGTGGGTGTGTGTTGTGGGGCCTACTCTGCGCGCTTTGGGGTGGTCTTTGCGTGTAGAGCGGGCCTTCCAAGGGTGGGGGCATAACGCAACGGCGGCGCCGCCCCGAAAAGGGGAGGCGCCGCCGTCGAACTTTGTTTGTTTCTTTGTGCCTGCCTAGGAAGCCGGCGTGGTGAGCTCTTCCTCTGCCACGCGGGTGCCGGCCACACGGTCCGTCCACGCCTTCATGACGGCCGGATCGGTGGGCTTGCTCAGCAGCGAGACCACTACGTACACCGCAGCCGAGGCGATCAAACCGAAGTAGATGGGCTCGTTGGCGTAGATGCCGTCAAGAGGAACTTCGGCGTTGATCTCGAGGATGATCATGGTGCCCAGGGTTATCACTGAACCGGCCGCCATGGACCATGCTGCCGCGATGCCCGTTCCGCGCTTCCACACCAAGCCACCGATGATGGCTACCAGCAGGCCGCCCACCAGGATGTCGTAGGCGATGGTCAGAGCGGCCACAACGTCCTTGGTGGAGATGGCGATGATGATGGCCACGATTCCCAGTCCGAGGACCCAGTAGCGGTTGGCCTTGACGTCGTGCTCAGGGTTGTCGGAGTCGGACGTGTCCACCTTCTTGCCGAACCAGCTGGCAACGAAGGGCATGACGTCGGCGCGGGCGACGGTGGCGGCAGCGATCAGTGCGCCGGAAGCCGTGGACATCATGGCGGCGACAGCTGCAGCGAGTACCAGGCCACCGATGCCGATGGGCAGGAGTCGGGTAGCCACTTCGGCATAGACGTCATCCTTGGCAGCGATCTCCACACCGGAGAGGGCCACGCTGGCCGCCATGCCGATCAGGGCACCGGCGAAGCCGTAAAGGATGCAGTAGACGCCAGCGGTAGCGCCGCCCCAACGGGCAACCGTGGGGGTCTTGGCGGTGAAGACGCGCTGCCAGATGTCCTGGCCGATCAGGAGGCCGAGTGTGTAAACGACGAAGTAGGTGATGATCGTCTGAAGGCCGATGCCACCGATGTCGAAGAAGCTTTCATCGACGCGGGCGCGGATGCCGTCGAGGCCACCAGCAGCGTTCAGTGCGAAGGGGAGCATGAGGAAGAAGATTCCCACCGTCTTGATGACGAACTGGACCTGGTCGGCCAAAGTGATGGACCACATGCCGCCGATGGTGGAGTAGACCAGGACGATTGCGCCGCCGATGGCGATGGCGAGCCAACGCTCCCAGCCGAAGAGGACCACGAAAATGGTGGCGTAGGCGCCGGTGGACGTGGCACACAGCATCAGTGTGTAGGCCAACATGACGATGCCCGAGGTCTGGGTTGCGGTGCTGCCGTAGCGGAGAGTCAGCATCTGGGAGACCGTGTAGATCTTGAGCTTCTGGATGGTTCCGGCGAACAGAAGGCTGAGCAACAGCACGCCTGAGCCGATGGCCACCACCAGCCACATGCCGGAAATGCCGAACTTGTAACCGAGGCCGACGCCGCCCACGGTGGATGCGCCACCGAGGACCACTGCGGCCATGGTGCCGGTGTAAAGGAAGGGTCCCAGGCGGCGGCCGGCCACCAGGAAGTCGCTGTTGTTCTTGGTGCGGGACTTGCCCCACCAGCCGAATGCCAGCATGGCGAGCAGGTACACCACCACGATTGCGATGTTTATAGCCGAAGATTCCATGAACGGTCCTTGGAGCTGATGCACGGAGGTTGGGGTTTTCGACGATACTCCTGCGAAGCGTCGAAGTCTCTGTGCTGACGATTGGAGATTGGGGATGTGTTGTGTGCCTCACAGACAACACTTGTTGCCTATGAGGATATGTTGTGATGGGAGTAACAGTCAAGATCCTTTGGTCATGCTTCCGCGTATTCTGGCGTTCTTGGCCTGTCTCCCGGCTACTATTGCTCCAATGACAGGGCCACATGACAGGCCTGAAAGGTTCGTGAATGAAGGCTCTACCCGTTGAACCGAGCAATATCCCAGTTGCCATCGGTTCCAGAATCCGCGCAGCCCGGCAAGCGCAGCGCCTCACCATCGAGCAAGTGGCGGATGCTACCGGATTGACCAAGGGCTTCCTCAGCCGTGTGGAGCGGGACCTGACGTCGCCGTCGGTTGCCTCGCTGGTCACTCTGTGCCAAGTGCTTTCCGTCTCCGTGGGCGACTTGTTCGCAGCTCCGGAGACCCACCTGACCAAGCGCGACGACGGTCCCCGCATTTCCTTGGGCGGCCAGGGCATCGTGGAGCGTTTATTGACCGCCCGCTCCGAGCGTCGCTTGCAGATCCTGCAGGCAACCATTGAGCCGCGTGGTCGCGGTGAAAACGAGCTCTACGCCGTGGACTGCGACGTAGACGTACTGCACGTGGTCAAGGGGCGGATCAAACTCATCCTGACCAATGAAGAGTACGACCTCGAAGAAGGGGACACCCTCTCTTTCCCAGGCCGTGAACCCCACACCTGGGTCAACCCCACGGACGAGACCGTCGAGGTGCTGTGGGTCTTGGTGCCGGCGGCGAGCCGCTAGTTCCACCCTTCGCTGCGCTCCCTCCCGGTTAGCTCCGGTATTGGAGCCGGGGGAGTGGGCTGAACCCTGGAAACCCGGGGCTCACTGGTGCTAGGTTGCCCACCAACCGGGCAGGATCGTCACGACGCAGCTTGAGAACCGCCTGGATCTCCGCGATCACGCGCTCCGGTTCGAACCAGATGACTTCGGGTGGGTACCTCAGGACCAAATACCCGTTGATGGTGGAGGCGTTGTTTCGTGCCAAGTCGTTGCGGAGGGACTTTCTGTCGGAGTGAAACGCGAAGCCGTCCACTTCGACGATGAGGAATTCTTCGAGCAGGAGGTCGACGCGCCCGATGCCAGGTATTGCCACCTGGGCGTCGAAGGCAATTCCGTGTGTGCGGAGCAGGTGCTGTGCATCGACCTCCACAATGGACTCTGCACGCAGGTCGAGATCCTTGAGCGCGTTGAGGACGGGACGCGACCTGTCTCCACGCAGCTGTTCCTTCAGCAGGTCCAGCGGCACTCCGTGCAGTCGAATCGCCGAGACGGCCATTGCCGTTGAAGCGGGCGGCTCCAGGCAAGCCATGGCGTGAAGGACCACATCCTCCACCGCGGCGATTGGGAGGCTGGGATGGGGATCGAATCTGATGGTTCTGTGCCTGACGAAGCCGGTGCCGTGACCGTGATTGCATGCCAGATGGTGGAGATCAGGTGCTTTGCGTATCCACAATCCGTAGTGTTGGGCAGCGCTGGCGCAGGAGACATAGGAGTTGTAGCGGAGGGCAGTTGCCAACTCGGGTCTGTGCTCAGCAAGGATGAAGATTCCCCGCCGTGGTTGTTTCGCCCCCTGGCTTGGAAGGCGGGCGAGGTCCCTGCGGGAATAGCCTGCGGCCAGGAGTTGTCCGGTCCGAGCCACGCCGCCTACTTTTTTGAGGTACTGGAGGGCGTCCATCGGACCAGTCCACAGGCTTCCAAGGTCCCACGAAATGACGCACTTGCCGTATGTGGGCAACTCCTGCCGACGCTCCATCCCGGTTTGAGCCGCTGGTGGCAGCGCTCCTCCCCGGTTGCCGGAGCCCTTCGTTCCACAAGCCAAGCGGAACGCGCGAAATCCGGGGAGGGGCGCAGCCTGCGAGGGGACGAACCGGGGAGGGGCGCAGCCTGCGAAGGGACGAACCGGGAAGGAGCGCGCGGATCGGGCGGCTAGCCCACGTGCACCCACGGCCGTCGGGTGATGTCAGGCTCGGCCTCCCTGAGCACTTCACGGGTCACCGGTGCGATCTCTCCCTCGCCGAAGAAGAGGAACTTGCTCAGGTTGGAGATCGGGTTTCCCTCGGTCCAGCGGAAGTAGATGTGCGGCATGAATCCTGTGACGTCGCGGATGTGGAGGAGTACTGCGGCCACGGTGTTCGGCACGTTGTTGCTGTGCACTTCCAGGATTTTGAACCCGTGCCTCAGCTTTCCCACAACCTGGAGCTCCTGTTCGAAGTCCGAGCTGTCGTCCACAATGACCTCGATGAAAACGGCGTCGCAGTCAACGGGCAGGTGGCTGGCCTGCTGGGCGTGCTGAAGCTTCTCCCTGTATCGGCTGGCGCTGAGGTGCTTGGGCTCGTGGGCGATGATGCGCACGGGGCCGTCGCCGGCGTTCGCCGTGAATTCAAGGGCTTTCTCGTCCATCTTGATATGGGTAGCCCTGAGTTCGAAGGCGCGGCGCATCCGGGACGTGAAACTGACAACCAAGATGCCCAGGATGAAGAGGGCCGCAATCTTCAGGCCGTCGGGGCGCTCGATCGAGTTGACCACGGTGGTGTAGATGAACACGAGGGAGATCAGTCCGAAGCCTATGACTTGAGCCCGCTGCTTCTTTCGCCGGGCGGACAGGGTTACTGCTATGGAAGCTGAAGTAATCAGGACCAGCACGCCGGTGGCATAGGCGCCACCCTGAGCGTTGACATCCGCCTGGAAAATGATGGTGACGATGAAAGCTATGGCTGTGAACACCAGGACAAGCGGGCGGAGAGCCCGGGCCCATGCCGGCGCCATGCCGTAGCGGGGCAGGTAGCGGGGGACGAGGTTCAAGAGTCCGGCCATGGCTGACGCTCCGGCGAACCAGAGGATGGCGATGGTGCTGATGTCGTAGACAGTTCCGAAGCCGTCGCCGAGGAACTTGTGCGCAAGGTAGGCGAGCGCGCGGCCTTCGGCCTTGCCGCCGTCCTGGAATTCGGCGGCGGGGATCAGCATGACGGTGGTGAAGCTGGAGGTGATGAGGAAGGAGCTCATGATGATGGCTGCGGTGGTCAGGAGCTTATGGGCACCTTTGATGCGGCCGGCAGGGTTGGCTTCGGTATCTGAAGCGTGGCCCTTGATCTGGGGCATGACGGCGACGCCGGTTTCGAATCCGGAGAGTCCCAGTGCCAGGCGTGGGAAGACCAGGAGTGCCAAAGCGATCATCATGATCGGATCTCCGTGGGAGGTGGTGAGCGCGCTCCACCAGTCGGTAATGACGCGGGATTCGGTGATGAGGTGGGTCATGGACACGGCGATCACCACGAGGTTCAGGGCAAGGAATGCGCCCACCAGCACCACAGCCACGTTGATGGCTTCCTTGAACCCGCGCAGGAAGACGATGCCGAGGCCTGCGATCAGCGCGATCGTGATGACCACCTGCTGGCCTTCCAGGAAGTGCGGGGCGAAGGGGTTCTCGATGAGGTGGGCCGTGGCGTCGGCGGCGGAGAGCGTAATGGTGATCATGAAGTCCGTGGCGGCGAAACCAAGAAGAGCGAGGACGAAGAGCTTGCCTCCCCAGCGGGGAAGCAGGCGTTCAAGCATGGCGATGGAGCCTTCGCCGCGGGGGCTTTCCTTGGCTACGCGACGGTACACGGGGAGGGCGCCGGCCAGGGTTGCGAACACCAGGAGCAGGGTGGCCAGCGGGGACAGCAGTCCAGCGGCGAGGGCGGCGATGGCCGGCTGGTAGCCGAGGGTGGAGAAGTAGTCCAGGCCGGTGAGGCACATGACCTTCCACCAGGATTGGGGTTTATGTGAGTCCGATGGGCGGCCGTGGGGTCCCTGCCGCTTCCCTGATGTGTCCGGCATTCCTTCCAGCAGCCATGGTTTGAGCTTGAAGGAATGTTTGGGCTTATCGGCTGGGTCGGCCGGAGGCCTCGTCAGGGTGGTCACGGTGTCCTTTCGTGCAGCAGGATGCTGCTTCCGCTAGGAGCGTATGGGCGCGTTCGACGTCGGGACCCCGGTTTTTATGGAATCTTTACGCCCGCTGTGACCGGCATCTCATGACGCACGCACTCAAATCTGACTTGTAAACAAGTGATGCTTATTAGGCAACTTTTAGTGTATGATGGGAGTCACAACCAGTGATCCATCTACTCAAGGAGTGGCATATTTTGGAAGAGCTCCGTATTGAGGCCAACGGGAACCTCGGCCCCATCGATTCATCCCGCATCCCGCGCTACGCCGGTGCCGCCACCTATGCCCGCCTGCCCCGCCTGGACCAAGTCTCGAAGGCCGACGTCACCGTTGTTGGCGTCCCCTTCGACTCCGGCGTTTCCTACCGCCCCGGCGCACGTTTCGGTGCCAACCACGTACGTGAGGCCAGCCGCCTGCTGCGTCCTTACAACCCGGCGTGGGACGTGAGCCCGTTCGAAAACATCCAGGTTGCCGACGCCGGCGACATGGCCGTGAACCCCTTCAATATCAACGAGGCTATTGAGACCGTCCAGCAGAACGCGCTGGACCTCACAGCTAACGGCAGCAAGCTGGTCACCCTTGGTGGCGACCACACTATCGCCCTCCCGCTCTTGAGGGCAGCAGCGGAACGAGCCGGCGAGCCCATCGCCATGCTCCACTTTGACGCCCACCTGGACACCTGGGACACGTACTTCGGCGCCGAGTACACCCACGGCACCCCGTTCCGCCGTGCGGTGGAAGAGGGCATCCTGGACACCGAGGCCATCAGCCACGTCGGTACCCGCGGACCCCTCTACGGCAAGAAGGACCTCGATGACGACCACCGCTTCGGCTTTGGAATCGTCACTTCCGCCGACGTCTACTACCAGGGCGTCCTGGAAACGGTCGCGAAGATCCGGGACCGCATCGGCAACCGCCCGCTGTATATCTCAGTGGACATCGACGTCCTGGACCCGGCCCACGCACCCGGCACCGGCACCCCCGAAGCCGGCGGCATCACCAGCCGCGAACTCCTCGAAATCATCCGTGGCTTCCGCGGCATGAACCTCGTGGGCGCGGACATCGTGGAAGTTGCCCCGGCCTACGACCACGCAGAGATCACCGGTGTTGCAGGCAGCCACGTGGCCTACGAGCTCGTGACCCTCATGGCGGATAACGCCGTGGAAGGCGACCGGCTCGGCGCCCCCAACGGTTACGCGCAGCAGGCACTCGGTGCCCGCATCGCGGAGCTCGCTCAGGCAACCGGAGCAGCCGGAGACCAGCGATGATCGATTTCGATCCCGGCACAGCAGCCCCCACCAAGGGGACCAACCAGCGCAACGGCGGGGACCTCGTCGTCGAGACCCTTGAAGCGCTTGGCGCGAAGACTGTCTTCGGTATCCCGGGCCAGCACGCGTTGGGTCTCTTTGACGCCATGGGCCGCGGCAACCTGCACTTCGTTTCCTCCCGTGTGGAGAACAACTCGGCGTTCGCAGCGGACGGCTACTCCCGTGCCACCGGCGAAGTTGGTGTGCTGTTCCTGTCCACCGGACCCGGCGCGCTGACGTCCCTGGCAGGCTTGCAGGAAGCTTACGCCACGGGGGTTCCGATGGTGGTGGTGGCCAGTCAGATCCCGCTCGACGGTCTGGGCGCACGCCGTAAGGGCATGCTGCACCAGCTCGATGACCAGAAGGCCTCGGCCGCGAACGTCACCAAGAGCCAGCGACTGATCCAGCACGCCTCGGGCATCCCGTCGGCCATCCAGGACGCCTGGACCGAAGCGATTTCCTCGCCTCAGGGCCCGGTGTGGATCGAAATCCCGCAGAACGTCCTGCTGGACCCCATCATGGTCCCGCCGGTTGAAGACGCGCTCGCCGAGGCATTCGACAACCCGCCGCGCGTCGAGCTGATTCGCGAGGCCGTGAAATGGCTTTCGACCGCGGAACGCCCGGCGATCATCGCAGGCGGCGGTACCCGTCGTGGCCGGGCTGAGAAGTCGCTGCTCTCGATCGCCGAGCAGCTGCGCGCTCCGGTCATCTGCACCCCCGGCGGCAACGGTGCCTTCCCCTGGACCCACGAGCTTTCCCTGCAGTCGTGGATCGAGGACCGGTACATGACCGATGTCCTGGAAGACGCCGACGTCCTGATCGTCATTGGCTCGTCCCTGGGTGAGGTGACCTCGAACTACTTCACCTTCGAACCCCGCGGACGGATCATCCAGATTGACGCCGAACCCCGCGTCCTCGAATCCAACCGGCCGGGATTGGGCATCCGTGCCGACGCCGGCCAAGCCCTCGCAGCCTTGGACGAAGCCCTCGCAGCAGCAGGGGCCGCGGCCACGGCCACGCGCTCCTGGCACGGAACCAGTCCGGAAGACGTGGTCAAGGACTCCCTGGCCAAGGTCAAGGCACGCCTGGAATCACAGGACCTGGCCAAGGAACTGAAGTTCATGGCCGACATCCGTGAGGCAGTTCCTGCTGACATGCAGACGTTCTGGGACATGACCATCTCCGCGTACTGGGGCTGGAGCTGCTGGGACGCCCGCGAGGGCCAGTTCCACTCCGCCCAGGGCGCCGGTGGCCTCGGCTATGGTTTCCCGGCAGCAATTGGTGGTGCCGTGGGGCTGGAGACCACAGGTAAGCCAAGTCGTGTGCTTGCTGTGTCCGGTGACGGCTCCTCCATGTACTCCATCTCCGAACTCGCTACCGCCAAGCAGCACAACGTCCCGGTCACTTGGCTGATCGTGGACGACGGCGGCTACGGCATCCTTCGCGAATATATGGTGGGCGCCTTCGGCCAAGCCACTGCCACCGAGCTCGCCCGCCCGGACTTCGTGAAGCTTGCAGAGTCCTTCGGTGTCCCGGCACGCCGGGTTGCCCCGGAGGAAGTGGGGGACGCGCTCAAGGCGTCCTTCGAAGCGGACGGACCCAACGTCGTCGTGGTTGAAACGCTCCTAAAGATGTTCGGCCCCACCCACTTGGACGACTAAGTAGACGCAGCCAGCCCCCGTACGGTAATCCGTGCGGGGGCTGTTCGCGTTTAACCGCGGGGCCGAGTTCGCGGGAAGCCGTTGAATTCGCCCGGAGCTTTGCGGCGTGTTGGCACTCTTCCCGCGTTCTCAGCGCCTGATGCCCGAATCTTATCTTTAGTTTCCCAAAGCAATCATTCTGCGTTATAGTTGCTTTAGGCAAATAAAAAGAGGGGTGTTTCGCATGTCCGTCGGTTCTGCCACAGCAACCGATCTTGTGCATCAAATCTTCGACCTCCAGCGCACGCTGCGCTGCGTGGTCACCGCCCACATGGCCCGCGTTCCCGACGTCGGCATGGCGTTGCAGGGAGTGATGCGGTTCGTCGGCGAGGGGGAGACCCGCGCTACGCAGCTCGCCACCCGACTCGGTGTCAGCGCCCCGGTCCTGAGCCGGCACATCACTGAACTCGAGGAGCTTGGTTTTGTGGTCAGGCGTCCTGACCCTGCGGACGGACGGGCCCAACTTCTTGCCCTCACGGAGGAAGGCGCGGCGAAACTACGCGAATTCGAAGAACAACGCAGCGTGAGACTGCGGGATTACCTGGCGGATTGGAGCGAGGCTGACGCCCTTGAGGCCTCCCAGGTGATCAACAAACTCACTGTGTCCCTCAAGGACTCAATCCGGGCAACGGCGGCCGGCTCCATCACAACAAACCAGACAGCTTAGGAGCCCACGCATGGCTACACCAGCAGTACAACACCCGAAGGCGGTGGACGCCTCAGTTAACAAGGCCGCCGCGCCCATGACCCACCGGCAGATCATGGAGGCACTGACTGGCCTCCTCGCAGCCTTCTTCACGGCAATCCTCAGCAGCACGATCGTCGCTAATGCGCTGCCCACCATCATGTCCGAGCTCAAGGGCACCCAAACCGACTTCGCCTGGGTCATCACGGCCGCGTTGTTGGCCAACGCTGCCACGACGCCCATCTGGGGCAAGCTCGCGGACCTCTTCGACAAGAAGCTCCTGGTCCAGCTGAGCATCATCATCTTTGTGGCCGGCTCAGTGATGGCCGGCCTGTCCGAAACCATTCCCCTGCTGCTGACCGCCCGCGTGATCCAAGGCGTGGCGATGGGTGGCCTCACCGCCTTGGCGCAGGCGATCATCGGCTCCATGATTCCCCCGCGTGACCGCGGCAAGTACTCCGGTTACATGGGTGCCGTCATGGCCGTCGGCACGGCCGGTGGCCCACTGTTGGGCGGTTTCATCGTTGACAGCCCGCTCGGCTGGCGCTGGACGTTCTTCGTCTGCGTGCCGCTCGCCGTCGTCGCGCTCATCCTGCTCCAGGTGACGTTGAAGATCCAGCACATCAAGCGGCCCGCCAAGATCGACTGGCTCGGCTCCATCCTGCTGACGTCCGGTGTGAGCCTGCTCCTCATCTGGGTTTCCTTCGCCGGCAACCCGGACTACTACGACTGGTTCTCTTGGCAGTCCGCCCTCATGGTGGGCGGCGGCGTGGCCCTGCTGTCGGTCCTGGTGTACGTGGAAACCAAGGTTGCGCAGCCGATCATCCCGCTTAAGATCATCTCCGAGCGCACCACGGCCTTGGCCATTGTTGCCTCCGTTGCCGTTGGTATCGCCATGTTCGGTTCGTCCACCTTCCTGGGCCAGTACTTCCAGGTTGCCCGCGGCGCCACGCCCACCGAGGCCGGCCTGCTGACGCTGCCCATGATCGCCGGAAACCTCATCGGTTCTGTGGCGTCCGGCATCCTGATCAGCCGTTTCGGTAAGTGGAAGAGGTTCCTGATCGCAGGCTCCGTCCTCCTCATTGGTGGCCTCGCGTTCGCCGGAACCATGGACCACACCACTGAACTGTGGATTGTGGCGATCTACACCGGCGTGTTTGGCCTTGGACTCGGCATGCTGATGCAGAACCTGGTGCTCGCTGTTCAGAACACCGTCCAGGCGAAGGACATCGGAACCGCCAGCGCTTCGGTGGCGTTCTTCCGCTCGGTAGGTGGCGCGATTGGCGTATCCGTCCTCGGTGCCATCATGTCCAACCACGTCAAGGACCTTGCCGTTGAGGGAATGACTGCCGCAGGTATTCCTGCCCAGGGCGGTGGCGCTGGAGCCAGCATGGACCTGGCGGACATGCCCGCCCCCATCGCCGAGATCATGCGGGCAGCCTACGGTGACGCGACCGCGCAGATCTTCCTGATCTCCGCGATCATCAGCGTCGTGGCCCTGCTGGCTGTGCTGTTCATCAAGGAGCGCCCGTTGCGCCGCACTGTTGATGCCGCTCCGGAAAAGGAACTCATTGCCACAGCGTCGGGAGACGCCGGAATGTCGCTGGACACGGCGGCCATGGACGCAGTGAAAGCGTCCGACGACGGCGCGCGCCGCATGGGTGCCCACCCCGCCGTTCCAGGGGGTGGCAGCCAGGTTCCGAGTGCGGAGTCCGGAACCGATCTTGACCTCGAGTTTGCTCGGATCCTCACGCAGGAACGACCCCAAGGTGTAGCCGACGTGAAAGAAGTTCAGGAGCAGTTGTCCCGAACGCAGTACGTCCTGGCCGAACAGCAGCTACAGCTCAGCCGAGCCAACGTGGAGCTGCAGGCCCGTTTGCGGGAGCAGCAAACCATTGCGGAGCAGCAGGCCCATACCGCGGAGGAGCTCGCCGCGATCCGCAAGGAACTCAAGCGCGAACGGCGGCAGCAGGAGCGCATGGCGTTGTTGCTCCTCCAAGGCGTCGAAGCACGTTCGGATCACGGCAAGCACGCGGGCTAACTCCACTACGGATCCTGCCCTTGTTCGTCACGCCCGGCGTACTACGCAGGGCGTGGCGGACAAGGGCGGGACCGGAAGCGCCGGCTGGGTGACCAGCCGGCGTTTTTGTTGCCTGCAGCGGCCCTGGTGCCTGCGGCAGCGGGAGCACCCGCGACACGGGAAATACTCCGCTGGGATGATCTTTTCCGTAAGTTGTTTCGCCCGGGCAACGGATTTCGTAGAGTGGGGAGGCTAATACTGTCAGCCCCTGCTGCCAAACTTCTCTTAACTCATTCACGCACTTTTTCTAAGGACCCGTGGGCATGCTTGTCACCCTTATACGGCGCTACTCCAAGCCGTATTTGCCGCAGATTGTGGCTGTGCTGATTTTTCAGTTGGCGTCCACCATCGCCACGCTCTACCTCCCCAGCCTCAACGCCAAAATCATTGATGAGGGAGTTTCCCGCGGAGACACCGACTTCATCTGGCAGACCGGGGCGCTCATGCTCGGTGTCGCCCTTGGACAGGTGCTGACCGCGATCATTGCCGTGTACTTCGGCGCCCGTGTTGCCATGGCCATCGGCAGGGACCTGCGCCGGAGCGTCTTCCGGCAGGTCAGCAGCTTCTCCGCCCAGGACGTCAACCGTTTTGGTGCGCCCACGCTGATCACCCGCGGCACCAATGACGTCCAGCAGGTACAGATGCTGGTGCTCATGGGCCTGAACTTTATGGTTTCCACGCCCATCATGTGCGTTGGCGGCATCATCATGGCCCTCCGTGAGGACCTCAACCTCTCTTGGCTCGTATGGGTTTCCGTTCCGGTCCTGGTGGCCGTTGTGGGCTACCTCGTCGTCCGCCTGATGCCGCTGTTCCGTTCCATGCAGACCAAGATTGACGCCATCAATGGCGTGCTCCGCGAGCAGATCATCGGTATCCGCGTGGTTCGTGCCTTTGTGCGTGAGCCCCACGAGGCAAAGCGATTCGGTGACGCCAACGAGGACCTCACCGCAGTGTCCGTGAAGATCGGCAACCTGTTCGTCCTGATGTTCCCGGCCATCGGCATGATCCTGCACCTGTCTACGGCTGCCGTGCTGTGGTTCGGCGGACAGCGCGTAGACTCCGGCGACATGCAGGTGGGTGCGCTCACGGCCTTTCTCCAGTACCTGTTGCAGATCCTGATGGCGGTCATGATGGGAACGTTCATGGCCATGATGATTCCCCGCGCGTCCGTCTGTGCGGACCGCATCGGCGAGGTGCTCGACGTCGAGCCCTCCATCCACAACCCCACCTCACCGCTGGTACCGGCTGAGAAAAAGGGGCGCGTGGAGTTCCGCGACGTCACGTTCAAGTACCCCGGCGCTGAGGCGCCGGTGCTGAGCAACATCTCTTTCACCGCGGAACCAGGAAAAACCCTGGCCATCATCGGCTCCACGGGCGCGGGAAAAACCACCCTGGTTTCACTGCTGCCGCGGCTTTACGATGTCGCCTCCGGTGACGTATTGCTCGACGGCGTGCCTGTCACCAAGATGGACGCATCCGAGATCACCAGCCGTGTTTCCGCGGTGCCGCAGAAGCCGTATTTGTTCTCCGGGACCATCGAGCACAACCTGCGCTTCGGCAAGCCCGATGCCACCGACGACGAACTGTGGGATGCATTGGAGACAGCACAGGCCAAGGGCTTCGTCGAAGAAAAGTCATCCGGCTTGAACCGGCGGATCGCGCAGGGTGGCACCAACGTTTCCGGTGGTCAGCGCCAAAGGCTGTCCATTGCCAGGGCGTTGGTCACCAAGCCGAACGTGTACCTGTTTGACGATTCGTTCTCCGCCTTGGACGTCGCAACCGACGCCAGGCTGCGCAAGGCCCTGAAGGCCAAAACACGGGACGCCACGGTCATCATCGTGGCCCAGCGCGTCTCAACCATCGCGGACGCGGACGAGATCCTTGTGCTGGATAACGGCCGGATCGTTGACCGCGGAACGCACGACGAACTCCTGGAGACGTCACCCACGTACCAGGAAATCGTTGAATCCCAGCTGAGCGTGGAGGAAGTGGCATGAGCGAGCAGAACCAGCAAAAGAAGCGTGGCTGGGCTGCCAAGGCAGAGGCCGCCAAGGATGCCAAGGCAACAGCCGAGGCTGAGGTGGCAACCGAGGCGCTTGATGACGACGACTTCGTTGAGGAGGAGTACGTCCCCTCTGAAGCCGACGGCGGCATGTTCGGCGACGTCCCGGCCAAGAAGGCCAAGGAGTTCTGGCCGTCCGCCAAACGACTCATGGGTCTGCTGAAGCCCGAGAGCGTTGGCGTGTACATCGTGATCGGCCTCGTCATTGTCTCGGTAGTCCTCAACGTTATTGCTCCCAAGGTCCTCGGCAGCGCCATGGACGTTATTTTCGGCGGCGTCATGGGCAAGCAGATCCCGGAGGGGGTCTCCCAGGAGCAGTTCGTTGAACTCATGCGCCAGCAGGGCCAGGGCAACTTCGCGGACATGGTTTCCAAGATGGAACTCACCAACGGGATCGACTTCCCCAAGCTGACGTTCCTGATTTCGATCGTGCTCCTGATGTACTTTGTGGCCAACATCTTCCTGTGGGCCCAGGGTTGGTTGCTCAACAGGATTGTCATGCGGGTCATCAAGCAGCTCCGCAACGACGTCCAGGCCAAGCTCAACCGACTCCCGCTGAACTACTTCGACACCCGCCAGCGTGGCGACATCCTGTCCCGCGTGACCAACGACGTCGACAACGTCCAGCAGGGTCTCCAGCAGGCGTTCTCCCAACTCGTCAGCTCCGTTCTCACAGTCCTGGGCATCACGGTGATGATGTTCATCGTGTCCTGGGAGTTGGCGCTCATTGCTTTGATTGCGTTGCCGCTGTCCGGCATCGTTGCGGGCGTCATTGGTGCCCGCAGCCAGAAGCTTTTCGCCGCTCAGTGGAAGAACACCGGCGCACTCAACGGCCAGATCGAGGAATCGTTCTCCGGCCACGACCTCGTGAAGGTGTTCGGCCGCGATGCCGACATGCTGGAGCGTTTCGACGAGAAGAACGAAGAACTCTATAAGGCATCCTTCGGTGCACAGTTCGTGTCCGGCGTGATCTTCCCGGCCATGAACTTCGTGTCCTACCTTTCCTACGTCGGCATTGCCGTGGTGGGTGGCCTCCGCGTTGCCTCGGGCTCCATGAGCCTCGGCGACGCCACGGCCTTCATCCAGTACTCGCGCGAATTCACCCAGCCGCTGGGCCAGATTGCGGGAATGGCCAACATGCTGCAGTCCGGCGTCGCCTCCGCTGAGCGCGTCTTCGAGTTCCTGGATGCCGACGAAGAGGTTGAAGAGACCGGCACGCGCCACCTGCCCTCCAAGACCGACGGCCATGTTGAGTTTGAGCATGTCTCGTTCAGCTACGTGGAGGACAAGCCGCTCATCGAAGACCTGTCCTTCGCTGCAGAACCTGGTCACACCGTCGCGATTGTCGGCCCCACCGGTGCCGGCAAAACCACCTTGGTGAACCTCGTCATGCGGTTCTACGAGCTCAATGCCGGCCGGATCACCTTGGACGGCGTGGACATCAAGGACCTCAGCCGCGCAGAGCTGCGGTCCAAGGTGGGCATGGTGTTGCAGGATGCCTGGCTCTTTGGCGGGACCATCTACGACAACATCAAGTACGGCAACCTGGATGCCACCGAAGAGCAGATCATGCAGGCAGCCAAGGCCACCTACGTGGACCGCTTTGTGCGTGCCCTTCCGGACGGTTACCAGACCATCATCGACGAAGAAGGCAACAACGTCAGCGCCGGTGAAAAGCAGCTCATCACCATCGCCCGTGCCTTCGTCTCCGACCCTTCGTTGCTGATCCTGGATGAGGCCACGAGCTCTGTGGACACGCGAACTGAACTGCTGTTGCAGAAAGCCATGGCTGCCCTCCGCACTGACCGGACGAGCTTCGTGATCGCCCACCGCCTCTCCACTATCCGGGACGCGGACACCATCCTGGTGATGGAGAACGGCAAGATCGTGGAGCAGGGTAACCACACCCAGCTGCTCGCTCAGCAGGGCGCGTACTACCGCTTGTACATGTCCCAGTTCGCGGGTGAGGAAGAGGCCGCAGTGGACGACTCGACGGCGGTGCACAGCTGAGCGCTGAGGCACTGAAGGAGTCCATGGCACCCCGGCGCATGGAGGTCCTGGTGCCCATGCGCTGGGGTGACATGGACGCCTACGGACACATTAACAACGTCCAGATTGTACGCATGCTGGAGGAAGCCCGTATCGCTGCCTTCGGGCCGCCTCGCGGTGCGGGCCTTCCCGGAGTGGAACCTCCTGCCGCGCTCTTCAACGATGTCGCGGAGGGGACCATGACCCTCGTGGTGGAGCACAAGGTCCGCTACGTCCGGACGCTTGACTACCGCAACATCCCGGCTGTCGTGGAGATTTGGGTGGGTGCCATCAAGGGTGCAAGCTTCGATCTCCACTACGTGATCAAGGACCCTGTAACACGGGAAGACTGCGTCAAAGCCACTACTCATTTGGCTTTCGTCGCCGAAGCCACCGGGCGGGTCCTGAGGCTCACTCCGGAGCAAAAGGAAAAGTTGGAGAAGTACCAGGCTTGACCTCCGAGGCCCGTAGAGTTTCAGCATGAAACTTGAAATTGCCGTGGTGAGCGCGGCGGGTGCAGGTACGGCCGCCGCCGAAGGAGCCCACCGCATTGAGCTGTGCAGCAGTCTTGAACTTGGTGGCATCACGCCAAGCCAAGGACTCATGGAAGCAAGCGTGGAGCACGTTGATGGCCGCCTGGAAATTCATCCGCTGATTCGCTCCAGGCCCGGTGATTTCCGGTACTCGGCGTCGGACATTGACACGATGGTCCACGAAATCCGCCACCTGCTGGCCCAGGGTGCCCACGGGGTGGTGGTTGGGGCGCTCACTCCGTCGGGAGAACTGGATGTGCAGGCAGTACAGCGTCTGGTGGGCTCAGCCAGGGATGCCAATCCTGAAGCGCAGCTGACATTCCACCGGGCCATCGATCAATCCAGCGACCCTTTGGCCGCCCTTGAGCAGCTCATGGAATTGGGCTTCACCCGGGTCCTGACTTCGGGGCACGAAGCTACCGCCGGGGCAGGCTTGCCAACCCTGACCCGAATGGTGGAGCAGGCCGGTGGCGTCGTGGAAATCATGGCCGGCGGAGGTCTGTCCTTGGAGGACATCCCGGCGATGCACGCAGCGGGGCTGTCCGCTGTTCACCTGTCCGCGAAGAAGACCGTCTCCACCCTTGGCCATGGAGCGATTTCCCTTGGCGCCCAGGACGGCAGCGATCCCACTGCTTACACCATCACCGATCGCCTGGTAGTCCGGGCAGCCAAGGCGAAAGTCAACGCGCTGAACCTCGCCGCTTCAATGTAAGCAGCCCGTCGCCGCCGAATAGGGGGCGGGGCCATAGGGAGTTCAGTCTCGTTGGGCAGGGGCCCGCGTCATTGAATCTGTCCAGTCCCATTTGGGCAGAAATGCCAGTGAGTACGCATCGCAATGACCCTTTACGATTCCGCGGAACGCCGGGATGATGTAAGGATTCACCAACTCGGTGAAAAGCCCCGGAAGCTACCTTCAGGAGTCTCAGCGATGCCGCTGCCCTCGCCGGTTTCATCGGCCGTCATTTCCCCTCCAACAACGAGTCGCAAGAGCACCCCACCGAACGGCCACCCGGAGGTGGAATGTGGCATCGGGACGTGGGACAAACTGCTCTACGGAAACCACCGTTTCGTGGTGGAAGTAGCGGAAGTAGTTGACGCAGCGGAGTGGCAGGACGGGAACGCAACTGGATCTGCAACCGCGTACAGGGTAGTCATCCCTTGGCGGCGGCAGGAGGACCCGGCCTCCGTGGAGGTCATGGTCGTCTCCGAAAAGACCGGGACAAGAGTCCGGAACGTGATCGTGGAAGAGGCCACCCGGGAGACCGGAAGCATCGTTTTCGAGGCTATCGACGGAAACGGGACCTACTTCGTCTACTACTTGCCCTACGCCATGCTGGGCAAAGTCCACTATCCGCAGGCGCAGTACCTCCCACATCGTCCGGCCGCAGAACCTGCCTGGGCGGCCGCCGTCGGGCGTTCAGTCTGGGTGCCCGGAAAGCGCGAGCTGCCGGAAGCTGAACCATCCAGCGCGACTGTCCTCCGTTACGAGGCAGCAAGTGAGCGCGACTCCTTCGCGCCGATGAACTTCACTGCCCGCACGGACGAGTTGGAGAAGTTCCACAGAAGATACGCGGACGAGGCCTACCTGGTGTTTCCCGAGGACCGCCTGAATCCCCTCTCGATGCAAAGGGAGCTGCCAGCGCACTGGGTGATCAACGGACCGGCGAGGACCTTCCGCGGTACGGCGCAGGCCGGAGAGAACTACGTGGTCCAACTGGGGCTGTATGCCCAAAAAGACCTGGAGGGTGTGGCTGTGGAAGTGAGCTCCCCGGCGGGCGGGCACTGCATCAACACCAGCGGCGTGGATCGTCTCGGCAGGCCATGGCAGAGGACCCTGACGGTACCGGCGGGGCAGGTGCAGGCGCTGTACGTGATCCTGCCAGTCCCTCCGAGCGCTGCCGGAAACACCCTGGAGGCGTTGGCCAGGATCACCGCAGCCGGCCAAGCGGTCTGGGACGTCACGGTCACGCTTGATGTTGTCGGCCAAACGGACACGGAACCGGCAGTCGCCGCGGGCGGCTTCGGTGATCCGCGTTTTCTGCGTCGCCTGGCGTGGTTGGACTCAGACGTGGCCCAGGACGCGGAGCTCGTCAGTCCTTTCACGCCCATCATTTTGGACGAATCGAGCAGGACGTTGGGGATTCTGGGCAGGTCCCTGCGGCTGACGGAGTCAGGTCTCCCGGCACAGGTGACGTCTACCTTCACTGCTGCCGTGACCGGAACTGATGGTCCCGTCGTCGAGCTTTTTGATGCTCCGCTGCGGCTGGACGTTGAGGGAATTGATTGGACCCACGGCGAGCTCGTCTTCACAAAGGAGGGCCCGGCGCGCATTTCGTGGCGGTGCACCTGGACTGGGCGCAAGGACGGCAACGCAGCGGTGGCTCTGGAGCTGAACGGCGTTCTCGACGCCGATGGTGCAGTTTCGTACTCGCTTTGCCTCGCGCCCCAGGGGACTTTGGACGTGAACGACGTCGGGCTGCACCTTGAGTTTCGGAAGGCTACGGTGCCGCTGGCCATGGGTTTGGGCGTTCCAGGTGGTCGCCGGCCGGTGACCCTGGACTGGACGTGGGAGGTGGCGGCGAAGAACCAGGACGCGCTGTGGCTGGGGAGTGTGAATATCGGCATGCAGCTTGCCCTCTGTGATGGCAGCTATGAACGACCGCTCAACACCAACTTCTACCGGGAGAAGCCGTTGGTGGAACCGGGATCGTGGGCCAACCGCCACCAGGTCGGCGCCGAAAGCGCAGTCCGTGGGGGAGTCACGTTGCGGACCAAAGAGGAGACAGTGACGTTGCGTGCCTTCAGCGGACCCCGGACCCTCAGGGCGAACGAGTCGCTGGACTTCGATTTCCGCCTGCTGCTGACACCGTTCAAGCCGATCGAACCCGGCAAACACCTCGGAAAACGCTACTTCCACGCTCCTGACAACCCAGCGGACATCAAGGCCGCCGGCGCCACGGTGGTCAACATCCATCACGCCACGGCGCCGGCGCCGTTCATCAATGATCCCCTGCTGACCCAGGACCCGCTGCGGAGGTATGCGGCCGAGTGCCACCGGCACGGCCTGAAGGCCAAGGTGTACAACACGGTCCGCGAACTCACGTTCCACAGCCCGGAGCTGTTGCCGTTGCTGCAGCTGGACCACGAGATCTTCAGCGATGGCCCCGGAAAGGGGCACATCTGGCTGCAGGAACATGCGGGGAACGGCTACGTTTCGGCGTGGTTCGCACCCAACGTGGATGACATTGCCGTGGTGACTACGGGCGAATCGCGCTGGGAGAACTTCTATGTGCGGAGCCTCCAGGAACTGGCCGACGGCGAGGACGGCGTCGACGGCATCTACTTGGACGACATCGCGTACGACCGCCACGCCATGCTGCGGGTCCGCAAGGTCCTTGAGAGGGCATGCCTGGCCCGCGGTGTTGAGGGGCCGGAAATAGACCTTCACTCCGCAAACCAGTTCACTGCCCACGACGGTTACGCGTCCTCCGCCAATTTGTACATGGAGCAGTTGCCTTATGTGGACAGGCTTTGGCTGGGGGAGTACTTCGATTACCACACCACCGGCCCCGATTATTGGCTGGTAGAGCTATCCGGCATTCCCTTCGGCCTCATGGGCGAGATGCTGGAAGGCGGCGGCAACCCATGGCGCGGAATGGTGTTCGGCATGACAGGCAGGGCACCCGCCGTGGACAACCGCCCGCTCTGGGAGCTCTGGGCCGAAACCGGGCTGGAGCACGGGCGCATGCACGGGTTCTGGGATCCCCACGGGCCCGTGCGAACCAGCCACCCGGAGGTGCTGGCCACCACGTGGGTGACCGGGCGCGGAATGGTTGTGGCGCTGGCGTCATGGGCCGGGGAAACTGAGCATGTGACGTTGATTTTCAACGACGACGCGGCCGCCAAAGATGCCGTAGCCAAGGCGCCGGCCATCCGCGGCTTCCAATCTGCCGCGAGCTACGCGCCCGGCGAAGCCATAACCATCGAGCCGCAGCGCGGCCTCCTTCTCACGATCGGATACTGACGTGACTGACACAGCAACATCCACTCTCACCGTCACCACCATCTCCCTGACCATGGCCGAGCTCGGCCCCCTGAACCCCTTGCCTGTAGTGGCGGCCGAACTGGACCAGCCCTACACCGTGGGAGAGGGCGTTCCTGAAGATCTCCAAGCGTCGGCCCGTTACGGGGTGGTGCCCAACGTGTACCCGTACCTCATGCAGGACGGATACAGCCGCGACGCGGCACCCAAGGAACTGCCCGCCGTCGTACTTGAAAACTCCAAGCTCAAGGTGACCATCATCCCGTCGCTGGGCGGCCGTATCTGGGAACTGTTCCACAAAGCCACCGGCAAGCAGCTCCTCCACACCCACGACGCTCCGCAGCTGGCCAACATTGCGCTGCGCAAGGCATGGTTCGCGGGCGGACTTGAGTGGAATATCGGCACCCGCGGACACTCGCCCACCAGTTGCGATCCACTGCACACCGCAATCGTTCACACCCCGGACGGCAAGCACATCCTGCGCGTGTGGGAGTACGAGCGTCTGCGGGAAGTGGTGTTCCAGGTGGACCTGTGGTTGCCGGCGGACTCGGACGTCCTGTTCGCCGCGGTCAGGCTGCGGAACCCGAATGAGCACGATGTCCCCATGTATTGGTGGAGCAACGCAGCCATCCCGGAAACCGATCGCACACGGGTCATCGCGCCGGCAGACGAGGCTTTCGGCAGTGACTACGCCACGGACATTACCCGCTTGCGACCTACCGACCACGAAGGGTATGACGGCACGTGGCTGGTCAACAGTCCGCATGCGGCTGACTTTTTCTTCGACATCGACCCTTCCGAACGGCGTTGGGTTGCGGCAGTGGACGACGACGGCGACGGGCTGGCGATGCTGTCCACGGGCCTCCTGCGGGGAAAGAAACTCTTCGTGTGGGGCCAAGGGCAGGGCGGAAAGCGGTGGCAGGAGTGGCTGAGCCCCGGAGCCGGACCGTACGCCGAGATCCAGGCCGGCCTCGCGCAGACGCAGTTCGAACACTTGGTGATGCCCGCCGGCGCCGAGTGGGCTTGGGTGGAAGCGTACGGGAACGGGCATCTTGATCCGAAGACCTCGCACGGTTCCGACTGGGATGCCGCGGTGGCGCACGCCGGCGAGCGTTTGGAACAACTCCTGCCGCATGAGGAACTTGAGGCCATGCTTCCCGCCGCCATCAACGATGCCGATGTCCCGCCGTCGAAAATGCTGCTGCACGGCAGCGGTTGGGGCGTAGTGGAGCGTGCCCGACGATTGAAAACCGGTAAAGGCTGGGTGGATGAAAGCGGTACACCTTTCGTGGATGAGAGCGTCACGGCCGAGCAGGAACCGTGGCTTGGGCTGCTGCACGGAACAACGTTCGACGGCGCGCCCAGCTTCGTCGCCGGGGCGGACTGGGAGGAGCTGCTGGCGGGGCAGGACAGTCCTGAAGCGACATTCCACCTGGCCACCGTGATGCATGCACGGCAGGACTTGGCCGGGGCTAAAGCGTTGTATCGGGAGGTGGTGGCGGCCGGCGACGTGCGGCCACTTACCAAAGCGCTCGCGCATAGGGGACTGGGCTTGGCGCTCCTCGCCGAGGGGCAGGATGCCGATGGGCTGGTCGAACTCCGGAACGGCGTAGAAACCGACCCCTCCACCACGGCCTTCCTGACAGAGGCCGTCACACTCAGTATCCGGCACGGGGACCCGGCCAAGGCGCTGGAACTGACGGAGTCGGCACCCAAGGAGGGCGCCGCCGTCGGACGTTTGACGTTCCTCAGGGCGCTGGCTCTGGCGCGAACAGGGAAGGCGACCGAGGCAGCCGCGATCCTGCGTGAAGGGGTGGAGATTCCGGACCTCCGCGAAGGCGAAGACGCGATCGCGGCGTTGTGGGAAGAGGTTTGTCCAGGCGAGCCAGTGCCGGCGGCGTACCAGTTCGGGATGCATTAGAGGTCTCCCGGTGTGGCCTCCCGCACATCCGCGCACATCTCTGAAAGCGTGTTCTTGACCATTTTTGTCCAGGACACTGAGGAGCACCGATTGATTCCCGAGATAGCAGGACTGCCGGCATTGGAGTGGACATCGTCCGCCGGTCACGCGAGCTATGACGAGGCCGAGGCGACGCTGACGCTCGCCGCGGCATCGGGCGTCGACTGGACCAATGACTCCCTCGGAGGAGAACCGCAGCACGGCGCCACTGCGCTCGGCTTCAGGGCGCCGGCTGCGTTCTCGCTCTCGGCGCGGGTTTTGGTGGCCTCGCCGCGGACAACGTTCGACGCCGGTGTGCTGACTCTGTGGGCGGACAGCGATCACTGGGCCAAGCTTTGCTTCGAATATTCTCCGCAAGGTGAAGCGATGGTGGTCAGCGTGGTGACCAACGGTTATTCAGACGACTCCAACGGGCCTGTGGTGACAGCGCCGTGGGTCTACCTGCGCGTCAGCAGGGTGGGGCCGGCGTGGGCGTTCCACTCGTCAACGGATGGCAGGGACTGGTCCTTTGTCCGCCTGTTCAGGCTGGATACGGAGAAACCGGTTCACGTCGGCTTCATGTCGCAGGCACCCATGGGGGATGGCTGCGAGGCACGTTTCGACGCCATCGAATTGAAGGAAGAACCTCCGGCGGATCTACGGGACGGGAGCTAGCACTGCACTTACACGGCGGTTTGCGGGCCTGTGGATATCCAGATGCTTGGATAAGCCAAACAAGGTAAGTTGGCATGGTGATTCCCTCCGTAAAAACTGCCATTGACCGTGCCCCCGGAGTCTCCAAGGAGATCGAGGACGCGGCCTGGTATGTGCTGGGTCCGGCGCTTCACGGGAGACCTTCGGCGCTGGACGGCAGGACGCTGACGTGGACCGCAGATGCGGCGGGCGAGCTTCTGGAGAGGCTCGAACGCGGGGTTGAGGACTCCAAGGCGCCCATGATGACCAACCTGCGGCAGAACCTCGATGGCGCTTCCCGGGAAGCCAAACTGCTGGCCGTGGAACTGCTGTTCCTGCAATCACTGCCGCTCGCGCATGAGGTCAAGTCGTTGCGGGTCAAGCGCGCCCGCGTCGCCGAGGCGGCATCCTGGGTTGAGCCGCCCATCGAGCTGCCGGAAGAGCTATACGAGGGCATGACGGACCACGGCGTTATCCGTGACCGAACCGCCGAGTTCAACTGGACCATTTGGGACCACTTGAAGTGGCTGTGCCGCTTCGTTGCCCACGTGGACAGCCAAAGCACGGCCACCATCAACGAAGCACTCGCAGATCCGTTGAAGTTCCACGAACTGGCGGCAGCGACGCCCGAGGACCAGCCTGCCCTGCGCCGCAGCATCGAGTACTTGGTGTGGCCGAGCTACTTCGAGCCCGTGGTGGCAGATGTTGAACGCCAGGAAATCCGGGACGCCTTTGCTTCTCTCGTGGGCGGTGCCAAAGGTGATACGGATGAGGACATCACCGCTGACATCCACCGCATCCGCCTGCACCTGGACGAGCAAGCCGGGCAGCGCATCGACTGGTACGCCCGCCAACTGGTGAGCCAGTGGCGCAAAGTGGGAGATCCAGGCCGCCGATCCTGGCTCCTGCGCACGCATCACGACAATGCTGACCTCCTGGCCGCCTGGGTCGCCGAAGAAAAGGCCACCTTGGATGTCGAACACCTGCGAGCCCTCACCGCAGGGGTCACGGCAGGCGTAGTTCAACATGCCGTGGACGAGGATTACAAACATCTGGGCTACGTGGAACGGGAAGACACCAAGACGGCTGTCTTCGCGTTCCTGACGGTCATGAAGCCGGGCGATCTCACGCTGTACCAGCACGCCGGCCGGGTCCGGGTTGGTGTGGTCCTTGGCGAACCTGAACACCACGAGGACAACAGACGCATCCGCCGCAAAGTCCGGTGGTTCGATGACAGCTACGCCATCCCCGAGCTTCCCCGTCACGCCCAGCGTCAGCTATCCACGCCGGGCATCATCGTGGACGTCACCAGGGTGATTCAGGCCCTGCAGGAACTGCTCCCCGTGGAGGCCGAAACCGATGGCGAGGATGAAGCGCCGCCCACCACCGTCGTCGAGGTTATCCAGCAAGGGTTCCGGCCCCTGACGGAAGAGTTCGCGGCGTCCCTGCACATGGATCTCGAACCGCTCAAGGAGATCGCGGAACTGCTCGAGGAAAACCGCCAACTGGTCCTGTACGGTCCGCCGGGTACAGGCAAGACGTACCTGGCCAAGCACCTTGCCGCCGAGCTGGCCGGTGACCACACCGATGAACGTGTGAAGCTGGTGCAATTCCACCCTTCGTATGCCTACGAGGATTTCTTCGAGGGCTACCGGCCGGACAAAACAGACGACGGCCAAGTCTCTTTCAAGCTCGTCGCCGGACCGCTGCGGCGCTTGGCGGAGGAAGCTGCCAAGCCCGAGAATGCGCACAAACCGTACTTCCTGATCATCGATGAAATGAACCGTGCCAACCTGGCCAAGGTTTTCGGTGAGCTGTACTTCTTGTTGGAGTACCGGGATGACCGCATCTACCTGCAGTACAGCCCCAACGAGCCCTTCAGCCTGCCGGACAACCTCTACATCATCGGCACCATGAACACTGCGGACCGCTCCATCGCCATGATGGATGCCGCCATCCGACGTCGTTTCGCCTTCATAGAGCTTCACCCCAAGGAAGAGCCGATCCGCGGTACGCTGCGCCGCTTCCTGGAAGCCCGGGGGTTGGACACCCTGAACGCGGACCTGCTGGATGCGCTCAACGACGCGATCGACGACTGGGATCGGGACCTGATGATCGGGCCGTCCTACTTCATGAAGAATGCTGCCCGGAATCCCACAGGACTGCGTCGCATCTGGAAGTACGAGCTCATGCCGTTGCTGGAGGAGCACTACCACGGGCAGTTGAACCGGGCGCAGTTGGAGGAACGCTTCGGCCTGGATCAGCTGCTGAGACGTCTTGCAGCCCGCTAAAGCCATCCCGCCCAGGCCCGGCCGAGCGCCTGCCAGTGCGGGGGGAACGTCTTCGGATGCGGGGCGGGCTACAGCCACAGCCGGGCGACCTACAGCCACGGCCGGGCGGGCTGGCTCCGGGCCCCGGCACATCGTCATGGACGAACTCTCCCGCGGGGTGGTGGACAAACTCGATCCCCAATCGGCGGCGTTCATCAATACCAGCGGCCTGGCCAAGGCCTCGCCCATGGGCATGGGCCTCTACCGGATTGAACCTGTGGGCAAGGTGGGCTCAGTCCGCACCGCCACGGTGCAGCTCGAAGTGCGTCCCAAGGATCGGCTGGGCCTGAGCCGGCTCCTCTTCCTGCTCAGTTACGCCGGGGAACAGGGCTTCCGCGACCATTCAGTGGAAGCCGTGGAACACCCGGATCTGTGGAGTGCCCTGGCGGAATCGCTGGCCCAGTTGGCTGACAGAGCGTTGAGCCGTGGCGTCCTGCAGGGCTACCTGACAGTGGAAGAATCGCTGCGCACCGTCAAGGGGCGTATCCGGATCTCGGACCAGATCTCCCGCCGTCCGGGAATGATGGTGCCCCTGGAGGTCTCCTACGACGAATTCACAGAGGACATTGCTGAGAACCGTATCCTCCGTGCTGCGTTGGAGCGGATGGGTAAGGTTCCGGGGGTTCGGCCGGATGTCCTGAGCCGCTTGCGGCAGCTTAAGGGAAAGCTCGACGCCGTCACCCGGCTTCAGTCCGGTGCGCCCCTGCCGCCGTGGCGGGCCAGCCGGATGAACCTGAGGTATCACGCGGTGCTGCGGTTGGCCGAGGTGATTCTCCGCAATGCTTCCGCCGAAGCCGGCGAGGGTAAACAGCAAACTGCGTCCTTCGTGGTGGACATGGGCCAGGTGTTCGAGGAATTTGTGGGGACCGCGCTGAGGGCGGCCATGAGTGCCCACCCGGGGGAAATGCGCCTCCAGTATGGGGCCCTCCTCAACGAAGCCGTTCGGGACTCCGATCGCTTGACTGTCCGCCCTGACGCGGTCCACTTCCTGGGTGGCCGCCCCGTGGTGGTCTATGACTCCAAATACCAGGCCGCTTCCGACGCCGGTGCCTCCTTGAGCGCCGACCACTACCAGTTGCTGGCATACTGCACGGCCCTCAGGGTTCCCACAGCCTGGCTCATCTACGCAGGAGCGGGGGAAGTAAAGCTGCGCCGTATCCTCAACACGGACATCGACATTGTGGAGTATCCCTTGGATCTGTCCTTGCCGCCGTCGGAGATCCTGGCTGCGGTGGCTGACTTGGCCGAACAATCATGGGGCGAAGTTGTACGCCAAGCTGTGGCGGGCCGGTCGGCGTCGGACTAGCCTGATAAGTAAATCTTCACGGATGGAGGCATCATGGCCCGCAAGAAATCGTGGCGCGATATGACCAAAGGCCAACGGATCATGCTGTTGGTCAGCGGAGCGGTGAACATGGCCCTGTTGGGCGCTGCGCAGCGAAGCATCGGCAAGACCCCGGACCAGCAAATCAGGGGCAAAAAGGCCATCTGGCGCGCAGTCTCCTTCATCAACTTCTTCGGGCCGGTCAGCTACTTCCTGTTCGGCCGCCGTCGCGATGCAGAGATGGGTCCAGCGGCAGCCAAGCACTGACGCTCAGGCTGGTATCTTCACGGTGAAAGTGGTGCCCTGGCCAGGCTCGCTGGCCACCATGATGGTGCCGCCGTGGGCTTCAACTATAGCTTTGCTGATGGGCAGCCCCAGGCCCACACCGGGAATGGTGCTGTTGCGGACACCGCCGGCGCGGAAGAACTTGGTGAAGGCCTCCGCCTGTTCCTCCTCATTCATGCCCATCCCGGTGTCCGTGACCCGGCAGAACACAAAGTCCTGGTCCTCCCACGCCGCTACTTCCACGTCCCCGCCGTCGGGGGAGTACTTGATGGCGTTGGACACCAGGTTGTCCAGTACCTGCGCAATGCGGGACGAGTCAACGTGGGCTTCCAAGGCCTCCGGAATGTCCATGGACAATCGGATGCCGGCCTTCGCTGCGCGGGGTTCGGCAGAGTTGACGCTGCCCCTTACCAGCTCGGCCACGTCCACGGCATGGGGCTGAATGACGATCTGGCCCGAGCGCACAACCAGGAGGTCCGAGACCAGCGTGAGCAGCCGCTCAGCGTTGCGCCTGACGATATCCAGTTGCTTGCGGGCTCGGGCATCGAGAGCGTCCGGATCGTCCAGGATGAGTTCCACGTAGCCAAGGATGGACGTCAAGGGGGTACGGAATTCGTGGGAGACGTTGGCAACAAAGTCGTCCTTGGCGGCAAGCGCGTTCACCAGATCCGTCACGTCGCTGAACACCACCACTGATCCGGCAAACTTCCCGGCGTCGTCCACCATGGGACGTGCGCTCGCAGTGAAGGCACGTTGATCGGCTCCGGAGCCCAGCCACACGAGTTGGTCGGTGAACCGTTCGCCCAGCACAGCACGTCGCACCGGTCGACGGTCCACCGCCAGTGGCGTGGTCCTGTCCGATTCGAAGATCAGCAACTGGGATTCGTTGGGATCGTCGTTGTCCGGGGGAGTTGCCAAGGCGTGTGTTTGGCGTTGGCGGCGGTTCATGAGGATATCGTGCCCGTCGCCATCAACAGCCACTACGCCCAACGGCAGGGTCTCCATGACGGTGTTGAGGAGCCGTTCCTGTTTGGTGCTGACGTCCAACGCTTCCTTCAGGGCCTCGTCCTTTAGCTCCAAAGCGCGTTGCTGGCGCACCATGCTCAGGGTCAGAACGCTGACAGAAACACCGATCCCCAGGATCAGTATGGGGAACAGGAGCGGTTTGGTGAAGTCCTGTTCACTGAGGGTGCCCCTCACGAACAGGGGAACCCAGACAATCCCCAACGGTCCAAGGAAGGACAGGACAATGGCGAGCTTCGGATACAACCCGGAAGCGCACAGCCAGATGACCGGCAGCACCACCAGGACACTGAGGCCGGTGATGGACTCCACCGCACCTTCCCGTCCGAAACCGATGGAGACCATGTCCAGGATGGGGATGGTGAGGAAGCTGGCGAAGGGGAGCCGGTGCCACGGCACCATGATGCACAGTGCCAGGAGGAGTGCCTGGCTCAGCAGGAAAATGAGGAACAGCGGATTTTCGAGGGTGGCCGGAAAATACAGCCAAACCAGGACGGCTGAAATGCAGACACACACAGACAACGGCAGTTGGCTGAGGACAACGCGCATACGCAGGGTATGTTCGTGGAAAGAGCGCCTAAAAACCAACAATTTCTTCTTTTCACCAATATCCCAAGTCGAAGGGTGGGTCATGGCACATCCACCAAAGATGCGGAAGAAAGTCGGTTCATGAGATCAGCCTAACCAAAATGGATATACTTCTGAGGTTATCGAAGGGGCTGAGGGGCAGCGATGAGTGAAGCACGTGTGGGGCTGGTCATTGAAGATGACCAGGATATCCGCGAATTGGTACGCGTAGTTCTATCCCAGGCGGGATTTGATGTGCATACTGCGTCCACGGGATCCGCAGGTGTGACATCGGCCCGTGAGCTGAATCCCGATGTTATTACCTTGGATCTTGGCCTTCCCGATATTGATGGTTTTGAGGTAGCGCGCCAGATTCGTAAATCCTCCGACGCCTACATCATCATGCTCACGGCGCGCGCTGAAGAACTGGACACCCTGATGGGTCTGGAAGCCGGCGGCGACGACTACCTCACCAAGCCCTTCCGCCCCCGGGAACTGCGCGCACGTGTTGAAGCGATGATGCGACGGCCCCGCGCGTCATCGGAAACAAAGAGCGCTCCGGAAGAAGTGGTGGACCCGGAGATGAGCCATAACGGCTTGGCCGTTTCTGCCGGTTCCCGCACCGCGGTCCTGAACGGTACCGAGTTGAAGCTGACGCGCACCGAGTTCGACCTCCTGCTCGCATTGCTGGAGACGGGACGGATTGTTCGGACCAAGGCAGACCTCGCGCGTCGCCTCCGCAACGAACCGTACGACGTCGGAAGTTACGTCAGCGATGCTGACGAGCGTGCCGTTGAGGTGCACATGGGGAACCTGCGCAAGAAACTAGGCGACAGCATCCAGGCGCCACGGTGGCTTGAGACGGTCCGCGGCGTCGGCTACCGGCTGGCTCCTTCAAACAGTAACTAACCAACACGCAGAGGTTCGGCGGCGATGACGGGATGGTCGCGGCCCACCGGACCCATGGCGCCGGCACCTTGGGGAGACCCTAGTTCCTCGAAGAACTCCACGCTGGCCATGACGTAGTCGGCCCATTCATCAGGGACGTCGTCCGCGTAGTAGATCGCCTCAACAGGGCACACGGGGTCGCAGGCACCGCAGTCCACGCATTCGGAAGGGTGGATGTAGAGCGAACGATCGCCCTCGTAGATGCAATCAACGGGACATTCCTGGATGCAAGCCCTGTCCTTCACATCTACGCAGGGCTGGGCGATCACGTAGCTCATGGCGCCTTAGATGCCGGTGTAGACGGTTTTGCCCCATGTGTAGAAGTCCAGGGCGGACCTGCCTTGCTCACGGAAGGTGTTGGTGGAGGAATCCTTCACGCCTCCGAAGGGAACGTTCAGGTCAAGGCCTGCGGTGGGACGGTTGACCTTCACCACGCCGGCCTGTACCCGGGCGCTGAAGTCCGTAGCGAGTGCCAGCGAATCCGTGCAGATACCGGCCGTCAGGCCGTAGCGGGAATTGTTGATCGCGGCCAAGCCCGCTTCATAGTCCGCCACTTCCAGCACGGCTACTACCGGACCAAAGATCTCCTCCGTCACCGCTGCGTCGTCCATGGGCAGGTCCGTCAGAACCGCGGCCGGGAAGAACAGGGGTCCGTTCGTGTCGCCGTCGTAACGTCCGTGCAGGAGCGTCGCTCCGCGCTCGACTGCGGCACGTACCGCTGCTTGGTCCTGTTCGAATTGCTGCTTGCTCACCACAGCGCCCATGCGTGCCCCGCCGTCGAGTCCGTCCCCGGTGGTGTACGCGGCAGCCTCTTCCACGAGTGCCTGGAGGAACGCGGTACGGATTCCCGGTGTCACGTATACCCGGGAGGTTGCGGTGCAGGCTTGGCCGGTCAGACCGAAGGCGCCGGCTGCCACTACCTCGGCCGCTTTGCGGGCATCGGCGTCATCGAGAACCAGGACGCCGTTCTTGCCACCCATTTCCAGTTGGACGCGTGCCCGGCGGGCATTCAGGATCTCCTGCAGCCCGAGGCCCACATTGGTGGAGCCCGTGAAGGATATACCGGCGATGCGCGGATCCCGGGCCAAGGCGTCGCCCACTATCCGGCCCTTGCCGTGCACCACGTTGAACACCCCTGCCGGCAGGCCGGCGTCCTGCAGGGCCCGGGCAAGGTGCGTCGCGGACAACGGGGTGAGTTCGGCGGGTTTGATGACAACGGTGTTGCCGCTGATCAGTGCCGGCGCGGTCTTCCACGCCGGAATGGCGATGGGGAAGTTCCACGGGGTAATGAGGCCTATAACGCCCAACGCTTCGCGGCGGGTGGTGATGGTGGTGTCCGGCAGGCCGCTTGGGAGGACTTCCCCGGTGGCAGCCCAGCCGAGCGAGCCGAAAAAGCGCAGAACGTCCGAGGCACGCTTGACCTCTCCCTTGGCCTCGGCCAGGGTCTTGCCTTCTTCTCGGACCAGGTCCTCGGCGATGGCGGTTTGGCGTTCAATGAGCAAGTTGCCAGCCGTGATGAGGATGGTGCCGCGCGAAGGTGCGGGCAAGGCAGCCCACCCGGGCTGGGCTGCTGCGGCTGCCGTGATGGCTGCGTCAACGTCTTGGGTTGAGCCGCTGGGGGAAAGCGCAGCGGGCTCATCCGGACGTGCCGGGTTCATCCTTTGCGTGTCGGCCTCGCCGAGCCACTGACCATTGATCAGGTGCTGGGCGGTGATGGTGGCTTTTTGTCCGAGGGTGGTTTCCAAAGCTGTGGACGTCATGGTTTTTCCTTGTGAAGTAGTGGGGGCTAAAGGCTGCGGATCAGTCCGCCATCGCACCTGAGTGCGATGCCGGTGATGTACGACGCCGGCGCGCTGCACAGGAAGGCGGCAGCGGCACCAAACTCGGCGGGTTCTCCATAGCGGCGGGCGGGGATGGTCTTGCGGGATTCCAGCTGAATCTCATGCAGCGTAGTGCCGCGCCGTTTTGCTGCGGCTTGATCGAGCTGGGTGACACGGTCGGTGGCGATCCTGCCGGGGAGGAGCAGGTTCACGGTGACTTCGTCCAAGGCGACTTCCGCGGCGAGGGTCTTGAGGTACCCGGCCAACGCGGCGCGCCCCGTGTTGGATACGGCAAGGTTGGGCAGCGGGGCCACAACGCCGCTGGATCCAATGGCCAGGATGCGGCCCCAACGCCGTTGCCGCATCCCCGGGAGGACGTGGGAGACCAGTGCGTGATGGGGCTTAAGAAGAAGATCGAAAGCCGCGGCGATGTCCTCTGAGCCCAGGGTCGCCGCGGCGCCTGGCTTGGGGCCGGGACCGTTGAGAACCAGGATGTCGATTGGCCCCAAGTCGGCAACCGTCTGCTGCGCTGCGGACTCGATGCCTTCGGGCGTGGTGAGGTCCGCTTCGATGGCCACGGCGTCAAAGCCGGTGGCACCCAGTGAACCGATTCCGTAAGCTGCTTGCAGCTCTGAGACGATGTCCTTGGCCCTGTCCCTGCGTCTGCCAACGATGGCCACTCGGACACCTTCGGCGGCCAACGCACGGGCCACGGCCAGGCCCAGCCCGCCCGTGGATGCAGCAACCATGGCGGTCTTTCCGGCGATTCCCAGATCCATCAGAAGCTCCCTGCCGTGGTTTTCGCGGCATCTAGTGCCCGGGCAGCTTCGCGAAGGTGCGTGCCCATGCCGGGCCGCAGGCTTCCCGGGAACCCTGCGGCCGGTGCCCGGACACCGGAGTCCTTGATGAGCCCGCGTTCCCGAAGGCACTCTTTCCGGATGGCCAAGGCCACTTTTGCCTGCTGCTCAAAATTGATCAGGGGCAGGAACGGCAAAAGCTCACGGTGGGCAGCTTCGTAGCCTTCCTCTTGCCACGCCCGGATACAGGAAATCAGGGCCTCGGGGTAGGAGAAACCCGTCATCGCCCCTGCGGCACCGGCCAGCAGTTCGTCCAAGAGTCCCTGCCCGCCGAGTCCACCGAAAACGGAGACGTCCACGGCGGCACTTAATTCCGCTATGGCGACGCTGGTGGGGGGTGCCTCGGCCTTGACGGCGACGACATAGTCGCAGGCGTTGACCACGGAGATCAGCGCCGGAGTGTTGATGGTGACGCCACTGGCCAGTGGATAGTCCTGCAAGACGACCCTGGCGCCGGTGGCGCGATGAATGGCGTCCAAGTGTGCAATCAGCGTCTCGGATGCGGCCGAACTGGCCTGCACCATGACGGCAGCCAAGCGTGCCCCGGCGGCTTCCTGGGCGGCGATTACCTCTTGGATCGCCGGGCGGGTTGCCAGCGCGGTGATGCCCACCACCAGTGGCAGTGAGGTGCTTTCGACGACTGTTTCCAAGACGTCGCGCCGTTCGTCTGCTGTCAGGGCGGCGGCCTCGCCAAAGACGCCAAGGACCGTCAGCCCGGTGGTGCCAATGGATTCGTAGTGCTCAACGAGTTCGGCCAGGCTGTCCAGGTCCACGTCCAGCGTGCTGCCCTGGAATGGTGTGGCGACGACGCCCCAGACGCCGGCAGGCAGGGATTCTCGGTTTTTGGGCGCAGAAGATTGCGTCATGGTTGCTTCCTTTCAGTGCGAACCGGGTAAGTACGGGGACGGGATGCCTAGCTGCCAGGCCATACTGGAGGCCTTTTCTCCTGAAAGGCCCTGACGCCCTCGGCGGAGTCCTCGCTGTCCAGCGCGGCCATGAGGGCGGGAAGCCGTAGGCCCCGGGCCTCCTTGGCGGTCAGATGCGTGGTCTGCGTGACCATCTGTTTCACGGCCCGTACGGAGGTGGGTGCACAGGCGAGGATCTGGTCCACCCAGCGTTGCACCGCGGCGTCGAGTTCTTCAGCAGGCACAACCTCGTTGACGAGCCCCATGGATTGCATTTCCGTTGCACCTGCCTTGCGGCCGGTCAGCAGCATGCCCATGGCCTGCGTGTACGGGATCCGCCGCACCAACTGGTGGATGCCGCCGTCGAGGGCCAGTCGCCCAACCCGGGGCTCGGTCAGGCCGAACTGTGCGGTATCGGCAGCCACTACGATGTCCGCGCCCAGCACCATCTCCATACCGCCGCCCAGGGCATAGCCGTTCACCCGGGCAATCACCGGAATGTCCAGGCTGGTGCGCAGGCTAAGTCCACCAAAACCGTGGGGGTCCAGGCTGGCCCAGTACTCCAATCCGGTCTTGTCCACGGCTGAGGCGGACATGTCCGCGCCCACCGAGAAGGCCCGGGATCCGGCGCCCGTGATCACCACCGCACGCACTGTTGGATCTTTCTCCAGCTGTTCCCAGATCCCGTTGAGCCGGGCCTGTGCGGTGGCGTCGACTGCGTTGAGCACGTGCTGGCGGTCGATCACCACCGTTGCCACGTTGTTCTTGATGGTGAGCGTGACGGTGTCAACCCGCTCGTCAACTGAAGTTGTCACCGCAGGACTCCCAACTGCTGCAGGCGTTCAATGGTTTCTGCATCGAAGCCGTTCTCCACCAGGACTTCCACGTTGTGCTCGCCCAATCGGGGAGCGGTGCGGCGGACGGTGGGCGGAGTGGCGGAGAGCCGGATGGGTGCGTTCAGCATCCGGACTGTCCCCACGGTGGGGTGTTCGGCTTCAACAATCATGCCGTTGGCTTCGGTTTGCGCGTCCGCCAGGGCTTGCTCCAGGGTGTGCACGGGCGCGTTCAGCAGTCCCTGTTCTTCCAGCTTCGCCGTCCAGTATTCGGTGGTGTTGGTGGCGAAGTGCTCACGGAAGATGGCCTGCAGGGCGGGTTTGTTCTTGAACTGCTGCTCCAGGGTTGCAAAGCCCGGCCGTTCCGTGAGGTCTTCATCGAGGTCCAGAGCCTCAGAGATGCGGGCCAGCGGGTCAGGCGTGAAGCCGCCCACCATGCACACGGCACCGTCGGTAGTCTCAAAGACACCGCTCAGTGGCATGGCGCCCCAGTTGACCTCGTAGCCGCGGTTGAGCTGCATGCACGCCTCCTGCATTTGGAGGTGCAGCATGGAGTCGTACATGGTCACCTCCACTTTCTGGCCCGTGCCCGAGGTTTCACGGGTTCGCAAAGCCAGGAGGATGCCCTGCATGAGGTGCATGCCGGTGATGTAGTCGCACAGGGTGGTGGGGTAGATGGCAGGTTTCATGTCCTCGGACTCGCGCCGCCACATCACACCGGAGTAGGCCTGCGCGATCGCATCCTGGCCGCCCTTGTGAGAGTAGGGCCCTTCAGGGCCGAACCCGGTGCCGGAAGCCCAGATAATGCCCGGGTTGTTGGCCTTCAGCTCCTCGTAGCCGAAGCCCATGCGCTCCATGACGCCGGAGCGGAAGTTGCTGACCACCACATCGGCGTCAGCCATGAGCCGGCGTAGCACCTGGCGCCCTTCGTCGGTGCGGGTGTCCACGGAGACGCTGCGCTTGTTCCGGTTGATGGACAGGAAGATCGGATTGTCCTGGCCGTCCTGGTCCGGGAATGAGTTGCGCGAAATGTCACCGGCGCCGGGGCGTTCCACCTTGATGATGTCCGCGCCATAATCTCCCAGCAGCTGAGTGCAGGAGGGCCCCATGAACACCTGGGTGAAGTCAATGATCTTGATGCCCTCCAGAGGCAGCGGCGCCGGAGCCGAGGCGGCGCGTGCCGCCGTCGTGATTGGTGCTTTTTGCAGATTCACGGGGTCCAGGGTTACGGAGCTCATGCCGGCACCGCTGCCGTTGCGTCCACCGTGGCGTTCGACGACGGCACGTCGCCCGGGTCTGCGCCGTGGCGGCGCATGCCCTGCTGGATGTCTAGTGCGGAGACGTCCCGGACCAGGAGGTTGTTCTCCACTGCGAGTGCAGCTGCGACCCCGACGGCCTGGCCCATGGCCATGCAGGGCGGGATCTCGCGGGACATCTTCTGGGCCTCCGGTGTTGCGGAGTAGTGGCGGCCGGCCACCAGGAGCTGGTCCACTTCCTTGGGCAGGAGCGAGCGGTACGGGTAGTAGTAGTCGCGGCCGCGGGCCACGGTGTCGGCAAAATGGCGGCGCTGGGTCACGTCGTCCTTGGTCATGACGTACTCGCCCTGCAGGAGCCGGGTCTGGCGGACACCCATCTGGGAGGCGACGTCCAGCATGTAGCAGTTCTCGAAACCAGGGAGGTTGGCGCGGACGTAGTCCACGGCCTCGGAGATCCGGTCCCGGGCTGCGAATTCGGCGGCAGTCATGTCTGCCGGGTCAACGCCGTCAAAACCGGACATGTGCGGGGCGTTGCACCAGACCACGCCGTCGATGGGGGTCTTGAGCCACCACAGCTCCCAGGCGCCGCCGAGGAGTCGCTTGATCTTGCGGTTGATGGCGCGGGCTTCCTTGGGGTTGGCCTGCTCGAAGGCTTCTGCGGCCTTGGTGTCCACGTTGCCCAGGCGGAAGACCAGCGTGGTCAGGTAGTTGTCCTTGGCGTAGCTGGCGCCGGCACGGGAAGCGACGTCGATGTCACCGGTGGTGTCGATGACGACGTCGGCCATAAAGGCTTGCGGGCCAAGTTTCGTTTCGACGATGACGCCCTTGATCACGCCGTTGTCCACGATGGGTCGGGAGAACCAGGAATGCAGCCGGAGGTCCACGCCGGCCTCGCGGACGAGGTCGTTGGACACCCGCTTCCAGCCATCGGGATCGAACGCAGCGGCGTAGCAGATGGGCTTGGGGTTGGTGTGCGAGTGGAAGTCGAAGGTGCCATAGCGGCCCCACTTGTTCCAGAGTTCCTCGGAGGTCTTGCGGTCATCGGCGGGCGGGACGATTGCCAGGCCCAGTTTCTGCAGACGTTCCACGTACTCGGAGACGATGCCGGTGACGGTGATTTCCTGACCGTTGATCATGTCGTCGAGCACCAGGACCATGCCACCTGAGGCCAGGCCACCCAAGGACGAGTAGCGCTCCAGGAGCGTGACCTTGGCGCCGGAGCGCGCAGCGGTGACGGCAGCGGCGACGCCTGCGGGGCCGCCACCAACCACCAGGACATCGGAACGGGAGATGACCGGGGCAGTGAGGTCCGCCGTCGTAATGCTGAGTTCAATGGACGAGCTGAGTTCAATGGTGTTCATGAGGAGTCCTTACTTGCCGACGAAGATGCCGTTGGAGCGGCGGGCGGCGAGGTAGAAAACGATGCTGAGGATGGAGAGGACGGCCACGTAGACCGGGAAGACCCAGGTGATGTTCAGGGATTGGAACCAGACCAACAGGTAGGAAGCCGTGCCGCCGAAGAGAGCCACACCGATCCCGTAGCCCAAGGCCACACCTGTTCCGCGGATGTTCTTGGGCATCAGGGATGAACTGACCACGTTGTAGAGGGTCATGTTCAGGACGAGGACAATGGAGCCGCCCAAGAGCACTGCTGCGAAGCCGCCAATCCCAGGCTGGACGTACATCAGCATGAGGAACACGGAAGGGATGGCAAGGATGCGCGTGATCAGGAACCACTTGGACATTGCCCTGCCGTCGGCCAGTTTGCCGATAACCCAGCTGCCGATCACCAGGACCACCCCAAGGATGGTGGTGAGGGCGAAGACGGCAGTGGGGTCTTCCTTGAACCCGCTGCGTGCTGCGCTGGGCAGGCCCACGTTCCAGGCGTAGTTGTAGGCCTGTGCTGCGCCCACCACAAAGATGATGGCCAGGACGGAGAGCCAGTGCTTGCGCACACCCTTCCACACTGCACGGGGAGTGTTGGTGGCCATTTCCTCCTGCTTGAGGGTCTCAGGGAGGGAGCGGCGCAGGTAGAGCACCACGAAGCCGAACAGGGCGCCGATGATGAAGGGTACGCGCCAGCCCCATTCGGACATTGCGGCCCCGCCAAGGACCAAGCTGCACAGGAAGCTGATGAGCGAGGCAAGCAGGATGCCGATGTTGACGTAGAAGGACATGATGCCGGCCACGTAGCCTTCGCGGCCCTCCGGAGCGAGCTCCACGGCGTGTGAGGTGGAGAGCGGAGCTTCGATGCCGGTGGAGATGCCCTGCAAAATGCGGCACACAACGAGGATGATGCCGGCCGCGGGGCCTATGGTGGCGTAGCTCGGGGTAACGGCAATGATGAGGGTAGTGCCGGCCATGAGCATGATGGAGAGCAGCATGACGCGCCGCCGGCCGATGCGGTCCGCCAAGGTTCCCAGCAGGATGCCGCCTAGGGGCCGGAAGGCAAAACCGACGGCGAACACGGCCAACGCGTTCAATGTTGCGGACAGCGGATCGGTGTTGGGGAAGAAATTCGGTCCGATGAAGGCGGACAGGAGGCCGAAGACCATCCAGTCGTACCATTCCAGGGCGTTTCCGAGGCCCAAGCCAAGGAGTCCTTTGCGCACCTCGGGGGTGAATTTCCCGTTCTTTTGGGGGGATGAAGTGGTGGTGCCTGTTGGCGGTACTACGTTGTCCGCCGTTTGCGTGTCGAGCATGGAAGTGTCCTTACGCTGACGCCCCGAAGGGCGTGGGAGGGTATGACGCATCAACGCCTGTTGGAGGAGGCGCGTGATGCGAATGTGGCAAGGAGTGTCAGCGGCCACGATGTCGTGTCCGGACAGTTAAGGGAAAACGCCGGCGCCGTTTGGGGGCGCCAGGGTTACCACGCGTGTGGTGCGTTGACCCAGATGGCTACGCATACCTCTTCGTAGCTGTTCTTGTACCAGTGGGGGATCTCTGAGGAGTAGGTGATGGAGTCGCCCTCTTCAAGGCTGTAGCAGACGCCGTTCAAGTAGACGTCCTTACGGCCGGAGATGATGTAGCAAAACTCTTCACCGCTGTGGGTAAAAGGGGTGTCGCTGGTGTCATGCCCTGGGGGCGTGCTGATCCACTGCGCTTCAATGCTGCCATCGCGATTGGGGGTCAACAGTTCGTGAACTGCCTCTCCCACAGACTCGCGGGTGACGTTCTTGAGGTTGCGGCGATCGGACCTGCGGACCACGGGGGACTTTGATTCATCCTGGCCTATGAAGAATCTCCCTACGGGGATGTCCAAGCCGTGGGCAAGCTGGGCCAACGTAGTGAAGGAAGGGTTGGCCATGCCGCGTTCGATCTGGCTGACGATCGCCTGGCTTAGGCCGGTAACGTCCGAGAGCTGGGCGAGGGTCATGCCCTTTGCCTTGCGCATGGTGCGCACCTTGTTTCCGACAGTCACCAGCAGTTCGCTGGTGGCTGGTGGAGCAGGAGTCTCGGTGGTCATTGCCGCATCCTTCGTTGGTGAGCTAACTCACACAACTATAGTGAAGATTTTTAGCGAGTCAATGGTTTCTCTTCAATAAGGTGAAGAAATTTACAGAATCCGTGTTTCCAGCTCGTCTATGGTGCCGAAGACGAAGCGGTCGATTTCATGGACCTGCGCGGAGAGCTCATGCAAATGCTCCGCGCCGGGCAGGAGCCGGATGCTGATCTCCAGCTCCTCTGCCAGCCGGTTCATGCAGATGGCACCCACCATGTGGCTGGACGTTTTCAGGCTGAGCACCGCGTCCATGGCGTCTTCGATGTCCAGTTTTTCCAGTGCCCGATGCAGACGCGAAACCCGCCACGGCAGCAAGGCTATGTAGTTCCTGACGAACGCTCCGATGATGGCTTGGTCGCCGCCCAGCTCTGCTTGGAGTTCGGTGAGGACGGTGCGATCCACCAGGGCGTCGGTGCACTCGTCGTACTCAGACACCAAACCCCTCCCGCCTCCAAACAATCGATTCACGATTCAACAGTAGGACCCGTGGAACTTCCGCAGCGCCACAAATCCAAAGATTGATCTAATCTTGAGCGGACTCAGAGCCACTCTTGATCTCCGCCCAACAAAGTTATGAAAAGCAGATCTGGGCGTTTCCAGGCTGAATCAGGGAACGGGAAACAACATGGAAAGTGGTGCTCGCCCGTCACCGGGCCTGATGCTCATCATCGTGGTCTGCATGACCGTCCTGCTGGGCATTGGAGGGTCGGCCGCTTTCGCATTGTGGCAGCAGAGTTCCCAGGCGTCTGTCACGGATCAATCCGTGAACTCCGCCCCGAGCACCACGGGCGCCCCTTAGCCCACCGCTGATTCCAGAAATGCTGTGAGCCGATCTTCGAGCATGGACCTGTCCTTCAGCTGGCACTCCCACACCGTCAATACCTGCCAGCCGGTAGCTTCCAACTGTTCCCGCTGCAGCGCGTCCCTTTCGCGGGTTCGTGTTCGCTTGGCTTCCCAGAACTCGGCATTCGCTGCAGGGGCGTGCTGCCCTGCTTTGCAGTCATGGAAATGCCAGAAGCAACCGTTGACGAAAATAACCTTGCGCCTTCCCGCGAACACCAGGTCCGGGCGGCCCGGTAGTTTGGCCGCTCCGGACTGGCCGTGGAGCCGGTACCGGTAGCCTTTCGCGTGCAGGAGCCTGCGGACCAGCAGCTCAGGTTTGGTGTTCTTCCCACGGATCTTGGACATGTTGCGGCTGCGCTGCTCCCGCGTCAGAAGGTCCCGGCTCTCGCCCATGCATCCAGCCTACCCAGGCTCCACCACCACTGTTCGGGGTGCTTGGAAGGACAACAACCGGATCCAGTCCGGGTTTGAATTCTGTAGACGGACCCCCTTGAGTGCGGCTGCCGTTTCATGAACGACGACGGCGGCCTCCAGCTCTGCGAGCTTGGCTCCTAGGCAGCGGTGGATCCCCGAGCCGAACGCCAAGCCGTACGGGGTTGGCCCCGAACGGTCGGCACCCTCGCCGTCTTCTGTTTCGGCCCAGGGGAATCCGTGGTTGCCGGTCAATTCCAGCAGGATCTCCTCACCGGCCGCGATAGGTGTGCCGTCAAGAAGGGCGTCGTTGGTAGCCACCCGCCGCCAGGTGGGAACGGAGGACTCGGTAGCAAGGACGTGCCGGGCCAGGTCGCGCGCCCTCAGACCGCTTGCCGCCTCGCTCCAGGAGATGCCCCGGGAGCCCTCGGCCAACCGGAACAGCGTGGTGCTGATGAGTTGGGTGGTGGTCTCTTGGCCTGCGATCAGGAGGAAGTAGCCCAATGAGCAGATTTCCTGTGTGCTCAGCCCGTGGAGGGCAAGCGCATTGAAGAGGTTGGAGTCCGGCGAAGCCACAGACTCCAGGACCAATTCCCTCAACCAGGTGTAGAAGTCCGCGGCGCTCTGTGCCAATTCGAGTTGCCGGTCAGCATCCGGCCAACCCCAGAACAGTTCCAAGGAGTCCAAGCTCCACGCCTTCAATGCGGGCACGTCGCGGACCGGCAGCCCCAACATTTCCAGCATGATGACCGCCGGGGGATCCGCGGCCACGGCTTGGACGAGGTCCACGCTTCCATCAGAGGCGAGGGCTTGCGCTGCACGGGCTGCCGATTCCCGGGCCAGACCGCGAATACGGGGTTCCATGGCCGCCACTGTGGCTGGCGTGAAGAAGCCCGCCACCACCTTCCGGATGCCGGTATGGGTCTCGGTGTGGTTGCTCGCCAGGACCGGCGGCAGCGCGAACCGGGCTTTCTGCAGTATGCGCAGCGCCCGCCCACTCAACGGCGTTACAGCGAGCAGGGCGTTGGCCGGGCTGAAGTCCTGGGGCCTGTGCAACACTTCCCGCACCGTGTCGGGGCTCCGCAGCACCCGGTAAGGACAGCTTCCGGACTCAGGAAGTCCTGGTTCCGCAGCCATAGTCGCGCTCATGCCGGAAGCTCTTCGAGCCAATCGCACGCTCGGGCGCGGAAAGCGGCAGGATCCAGTCCGGAGGCGTCAGCAGGAACCGTCCCCAGAAACGGAACGGGCCAACTCCTCAAAGTGGCCAGATTACTGAGCTCCACCGCGCTCGGCGTCGCCGGCCAGCTCCCAAGGACCAAACCCACCACCGGCAGGGCCCGGGTGTCCAGCGCCTCCAGCGTCAGCGCCGTGTGGTTCAACGTGCCCAACGCCGGCCGTGCAACCACGGCGAAACCAGCCTTGTCACCCAGGTGCGCGCCGAGATCAGCCAGCGTCCCGCCGTCGTGGTCCAACTCCACCAGCAGCCCACCGGCGCCTTCCACCAGCACGTGGTCATGGCGGACAGACAACTCACGGATCCGCTGGGCATGGGCGGCCAGTGGGGGCAACGTGACCCCATCCAGTGCGGCGGCGGGGACGGGAGCCATGGGTTCTTCAAGAACCACGCCGGCTTCCGCAGTGAGTGGATCCGCCAACCGGGCAACCTCGGCGCAGTCTGAGTCACCCAGCACGTTTCCGCTTTGGCACGGCTTATAGACGGCAACCTTCCGGCCGCGCGCATGAAGCGCGGCGGTGAGGGCCGCCGTCGTAATGGTCTTGCCGACGCCGGTATCGGTACCGGTGACCAGGATGACGGTAGGTAGTTTCATGATGTTCTCTCCAGGATGCTGCGCAACACCGCGCAGGCTTGCTCAATGTCGGTCGGCGTGAGGGTGGCCCGCGCGGTGAGTCGAAGACGGGACGCCCCGTCCGGGACGGACGGCGGACGGAAACACCCCACGCTGACGCCCGCCGTATGTGCTTTCTTGCTGGCGGCGAGGGCCGCTTCGGCGGACGGCATGGGTATGGACTGGACTGCTCCGGCGGAACGGTCGACGGCGGTGCCGAGCCTCTGCAGCGCGGGTTGCAGTTGGGCAGACAGGGCGGCTGCATTGCGGTGGACGGCCGCGGCACGCCAAGGCTCTGCCCTGATGATGCCAATGGCCGCGAGCGCGGCGGCGGCCGCAGGGGGAGCCAACGCGGTGTCGAAGATGAAGCTTCTGGCCCGGTTCACCAGATGGTCCCTGACCATCGATGAGCCGAGGACAGCGCCGCCTTGGCTGCCGAGCGCCTTGGAAAGGGTGGCGGTGACGATGACGTTGGGATGTCCGGCCAAGCGGGTTCCTGCGATCGCCCCACACCCTTGCTGGCTTCCGGTTCCCGCGACGCCCAAGCTGTGGGCTTCGTCCACCAACAGCATGGCGTCGTGTGTTTCGGCCAGCTCCAGGAGTTCCGCAAGTGGTGATGCATCCCCGCCCACGCTATAGATGGATTCCACGGCGATGACCGCCCGCGGGTGGATGCGGTTGGCCAAAGCCTTCGCTGCGTCCTCCACGCTGTTGTGCCTGAAATTTTTCACCTCGGAGCGGCTCAACCGGAAGCCGTCCATCAACGAGGCGTGGCATTGCTCGTCGGCCACCATCAACGTGCCTGGGCCGCCGAGGGCCGTAGTGACACCCAGATTCGCGAGGTAACCCGAGGAAAAGACCAACGCTGCGTCCGCCCCTATCAGGTGAGCGAGTTCGTGCTCCAACTCCAGGTGCAGTTCGGTGGTGCCCGCCACCAATCGCGATGACGTAGCGCCCGTGCCCCACATTGCGATGGCTTCCCGCGCAGCTTCGGCCAGCCTGGGGTCCGTGGCCAAGCCGAGGTAGTCGTTGCTGGCGAGATCAATCATCCCGGGGTTCACCCCGCGAACCAGCGGCGACCTAACCAAGCCCCGGCGCTCGCGGACGCGGGCTTGGTCCTGCAGCCAGTGGGTCATTGCGGCGCTCACGCAGCCACCCGCTGGTTGGAGGTTTCCTCTACGGCAGCCACCATCGCAGCGGCCATCATGCCCACTTCGGCAGCGGTACTGATATACGGCGGCATCGCGTAGACGAGGTTCCTGAACGGGCGTACCCACGCCCCGTGTTTCACGGCGGCGCGAGTCACCACAGTGACATCCACGGCGTCAGTTAGCTCAATGACCCCCACGGCGCCGAAGGTACGAACGTCCGCAACGGCGTCGAGCTTCACTGCCGGAGCCAGGCCTGCCGTGAGAGCGGCACCGACGCGCGCCACGTCCGTGCTCCAGCCACCCGTCGCAAGGATGCCCAGGCTTGCGTTTGCCGCGGCGCACGCCAGGGGATTGGCCATGAAAGTTGGCCCGTGCAGGAGAGCCCCCGCCTCGCCTGCGGAAACCGTGCGGGCAACGTCGCCCGTGCACAGCGTCGCAGCGAGGGTGAGGTAACCGCCGGTCAGGGCCTTGCCGACGCACAGAATGTCCGGGACGACCCCCGCGTGCTGCGCGGCGAAGAGCTTGCCGGTTCGCCCGAATCCCGTGGCGATCTCGTCCAGGATCAGCAGCAAACCGTGGTGGTCCGCGATCCCGCGCAGGATCCGAACACACTCGGCCGGGTACATGAACATGCCCCCCGCACCTTGGAGCATTGGCTCCACGATGATCGCGGCGAGTTCGTTGGAATGGAGCTGGGCCAGCTCTTCCACTGCGGCCCGCCACTGCTCCATGGCTGCTGCGGTGGCCGTTGCCGCCGCAGGCGGACGCGGGGCGAAGACATTGCCGGCCAACAACCCCGGAAATGAGGAATGCATGCCGTCCACGGGATCGCACACGCCCATGGCCGCGAAGGTGTCACCGTGATAGCCGCCGCGGATCGTCAGGAAGCGCTGCCGTTTGGGCAGTCCACTGGCCGTTTGGAACTGCACTGCCAGTTTGAGGGCGACCTCCACGGAGATGGAACCGGAATCTGCCAGGAACACTCGTTCCAAGCGTCGGCCCGGTTCGCCCGGTGCCATGGCCAACAGGGTTTCCGCGAGTTCCACAGCTGGTTGGTGCGTGAGCCCACCGAACATCACGTGGCTGAAAGTACTGAGCTGGCGTTGGATGGCGGCGTCCATGATGGGGTTCCGGTAGCCGTGGATCACCGACCACCACGACGACATCGCGTCCAGCACCTCATGCGTCCGCCCCTGTTCGTTACGGAGTCGCAGCGCCACGCCGTCGGCGGCTTCTACTTCCCAGAGCGGCAGCGTTGCCGAGGCCGGCGCGTACGGGTGCCACAACGTGGCCCGGTCGCGATCGATCAGCGAGCTCATGACATCAGCCTCCCGTGCCGGGAGCATTCAGCCGTCCACCCCAAGGGCGTTACCTGCACTTTCATGCGGCGTCGGCACTGTGGGCAAAAGCGCGGTGGCTCCATCGCCAGGCGCTGTTGGCAGCTGTGGTGGGCGTTCGACGTCGGGCCGTCACCACCGTAGGCACCGTCACCGCCTTCGCCACCGCAGTGCCCGCAGAATTGCTGTGAAACTGCGGTGGTCACAGTGACTTCTGGAATTCCTTGATGGGCATGTTGAGCTCCACCAGGAGGTTGAGGTCGGCATTGGCGGGGCGGCCCAGAGTAGTGAGGTAGTTGCCCACGATCACGGCGTTGATGCCGCCGAGCAGTCCCTCCCGGGTGCCGAGGTCGCCGAGGGTCAGTTCACGGCCGCCGGCGTAGCGGAGCACCGTGCGCGGCATCGCGAGCCGGAACGCGGCGATGGCACGGAGGGCGTCCTTGCCGTCCATGATGCCTTGGTTCTCCAACGGCGTGCCGGGGCGTGGGTTGAGGAAGTTCAGTGGAACCTCATGCGGTTCAAGGGCGGCGAGCTGCGCGGCGAGTTCAGCCCGTTGCGCCAGCGACTCGCCCATTCCGATCAGCGCACCGCAGCACAGTTCCATTCCGGCGGCTTTGACCATGGCGCAAGTTTCCAGGCGTTCCTCATAGCTGTGGGTGGTGACGACCTCGGGAAAGTAGCTCCGGGCCGTTTCCAGGTTGTGGTTGTAGCGGTGCACGCCCCACTCGGCCAGCTGGTCCACCTGGCGCTGCGTGAGCATGCCCAAGGAACACGCGATGTTGATGTCCACTTCCTCGTTGATGCGGTCAATCGCGAACTTGATCTGGTTCATGAGCTTGATGTCCGGGCCACGGACTGCGGCGACGATGCAGAACTCCGTGGCACCCGTGGCGGCGGTCTCCTTGGCTGCTTTGACCAGCTCGGGGATGTCCAGCCACACACCACGAACGGGGGAGTCGAACAGGCCGGACTGGCTGCAGAAATGGCAGTCCTCGGGGCAGCCGCCGGTCTTGATGGAGATGATGCCTTCCACTTCCACGTCCTCGCCGCAGTACTTGAGGCGAACCTCGTGGGCGAGTTGCAGGGCTTCCGGGATGGCGTCGTCGGGGAGCTCCAGGATGTGGATGAGTTGGGATTCGTTCAGGCCTTCGCCCCGTTCGAGGACCTGCTCGCGGGCGGTTTCCAGGATGGCGTAGGAGGAGGTTTCCCGGGGTGCTTGGGTTGTATGGGTGGTCATGTCCTTGACGGTATCCGTGCTGGTGACGGGCAATTTTGTGGGGTGCACACAAACGGAGCTGGTTGATTTTGGACTTGAACGCACGGGGCAGCTGGTGCAGAAGTTACAGCTGCGAAACATGGACGTGACTGAATTGACGCGCTGCGTGACTAGCGTCGTGGGCGAGGCAAAGTCCCCGACGAAAGCGACGACGAATGACCGACGACAAGGCGAGCACCGCCACACTGGAACCGACGACGGCGGGAGGCACCGCCGTCGGAATCGGTACTACGGGCCTACCGGCGGCAGGCAACGCCGACGCGATGAGCGCCGCGAAAGAGAGCCTGGAAGATTACACGCTCCGGTTCGCCCCGCGGTCCTACCGGAAATGGAGCGCCGGTGTGGTGGCGACCAGTGCCCTGGGTGGCATCGCATACCTGGCCGACTTCTCGATCGGCGCGAACATCGGCATCGCCTATGGAACAGTGAACGCGATCTTTGGCATCATCGTGGCGGCAGTGATCATCTTCGCCACAGGATTCCCGCTGGCCTACTATGCAGCCCGCTACAACATTGACCTGGACCTCATCACCCGGGGTTCGGGCTTTGGCTACTACGGCTCGGTGGTCACCAACATCATCTTTGCCACCTTCACGTTTATTTTCTTCGCGCTTGAGGGCTCCATCATGGCCCAAGGGCTGCAGCTGGGCCTCGGCATTCCGCAGTGGATCGGCTATGCGGTGTCCACCATCATCATCATTCCGCTGGTGATCTACGGGATGAAAACCTTGGCCACCTTGCAGGTGTGGACCACGCCCCTGTGGTTGCTGCTCATGGTGGTTCCCGTGGGCTACCTGCTGCTGTCCCATCCCGAGAGCATCGATGCCTTCTTCGCTTTCACGGGTGCTTCCGGCGAAGGCGGCCCCAACCTGGCTTCGGTGATGCTGGCCGCAGGTGTCTGCTTGTCCCTCATGGCGCAGATCGCGGAGCAGATCGACTACCTTCGCTTCATGCCGCCCAAGACCGCCGAAAACAAGGGTGCTTGGTGGCGCGCAGTGATCCTCGCCGGACCAGGCTGGGTCATCTTCGGTGCCATCAAACAGATCATTGGCCTGTTCATTGCGATCTACCTCATCGCCAAGCTCGACCCCGCAGCCGCTTCTTCCGCAAATGAGCCGGTTCACCAGTTCCTGGGCGTCTACGAAGAGATGATGCCGGCCTGGCTCGCCATGACCCTGGCCGTGGTGCTGGTGGTCATCTCGCAGATCAAGATCAACGTCACCAACGCCTACTCCGGATCGCTCGCCTGGACCAACTCCTTCACTCGCATCACCAAAACCTACCCGGGCCGCATGGTGTTCGTGGTGGTCAACCTGGTCATCGCGCTGATCCTCATGGAATCGAACATGTTCGAGTTCCTCAACACGATCCTGGGCTTCTACGCCAACTGCGCCATGGCCTGGGTTGTCACGGTGGCCTCGGACATAGCCATCAATAAGTACCTGCTGAAGATTTCGCCCAAGGTCCCGGAATTCCGCCGCGGGATGCTCTACGCCGTGAACCCGGTGGGCTTCGTGTCCATGCTCGTCTCTGCCGGGGTGTCCATTGCAGTGTTCTTCGGGGCATTCGGTGCAGCGGTCCAACCGTTCTCGCCGATCTTCGCCGTGGGCCTGGCCTTGGTGCTGCCGCCTGTGTTGGCTCTGGTGACGCGAGGCCGCTACTACCTTCGCCGGACCGACGACGGCATCGACCTGCCCATGTTCGACGCCGACGGTAACCCGAGCGACCAGAAGCTCCTCTGCCACGTTACCGGGCTTGAATTCGAACGCCCGGACATGCTCCGCTCAGCCCAGGACGGGCCCGACGGCGAACCCCAGTACATCTCGTCCCTCGCCTTGTCTACGGACAAGTCGGGCGAGTTGGTACTCCCGGCACAGAAGTAGTCCCCCAACCCAACTGCGGGACAGCACCTGCTTGGGTTTACGTGAACGCCCCGGCTTCCATTGGGGGAGCCGGGGCGTTGCGCTGTGTGTTTAGTGTGCTGCGGCCTACTTGTCGAAGGCGTCCTTCGCGGTGTCCTTGACGTTCTCGCCGGCCTGCTTGGTCTTGGCAGCCGCTTGGTCAGCGACACCTTCGGCCTGCAGCTTCTGGTTGTTCGTGGCGTCACCCAAGGCTTCCTTCGCCTTGCCGGTGACTTCCTGCGCCTTGTTGCTGATCTTGTCTCCGAGTCCCATGGGCCCTCCTTCGATGTAATCCAACACTGACGATTGCTAGGCTAACGAGCAATTCTGGGTACTTCCTGAACATCTCCCACGAATCGTAAGGGTGCTTACACTGAGATCATGGCTGAGGAGACCCGCAACGAAGACACGGAGCAAACCGAGCTCGACGAGGACATCGCCATGGCGCTGGTGAACCACGTCATCAACACCCCGGACGATCCCGAGGGCGAGACAGATCCGAGAACCAAGTATCCGTCCCAAGAATTTGAGCCGCAGACACAGGACTATCCCGGATGGACGGAGGCGATGAACCCGAGGCCTGATCACGGCGAGCAAAGCTATGTGGGACATCACCGCATGATGGGCATGCGGGCATTGATCACTGGTGGCGACAGTGGGATCGGCAGGGCAGTAGCCATTGCCTATGCCCGCGAAGGCGCAGATGTCGCGTTCACTTACCTGCCCGAAGAAGAACAGGACGCCGAGCAGACCGTCCAGCTCATCGAAGACGCCGGCAGCAGGGCCTTGGCATTGCCGGGCGACTTGCAGGACGAAGAGTTCTGCCAAGAAGTCATCGCCCAGACCGTGGCCGAATTCGATGGCCTCAACGTCCTGGTGAACAACGCGGGCTTCCAGATGACCACCGCGCAGGGCATGGAGGACCTGAGCAGCGAACAGTTCGATCGGACTTTCAAAACCAACGTCTATGCGCTGTTCTGGCTCACCAAGGCCGCCTTGCCGCACCTGAAGCCCGGCGCCGCGATCATCAACACTTCTTCCATTCAGGGCTACCATCCCAGTCCGTCGCTGATGGACTATGCAGCCACCAAGGCGGCCATCAACAGCATGACCTTCTCCCTGGCAGAATCACTCGGACCCAAGGGGATCAGGGTCAATGCAGTGGCGCCGGGTCCTGTATGGACACCCCTGCAACCGCCCACGCAGCCCGCGGAAAAGATCGAGAAGTTCGGTCAGGACACCCCGCTGGGCAGGGCGGGGCAGCCTGCCGAACTCGCCGCCACCTACGTGCTGCTGGCCACCGAAGAATCCAGCTACATTTCAGGATCAGTCATTGGGGTGACCGGCGGAAAGCACCTGGCCTAGTGGACTCTGACGTCCGGGGATGTGTCAGGGCTTGAGCACCACTTTGATGCAGCCGTCCTGCTTCTTCTGGAACTTCTCGTAGAGGGCCGGTGCCTCATCCAGTCCTCCCGTGTGGGTGACCAGATGCATGACCCCCAGCGGATCGGCGTCGTCCTCCACCAAGGGGAGTAGATCGTCAATCCAACTGCGAACATTGCATTGACCCATGCGGAGCTGGATTTGCTTGTCGAACATGGTCATGAGGGGCATCGGATCGGCCTGTCCGCCGTACACGCCGCTTAGTGAAATGGTCCCGCCTCGTCGCACCAGGTCCACCGCGGTGTGAAGCGCGGCAAGCCGGTCAACGCTCATGGTTTCCATGGCGACCTGCGCCGGCTTGTCCGGGAGCAAAGAGACCGCCCGGTGAAGGAAAGATGCCACCGGGGATCCGTGAGCTTCCATACCCACGGCGTCCACCACGGAGTCCGGGCCGCGGCCCAGCGTCTGCTCACGGATCTGCTCGGCGACGTGGGAGCTGTAGTCCATGGTCTCTATGCCATGCGTCTCCGCCATCGCGCGGCGCTCCGGGACCGGGTCTACGCCAATCACCCTGAAGCCCTTGTGGACGCCAATCCTCGCGGCGAACTGGCCCACGGGACCGAGCCCGAGCACAGCAAGCGTGCCACCCTCCGGCACGTTCGCATACTCAACTGCCTGCCACGCTGTGGGCAGGATGTCCGAGAGGAACAGGTAACGCTCATCCGGAGCATCCGAATCGACTTTGACGGGGCCGTAGTCTGCGAAGGGAACACGCAGATATTGCGCCTGCCCGCCCGGGACCGAGCCATAAAGTTCGGAGTAGCCGAAAAGTGCCGCCCCTGATCCCTTCGCTGTCACCTGCGTGGTTTCACATTGCGACTGAAGGCCTTGGTTACACATATAGCAATGCCCGCAAGAGATGTTGAACGGCACTACAACGCGGTCGCCCTTCTTCAGCCGGTGGACTTCAGAGCCCACCTCCTCCACGATTCCCATGGGCTCGTGGCCGATGACGTCGCCCTTATGCATGTAGGGGCCCAGCACCTCATAGAGGTGGAGGTCGGAGCCGCAAATGGCTGTGGAGGTAATCCGGACAATCGCGTCCGTGGGTTCCTGGATGGAGGGGTCCGGGACGTCTTCGACGCTGAGCGAACGCCGGCCCTGCCATGTCACTGCTTTCACGATTGGTTCTCCCTGCGTTACGGCTGGCTGGGTCCCTCGCTGCTGGAGACCCTCCCAGCGAAGCAGAGATAGCGCGGGCGCACAAGGCTGCCCGGCCCCTCGACACCGCCAAGGGGCGGGCTTAGATTGAGGCCATGAGCGACCAACCGAACGAAGCTGAAGTGACGCCGTCCAAAGCCTCGGAGCCTGAGGTGCCTGCCGCCGTCGAGCATGACAGCGGTGAGGCCGGAACGGGCGATTTCACCACCGAACTGGACCCCACGTTCATCCCGGACGAAAGCGGTGAGACTCCGGAAGAGAAGCGCGCCAGGGAGCAACCGGAAGCGACGGGGAGCTGAAACTAGTAAGTACCCTGATTGATGGTGTTAAGCTGATGGAGGGAGAGAGTTTTCGGGCAGAGCTGACCGAGGAGTGATCGCGTTATCCAAAGCCGTTGTGGCTTCCGAATGGAGCTGCCCGCCTGAAAGGCCCGCACCGTTTCGAGGTTGCCCCAGCGGGGTACACCAGAGGTACCAAGCACAGCGTGGGCCACGAGCGGCGCCCACAGAAGCCGCTCACCAGGGAGGTAATCCACATGGATACAGGACAACTGGTACTTATTATCGTGCTGGCCGTCGTCGTCATCGCCGCTGTGATTGTCGCAGTTGTTGTGGGGCGTCGTAAAAAGGCTGAGGTCAACCGCCACCGCGCCGAAGAGTTGCGCGAGAAGGCGGCTGAGGAAGCCATCGGCGCACACCAGGCGAAGGCCGAATCAGCACAGGCGGAGGCCCACGCGCTGCAGGCCGAAGTCGAGGCGGAACGACTCCGAAAGGACGCGGAACGCCACGCCGAGAAGGCCAACGAAGCCCACGCGCGCGTCGAAGAACAACTTCGCCATGCGGACAAACTGGACCCGAAGACGAACCCGGACCGTTCACAGGACGCAAACCGTTCACAGGACGCAAACCGTTCACAGGACGCGAACCGTTCACAGGACGCGGACTACTCACAGGACGCGAACCGCTCACATGACGCGGACCGCGATCGCTCCCATGTCGCCGAGGGTGAGCGTCTCACCAGGGACCGCAGCGGGCGCGAGGGCACACCACGTGACGGCTCGACGCGTGAGGGTGACAGGAACCTATAGTTTCAGCGAAGAAACGGAGGCAGGAAGTGAGTATCGTGGTGAGGCGAACAGGTCAGGCGATGCGCGCCACTGAGACGAAGGCCAACAGGCATGCAGTCGATGTGGTTTTGGGGCACTTAGGCGAGATCGGGCCGGCTGTGGCAGCACTGCGCCGGGAATCTTCGCGGCTTGCCGAGTGGGGCGAGGAACTGGCTCGTGTCAGGTTGCGCGGCGGGAGTGTTTTCGCCGCAGGCAGCGACGGATCCTCCCACGAGGCGCAGAGGTTCACATCCGAACTGAATGCCCACGATCCCGTGAGCGGTTCGGGGTTCAAAGCCATCTCCATCACCAAGGCCGCGGCTGGTTCTGACGGCTCCGCCGGAAGCATGAGCGAGCAGGTATCCAAACAGGTTCGCCGGGGTGACATCGTGGTCCTGCTCGCCGCGAAAGGGATCACCGACGAACTCCGGGAGGCTGCCGCCGCCGCGAAGGCGCAAGGTGCACGCTTATGGGCACTGACCGGCAAGGAATCCAAGGACCTCGCACAGTCGGTAAATGAAGCCATCTGCATCGACACCGATCCGCCACATGCCGAAGAAGCGCACCTAGTGGCGGTGCTGGCGCTTTGCGAGTGCTTCGAAGACGCACTGAAGAACATCAAGCCGGAGTGATACGGCCCAACTAACTGGCAGTAGCGGTTGTTTTGAAGCGTCAGAACTACCGCTACTGCCAGCTACTTTGGCATGTGATCTGCGCCTCCTTCGGAATAGTTGCAGACGCCATACAGTTGCGCAGGATGAACGTGATTCAATCTGAAAGGAACTGCGCATGCTGTTTTCCCCTCTGGCCCTCGGCGAGCTTGAACTTTCCAACCGACTGGTGATGGCGCCCCTGACGCGCCTCCGCGCGGGTCAGAACGGGGTGCCGGGTTCATTGATCGCTGAGCATTATCGGCAGCGGGCTTCCCTCGGCTTGATCGTTAGCGAGGGCACCTATCCCACGCCCGCCGGCCAGTCATACCCGGGACAGCCGGGGCTCGTCACGGAGGAGCAAATCGCAGGCTGGAAGAAGGTCACCGACGCTGTTCACGCTGCGGGCGGCCGCATCTTTGCCCAGATCATGCACGGCGGGCGCGTTTCGCACGCCGATATCACCAGTGGCCACGAGATCGTCGGCCCCAGCGCCGTCGCCATCGAAGGTGAAGTTCGCACGCCCAACGGCAAGCAGGCTTACCCGGTACCGCGCGAACTCCGCACCGACGAGCTCCCGGGAGTTATCCAGGAAATTGTCACCGCCTCCACGAACGCCATTGAGGCAGGTTTCGACGGCGTTGAGCTTCACTCCGCCAACGGCTACCTGTTGCACGAGTTCCTTGCGCCCAACTCCAACGTGCGCACTGACAGCTACGGCGGCTCCCCGGAGAACCGGGCCCGCTTCGTGATCGAGACAGTCAACGCCGTGGTGGAGGCGCTCGGCGCAAACCGCGTAGGCATCCGCATTTCCCCCGAGCACAATGTGCAGGGAATTGCCGAGACAGACGCCGCCGACGTCCGCGCAACCTACGAGGTTTTGGTGGATACCATCGCACCACTGAACCTGGCCTACCTGAGCATCCTCCACCATGACCCCAAGAGTGCCTTGGTCCAGGGTCTCCGCGAGCGTTTCAACGGCACGTTCCTGGTGAACACCGGCTTCAGCGAAATCACTACCCGTGACGAAGCTTTCGCCATCATCGAAGACGGCCTTGCCGACGCCGTAGTGGTGGGCCGCCCCGCCATTGCCAACCCGGACCTCGCCCGCCGCTGGCGTGAAAGCCTGCCGCTCAACGAGCCGGACGCCTCCACCTTCTACGCAGACGGCGCCGAGGGCTACACGGACTACCCGTTCTACTCGAACTAAAGCGCAGCACCCCAAGATAGACCACGACGTCGGCACCCGCCTGGGCGCCGACGTCGTGGTTTAACCCGTGCTCGCCCAACTGTCTGGCACTAGTGGTTGTTCTGAGCCTTGATAACAACCACACATGCTAGATAGTTGGGGAATGTGACAGGACCGCTGCCTCGCCCGGCGCGTGCATTCCTATAGGATTTGTGCCATGGCTGAACCTTCCCCGTCCGTTGCCCGCGCTGGCTTTCCTGTCAGCCGCCAAGTGCTGGCCGACCATGTATACGAAGCCCTCCTCGAGTGGCTCATGGATGGTCGGTTGGAGCCCGGGGCAGCGGTGAGCATCGACGGGATGGCTCGCGAACTCGACGTTTCGCCGACGCCGGTGCGGGAAGCGTTGGCCCGTTTGGAGCACACGGGAATGGTGCGGCGTGTGGCGCTAAAGGGCTACCGTGTGGCACCCGTGTTCACCCGCGAGGACTTTGCCGAACTCATGGAGGCCCGGTTGTCCATTGAGCCGGTCAACGCCCGATTGGCCTGTTCGCGGATGACCCCCGACGGTCTTGACGCTCTGAAGCAAGCTGTGGAGGACCTGAAAACTGCTCCCCGTGGGGGGTCGTTTGCGGAGTACCGCAGTTACCTGGAAGCCGATGAGCGCTTCCACCAACTCATCGCCGCGCAAGCCAGCAACCAATTTCTGCTAGCCGCCTACAACACGCTGGGCGGGCAGATCCAACGCTTCCGACTGTTTGGGGGAGTGGGCATCACCGACGCCGAGCAAGCGATCGCTGAGCACCAGGCCGTCCTGGACGCCATGATCAGCGGGGACCCGGAAAGGGCCGCTTCCATGATGGTGGATCACGTCCAGAAGGTGCGCGGCCGAGCGATGGCAGACGCGCCGGAGGACTAGGCCCGGCACTCCTCCTGAGGCGCGCCCGTTTCCGCCCGGCGCACCAGTGGTTACGGGGGCGTTTGGCGGCAAGTGGTGCGCCCCGCGCCCACATCGACAGCCAAAGTGATCCCCTTCACATCATATATGTAAGACATATAGGATCTAGGAAGTTTCGCAAAAGGGTTGACAGCGTTCCATCGTTCGTAAATCCTATAGGAAACAGGATTCCACGAAGGAGTGATCATCATGGCGTACACCGCCGAGAATTGGCCCATCACCGCGGCCCTCCTGCAGTTCCCCGGCACGGATGCCGCAGGGCAGCAGGTCAACGACGCCGATGCTTCCGTTTGGGCCGCCGTCCTCCAGGAAGTCAAGGATGCCGGTTTCGCTAACGCAGACCTCACCGATAGCTGGGTTCGCCCGGGCGACCTCAGCAAGGAACGACTTGCCGAATTCAAGCAGACCGCTGATGAAGTGGGCATTGGCGTGCCGGTGATCTCCGCCATCCGCCGCAGCGTCATCCATGCCACGGACTGGGCCGACAACCTCGCCTACAGCCACCGCACCATCGACGCCGCTGCGGAGCTGGGATGTGAAGTAGTGTCCTTCGGACTTCACCAGGCCATCACCCCTGAGCAGCAGAAGCAGCTGTGGTTCTGGACCGTCGAGGGTTACAAGGACCCGGTGGGGGACAAGGAAGCGTGGGGCAACGCCGTCTCCCGCATCCGGGAACTTGGGAAGCATGCGGCCGAGGCCGGCGTCCTCCTCTCCCTGGAAATGTACGAAGACACGTACCTCGGAACCGCTGACTCCTCAGTGCAACTGGTCCAGGACATCGGCCTGGACAACGTTGGCCTGAACCCGGACCTTGGCAACCTGATCCGTTTGCACCGGCCCATCGAGGACTGGCGCGAGATGGTGGCAAAGACCCTGCCGTACTCCAACTACTGGCACATGAAGAACTACATCCGGGACGAAGACGTGGCCCGGGACAGCTACATCACCATGCCGGCGCCCATGGAAAGCGGCCTTATCAACTACCGCGAGGCCTTCAAGTTTGCGGTTTCCGTCGGCTTCCAAGGCATTCTTTGCACCGAGCACTACGGCGGCGATGGCCTCAGTGTCACGGCAAGCAACCAGGACTACCTCCGCCGGCACGTCCTGCCCAAGACCGACGGCTATGAGCTCGGCCAGAGCCAGGTAGCCCAGGGGCGCCAAGTACCGGCAACGCAGCTCGCAGGAGTCTAGGAAATGACACAGATTTTCGACAACCCGGCAGACTTTGCCGATGACGCGCTGGACGGCTTCGTGGCTGCCAACCGTGGCTACGTCGCACGCGTTGACGGCGGTGTGGTCCGCTCCACGGAAGTCCCCTCCGGCCAGGTTGCCCTGGTGGTTGGTGGCGGCTCGGGACACTATCCGGCCTTCGCCGGGCTGGTAGGCCCAGGCCTTGCAACGGGTTCGGCGTGCGGCAACATGTTCGCCTCCCCGGCGGCCGGCCAGGTTTACCGTGTAGCGAAGGCGGCCAACGCCGGTGGTGGAGTGCTGCTCAGTTACGGCAACTACGCCGGCGACGTGTTGCACTTCGGCCAGGCGCAGCTCCGGCTCAACGCTGAGGGCATCGAAACCCGCACTGTCACCGTCACGGACGACATCGCCAGCGCTCCGATCGAGCAGCTCGAGAAGCGCCGCGGCATCGCGGGGGACCTCACCGTTTTCAAGATTGCCGGCGCCGCCGCCGAAGCGGGACTGGACCTTGACGCCGTCGAGCGTCTGGCCATCAAGACCAACTACCGGACCCGTTCGCTGGGTGTGGCCTTTGACGGCTGCACGCTTCCCGGCGCCAAGGATCCGCTGTTCCATGTTCCTGCAGGGCAGATGTCATTGGGCCTGGGGATTCACGGCGAACCCGGAATTTCCGAGCACCCGATGCCCACCGCATCCGAGCTGGCGGAGCTGCTGGTCACCAAGCTGCTCGCGGACAAACCTGAGGACGCCGCGGACCGCGTGGTGGCTATCGTCAACGGCCTTGGCACGGTGAAGTATGACGAACTCTTCCTCCTGTTCGGCAAGATCGAGAAACTACTGACGGCGGCAGGCCTCACCGTGGTGGAGCCCGAGTGCGGTGAGCTGGTGACCAGCCTGGACATGTCCGGGCTCTCCCTGACATTGCTGTGGTTGGACGATGAACTTGAGCAGTACTGGGCTGCACCGGCTGACACCCCGGCGTTCCGCAAGGGCAGCATGGCGCCCCGCGCGCCACGCGCCGAGGCAGCAATCGACGACGCCGAAACCGCCGACGTCGAGCAGCCCACCCCGGCAGCGGCTGAACTCGGGCGGCAGGCCGTGGCCATCCTCGCCCAGGTGCGGGACGTCGTCGTCGAACATGAAGAGGAACTCGGCAAGCTGGACGCGATCGCCGGCGATGGTGACCACGGCATCGGCATGCGGCGCGGCGTCGATGCTGCCGCCGCCGCAAGCGAAGGCGCCGAAGGTGCTTCCGTTGCGCGCGTTCTGACAGCAGCCGGGGAAGCTTGGAGCGAGCGGGCCGGCGGGACGTCCGGGGCGCTGTGGGGTTCGGCAGTCATCGCGGCCGGGCAGTCGCTCGGGAACCGTGAAAGCTACACCTCGGAGGACGCGGCCGCCGCTGTGGACGCCTTCGTGCGGGCCATCACCGAACTCGGCAAAGCGGATCCCGGGGACAAGACCATGGTGGACGCGCTCCTGCCGTTCCGGGACACCTTCCTCACAGAACTCGACGGCGGTACTCCCGTTGACCGGGCCCTGGCAGTTGCCGCTGCGGCAGCCGAGTCCGCTGCAGCGAAGACAGCTGAACTTCGGCCGCTCAAGGGCCGGGCGCGACCGCTCGCGGAAAAGAGCATCGGGCACCCTGATCCGGGTGCGGTGTCCTTTGGGTTGATCGCCGCCAGGATCTCGCAATTTATCGATTCACAACTGGCCACCGCTTCTTCAGCGGCAGCGGCCGGAAACGGAGCCCAAGCATGAGCAACAACCACGGCTGGCGCATCGTCGTCGGCAACGATGAAGCCGGTGTCGAGTACAAGCAGGCACTCCTTGCCCTGCTGGAAGCGGACCCGCGCGTGGCTTCCGTGACGGACGTCGGCGTTGGCTTCAACGACTCCACGGCCTACCCGCACGTCGCCGTCGATGCCGCCCGCAAGGTGGCTGAGGGCGAAGCTGACCGGGCCTTGTTGATCTGCGGCACGGGATTGGGTGTTGCGATTGCCGCCAACAAGGTCCCCGGAATCCGCGCGGTTACCGCCCACGACAGCTACTCCGTGGAACGGTCCGTCCTGAGCAACAATGCCCAGGTCCTGACGCTGGGCCAGCGGGTGATTGGCTTGGAACTGGCCAAAAAGCTCGTAGGGGAGTGGCTCGACCACCGCTTCGATCAAAACTCATCCTCCGCCGCCAAGGTGGACGCCATCTGCTCGTACGAGCCCGACTACACGAAGGCAGTCTGATCATGACAATTTCCGAAACAACCGAAGGAAACCCGAGCAACGCAGCCCGGAAGATCGCCGTCGTCGGGTCCGGATACATGGGCGGCGGCATCGCCCAGGTGCTGGCGCTCGGTGGCGCGCGTGTTGCGCTTGCCGATGTTTCTGCCGAGGTAGCGCAGAAGAACTTCGACCGCCTGCTGGTGGAGTCGGACCAGTTCATCGCGGATGGGCTTTTCCCTGAAGGTGCCACCGAGATCCTGAAGCAGAACCTATGGGCAGCCAAGGACATCGAAGAAGCCGTGTCGGATGCGGACTTCATTGAGGAGTGCGTTCCGGAGGTGCTGGAAATCAAGCATCAGTCCTTGGCCCGGATCAGCGCCGCAGCCCGCCCGGACGCCGTGATCGGCTCCAACACGTCCACCATCTCCATCGCTGCCCTTGCCGAGGCCGTCACCAATCCGGAGCGCTTCCTCGGCGTGCACTTCTCCAACCCGTCGCCATTCATTCCGGGCGTCGAGATCATCCCTCACGCTGAAACTTCTGCCGCAACCGTGGCCGCGTCGCGCGAGCTGGTGCACGCTGCAGGCAAGCAGACCGCCGTCGTCAAGGACGTCACCGGCTTCGTGCTGAACCGCCTGCAATACGCGCTTTTCCACGAGGCAGCCCAGCTGGTGGAGCAGGGAATCGCAACAGCGGACGACGTCGACACCCTGGTGCGTACGACGTTCGGCTTCCGCTTGCCGTTCTTTGGTCCGTTCGCCATCGCGGATATGGCCGGTTTGGACGTCTATAACTTCTGCTACAAGTCGCTGCAGACCGGATTCCCGGAACGCTTCGCGACGCCGAAGATCCTCTCGGACCTCGTGGAAGCAGGCAAGCTCGGCACCAAGACCGGCGCCGGCTTCCTCAACGTTCCCGCCGAGCGCACTCCGGAACTCATCGCCTACCGCAACAAGGCCTACGTCGCCATGCAGAAGCTCATTGAAGAGCTCGGCCCGGCCCCCATCAACTAAGACATTCAGGAGAAAACACATGACTTTCCCCGTAGAACGCACTGCGATTGTCACCGGCGCCGTTTCCGAACGCGGCATTGGCCGAGCCACCGTCAACTACCTGGCCGCGCAAGGCTGGAACATCGGCATCATCGATCTTGATGACGCCGCCTGCAAGATCGCAGCAAAGGAAATCGCCGCAGAACATGGTGTGCAGGCCCACGGTGTGGGCGCCAACGTAGCCAGCGAAGCCGAAGTCCGCGCAGCCATCGACGAGCTGGAGGCTGAGCTGCCGCAGATCGTCGCGCTGGCCAACGTTGCCGGCGTCAGCTCACCCGTTGGCTACCTGGAACTCGAACCCGCCGAGTGGGACCGCGTCCTGAACATCAACCTCAACGGAGTCCACTACGCCACCCGCCGTGTGGCCGAGTCTATGGTCAAGAACCGCATCGGGCGGATCGTGAACATCTCCTCCGTTTCCGCCCAACGCGGCGGCGGCACGTTCTCCAAAACCCCGTACTCCGTAGCCAAAGCAGGCGTCATTGGATTGACCCGCGCCACGGCACGCGAACTTGGCGAGTACGACATCACCGTCAACGCCATCTCTCCCGGGCCCATCGACACCGACATCATGGGCGGAACGCTGAGCCAGGAACGCAAAGATGAGCTCACCAAGGACCTTGTCGTGAACCGTGTGGGCTCCACCCGGGACATCGCAGCCGCCATCGCTTTCCTCATCAGCGAGGACTCCGGATACATTTCCGGGCAAACGCTGAATGTGGATGGCGGACTGTACATGCACTAGGGCTCGTCCATGAAGACCTGGTCAAGAGAACGCAAGATCTACCTTGCCGTGGGCATCCTTGCCTGCGCAGTGGGCATGGTGCTCATCTTCTTCCCGCGCTGATCGCGGCTGCATTAGTCATTTCCTGTCACTCAAAGAGGAGTTTCAATGTCTGTTGCCACCAATTCCACTAAGGAGTTGCTGGACACGCCGGTCCTCAAATCGGCGATCTCCAAAGCATCGCGGCGGCTCATGCCAATGCTTGTCATCCTGTACGTCGTGGCCTTCCTGGACCGCACCAACGTTGGTTTCGCCGAAGCCGCACTTGAAGTGGACAAGGGCATCACCGCAGGTGCTTACGCGCTGGGCGCCGGTATCTTCTTCATCGGCTACGCCCTGTTCGAGATCCCCAGCAACCTGTTGCTGACCAAATTTGGTGCGAAGGTGTGGCTCGCCCGCATCGCCATTACGTGGGGCATCGTTTCGGCCTGCTTCGCTTTCGTCCAGGGTGAGACATCCTTCATCATCCTTCGATTCCTGCTGGGCGTCACCGAGGCCGGCCTGTTCCCGGGCGTCATCATGTTCCTGGCGGCGTGGTTCCCCAACAAGGTCCGCGTGAAGATGTTCGCCATCTTCTACCTGGCCCAGCCGTTCTCACAGATGATGGGCGCACCGCTGTCCGGCTGGCTCATCAACATCGGCGACCAGGTTCCGGGCGTCGCAGGCTGGCAGGTCATGTTCTTCGTAGAAGGCATGCTCGCAGTCCTGGCCGGCATCGCGGCGTACTTCTTCCTCATCAACAGCCCCCAGGATGCCAAATTCCTCACCAAGGAGGAGAAACGGGCCCTGTCCGACGTCATGGCGCTCGAAGACACCGTCAAGGAAGAAACGGGTCCACGCGGTGTCCTGGCATCCATGCGCAACGGCCGGGTCTGGTACTTCACTGTCATCTACTTCTGCCTGCAGGTTGCGGTCTACGGTGTCACGTTCTACCTGCCACAGCAGGTGGCACAGCTGACCGGCCAAAAGGTGGGCATCGCCGTCGGACTCCTGGCCGCGATCCCGTGGTTCTTTGGCATCTTCGCCTGCTACTTCATCGGCAAAGCCGCCAACACGGTGGAACGCCGCCGCCGTTGGGGTACTGCATTGTTCATCTCCACCGGCCTCTGCATCTTCGGGTCCGCATGGGCCGGCGCCAACCAGCTGCCGGCACTCGGGATCATCTTCATCACGCTGGCGGTGTGCAGCTTCCTGTCCACAGGTCCCATTTGCTGGTCATATCCGACGGCGTTCCTTACCGGCACTGCCGCCGCTGCGGGTATCGGTCTGATCAACTCGCTGGGCAACCTGGGTGGGTTCGTCGCCCCGATCCTTCGCACCACGGTCAATGAGGTCACGGCCTCCGACACCGGCACCATGGGTGTTTACGCGCTGGGGGTGCTGCCGTTCCTTGCTGCTCTCCTGATGTTCGGCACCAAGCGCTTCAGCAACAAGGCTGACGAACTGTTGGGGAAGTAAACCGTGATGCTACCTGCTCCTGACACCGTGTTCATTGGTGTCAGCACCAAGATGTACATGGGCTACGCGCATAGCCTGGAATGGGTGGAACAGCTGGTGGCTGAAGTGGACGCCCGCCCGGCCCTCGCGGCCGGGCGGGTGGTCCCCTTTGTAATCCCGTCCTTTCCGGTTTTGCCCGAGGCAGCGCGGCTCCTTGCCGGAACGCCGCTGGTCCTGGGCGCGCAAAACTGTGGATGGTCCGACGGGCCGTGGACCGGCGAGGTGTCACCCTCCATGCTTGCTGAGCTCGGCGTTGGACTCGTGGAGATCGGCCACGCAGAACGACGCCGCTACTTCGGTGAAGATGAGGCGATGATTGCGCTCAAGGTGAGTGCCGCCGTCGACGCCGGACTGACGCCGCTGCTGTGCGTGGGGGAGACCGAAATCCTCGAACCCGAGGCGGCTGCAGCCATGGTGTTTTTGCACATCAAGGCAGCCGTTTCGGGCGACTGGTCGGTCGCCTCCCAACTGGTGATTGCGTATGAACCTGTGTGGGCGATCGGTGCTCCTGAGCCTGCCTCGGCCGAGTATGTTTCCCGCGTGGTGGCTGCCCTGCGCGAATCGTTGGCCCAGCACGGATTGGCCGGGATTCCTGTCATCTACGGGGGCTCCGCCAAACCTGGACTGTTGCCGCAGCTGGACGGGGTGTCCGGGCTTTTCCTCGGCCGGTTTGCCCACGACGCCGCCAACTTCGGACGGGTCCTCGACGAAGCCCTGAGTTTTTGTACAGCAGATGCCCTTAAGACGCCTTCTAGAGGGCGTTAGCTGTACAAAAACTCCGCTGGCAGAGGGCCACGAAGCCGCCCAAGTTCTCCAGACCCTCGGGATGAGTCGGCAGGTAGTTGGTCAGTTCGGGTGAACGAACCACGACGGCACGCCACTGACCGCGCGACACCGCCACGTTGATCCGGTTCCGGGACAACAGGAACTCCATGCCGCGTGGTACCTCTCCGGCTGCAGACGCTGCCATGGATACGATGACCACGGGAGCTTCCTGGCCTTGGAACTTGTCCACGGTACCCACACGGACCTTGCCCAATCCGGCGCCACGAAGATGGTGTTTGATCAGCTGAACCTGGGCGTTGTACGCGGCGACCACCAGGATGTCGGTCTCCTCCAAGGGCCGGCCTTCAGCGGGCAGTGTTTCAGCGGAGAGTGTTTCAGTGGGCTGTGACGGGTCGATCCAGCTGAGGCCAACGTGAGCTTGGACCTGCCGGACAACCTCCGCGGCTTCCTCGGGTGAGGACGTGGAGTTGCCGGTGTGCGGGACGTAAACGCAGGAGATACCGGGCGCGGCACCGTCCAAGTGGCGTTCTTTGGCTGCGGGTGCTGCCTCAAGCCTGTTGTCGTAGGAAAGTTCTGAAACTGCGCTGCATAACTCAGGATGCATTCGCCACGAGAGTGCCAAGAAGTAGCCCAGTTCGGCAGGCAAGGTGTTGAAACCATCTGACAACCAGCCCAGAGCCGATTCGTCCACTGGTTCGGGGTGCTTGCCTTGGGTGACCTGAGGCAGTTGCTGGGGATCCCCGAGAAGCAGAAGCCGCTTGGCTGCGCGGCTCACGGCCATAGTGTTGGCCAACGAGAACTGTCCTGCCTCGTCGATGACCAGGAGATCCAGCGAGCCCGCCGGAACCGAGCTGCCCACCATGGTCCAGGCAGTGCCGCCGATGAGGGCTCCACCTGGTTTGGACAACAGCTCTTCCACATCACCTTTGGCGCACTGGGTCCACGGCACGGGGTCGTCGTGTTTGACTTCCTTAGCCACGCGTCTGGGATCCACTCCAGCTTTGTCCACCGCAGCGCAGAGCATGTTCTCCACTACTGCATGCGATTGGGCCACGACGCCAACTTTCCAGCCGGCAGCGACGAGACGGGCGATGACGTGCGAGCCGACGTACGTCTTGCCGCTGCCCGGAGGTCCTTGGACGGCCAGATAGGAGTTGTCCAGGTCCTCCACTGCAGCTGTGATGGCATCAATGTACCCATCCGGTCCGGCGTCGACCGAGGGCAGAGCCGGCAGTGAGCGAAGCTTTGGTGGCTGCCTGCGCACCAGATCCAAGGAACAGTCCCGGGGCCACAAAGGTAGCGAGGCACTGAGCTTTGTGGCCAACGCCGCGAGTGCTGCCCGCTGCCCGTTGGTGGCAATGGGCGGATCCGGAGTAAGCGCCATGGGCAATTGGCTGAACTCTGTGGAGTCCTTGCGAAGGCCTTCGGCGATGGTGACTGTTTCGAAGTCCTCGTCGTCCCCCACCTCAGTGACCAAAGTTCCGTTCCAGCCTGCACGGCCAAGCGCGGCGGATTCCTTCGCTTGGAGCGAGTCCGGCAGAGGAGGGCCGTACATGCGGAAGTATTTCTTGCCGGGTTCCAGTCCGGCGCCGTCACCGGACCGGCCATAGAGTTTCACGAGCCGCGCAGGGTTGCTCCGAGGTGTCGGTTTTGCCCAGTCCTGCAGCAGTTCGGCGTGGTCGACAACGAAGAGGTCGCGCTCGTCAGGCCACTGGGAGGTTGGTTTTTCCAAACGGTCGAAGTGTCCCCACCAGTGCTGCTTGTCCTCGCGACGGTGATACCCGACGCCTGCGGCGACGATGCCGATAGCTCGGGAATCGGGAGTGGCTCTCTCGTCCTCGGGCAATCCGGCGAGGTAGTCGAATAGTGCTTTCTCTTCCGGTGCCGCCTCATACTGATCCGGTTCGGTGTTATCCGATTCGGTATCTGCTGGGGGCGCTTCGTCCGCGCCACCTGTAACGATGGAGCGCTCCGCGGCACGGGCAAGGAGCCAGTTGCGCAGTTCCAGCGTCGAGAGACAGTCATACTCGTTGTAGTCCCGGATGCCTTCGAGGATCACAGCTGCTTGGTCGGAGTTCCCGATGTCCCGGGCAGTGCAGTAGTCAGCGTAGGCAACAACGGAAGCGCCGGCGTCGGTCACGTCACCTGACCTCAGGTGCTGCCCCATATACAGCGGTTCAAGTTTCTTGATGCTGTACGAGTTCTCGGAGATCCGGATGCTGTGGCGGACGGTGTCGTAAAGGTCCACCAGGACGCCTTGGCGCAGGAGGTCGTCGACGGCGGATTCGCCCACCACATGTGTCAAGGAAAGGTTCCTCAGGGCCGTCTTCTCATACGCGGCGTAATGGTAGATGTGCATGCCGGGATAGCTGGCGCGCCGCTTGGCCACATAGTCCAGGAAGTCCACAAAAGCCTGTCCCTCCTCGGCCCGGGAGTGCGCCCAGAAGGGCCGGAACACGGGGTCAGCCCCTGGTTCCACAGGATTTTCGATGACACCGAACAGGTACTCGAGACCCCACTTTCCTGTGACAGGATCCTGCCACAGGGGATCGCCTTCGAAGTCGAAGAAGATGTCGCCAGGGTCCGGAGCAGGTAGCCTGCCCAAGGTGTTGTCCGGCAGCACGTTGTAACTGATGGCCTTGGTTTCTCCGGATTTATCTTTGTACTTGACCGTGCCGTCAGGGGTGCCAGTGCCGGTCTGCAGCCGGGCCTGCTCACGGAGCCGAAGCAACGTGGCATCGCCCGCTGCAGGGAGGGCAGCCAGTTCATCAATGGTGATGACCCCGGCTTCGATCAGCTTCTTGCGCCGGCTGACCCGCATACCCGCCACCATGAGGAGATCCCGATGCAACCGGACCTGCTCAGAGCAATAATCACAGCGGCCGCACGCGGAGTACCGGGAGTCGCCCCATGCCACGGGTACGGCCCCTGAAACGTGCGCCTCGGTCATGCCAAGGAAGCGTTCCCGGCGCTCCTTGAAAACGGGAAGGATCTGCGCGAGGGGGTGGTCGCTGTGGACCCGGTTGCCCAACACCAAGGTGACCGTGGGGTCCGGGGTAACTCCCGCGCGGATGAGTTGATCGCCATAGGCGGCCAACTGCAGGAGGGCCGTGACCTTGGCGTGCCGTGCGAGCTTGGTGTCGAAGACGGCGTACTGCCCGCCGGGGCGCTTCACCAGGAAGTCGGAGCGGCCATGAAACTGGCCGTCGAAGAAAGCGGCTTGGAAGACGACGTCCGCTCCGGAGCGCAGGGCGTCGATGGATTCCGCGTGCTTGGCCGAAAGGGTGGCGCGGTCCATCGCTGTGGCGGGGACGACGTCGTAAACGCCTTTCCTGGTAGCCGCATTCCACGGCCCGAACTCAGCCACGTAGTCATCAAGGACCCGATGTTCGTGGACGTCGCCGAGCTTGGCGGTGCGCTCCAACATGGCATCCGTTGCGAAAGCAGGCTTTGGCGTGCGGCCCAGTTTTTCGTCGAGTTTCCGGAGTAACTGGTACTCGCACGTGGCTGCGATAACGAGGTCGCTGGCCGAGAACACCAGGTCCTGCGGGGCGCCCGCTATCTCAGGATCGAGAAAGAACACCGCGACCCACCTACCTCTCCATGCCGTGAATAAACCCTTGCAGCCAAGCTATCAGCGGGCTCTGACAATATACGGCGCAGACAATATGGATCGCAGCCACTTTAGACTGCCCTCATGACTGAAACAGACCCCACCCTGGACCCCGGTTTCGAAGCCGCCTACCAAGCCGCACAAAAGAGCCTCAGCGAGGGCGGCATTCCCATCGGCGCCGCATTGGCCCGTGGTGGGAAAGTCATTGCCAGCGGACACAATGAACGAGTACAGCATGGGGATCCGATCGCGCACGGGGAAATGTCCGCGCTGAGGGCTGCCGGGCGTCAGACAAGCTACCGCGACACCACGCTCTACACCACCTTGGCGCCATGTGCCATGTGCACGGGAACCATCATCCAGTTCAAGATCCCGCGGGTAGTGGTTGGAGAGGCCGAAACTTTCCCCGGTGAATTCGATCTCCTGCGTTCACGTGGCGTGGAGGTCATGGTGCTGGACGACCCCCGGTGCGTGGACATGATGCGTACTTTCCAAGAGGAACACCCCGAATTGTGGGCTGAAGATATCGCCGAATAACAGCACTGAAATGGACTCCCAAAGGGCCGAAACCGCCTAGCCACCGATACCCGCCGAGCGTAGGCTGGCATCATCGGCGTCGGTGCCGAGAGGCCCTGCGTCGATAACCCCAATCGATGAAGGAGGACCCATGAGTGCCGTACGTGAATTCATGACAACCAATGCCCAGTGCATCGAAGAGGATAAGACTCTTCAGGAAGCCGCCAGGCTGATGAGGGATATGGACTGCGGTTCGCTTCCCATCTGCGGCCACGACGGCAAGCTCACCGGCTTCATCACCGACCGCGACATCGTGGTCAAGTGTTTGGCTGAAGGCAAGGATGCAAGGGAAGTCCGCGCCAGCGAACTCGCTACCGGTAAGCCGTACTGGGTGGACGCCGATGCCAACGTTGACGAAGCCGTCACCATGATGGAGGAACATCAGGTGCGCCGCCTGCCTGTCATCAGCGATCACAAGTTGGTAGGCATCATCAGCCAGGGCGATATTGCGCGCAACCACTACGCCGAACAGCGCCTCGGCGAAATGGTGGAGCACATTTCAGCCAAGGAGCGCATGTCGCACTGACAACCCACGCCAGCCGCCGCGAGGCATCCCCTAGAGGAACGCCTCGCGGCCCGTTCCTTCACGCAGCACGAGTTCGCCGTCTTCGATGGAGACCAGCAGGCTCTTGGGTTTCCCCGCGAGCTTCCTCGTGGCGCTAAGTTTTCGGCTGCTGACCTCAACGCCCACTGTGGCGCCTTTGGCTGGCAGCTCAACTGTCAGTTCGTCGGCCATCCCCAACAGGGCCTTGGTGGACACATCCCTCTCCGACACGGCTTCCTTGCCGTTGACGGTCACTGTCACGTCATCGGAAACAAACCCGTCCCGAAGGATGATGAGCAGTTCCTGCATGGTCCAACTACAGCACTAACATGGCCGCCGGGATAGGCCTTCCGGGACCTGCCTCTGAAACTGTCGGCCATGTGAGGCAAACTGTCATGGTGACTTCAAATCTCCAACACCAGTCAGCTGACTCCGCCATCCATGCCCTGATCGCCGAAGAACTCGGCGTCAAGACCTGGCAAGTCAAAGCCGCGGTGGAACTGCTCGACGCCGGATCCACCGTTCCGTTCATCGCCCGCTACCGTAAGGAAGTCACCGGGACGCTCGATGACACCCAGCTCCGCGACCTTGAGGAACGCCTCAGATATCTGCGTGAGCTGGAAGAACGACGCAAATCCGTCCTGGAGGCGATTGCCGCCCAAGGCAAGCTGACCCCGGAACTGGAAGCCGCCGTCGTCGGGGCCGATACCAAGGCGCGGCTGGAGGACATCTACCTCCCCTTCAAATCCAAGCGCCGCACCAAGGCCCAGATCGCCCGCGAAGCCGGGCTGGAACCACTGGCCGATGTCCTGCTCGCCAATCCGCACCTGGACCCCTCCACCGAAGCCGCCAAATACCTGAACGCCGAGCACTCCATCGACGACGCCGCCGCGGCGCTCGCAGGGGCCCGTGCCATCCTGGTGGAGCGCGTCGGGCAGGACGCTGACCTCGCCGAGGACCTCCGCGAACGCCTGTGGAAGCAGGGGCGGATGGTGTCCCGCGTCAAGAAGGGCATGGAGACCGAGGGCCAGAAGTTCAAGGACTACTTCGAGTTCACGCAGGTGCCTTCCGGCATGCCGTCGCATCGCGTGCTCGCCCTGTTGCGCGGTGAAAAGGACGGCGTCCTTGAGCTGGACCTCGCCGAAGCAGACCCTGCCGACGACGACGCCCTGGCCGCCGCCCGGGGCCGCTACGAGAACGCTGTGGCCAAGTGCCTGGGGGTCGCCAATCAGGGGCGGCCCGCCGACACCTGGTTGACGCAGACCGCACAGCTGGCCTGGCGGGGCCGTATTCTGGACCGGCTGACCACTGACCTTCGCGGACGCATGTTCGCCGACGCCGAGGACGAGGCCGTTCGCGTTTTCGCCGCCAACCTGCGCGATGTCCTGCTGGCCGCACCGGCCGGCAACCGCGCCACGCTTGGCCTCGACCCCGGGCTCCGCACCGGCGTGAAAGTAGCTGTTGTGGACGGGACGGGCAAGGTTATCACCACGGACACCATCTACCCCCACGCCCCTGCGAAGAAGTGGGACGAAGCATTGGCCACCCTCGGCCGGCTGGCCAAGCAGTACAACGTGGAACTCGTGGCGATCGGCAACGGAACGGCGTCGCGCGAGACGGACAAATTGGCCACTGAGCTCATCAAGTCCCTCGAAGCCACCGGCTCCCAGGGCATCCAGAAGCTTGTTGTTTCCGAGGCTGGAGCTTCGGTGTACTCCGCCTCCGCGCTGGCGGCATCCGAGCTCCCGGGCATGGATGTTTCGCTGCGTGGTGCTGTCTCCATCGCGCGTCGCCTGCAGGACCCCTTGGCAGAGCTGGTAAAAATCGAACCCAAGTCCATCGGCGTGGGGCAGTACCAGCACGACGTCACCGCCGCGAAGCTCGACCGCTCATTGGATGCCGTAGTGGAAGACTGCGTGAACGCCGTGGGCGTGGACGTGAACACAGCATCCCCGGCGCTGCTCAGCCGAGTGGCCGGCGTCGGGCCGCTGCTGAGCGAGAACATCGTGGCTTACAGGAACCAGAATGGGCCGTTCGCGAAGCGCAGCGACCTCAAGAAGGTGCCCCGGCTCGGTGCCAAGGCGTTCGAGCAGTGCGCAGGCTTCCTCCGGATCACCGGGGGAGCGGAACCGTTGGATGCCTCCAGCGTGCACCCTGAAGCGTATTCTGTGGCTCGGAAGATCCTGGTCGCAGCCGGTGGCGGTCCCGCCACGGCATTGGATCCGCAGGCTTTCGTGGATGGCACGTTCGGCCTGCCAACGGTCAAGGACATCATGTCCGAACTGGAGAAGCCCGGCCGCGACCCCCGTCCTGCTTTCAAGGCGGCGTCGTTCTCCGAGGGCATCGAGAAGATCTCCGACCTCAAGCCCGGCATGATCCTGGAAGGCACTGTTACCAATGTGGCCGCCTTCGGTGCGTTCGTTGATGTCGGAGTGCACCAGGACGGCCTGGTCCACGTGTCGGCACTATCCAACAAGTTCGTCTCGGATCCGCGCGAGATCGTGAAGTCCGGCCAAGTAGTACGGGTCAAAGTGTTGGAGGCCGACCCCGAACGCAAGCGCATCTCCCTGACATTGAGGCTCGACGACGAACCAGGCGCTGCTGGTGGGCGCACCTCGGGTGGACGTGCTTCGGGCGGCCAGGGTGCTGGCGAGCGTGCTGCTGGTCAGCCGGGTCAGCGTGGCGGCGGCCAGCGTTCGGGCCAGCCGGGCCAGGGTTCGCCGCGTCAGGGGCAGGGGCAGGGTGATCGGCGTCAGGGCGGCGCGCGCCAAGGCAAACCCCAGCAGGCTCCGGCCGCTCCTGCCAACACAGCAATGGCTGAAGCGCTGCGAAGGGCCGGACTGGGTAAATAAGGTGCGGCCTACAAACCCGCGGTCCTGGCTTCCCACACCTCGGCGTTCGAGGGCTGCAACGCCATGGGTAGCCAGCGCCCGATGCGCTCGAAAGCTTGTCGCCTGACCGGTTCCGGTGAGAGGAAGATGTCGTGGAACGCGTTCGGCAACCGGCTCACGGTGACGGTATCGGCCAAGGACAACGAGCGGTGGGCCACGGCGTCGACATTGAGTGCAACGTCAGCAGTGAGCGCGTCGGCCGACCATTTTGGCTGGAGGTAGCTCTTGTCCGAGAGCAGCACGAGTACCGGAACATCGATGCCCAAACCGGCTGCGACGGTCGCCTGGCCGCGGAACACGGCGTCAAGGAATGCAGGAGTGATGGGGAATCCCCGGTCGGGCCGCCACTCGAGGTTGTAGTCCCACTCACCGTCAAGGGTGGCTGATACGGCCCGGGTGTAGATTCCCGGATCTACTGGCGGCAGTGGTGCCAAGGGGTGGAGCCGGGCGTGCAGCCCCACCAAGGGTGCGATCGCCCGCCTGCCGAGCTCGGTAGCCTGAAATTCCAGCCAGGGGCTATTGAGGATCAAGGCCGATGCGATGCCTGGGTGGCGGGACGCCCACAGGCTGAGGGTGAGTCCACCGGTGGAGTGGCCCAACAGGATGAGCGGCCGGTCCTGGCCGGCATCCCCGGAGCGGCCCATGGCGGACAGCGCTGCTGCGATGTCGGCGTCGTAGTCCGCCAGGTTGGTGACGAAGCCAGGCACGAGGCCAGGACCGAGGCTGCGGCCGTAGTTATGCAGGTCCAAGGCGTAGAAGCGGGCGCCGGCCCGATGCCAGAACTCGGCTACGTGCCGTTGGAAGAAGTAGTCCGACCAGCCGTGGACATACAGAACGTCGGCGTCGATTCCTGCGGGGTCCGGAATGCCGTCCACGGCCTCCGGCCACTCCGGGGCGGTGCCCAGGTACCGCACCAAGGTGGCCACAGCACCGCCGTCGAGCGTCAGCGTTTGTTGCTCGAAGCCTTCGCCAAGAATGTCCGGGGACCACGGCTGAGTCATGAGTCCTTTTCCTTCTGCCACGGCCAGCGGCCCGTAATTTCCAGCTCGAGGGAGAAGCTGAGGAACGTGCGGATCAGCACGATGATGGCCAGGACTCCGACGCTTTCAAAAGTGGGGGTGACGGCCACGGTTCTGATGATGTCGGCGGCCACAAGGAGCTCGAGCCCCAAAAGAATGGACCTGCCCAGCAACTGCCGGTAGGAGCGGTACGGAGAAAACGGGGCGAGCCCGCGAGCCCGCTTAGGCTGGTATCCGCGGAGGGCCAGGGGAACCGAAATCAGGGCTCCGATCACCATGACGGCCACCCCCGCGAAGTCCATGTACCGGCCGACTTCTTCGATGACGTGCTGGAAATCCATGGCCCTCCCCGGTTAGGTGCGTGACACCACCGTCTCACAGAGCAACCCCGTAAACAGCAAACAACGACGACGGCAGCCCGGTTCCGTACAAACTGAACCTGGCTGCCGTCGTCGTGAGTTGGTGAAAGGTACCGCTACTGCAGAGGCGCCGGCACCGGGAAGAAGACCCGGGGATCCTGCAGCAGGGCCGGGTAGTCGAAGTCGGAGCGCTTGATCACATTGGTGACCTCGAAATTGCGCGCAAACCGGCCGTCAACAGTGATGGGTCGGCCGTGGATGAGGCCGACGGCGAAGGTCTGCCCACCGTCGAACGGCACGGCGAGCTCGGTCTTGCCCGGCAGGGTGTTGAACGCCTGCTCCTGTGCCTGGCGCTTGCGCGTGGGCTTCTTTTCAAGCTGCTTGACGGGTCGCTTCTTGGGACCCTTGACCTGGCGGCGGGACTTCTCCTCGGCGTACACAAACTGGTACTCGTCGGGGTCTGCCGGGGCAGCGGCCCGGGCTTTGCCGTGCGGCGGCATGGCGACTGTGGTGAGCTGCTCCGGTCGGAGATCCTCAACGGCTGCACGGAGGATCCACAGGCTGTCATCCTCGGGGTCTTCCGGGTGGAACTCGTGATTCGGTTCCGGCCATACGTACTCCAGCTTTTCCTCGGTGCCCGGGAAGAGCTGGGCGTAGTGCTTGGGATCCTTGCTGATCAGCTTGGAACGGTGGCTGAGGTGCAGGTCCTCGTGTCCAAGCCACGGCGGCATGACGATCCTGGATGCGTAATCCGGGTGGGCCGCCTGCGGTGCGAACTCCGTGATGTTGGTGCGGGTGTTGTCCGGGTGTCCGCGCGCAATCCATTCGTCAGCCATGGCCAGGCCGTACATGGTGAGGGCAGGGACGTGGCCCATCCACATGCGCACGGCGGGGTGCGACTGCCAACCGTACTCCGGGATCACCAACGCGCGGAGAACCTGGAGGGCTTCGACGCGCTGTTTGCCGAGCCTTGAAGTGTCGAGCGCCGCGGCACTCTCACGGAAATCGGCGAAAGGGAGGAAAGTCTGCATCCTTTCAGTTTGAGGGTGCCGGGCTTGAGAACCAAGTTGAGTGCTCCGGGACACGTACCGGTGTTGGGGCCTAGAGTTGTCGGGTGGAAACTTTTGGCGAGAAAACTACCTCAACGGCGCCTCCGGTTGCCGAACTGCACCTGCACATCGAAGGGACTCTCCAGCCAGAGCTGATCTTTGCCCTGGCCGAACGAAACGGCATCGAACTGCCGTACGAAGACATTGAGGAACTCCGGGAAAAGTACGAGTTCACTGACCTCCAATCTTTCCTGGACCTCTACTACGCCAATATGGCTGTCCTGCAGACCGAGCAGGATTTCACTGACATGACGCGTGCGTATCTGGAGCGGGCCGCTGCCGGGGGAGTGCGACATGCGGAAATCATGATGGACCCCCAGGCGCACACGTCCCGGGGCGTGGCGCTGGAGACCTGCGTCAATGGTGTGGCCAACGCCTTGGCCACGTCCGAAGAAGACTTTGGCGTCTCCACTCTCCTCATCGCTGCGTTCCTGCGCGACATGTCCGAGGATTCGGCGCTTGAGGTGCTGGACCAGCTCCTGGCCATGCACGCGCCGATCGCCGGCATCGGCTTGGACTCCGCAGAGGTGGGCAATCCGCCGTCGAAATTTGAGCGACTGTACCAGCGCGCCGCTGAAGCCGGTTTGCGGAGGATCGCTCACGCGGGCGAAGAAGGACCGGCCTCCTACATCACCGAGGCACTGGATGTGCTTCACGTCGAACGGATCGATCACGGCATTCGCTGCATGGAAGACACGGATGTGGTGCAACGGCTCGTCGCTGAACAGGTTCCCTTGACTGTCTGCCCGCTCTCCAATGTCCGGCTCCGCGCGGTGGATAAGCTGGCTGACCACCCCTTGCCCGAGATGTTGGCGATTGGGCTGAACGTTTGCGTGAACTCGGATGACCCCGCTTACTTTGGCGGCTACGTGGACGACAACTTCGAGCAACTGGTCAAGGTCCTGGAGTTCTCGGTTCCGGAGCAGGCCACCTTGGCTGCCAACTCCATCCGTTCCTCCTTTGCCAGTGACGCCCGGAAAGCGGTGCTGCTGGACGAGGTCACGGAGTGGGTCAAGGCCTCCGTAACGCCCGCCTAAAGCACTGCAGCCGAGACCCGTAAATCACTTGCGGCGTCCGGGATGTCACACTCGGTCACGACACACGGTGTTTACCTTCTGCAGTCGCGGGAATTAACAATTCATTGGCAAACTGCTAGGGAGTATCCACCGTTGAAGGAGAAGCATGGGCGCGAACACCGCCGAGAACACCAACCTTCGTCTGAAGGCCGTCCTGGACATCCTCGCCGAAAACGTATGGTCCGGGGCAACGCTGAACGCCGGCGAGGTGCTGGCCGAAGCGATCGTCCGAGTACCTTTCAATGACCACGAGGCTGAACTTCTCAGTGGAGGCATCCCTCGCGGCCACAAGACCCTGACGTCGGCATCGGCCAAGCTGGTCAAGTCCGGATGGTTGGTCAAGGGACGTTCGGGCTGGACCATTCCGGAGGACGGCCTGCGTGCGACGGTCGCGTTCCCGGACGCGGCCGCTTTCGGAGCAGCGCTCGACGCCGGAACGCCGGTACCTGCCGACGTCGCCGTTCCGACGGCCCCGCCCGCGAAGCCCCAGGCCAAGAAGGCAGCTGCTACCAAGCGGACTGCCACGAAGAAGGTCTCCGCGCCCAAGGTTGCGGCTGCCGACGTAGCTGAGCCGAAGGTCGCTGCGGCCAAGGTCTCCGCGCCGAAGGCCAAGGCTGCAACAGCCAAGGCTTCCTCCGCGGGGGCTGCCCCTGCCGCGAAGAAGCCCACCCGCAAGGCGCCGGCGAAAGCAGCGGCGGCATCCGCCGTCGAGACTGTGCCGCAGCCGGACGCCGTCGCGATCGCCGGTGACTTCAACAAGATCCTTGGAGCACCCGAGGACTGGGCGCCGCAGTACGACGAAGCCCAGATGGAGTTCAACCCAATCGTCCAGGTGTGGACGCTGACGGCTGAACTGCCCGCCGGTTTCTACACGTACAAGATTGCGCTGAACCGTTCTTGGGATGAGAACTATGGTGCGTTCGGTGCCCGTGACGGAGCCAACCATGAGTTGAACCACGACGGCGGCCCCGTCACCATCACGTACAGCCACACGACGCGGGACATCGTGGTCGGCTAAGTCTCCCTGTCTCGGAACCCGCCCTTGTTCGTCCCGCGACCCGTTGTACGGTGAGCGGGACGGACGAGGGCGGGTCTGGTTAAGGTGGTTCCATGACTGACGAAACCCTCCGCCTCACAGCCCGTATCACCGGCGTGGTCCAGGGCGTGGGTTTTCGCTATTGGACTGCCCGGAAAGCGGATGAACTCCTGCTGAAAGGGACGGTACGCAACAGCGCGGACGGTTCCGTTGAACTGGTGGCCGAAGGCTCAGCGGCCGACGTGGACAGCATCGTGAAGTGGCTTCACTCGTCGCGGGCGCCGGGCCGGGTTGAGAACGTTGATTTCCAGGTTTCCGACGCAACGGGGGAGTTCGACGACTTCCGAATTATCGACTAGCGACCAAGCTGTCGGTTGAAATAAATATATAGACTGGTCTATTACTTAGCCATGGCTTCTTCGTATCCCAAAGGACTCGCAACCCGGCAGCGCTTAGTGGACTCCATGCTCGAGCTCATCCAGCTTCACGGCTATCACGGAACGGGGCTCAACACGGTGCTGGCACGATCCGGGGCCCCGAAGGGCTCCCTGTACTTTCATTTCCCGGAGGGGAAAACCGAACTCGGGATCGCCGCTGTGGGGCTGGCCGGCGATCAGTTCGCTGAGCTGATCGGCACGGCGACCACAACGGCCTCCTCGCCCAGCGCCGCGGTAGACGCACTGGTCGCCGAACTCAAAGGCATTCTGGAAGCCAGCGATTACCAAGCCGGTTGTCCTGTCTCATCCGTTGCCTTGGACGCAGGGTCTGAGAACGAGCCGCTCCGGGAGGCATGCGGCCAGGTGTATGACGCCTGGGTCAGTGCAGTGTCCAGCTACCTTTCTACGTTCGGGCTCAAGAAAGAGCAGGCGCAACCTTTGGCGACGTCGATGATCTGCCTGGTGGAGGGCTCCCTCATTCTGTCCCGCGCCTACAAGTCCACCCAGCCTCTGGACGCAGCTGCCGGGACGCTCAAAATGTTGATGAAGGCAGTTCACAGCGAGGCGAACGCATGAGCTCCCGTCACGCTCTGGTATTCGGCGCCACGGGCCACATCGGAAAATGGCTGGTCCGCGAACTATTGCAGCGGGGCGTGACTGTCACAGCTGCCGTGCGCACGGAACATTCCTCTCAACGACTGGCGGAGTGGCTGGCGAAGCACGACGCGGGCGGGCGCCCAACTTTCGTCCTGGTGGACTTCAGCCTGGACGACCTCGGCCAGGATCCGGCGTCGAACGCTTTCAAGTCCGTGACCGAAGTCCATAACGTCGCTGGCGCATTTGCGTTCGGAATGACTGCCGAGGCTGCCTATGCCGCGAACGTGACCAGCGCCGAGCGCGTGGTTCGCTTTGCCGCGAAGCTGCCGGCGGTGACCAGGGTGGTGCATCTGTCCGGTTACCGGGTGGGGGCCAGGACCCTGCCGAGGGGCCATGGGATGACTCCCGCCGCGCCAAAGACTACAAACGCCTGGGCGCCTACGAGGGGTCCAAGGTGGAGTCTGACGCCGTAGTGCAAGCAACCGCGCGTTCGCTGGGCGTTCCATTCACCATGGTCAACCCGGCCACCGTGATCGGGGATTCCATCAATGGTGAGTCCGGGCAAGTGTTGGGCCTCGCCACCACCGTGCTGGATCTCTTCCGTGGAAAGCTGCCCGTGCTGCCTGGCAATCAGCGCACGTTCGTCCCAGTGGTCACAGCCGATTATCTGGCCTCCTTTATGGCGCTGGTCCCAAACAAGCCCGAAGCGGAAAATGCCTCCTACTGGGTACTCGACGACGCCACGCCGCCGTTGCCGGAGCTACTGGGGATGCTCGGGAAGCACCTCAATGTCCGGGTCCCATGGTTCAAAATCCCTAGCGCCCTGCTGAAGAAACTGCCCGCAAAACTGACTGGGGCAGACCCGGAAACATTGTCGTTCCTGTCTGAAAATCGATATCCGACGGCGGCCGCGGTCGCCTTGGCGGAGGCTGGCGGATTGCACCACCCTCCTGTCGAGACCGCCTTGAAGCGCTGGGCCGACTACTTGGTGGCGGCCGAACCTGCCGCAAGAGAAGACCGCGTCGCCTCAATGTAATGTTCCAACGGCTTCAGTGCAGGCTGGGACGAAGCATCACGGACAGCATCCGCGCCCACGGCATTGGCCGCTGCCAAAGCATGCGAGTATTCCAACCCGGACCGGAGCGCCAAGACCAATGCTGCACAGAAAGCATCCCCGGCTCCGATCGTGTTGGCAATCTCGGTGACCCGCACCGCCGGAGCCTCGGCCACCCGTTCGCCGTCGACGAAGATCGCCGAACCCTCGCCGCCGTAGGTGACGGCCACCAATGGTGCGTGGCGGAGTGCCGGGATGAGTTCATACTCGGTCTCATTCACGATTACCAGGTCGCAGCGATCCAGCAACTCCGGGATGAGGGGCATCGCGGGGGCCGCATTCAGTGCGAAGAATCCCTTGGCCCGGCGGGCGGCTTCAAGCACCACGTGCTGGTCCACTTCGAGTTGGCACAGGACGGCCTCGTCATCGTCGAAAGTGACACCGTCCACGTTCACTGCACCGTTGGCGCCCGGGCACACCACAATCTGGTTCTCGCCCTCACCGTCTACCAGCACCAGCGCCGTTCCTGTGGCAGCATCTGCCCGGGAAACGTCTTGGACGTCGACGCCGGCGGCCGCCATCGCGCTGAGCAGGTTCTGTCCCGCTTCGTCGTGGCCCACGGCCCCCACCATGCGGGAGCTTCCCGCGAGCCGGGCCGCGGCGACGGCCTGATTGGCGCCCTTGCCGCCGGGCTGCTGACGGAGAACGCCTCCGCCCACGGTTTCGCCCGGCGAGGGGAGACGGTTTGCTGTGGCGGTGATATCGAGGTTGATGCTGCCCATCACCGTGAGTGTGAGGGACGAAATGGGCGCAGAAGGCTGCAGGGACGTGCTCATGAAAGGTCCTTTTCGGGGAATCAGCTCGGGGAGGGTCAGGAGGACTGGATAACGGAGAGATGCCCGGCTTTGGCGGCCACGAGGCATTTGGCCAGATAGAACGGGGAACCGTTCCGGCGGACGTATTGGGTGAGGACCAACACGGGATCGGAGGGGCGGAGTCCCAGTAACTTTGCGCGGCTGGGTCCGGCGGTGCTGAGGCTGATCTGGCATTCGCCGGGGCCAAGGGTTGCGCCGGGCAGTCCGCTGAGAACTTCCAGGAGTGTTGACGCGGGAAGCGTGGGAGCCTCCGCAGCTTCGGCCAGGGCCTCGGCTTCAGGGGTTGCCTGCGAGACGTTTTCCTGGAGGTGGGCCACAGGCTCGCCGTTCCGGATGAGCACGCTCTCCCAGAACCAGACGTCCTCTTCGGGCTGCACGCCGATGCCCGGCGCCACGAATTCCGACGCCGGCTGTTTGATGGCAGCTACCCGCTTGACCTGGATGTCCTGGTCCGGTCCGCCAAGAAGTTGATCGAAGGGGCGGATGTGTTCGATGCCGATGCGGGGCAGCGAATCGGCTACAAAGCGGCCAACTCCGCGGCGTGCCCGGGTGAGGCCGTCTTCTTCGAGCAACATCAGCGCTTCCCGGATCACGGTACGGCTGACATCCATCATGATGCCTAGCTCTGTCTCCGTGGGGAGCAAGGAACCTGGCGGCAGGATCTTGGTCCGGATCGCTTCGGCGATGCGCGAGTAGGCCGCGACGCGCAAAGGTTGCCCCGGTTGGGTAGCGATGGGTCGGGACAGGAACTGGACGGCGTTGTCGGTCAAGGGTGCCTCACTTGAGATGGGTTACCGACACTGTACCGGATGACTGTGACAGGTTGCACAAGCTCGTAATACATGCTTGTATAACAACTCACATCTCATGGCGCCGCCCCGCGCCCTCGGACAAAGGAGTTTGATGTGAACATCCCCACCGCCACAGGCACGCAGGCTGTAGACCCGCAGGCCCCAGCCCCCGCGGACCCCAAGACAGCGACGGACCAGAGCCGCTTCCAGGGCAAAGCCGCCGCGCTGCTGATCGCCACGCTGGTCTTGGCCGTACTGGCGTTCCAGCTCAACGCCAGCATGATCACGCCCGCACTGCCGCACATCGGCTCGTTCTTCGGCGAAACACCCGAGGCCGTGGCTCAAGTGCAGTCGATGTTCTTCCTCGCCGGCGCCATCGCCGGACCCGTGATCGGTCGCTGGAGTGACTTCATCGGCCGTCGCAATGCACTCCTGTTGGTGCTGGCCATCATGGGTGCCGGTACCGTGCTGTGCATCTTCGCGCCCACCCTGCCGTTGCTGGTCACCGGCCGCTTCATGCAGGGTGTTTCGAGCGCCATCTTCGCGCTCTCCTACATCGTCCTCAACGAGTACCTGCCCGCCAGACTCTTCGGCACCTCCATCGGCATCATCGCAGCGATCAACGGCGGCGTTGGCGGCGTGGATGGCTACTTCGGCGGACTCATGGCCGAGACCCTGGGCTTCCAGTCGATCTTCGTTGCCGTGCTCGTCCTGGCCGCGATCGCCGTCGTCTGCGTCTTCAAAGTAGTCCCGGGCGGTAAGGCTGCGGTTGCGCCGGGCCGGATGGACTGGTGGGGTGCGGGTTCCCTGTCCGTGTTCCTGGTGTTCATCACATACTTCGTGTCCACGGGTTCTTCGGCTGGGTGGACCTCGCCTGCAGCCCTTGGCCTGCTTGCCGGAAGCATCGCGTCCTTCACAGCCTTCTGGCTCATTGAAAAGAAGCGCGAAACCCCCCTCGTGGCAGTTCACCATCTCCGTTCACGCCAGGTGTGGCCCGTCATCGCCACCACTGTGCTGACGCTCGCCGGCATCTTCGCCATCATCAACTTCACCGTGGTGTTGCTGAGCCAGGACAAGGAAAACGGCTTCGGCCTGTCCGCTTCGGTCGCAGCCCTGCTGTTCCTCACGCCCGCAGCGCTCATCGGCGTCTTTGCTGCCCCGCTCGCAGGCTGGATCGCCGACCGCCGCGGCTGGATCAAGACGGTCCGCGTGGGCACCGCCACCAGCTTGGCCTGCGCGATCGTCGCGGCGCTCTTCGCCCACAACCAGATCGCAGTCCTCATCGCGATCGCTGCCCTGGGCATCTTCTACAACGGCTTCTTCCTCACCGCCATCAACGGCCTGTCCGTGCTGCTCTCGCCCAAAGAAGCGCCGGCCGCGCTGCCGGGCATCAACGGTGCCTCCTTCGGCATCGGGGCGAGCCTCGGCGTCGTGGTTGTTGCACCGTTCGCAGGCCAGGGCACCGCGGCCGGATACTCCGCAGCCCTCTGGATTTCGGTGTCCATTACGGCGCTTGCCTTCATTGTCAGCCTGTTCATCGCGGCCCCCAAGGGCGAAAAGATCTAACGCACGACGCCGGCACTCGGCCCTGGCGCGCCACCGAACGCAGCATCACCACTGTCCGCTCCACCTGAAACGAGAGACCATCATGACCCAGCCCGCCCCCTTCTTCCTTGACTGCGATACCGGCATCGACGACGCCCTCGCCCTGGCTTACCTTCTGGCCTCCCCGCGGGCAGACCTCGTGGGCATCGGTACTGTCAGTGGCAACGTCAGTGCGGCAGGCGGCGCCCGGAACACCCTGGACCTGCTGAACCTGGCCGGCCACCCGGACATCCCCGTGGCTATCGGCGCCCACGATCCCCAGGTTGGATCTTTCCACGGCGGCGCTCCGCACGTCCACGGTGACAACGGCATCGGCGGGGTAGATCTAGTCCCGTCGGTCCGTGAGCCCGTCAAGGTCACAGCCGCGGAGCTGCTGGTTCAATTGGCGCACAAATATGCGGGGGAGCTTCGCCTTGTGGCCATCGGCCCGTTGACCAACATCGCCGAAGCCCTGCGCCTGGAACCGAAACTGCCCGAGCTGATCGCCGAGGTCACCATCATGGGCGGCGCAGCGTTGGCCCCGGGAAACATCACGCCTGTTGCTGAGGCCAACATCGCCAACGATCCTGAGGCTGCCGCCGAAGTCCTGGCCGCCGACTGGAACGTGACGCTAGTACCCCTGGATGTCACCATGACCAACGTCCTGGAGGAAAACCACCGCCAAGAGCTGCTGGCCAGCGAGCACCCGGTCTCGCAGGCACTGGGCGAGATGCTCGGCTACTACTTCGGTTTCTACGTTGATATTTTCGGGCGGGCTTGCTCGGCGATGCACGATCCTCTTGCTGCAGCCATCGCCGTCAGGGGAGTGGAGCTCACCCTGGCCCCGACTGTCCGGGTTCAGGTTGACACCACCGACGGACCCGGCCGCGGCCAGACGGTGTGCGATCTCCGCGGACAGTACGCCGGGTACCCGGAGCAGCGCGGTGCACGGTGCCGTGTGGTGCTGGAAATAGGGGAAGATTTCGCTCCGCACCTCCTCGGAACCATGCAGGCAGCCTGGCTTACAGAGGAACAGGCGGCGGCGCCTGTCGCCTGACTGGCGGGAGACTGAGGTATCGACGACGACGGCGGCAGCGGCCCGCCGTCGTCGTCCTCGTTTAAGCCGTTGCCCCCGAAAGTGGCTACGCGTACATGAGCGAGCCGGGCGTAGTCAGCGTTTCACCGGTTTCCAGCCAGGTCTTGAGGCCCGAGAGGATCATGGGCCAGCCACCGTAGAGTTGGTCGTTCGCGCCTTCGCGGAGCTGATCGTGCGTGACGGTGAGGTGACAGGAATCGCCGACGGGCTCGATCTCCCAGGTGATCCGCGACGTTCCCTCAGCCTTCACGTCCTCGCCCCACAGCGCGCGCATTGTTTGAACGAGCCGGCGTGGGGGATCCACCTCGATGTTCTCGCCCTCTCCGAGCGGCGCATCGGCTTTGACGTTGTGCATCTCGAAGCGGCTGCCCGGAGTCCAGTCCGAGGTGAAGGTGTTGCCGAACTGGTATTTGCTGCGGATGTCGCTATTGGTGATGGCTTCCCAGAGCCGTTCCGGAGTGGTCTTGATGTAAATCTCGAAGATCTTTTCCATGGGACTTTCCAATCTGGATTTGAGGTCGCTGAGGGCAGCGGCCCATGGTTCTGCGTATTTACTCACCCAGCGATCGTGGATGAGACGGATGGGAACCGGGTTCAGGAAGTGCAGCTTTTCGCGCCCGCGACGGCGGGTGACCACCAACCCTGCGTCCTCCAACAGCTTGAGGTGCTTGGCAATGCCGAAACGGGTCATCTCGAACCGGGCTCCCAAGGCGGAGGCGGATTGGCCGTCCTCGCGGAACAGCTCATCGAGAAGTTCCCTGCGGGTTGCGTCTGCCAAGGCCTTGAACACTACGTCCATGGGCTCAGAATAGGTGACTGTTTGGTCACGTGTCAACGGGTTGCCGCCAGGTCGCTGGAACCCTGCGAAATCGCCGTTCCTGTCCCGGCGTATCCGCAAGCTTCCGGCGTTCTCGGTGCTCCCGCGCCCCGGTTTCCAGGTTCTCCGCACGCTTCCCGCGATCTCGGTGAGACAGGCTAATTCCGATAGTTTCCATTTTCGGTCGGAAAGTTACGTGATCCATCGCCCATTCATGCCCGCTGCGACTGCGATCCATCCCTCCGAAAGTCGCGTGGTTTCGCCCTAATCCCCACACCCGTTGCTCTCCCGGTTGCTCGTAAGTTTCCGATACCAGCCTGTTGTTATTGCGTAAACTTTACGATAGTTTCTCTCTGTGATGTGCGTCGCACTGTTGTTCAGGGCGACGAAGGCCGAGTGAAGGACAACGATGACCATCCACCCTGAGGATTTGCGGACTGCCGAGGCGCGGCTGCAGCAACTGCATCAACGAATAGGCGGCATTGCGTACGGCGGGGATTACAACCCCGAGCAATGGCCGCGCGAAGTCTGGCTCGAGGACGCCAAGCTCATGCAGCAAGCAGGAGTGAACCTGGTGACCTTGGCTGTCTTCGCGTGGAGCCGCTTGGAAACCAGTGACGGCGTTTTCGACTTCGGCTGGCTGGATGACGTCATGGACCTCATGCACCAGCACGGCATCGGCGTGGACCTGGCCACACCCGACGCTGTACCGCCGGCATGGCTTGTTGAGCAGCACCCGGACATGATGCCGGAACGAGCCGACGGCAGCATCTTCGGTTTCGGATCCCGGCAGCACTTTGACGTTTCCCACCCCGTGTACCGGGCCAAGTCGCTGGCTTTGGCGGAGAAGATGGGGGAGCGCTACGCCAAACATCCCGCGCTCCGAATGTGGCATGTGGGCAACGAATACGGTCCGGTGTCCTACGGTCCGTGGGCCGAGAAAGCGTTCCGGGCGTGGCTGCAGCGGAAGTACTCCTCACTGGATGAGCTGAACGAAGCCTGGAGCACCGCGGTATGGGGCCAGCTCTACACAGACTGGAACCAAGTCCGTGTCCCAGCGCAGCCCCGCACATGGTCCAACCCCTCGCGCCGACTGGATTTCCACCGCTTCACCTCGGAGAGCATGCTGGAGCACTTCACGGCAGAACGGGACATTCTCCGCCGGCACAGCCCGGACCTGCCGATCGTCACCAACTTCATGCGCTTCTACAAGACCAACGACTACTGGGCCTGGGCTGCAGAAGAAGACGCTGTTGCACTGGATATCTACCCGGACCCACGCGAAGACGACGCTCACGTCGCCGCCGCGTTGAACTTCGACCTCATGCGCTCACTCCGCCAGGGCCAGCCGTGGATGGTCATGGAGCAAGCTACCGGCGCGGTTAGTCAGTGGTCCGTCAACGTGTCCAAGCTTCCCGGCAAAATGCGCCTGAGTTCATATCAAGCCATAGCCCAGGGCGCCGATTCCATCCTCTTCTTCCAATGGCGCCAAGCCAAGGGTGGGACTGAGCGCTACCACTCTGCCATGGTCAACCACGCTGGTCCGAATACACGGATCTTCCGTGAAGTCTGCGGGCTGGGAGAGGAACTCAAGGCGTTGGGGGACCTGACCGGTACCCGTTCCACGGCTCACGTGGCCATCGTTTTCGACTGGGACTGCTGGTGGGCCTTGGAACTGGGCAACTCGCCCCGCTCCGACCTGAATTATGCGCAGGAGGTCCTGCGTTTCTACCGGCCACTGTTCGATGCCAACATCACCGTTGACTTGGTCAATGCCAACAGCGACCTTTCCGCGTACAGCGTGGTGATCATGCCGGCGTCGTACCTCCTTACGGACCTCGCCGCCCGGCGGTTCGAAGACTATGTGTCCGACGGCGGACGACTGGTGGTCTCGTACCTCTCCGGCATCGTGGACCAGAACAACACCATCCGGCTGGGCGGCTACCCCGGCGCTTTGCGGAACGTTTTGGGCGCGTGGAGCGAGGAAATGCATCCGCTCGCCGGGGACGGCGAACAAGTAAAACTCTCAACGCCCGACGGCGGAACGTCCTCCGCCACTTACTGGACTGAGCATCTGCACGCCGAAACTGCAGACGTCGTGGCCAGTTACACATCCGGGCGCTTGGCGGGAACCCCGGCTGTCACGCGCAATTCCTTCGGTGAGGGATCGGCGTTGTACCTATCGGCACGCGTTGATGAAGGCTTGTTGAACCAGCTCCTCGACGACGAACTTCTCGCCGCCGGTGTGGAACCGGAACTGAAGGCGCCTACGGGAGTCCAGGCCCGCCGTCGTGCCGGCAAAAGCGTCGACGGCACCAGCAGAAGTTTCCTCATGGTGCTCAACCACAACGACGCGCCTGCCAGCGTGGACGTCCTCGACGGCGGCACTGACCGACTCACCGGAGGCGCGGTTCGGGGGTTGGTTGAGCTCCCTGCGAACGGCGTCCTGATTCTCGACGAAACAGCAGGATAGGGAGGCGAACCATGGCACTACGACTGGACGTTCCCCCCAAGGTTGTCCCGGGCGCTGAGCCCGGGCAGGCAAAGAAGCGGCGCGACAAGCCCGGCAGCTGGAAGTTGGCCCTCAAACGCGACTGGCGGCTCTACACGCTGTTGGCACTGCCGCTGCTGTACCTGTTGATTTTCAGGTACCTGCCGATGGCCGGAAACGTGATCGCGTTCCGCCAATTCCAGCCGGGCGGAAGTATCTTCGGCGAGAAATGGGTGGGCTTCAAATACATCACCCTGTTCATCAACGACCCCAGCTTCTGGCAGGCCTTCCAGAACACCATCATCCTGGGTGTCCTGACGTTGGTTTTCTGTTTCCCGATGCCCATCATCTTCGCGTTGATGCTGAACGAACTCAGATCGCAGAAGTTCAAGAAGTTCGTGCAGACCGTGGCCTACCTGCCGCACTTCATGTCAGTGGTGATCATCGCCGGAATGATCCTGCAGAACTTCTCCATGACCGGCACCGTGAACCAGATCGCGGAAACCCTGTTCGGAACCACCGTGAACTTCACGCAGGATCCGGGCTGGTTCCGGCCCATGTACATCAGCTCTGAGGTGTGGCAGACCATGGGGTGGGGTGCCATCCTTTACCTCGCGGCGCTGACCCGCGTGGATGAGTCCTTGTATGAGGCGGCCAGGATCGATGGCGCCAATCGCTGGCAACAGACCTGGCACGTGACCCTTCCCGCCATCAGGCCGACCATCATCACGCTGCTCATCCTGAACATCGGCACGTTCATGGCGGTGGGGTTCGAGAAGATCCTCCTCATCTACAACCCGCTCAACTACGCAACGTCAGATGTCATCTCCACCTACCTGTACCGGGTGGGTTTGGAATCCAGCAACTTCAGCTACGCGGCCGCAATCGGAATGTTCGAATCCGTCATTGGCCTCACGCTGATCCTCTCAGCGAACGCGATCTCCAAGCGCGTCGCAGGAACGAGCCTGTGGTGAACAAGACAGCTACTGCCATCAAGGGTGCTCCAGCCCAAGGCGTCCTCCTGAAAGACATGAAAGTGTCTACCGGCATGCGGGTCTTCCGGGCCCTCAACCTGGTGTTCCTGCTGCTCGTGGTGTTCTTGACGGCCTACCCGTTCCTGAACATCATTGCCCAGTCGTTCTCCAGCGAGGGCTTCATCAACGCCGGGCAGGTCAACCTGTTCCCTATGGGGTTCAATACCGAAACCTACAAGCTGATCCTGGCTGACTCCACGTTCTGGAACAACTACGGCAACACCGTGCTGTACACGGTAGTGGCGACGGCGATCTCCATGGTGCTGACCACGTCCTTCGCCTACGCAATCGCCAAGAAGGAACTCAAGGGGCGCAGCGTTTTCATCGGCCTTGCAGTGTTCACCATGTTCTTCAACGGCGGGCTGATTCCCAACTACGTCCTCATCAGTTCACTTGGCATGCGGGACACCATCTGGGCGGTGGTGCTGCCGAACGCCATCAGCGTCTTCAACCTGCTCATCATGAAGTCGTTCTTCGAGAACATGCCCCGTGAGCTGGACGAAGCAGCATCCATTGATGGGCTCACCCAGTACGGCGTCCTCTTCAGGGTGGTGCTGCCGCTCAGCAAGGCAATCGTGGCCACCATGGTGCTGTTCTACGCGGTGGCCAACTGGAACTCCTGGTTCCAGGCCTTCCTTTACCTCGACAACCCGGATCTCTTTCCGGTCACCATCTACTTGCGCAACATGATCGCCGGAGTCACCACAGCGGGCTCAGCCGGCGGCACAGCGGAAAACGTCGGCCAGATCGCCGCGAACATCCAGTCGGTCACCATCGTCCTGACCGTCATCCCCATCCTTTGTATCTACCCATTCGTCCAGAAGTACTTTTTCTCGGGCGTGATGCTCGGGTCCGTCAAGGAATAACACTTATGAAAGGGCATTCAATGATCCACAAGCGAGAGTTCCGTAGGCGCGACTTCCTTGGACTCGCATCCGTGGTCACCATCGGTCTGATGATGACAAGTTGCGACTCCGACACCGCCGAGAAAGTAGACACCACCAAATCCCGCAACGGTGCGATGGACAGCTTCAAGGTAGGAGACACCTTCAAAGCGACGGTGCCTTTGACGTTCACCTTCCTGTTCTCGGACCAGCCAACCTACCCGTACAAAAAGGACTGGCTTCTGTTCACCAAGATGGCCAGCGACAACAACGTCACACTGGAACCCACCATCGTTCCCAACAGCGACTATGAGCAGAAGCGCAGCCTGCTCATCAGCTCCGGCAGCGCCCCCGAGATCATCGCGAAAACGTACCCCGGGCAGGAAGCGGCGTTCGTTTCCGCCGGGGCGGTTCTCCCCGTCAGCGACTATGTGGACCTCATGCCGCACTTCCAGGAGAAGGTGAAGAAGTGGAAGCTTGAGCCCGAGATTGAAGCGCTCACCCAGGAAGACGGCAAGTACTACGTCCTTCCCGGCCTGCACGAGGAACTGTGGCCCGACTACTCGCTGTGCCTCCGGAAAGACATCCTGAAGAAGGAGGGGCTTGCCGAGCCCACCACCTGGGATGAGTTCCGCGAAGTGTTGCGGTCGCTCAAGAAGTCTTATCCCGACGTCGTGCCCTTCTCGGACCGCTTCAAAGGTGACTGCGTCCTCAACGTTGCCGCCCCGTCCTTTGGAACCGTGGCGGGTTGGGGCTTGGTGGATGGGCTGCAGTTTGATGCAGACAAGAAGGAGTTCGGCTTCGCTGCCGGCTCCGGCGAGTTCAAGGAAGTGGTGACCTACTTCAACTCCTTGGTTTCCGAAGGATTGATGGACCCCGAAAGCTTCACGCAGACCGACGACGCCGCCATTCAAAAGTTCGTCTCCGGCAAATCGTTTGTTATCAGTGCCAACTCGCAGAACGTCATCACTTACCGCACCTCCATGGAACAGACCTTGGGCAAGGGCAACTTCGAGATCGGCAAGATCACGGTTCCCGGAGGCCCGGCAGGGGACATCATCGGCGGGACCCGGCTGGAGAACGGCATCATGTTGAACTCGTCCGTAAAGGACAAGGACAGCTTTGTGGCGCTCATCCAATACATCGACTGGTTGTTCTACAGCGACGCCGGCCAGGAGTTCAGCAAGTGGGGCGTGGAAGGAACCACGTTCACCAAGTCCGGCGGGAAGCGCCAACTCGCCGCCGATATCAACTTCCAGGGACTCAACCCCGCCGGGACCAAGGACCTGCGGGTGGACTACGGCTTCTCTGGTGGGAACTTCGCCTATGGTGGCGCTACGGAACTGCTGCATTCCACGTTCAACGATGAGGAACTCGCGTTCCAGAAGGCCATGAAGTCCAAGAAGCCGCGCCCGGTTGCGCCGCCAGTGCCATTCAACGACGTCGACCGCGAACAAGCCACATTGGCGCTCACCCCGCTCAAGGACCACGTCAAGCAGAACACCCTCAAGTTCATTACCGGGCAGCGCGGCCTCAGCGAGTTCGACGCCTATGTGAAGGAACTCGATAGCAAGGGACAGACAAAGTACGTCGAGCTGGCGAACAAGGCCTACAAGGCTTACGCGGACAAGAAATAGTTCAGATGGCAGGCAGGGAGGCAGAATACGGGTCCGGGCCGTTATTCAAAGCGGCGGGCACGGTATACGGCGTTATGGTCAGCAGCACTTTACTGGTGCTGGCGAACGTGCTGGTTGTTCCACTGTTGCTTGGGGTTGGTCCTCTGGCGTTGCTGGGATTTATGCTGCTTGGACCCTCCGTTGTGGCTTCCTGCTACGCCTTCAACCGGCTCCTGGCAGGCGAGGACAGCGGGGTGTTCCAGGATTTCCTGAAGTCCTATCGGAGCAACTTCGGCCAGGCAGTGGCGGTGTGGCTGCCGTACATGCTTTTCCTCGGCATCATCGCGTTCAACCTGAGCGTCCTGCCAGGATCCGCTTCGCCGGGGTCCGGCGAAGCGGATCCTGTCCAGTTGGCCGCGCGGGTAGGGCTGGTAGGGCTCGCGCTCATGGTTTGCACTGCAGCCATGAACGCGATGCTCCTCCTGTCCCGCTTCACTTTCCGCACCAGGGATATCTACCGCTTGTCCGTCTACACCTTGGGCGCACAGCGGAGGGGGTCGTTGGGGAATGCCGGCATCCTGTTTGTCACCGCTTTTGTCCTGGTCATGACAACCGCCTGGCTGATCCTGTTCGTCGCTGGACTCGTGGTGTACCTGGCGTGCCTTAACTCCCGGCCATTGTTGGCGTCTGTTGAGGCCAGGTTCACGGTGGCCGCCGGGCCTTCCGAGGGCGGCTAGAGGTTCGTCCGGACTACAGCACCTTGCGCGATTACCGTGCTGACCTTCTCCAAAGCGGAGCCGTCCGTCAACGGATCGGAGTCAACCACCACGACGTCGGCCATCGAGCCGGTGACCAGCCGTCCCACGCTTTCGCCTCGTCCAAGCAAACGGGCAGCATTCGTGGTGGCGGCTTGGAGCGCCTCCAAGGGGGTGAGGCCGGCTTCAGCGAGCAGCCGGGCTTCGGTGCCGATTGGCGTGACATCCGTTCCGAAGGAATCTGTTCCGGCCACGATGGTGACGCCGGCATCCTTGGCTGCACGGACTGCGGCCTGCAAGATGGGTGTGTACTCCTTACCGCGGGCGGCCAGAATAGGGTTCGCAGAATTGGCCATGCTGGTGATGGCATCCATGGTGGGCGTGAAGAACGTCCCGCGTCGGGCCATCTCGCTGATGGTGTTCTCCGTCATGAAGACGCCGTGCTCGATGCTTCGGACACCGGCCCGGACTGCGCCATCAATGCCCTCGGCGCTGTAGGCGTGGCAGAGGACGCCGGCACCCTTGGCCGCCTTGACGATCGCTCCGATCTGGTCCACGTTGTACACCAGTTCGCGGGGGTCCTGCTCGGGAAGGCCGGCCCGTGGGTTGGCGCGGGTCTTGATGACCTGGGCACCGCGCTTGAGGTTGACACGGGTGAGGTACGCAAGATCCTGGGGCTCCTTGACTCCGCCACTCAGCGTCGCCAAAGGGGCCAGATCCGGATCGGCCAAGAGGGAATCGCCCTGATCCGGGGAGATGAACAAGCCTGCCGGTGTCATCCTGGGTGAGAGACCGGGGGCCCACGACGGCAGGGCGGCCAAGGCAATGTCCTGGTAAAAGGTGCTAGAGCCGCTGCGGACACTGGTGGCCCCACCCTGCAGGAGCGCGCGGGCATCGGCCAGCGCGTTGGCGTGGACGTGGGCATCGACGAGGCCAGGGAGCACCCACTTGCCCGAAGCGTTCAGTACGCGGGCACGCTTTGCGACGGCGGCCACTGCCTTCCGCGTCTCGTCGCGGCTTCCGACGGCGGTGACCTTGCCGCCGTCGAGAACCAGCACGCCGTCTGCCACGGCATCGCCGGTCTTGGGGTCCACCACGGTTCCACCCTCAATGATCACTGCTTGGGTAGGCAGAGGCTTGCCGGGGTAGTTCGGTCCGGACGGGGCGTTATCTGCGAGGGCCGCGGGCGCTGATGCCAACTGCGCGGCAATGCCCGCTACGGAGATCCCGGCCAGTGCGGCGGCTCCGGCGAGGATCCCTCGGCGAGGCAGTTCACCCTTGGGCGTGGGGGCTGCGGTGTGGTCGTGAAGGCACATCGTTGTACTCCCGGGGGACGAGCTGTCGGAGCCGCCATTGACGGCGGCATGCTTTTGGTATTCCAGAATGCCCCAGTCTCGCATTTCGATGCAAGTGAGATCTGCGCCCATTGAGATAATTTCGGAGTTTTGGTATGCCAAAATGGGGACTCGCTTGTCGGGGACGTGGGGATCCTCTTCGTTGCGGGCACGGGCCGACACGGGGAGCTGCCCGGAAGCGAACAAAGTGTCGCGTGGCCCTCCCAATAATCAGACCCCGAAGTTCACTTTCACCTACGCCCGCGGCGTATCCCACGCAACACACTTATGTCTTGTGGGGTGTGTGGTGGTGGTTGCGTCGGGGTTTTTGGTGGGGGTCGATGTGGGGTGGGGGTATGAACCAGGGGATGCCTGTTGTCATGTCGATGCGCCATTGCTCCTTGTGGGTGAGGTGGTGGTGGTGGCTGCAGAGCAGGGTGCCGTTGTTTGTGCCTGTGGTGCCGCCGTGGGACCAGTAGGTGGTGTGGTGGGCTTCGCACCAGGGTGCGGGCATGGTGCAGTCGGGGAAGGCGCAGCCTTGGTCGCGTGCGGTGATGGCTTTGCGGATGTGGGGTGGGAAGATCCGGGTGGTGCGGCCGATGTCCAGGACGCGTGAGTCGCTGCCGAGCAGGACGGGGAGGATGTCGGCGTCGCAGGCGATTTTGCGGATGGTGTTCGGGTGGATCGGGCCCAGGAATGTGGCGGTCCCGGTGCTGAGCCGGTTCCCGGAGCCGGGCTGGGTGGGGCTGAGTTGGAGTTGGTTGAAGAGGTCGCGGCGGTCGATGGTGACGGTGACTTGGGGTCGGAGGCCGCCGTTCGACGGGAGTTTCCCGGTGCTCATCGCGACGCTGCACGCACCGACGAGGCCGTCGAGGAGTTTCTGCGCCCTCGAACGCCGGTCCAGGTCCGGGCCGCTTGATCCGAGATCTGCTTCTTGCATGGTTGCTTCGTCGGCTCCTGATCCGGCCGGGTAACCTGTGCCAGGTCCTTGATCCGGGCCTTCGCTGGGTGCCGTGCCGGACTCCGGACCATTGAGTCGGGGGTTGGTGGCGGCGTTCATGGCGGTGGTGAGGGTTTCGTATTGTTCTGCGGTGGCGAAGATTTCGAGGTGGTGGAGTCCGTGGCGGCGTCGGCGGCGGAGGAACGCGCCTTGGAGTTGGCGGAGTGCTTCTTCAGTGGGTTCGGGGCCGTCTTGGTCGATGAGGTCGGTCCATCGTCGGGCCATTTTGGTGACGAAGTCGGGATCGGATTCGATGGCGGTGGTGGTGAGGGCGTGTTCCATGTCGGTGATGGTCTGGGGTTCTGCGAGGTGCTGGACTTTGTCCAGGGCGGTGCTGATGATCGTCGCGGACCGGGAGGGCACCAAAGCCGATCCGATGGCGTCGGCGAGGATTTCCCGCCGGGCGGGGACGTCCTGCCCGGTTATGCCGGCCTGGGGGAGGACCTCGGCGGCGAGTGCGAGCCTGCGCCGGGCCTCTCCGATACCGATCCGCAACCGTGCCCGAAGGAATTCCGCCGCGTTCCGATACCCATCATCCAAAAAACTGCCCGCCGGGGCCGTCGCCGCGGCATGGGCTACTCCCGCCGGGGCCGTCGCCGCGGCATGGGCTACTCCCGCCAGGGCCGCACTCACGTGGGCCGCACTGTGGCTCGTTCCCGCCAGGAATGCTCCCGCCGGGCCGGCGCCTGGTGACGCTGCGTCTCCAGCAACCGCCGAAGCACCGGCTGGCTCAGTCCACCCCGTCCGCCACTCCGGCGCTGCCGCCGACACCCCCGGCCGGGCTTGCTGAGCTTCCTTCCGGGTCCGTTCCACCGCCTGCGCAGCAACCAGCTGCAAATACTCCACCGACCGGGAGATCTCCTCGACCCTGCCGGCGAAATCCGCGGCCTCAACAAACCCGAACAGCAGGGCCTCGTCGGTGATGGATTCGCGGAGCGAGCTCAGGGCGTCGTCCGCCTGCGTCATACGCATACCATGATCCATGGCCACTGGGTTCACGTTTGCGGTCGAGCTGAATCCCGACGACCATGTCAACGACACCGGCCCGCGAGGCAGCTCACCGGCCCGGGGGCGATCCGCGAGGGTGCCTGCCGCCGTCGTGCTTTTGAACGCGGCAATCCTCCCTGGCACGCCTAGTGACTTAGCGGGGACGCCTCGTGGGAACATCGACGCGCGCGACACCCTAACCCGCTGCGCGAAGATTGTCCCGATGGCTCCCATGAAACAACCCTGTCATGGGGGTCTGACATTTTTAGCTCGCGGCTACGACGTGACCTGTTCCCGCAGGATATCGGCGTGACCGCAGTGCTGGGCGAGCTCCCGCAGCATGTGCAGGTAAACCCATCTGAGCGGCAGCGGACCGCGGCGGTTTCCCAGCAGAAGGTCGTCAAGCCCAAGGGGAGCCGCAGCCCGCCTGGAAGCTTCGCACGCCTCGCGGTGAGCTGCTTGAATGCTGGCAATGGTGTCGTTGTCGTCCAGAATGAACGACTCGTCGGGTGATGCCGGGATGCCGATCTCAGCGCGGGGCCTCCGCGTAATGGCTTCGTCGAACCACACTTTCTCCACGAAGATTGCGTGCTTCACCAAGCCTAGAAGAGTTGTGCGGGAAGGCACCAAAGACCGTCGTGCTTGCTCTTCGGTGAGTCCATCCAAGCTGGCGTTCAGGGCCCTGCGGTGCTCCTCCAAGAAGCTATCGAACTGAGCTCGAGAATCTTGGTTGATGACGTCGTCAGCGAACGTCGGCGGGAACGCAGTCATCCGAAAACCACCGTGCCGTCGTCGTCAACGCGCCAGCCGGGGTTGTGGGCGATCTCCCAGACGATTCCGTTCGGGTCCTTGACGTGGCCGTGGAAGATGCCGCCGAAAACGCCTGCTTGGGCGGGCTTCACCACAGTGGCGCCCGCCGCCGTCAGGGTGTCGATGGTGCTGGAAACCTCCGCCGCACTGCTCACGTTGTGTGAGAGTGTCACGCCGCTGACTCCCGGCGTCGGAGCAGTAGCGCCGAGGTCCTGATCGAACTTCGCGGCGTCGAACAGGCCGAGCATCAGTCCTGGTGCTACTTGGAAGAAGAGGATCTCGCCGGGAACATCCATAACCGGATCCCAGCCGAGCCCGTCCTTGTAGAACGCGCGCGCGGCGTCGAGATCCTTGGTGGCGAATGTGAGGAAATGCAGTCGCTGGTCCATACGGGCATCGTAGCGGGAAGGTACGACGGCAATGCCACAATGAGGGCATGGTTGAAGCAGCCCAGACCCAGCGCCTGCTTCAACGCGTGGCGCTGGCGATATCTGCGGCGACGTTAACGATGGCGGTCACCACGGGGTGCGGTCCCTCCATGAGCGGGGCGCCGCCGTGTTTGCCGCCCGAGTATGCCGTGAGTCCGTCCTCGGCAAAACTCGGAGATTCGGTCACCGTGTCTGCAGCGGATGCCAAGTGCCATCCCCGATACGGTGCCGACGCCCGGATCAGCATCGTCCTCGTTGATGCGGCCGGGATTGAGGTACTTAGGACAACGGCACCCATGACTGACGCCGGCGGGTTCAGCGCCGCCGTCGAAGTCCCTTTGCAGTCCGCCCGAGGTGTCATGGCCGTGAATGCCATCCCCTACGGGGTCGATTGGTGTGACGACACTGGTAGGAACAACCGGGTAGGGCGAGGTGAGCTAGCGCTCGAGAGGGCCTCCTGCGTTCTCCCCACGAAACCACTCAACATCACGGAATAGGCAGACTTGCCGGGTCCTGTTGAGGCCCGGTCAGAGCTGGTGGGAGGATGGAGCAGTGGAACCCCTCTTCGATTTCCTTGGCAGTTACTGGTGGCTCATTTTCCCGATCGGCGGGATGGCTGGTGGCTGGGCAAGTCAGTGGTCCAAGGCCAGCGCAGAGCGGCACCGCCGGAAGGTTGAGTTGCTGAAGTTGCGGAACCAACTCGCGGTGCACGAGGAAGCCAACCAGGCTGAGGTTGTTTCGTTGATTGCCGCGCATGACTCGGTGAATCACAGGTGGCTGGATTACGAGCTCGACGTCGGCAACCTCATTGATTTCCCGCTCATGACGGACGTCCGCGAACCGCTCACCGTCGCCTTCCTGCGGGCCAAGAAAGAAGCCGACGGCTTGCGGCCCGCAACCCCGGAAGAAATTTCGACGCCGGCCCGGCTGGCTGAGTACCGCGCGGCAGTCCACAGCTACGAACTCGCTTTCGACGTTGCCGAACGGGAAGCCAGGCGTATCAAAGATGGCAACTTCACCGGCCCTGAGCGGCAACGGCTGGCTACGGCACGGAAGCTGCTACGGATCGCGGAGGACACCGCAGCCACGCCCGCCGAACGTCAAACCGCGTACAAACGAGCCCGCAAGGAACTGGATGGCTTGATCGTCCTGCCCGAGGCGACCGTTGCCGCGCTGGAGAGCAAAATCATCAGCATGCTCGACACTCGCAGGGACCCGGAAACGGATGTCCGATCTGCTTGACGCAAAAAGGGGGTCGGGACGCTACAACAGCTAGCTGAACTCAACGCCCATCACGGTCCGCACCATGGATCCGCCCAGATCGTCTTCAAGGTGCCGCATCCCAATAGCCTCGGCAACCCGTCGCGACGCAACGTTGTCCGGGTGGATGATCGCCACCAGTTTGGTCGTCCCGAGCAAAGTCCGGGCATATTCCATACACGCCAAGGCCGCTTCCTTTGCATACCCCCTGCCCTGAAGCTCCAATCGCACGTGGTAGCCCACCTCGAGCTCGGGCCGCCCATTTACGTTTTGCCATGTCAGCCCGCAGTCGCCCACGAAGCCGCCGTCGTGCGTTTCAATAATCCAGAGCCCAAAGCCTTCGCGAGCGTAATTCGCCTGGTTCCAAGCGATCCAAGCTGCTGCTTCTTCCCGGGTTTTCGGCGCCGGGTAGTACGTCATGACCGCGGGATCGCCGAGCATCGAGCTCATCACGTCCAGGTCAGACGGTGTCATTTCGCGGAAGCGCAGCCTGTCCGTCGGGTGGGGGAGCATCTCAAAAGCCTACCGACACCATGCCTGTACCTTCAGCAGTAGTGCCGGTACGTTAGCGCTGCCGCACCTCCACCGGCGTCAGCATCTCCCGCTCGAACCCCACAACTCGTCGCGGCCCGTGCAGGATGACCTCATGCGAAGCAACATCGGACACGCTGGACGTGGAAACGTGCAGCTTCACCAGCCCTGACGTCACCACGCGCTTAAGGTCCAGCCCGGTGAAGGACGTGCGGTCCGCGTGAACCATAAAATCCACGACGGCGGATTGGCCGGCTTCCAGTTCGACGCGGGCGTAGCCAATCAACTCGCGGACGGGACGAACCACTTCGCCCACCGGGTCCGTCAGGTACAGCTGGACAACTTCAGCGCCAGCACGCGAACCAGTATTCGTCACAGAGCAACTCACAACCACCGAGTCCGACGTCGACATCGTCGGCGCACTGCGCTGGTGATCGGACAGCTCAAACGTCGTATAGGAAAGGCCGTGCCCGAAACCGAACAGCGGCGAGGGGTCCAGCGCGCTGACCCCGCTGGGACCGGCGAGCTTGGAATGAAGGTACGTGCCTGGCTGGCCACCGGAGGTTCGGGGCACCGAGACAGGCAACTTGCCGGAAGGATTCACGACGCCGGTCAGCACATCCCAGAGTGCCTCGCCACCTTCTTCGCCGGGGAAGAAGCCTTGGACGATCGCGTGTGCCCGGTCAACAAAGTCGCCCAGTGCGTAGGGTCGCCCGCTGAGAACCACCACCACGGCACGAGTTCCGGACGCCTCGCATGCAGAGAGAACACGGTCCAGCATCCGGTGCTGGTCGCCGGGGAGGCGGAGGTCCGCGGCGTCGTTGCCTTCGCCCGAGGTGCCCCGGCCAAACAGTCCGGCGTTGTCGCCGACCACCACCACACAGGTGTCCACGCCGGACGCTACACGGCAGGCTTCGGCGATCTGCTCGTCCGTGGCCGATTCGCAATTACCGGTGACTGAGCTGAGCACAGATCCGTACCGCCCAGCTGCAACGGCCGCGACTGAAGGAACAGAGATACCCATCGGCACCTCGGGATGCGACGCACCAACATGGGCGTCGAAGGAGTAGCAGCCGAGCATGGCGAAGGGGTCGTCGGCCAACGGACCCACAACTGCCAGGGAGCCCACCGGTTCGAGTGGCAGGGCCGGAGCATCACGGAACTTCCTGTTGCTCAACAACACCAGAGACTGGGCGGCCACCTCTCGCGCCAACGCACGGTTCTCGGAGGGATCCAACTCAATCGAACCAGCCGCACTACTACCGGATAGCACCGGAGGAACGGCCGAGAAGTCGGGCGACAACAGCCCAACCTCAGCCTTCTGCGTGAGTACCCGTCGCAGTGCCTCGTCAACCACGGATTCGTCCAGTACTCCGTCGCGGATACGACGCAGCAGCGGCTCACCAAAGCAGTTCACAGTAGGCAATTCCACGTCAACGCCTGCGGACAGCGCCAGCACGGCAGCGTCACCGGAGTCAGCGGCTACTCCGTGGGTGATGTCCAGGAACGCGACGCCGAAGTAGTCGGCCACTACCGTCCCGGCGAAGCCCCAGTCCTCACGAAGCAGCCCGGTGAGAAGGGCGCGGTTCGCGGCGGCCGGTACGCCATCGACGTCGGTGTAAGCGTGCATCACCGAACGCGCGGCCCCGTGGCGGATCGCCATTTCAAACGGCGGCAGCATGACGTCGGCGAGTTCTCGGGGGCCCATGGAGACGGGCGCGTGGTTGCGGCCCGCCTGGGAAGCTGAGTAGCCCACGAAGTGCTTGAGGGTGGCCACGATTCCGGTTGTTTCCAGGCCCTGCACGTACGCGGTGGCCACCGTGCCCACCAAATACGGGTCTTCGCCGATGGTTTCCTCCACCCGGCCCCAACGGAGATCGCGGACCACGTCCAGGACGGGGGCCAAACCTTGGTGAATGCCCAAGGACCGCATGGTCGCTCCGATACGGGATGCCATTTCCCGCACCAACACAGGGTTGAAGGTAGCGCCCCAGGCGAGTGGTACAGGGAAGGCCGTGGCCTTCCAGGCAGCCAGACCGGCCAGGCATTCCTCGTGAACCTGCGCTGGTATTCCGAAGCGGGAGGCGGCCATGATCTGTTCCTGGGCTGCGGCCAGGCGGCGCGCGCCTTCGGAGGGTTCCACGGGGACGGTGCCGTACATGCGAGTGATCTGCCCGAGTCCGTTGGCGATGATGTCATCCCAAGAACGCGTGTCACCGGCCATCTGGCTTTGCAAGGGAGCCACGGAATCGCCGTCAGTGGATGCGTTGACCCACACTCCCACCAGTTGCGCGAGCTTTTCCTCAAGGGTCATTTCACGTATGAGGTGCTCCACGACGTCCGATGCGGATATGCGGGCAAGTGCTTGCTGATCGGCGGCGCCGGTGCTCACAGGCTTCTCCTTGGATTCTGACGATGATTTTTAGAAACTATCAGAAATCCATGTTTACTTTCCATAGCCCATATCCCTTGACTTAGCTTGACCGCTCTCCATAGCGTTGAGCACTGACGGGAATTCAGTCATGGAAATTCCTCACATGGCGATACGAAACTTTCGGACATGATCAAGCAAGCTCGACGGAGAGACTCACACATGCAGACGTACAAAGTGGCCATCGTGGGCACAGGTGGAATCGCGGCAGTGCACGCATCCAACCTCGCCCGCACAGACAATCGGGCCGAGTTAGTGGCCGCATGCGATGTTGACGACGCACGCCTACAGGCCTTCGCCAACAACCACGGAATAGCCGGCCGCTACCAGAGCCTCACGGAGCTGCTTGCCGAGGCCAAGCCGGACATCGTGCATCTCTGCACACCGCCCATGATGCACATTGACCAGGCAATTGAGTGCCTCGAGGCCGGGGCGCACGTGCTGTCAGAGAAACCGCCGGCCTTGAGCCTGGCCGACTTCGATCGCCTCAACGAGGCCGAAGCCAGAGGCGGCGCGCAGTTCTCCTGCGTGTTCCAGCACCGGTTCGGCGATGCCTCGGCAGCCGCACGGAGCCTCATCGGCGGCAGCGACTTTGGCCGCCCACTCGTGGCCCGCTGCGATACCCTTTGGTACCGCCCGGACGAGTACTTCGACCTACCTTGGCGTGGCACCTGGAAGGCGGAGGGCGGCGGACCCACCATGGGGCACGGCATCCACCAGTTCGATCTTCTCCTCCACCTGCTCGGTCCGTGGGAAGAGGTCAGCGCCATCGCCTCAAGGCAAGCTCGAGCAACCTCCACCGAGGACTTTTCCGCCGCGCTGGTCCGCTTCGACAACGGCGCCGCCGCAACGGTGATCAACTCGTTGCTTTCACCGCGCGAAACTTCGGACATCCGCGTCGACTGCGAGTTCGCCACCATCGAACTCAGCCACCTTTACGGCTACAGCACCAAGGATTGGACCATCACGGCGGCACCCGGACACGATGAGGCCGTTTCAGGTGCGTGGACCGGCCAACCGTTGGAGCGGGGGAGCGGACACTCCGCTCAGTTCCTTGCCATGTATGACGCGCTCGACGCCGGGCTGCCGCTCCCAGCCGGCGCGGACTCAGCGCGGCAGACGCTGGAGTTCGCTGCCGCAATTTACGCTTCGGCCTTCACCGGACGAGCTGTGCGCCGCGGGGAAATCGTCCCCGGCCATGCCTTCTACGAGGGCATGGACGGCGACGGCCGCGGTACCCGTGTCCTGGCCTCCACAGCCCGCGCCTAAATTCCTTCACTGAAACCGGAGAACCCTCATGACCACCACCGCCCAGTCCGCCGTGACCGACACCCTTAGCTATAGCGACGACGGCCGTTCCCTAACCTTCACGGTGGGGGACCAAGACATCGCGAGCTACACCTACCTCCCGGCCGATGACCAGTACGAAAGCCCCCGCCCCTACTTCCATCCACTGACCACCTTGGAAGGAGACGAAGTCACCATCTCCCGGCCATGGGACCACGTGTGGCACAAAGGTCTTTCCTGGGCGCTGCCGAACGTAGGCGAGCACAACTTCTGGGGCGGAGCCACCTACACACGGGAGACCGGCTACGCCAACCTGGACAACAACGGCGCCATGAACCATCAGGCGTTCACTAGCATCGAGGAATCCGGCACCTCCATTACCGCCACAGAAACAATGCTTTGGACTGCCCAACCCGTCGGACCCGGGCAGCAGGGCCAACCCCTCATCAGTGAAAAGCGTCGCTTTGCCATCCAACTCCTTCCGGCCGGAAACGCGTGGGCACTCCTCTTCGAAACCACCATGGAGAACGTCTCCGGCAGACAGATCGACATCGGAAGCCCCACCACGGAAGGCCGCGACAACGCTGGCTACGGTGGCCTGTTCTGGCGTGGACCCCGATCCTTCACCGGCGGTGAGTTCCGATCAGAAAACGGGACCGGCGCGGACGAGTTCATGGGCACCCGCTCACCCTGGATCGCCTTCACTGGCCAGCACGACGACACATGCCGGAAGTCCAGCATCCTGTTCGTCGAGGACCAAGCCAACCCTGGCGCCGCGAATCAGTGGTTCGCCCGCTCCTCCATGTTCGCCTGCCTCGGCTCGGCCCCGTTCTTCAGCGAAGTAGTCCCCCTGAAGGTGAGCGAACCGCTCAGCTACCGCTACGCCGTCGTGATTACCGACGGTTCGCTGGAAGACGAGCAAGCCGCCGCGCTCGCCGACGCCGCTAAGTCCGCGCTGGATGCCTGGGCCTGACATGTGCACCTCACCTGACATGCGCACCTCACCTGACATGCGCACCTCTTTCCCGGGCGCCACGGCGGTGTCCGAGGTCAGTATCTACGATTGGCCGGGGTTGGACGGCGCAGCCGGCGGGTCTCCGCATATGCACACGGCATCGACGGAGGCCTATGTAGTGCAGCAGGGGACAGGCCGCTTGGAAACCCTGGATTCGCGCGGCTTTACCTCTACTCCGCTCGCGCCCGGGACTGTTGTCTGGTTCACGCCCGGCACTATCCACCGCGCCATCAACGACAGTGGCGACCTCAGGGTCCTCGTGGTGATGCAGAATGCCGGGCTGCCCGAGAATGGGGACGCCGTCCTGACTTTCGCTGCCGAGCACTTGGTGGACGTCGACGCGTACTCTCGCGCCGCAACCTTGGTGTTCAAAGACGCCGACGCCGGTGACGCTGCAGCTGAGGCGGCTGCGCGCCGTCGTCGGGATCTGGCGTTGGAGGGGTATCTGGAGCTGAAGGCCGCGGTGTTGGAGTCGGGAGTCTCGGCGCTCGCGGAATTCCATGCGGCAGCGGCGGGTTTGGTGAGCGCCAGGACGGAGGGCTGGCGGGACCTTCTCAGCGGGGGAGCGGAACGGCAGGCAGCCGTGACGGGGCAGCAGTTGGATTCTCTCGGGTCGTTGGAAAGTTTCTACTTGCAGGAGGCGAGGACTACGATGGGCGAACGGAAATCCCGCAGGATCTATGGCATGTGCGGCCGGATCCAAGCGTGGGAAGTTTCCGAAACTGTCGTCGCTGGGACGTAAATTCCGGCTGGAAGGTGGGGACCGTGGTGACCAAGCAGGATTCAGGGCGTGCAACGATCAGCGAGATTGCGCGGGAGGCTGGCGTCTCCGTGCCCACGGTTTCCAAGGTCCTCAACGGCCACGCGCACGTCGCCGCGGCCACCCGCGCCAAAGTTGAAGAGATCATCGCCAAGCGCGACTACGCCCGCAGGCCTGCCAAGCGCAGCAAAAAGGCCGGCCTCATTGACCTGGTGTTCCCCGGCATGGGCTCCGAGTGGGCGTGCGAGATCATCGAGGGCGTGGAACGCGTGGCTCAGGAAGCCGGTTACGGCACCGTGGTCAGCAGCCTGTCGCTGGACGGTTCGCGGATCCGCCCGTGGCTGGCGAACCTAGCAGAGCGCAAGTCCGACGGCGTGCTGCTGGCTGTTTACGAACTGGACTCCAAGCAGATCCAGCGCATTAAATCGCTTGGCATCCCCGTGATCCTGATCGATCCAGTGGGGCAGCCGGGACCGGACCTCATGACGGTTGGCGCCGCCAACTGGGACGGTGCTTTCTCGGCAACCGAGCATCTGCTGAAGCTTGGCCACACCCGGATCGGCATGATTGGAGGCCGTGAGGATTTGCAGTGCAGCAGTGCCCGCGAGGACGGGTATTTGGCGGCGTTGCGGCGAGGTGGGGTTGAGGCTGATTCTGCGCTCATGGTTCCGGGTGACTTCTCCACCGAGTCCGGCGCCCGGGGGACTGAAGCTCTCATGGCACTTCCCGAGCGACCGACGGCCATCTTCACCGGTAACGACGCACAGGCCCTCGGTGCCTACCGCGCAGCCCGATCCGCTGGGTTGCGCATTCCGGAGGACCTCTCCATTATCGGCTTCGACGACATTCCCGCTGCCGAGTGGATCGAGCCCGGCCTCACCACCATCCGCCAGCCAGTGGTCCAGATGGCCGAGACTGCCATGCGCGCACTCCTCCGTCACCTTGAAGGGGACGAGGAGTTGCCGCAGAGGATCGAACTGGGAACGGAGCTGGTGGTGAGGGGCTCGACGGCGGCCCCGGCTTCCTAGCGCTCTTTCCTAGCCCCGGCCGCCGTCGGGCGCTCCGTCCGCACGATGACGGCCCTGTCCGCCTTTGCGATTGCCGTTGGGTGAGTCCTCGTCCATGGCGTTTGAGCCTTCGCTGATGGAGGAGTGAACCTGGATGTCGTCGTCCTTCTCTCCGGGTTCGGGGACATGCCCGTCGTCGACGGGATCGGAGGTACCGGCGAGGTCTTCCATTGCGTTTTCGGTGGCCTTGGGGATGCTGTCTTCTACGCCCATCAGATGACTCCTTTGTACTAACTGTCCGGATGGCGGATCTCGGATTGTGTTAGTAAGCATACTTACTTTTCGGGTTGCGTGAAACCCTTGCCTTAGTTGACAAATGGCACATTCGGACTCACGTATCCGCAGGTCAGGCCGTTCCGTGCAGCACTTTGTACCGTTGATCGTTGGGCGATAAGGTATTGCCAGACCGTTTTGCAGAGGGCGGCAATATTCGCTCCTTTGCTGTCTGCTGGGGACGCATTTCAGTCAGTAGGAACGTGCATGGTCAACCCCCGCCCTGAGCAGGAAGCTCTCCAGAATGGATACTTTTTGGATCTCGTCCTGGGCAGCGAAGACGTCGAGGCTTTTCTCGGCGATCTGGCGGCTTTCTCCGCCGAAAGCCTCTCGCACACAGAAGCACCCGTCTTCTGTGGCATCACCGTATTGCGTCGCAAGAAGTCGGCCACCGCAGCCAGCAGCGACGATCGCGCCAGAGCAATGGACGAGCTTCAAAACGACTTTGATGGCCCTTGCCTCACGGCCATGGACAAGCTCACGCCGGTGATGGTGCCAGACCTTCTTCAGGAACACCGCTGGCCCGACTATGTGCAGGCTGCCTCGCATTCAGGGCTGCGATCCATCCTGAGCGTCCCGCTTTTGGTGGAAGGCGATACGCGTGCGGCGTTGAACCTTTACTCCGAGCAGCCGGACGCGTTCAGCGAAGCGGACGTAGAGCGGGCTGAAGTGTTCGCATCGCACGCCTCAAAGTCGTTGCGGCTCGCGCTGAAGATCGCGCAGCTCAGCGATGCCCGGAACGACCTCGCAGCGGCTATGCAGTCCCGCACGGTGATCGATCTTGCGGTCGGGGCCATCATGGCTCAGAACCACTGCAGCCAGGACGAGGCCTTCACCATCCTTCGTACCGCGTCCAGTAACCGCAACATCAAGCTGCGGCACCTGGCCAAGTCGATCATCTCCGCAGTTTCATCAGGGAAGATCACCACGCACTTCGAGGAGTAGCCGCTCCGATGTTTGCCGCCGTCGGGGGACTTAAGACTCTGACGCGCCGCTCCTTGCCGGGGGATAGTGGAGGCCGGGAGCACGGACGCGCCCGCTGGTCTGAAGGAGTAGCCATGATGTATTGGGACGGGAACATGGGCGTCTGGGGATACGCACTCATGGCTGTGAGTTTCATACTGTTTTGGGGAGTGATCATCGCTGCGATCGTCTTTCTTGCCCGGTCCATGGGTGCCGGCAGCCGGAGGTACGCTGGCGGGCCGCACCGTACGGGCGGAGCGGAGGAGCTTCTCGCGGAAAGGTTTGCCCGCGGTGAGATCGACGATACTGAATACAACGCCCGCCTGAATGCCCTGCGGCGGAGCCACTTCGGATAAGCCCTAGGTCCCTACCCGGCATCGATGGGTGGTCCAAAGCTAGGGCGGCGTCCGCCCTGTTACCCGGTGTGGTGACTCGGGTTCGTGACCCGAGGCAACCATGGAGCAGACTTGGACGGGTGACCGCCAACAAACCTCGTCCCGGCCTCGCAATTGCTGCGCTGAGCCTCGGGACGGCGCTGAACCCGCTGAACTCGTCCATGATCGCCGTGGCGCTGGTGGTGTTGCGGGAGCATTTCGAGCTCGACGTCGCCACCGTCACCTGGGTGATCACCTCGTTCTATCTCGCGTCCGCCGCTGGCCAGCCCCTGATGGGCCGGCTCGCAGATCGTTTCGGTCCGCGACGCCTGTTCATGTTCGGTATGGCCTTAGTGGCGGTCACATGCGCGATCGCGCCGTTCCTGCCCAACTTCGCCTTGGTCTGTGTGGCCCGCGCGCTCATGGCTGTAGGGACCGCGACGGCGTACCCGTCCGCCGTCGTGATGGTCACCGAGCTGAGCCGGCTGGCCAATTTGCCGTCCACGCGGCCGTTGGGCCGGATCCAGATGGCGAACACCTCGGCGGCGGCTGTTGGGCCCGTGGTGGGAGGGCTCTTGGTGAGCCTGGTCGGGTGGCAGGCGCTCTTCGCGATCAATGTGCCCATCGCCTTGCTGGCCATGATCGTGGTCTACAAAGTGGCGCCTGTGGATTCCGGGCGTGAGACCGGCAGGCTCGGCCAACTGATCCGCGATTCGGACATCCCCGGCATACTGGCGTTCGTCACCTCACTAATGCTTGCCATGATGGCGCTGCTCAACGTGCTGCCCGGCTACCGCTGGTATCTGTTGGGTGCTGCCACTGTGATCGGCGCGCTGTTCGCTTGGCGCGAGCTGCGCTTCCAACCGCCGTTTCTGGACCTCCGTCTGCTGGGCAGGAACCGGCCGCTGCTGCTGGTCTACCTGCTGTTCGTCGTGTTCAGCGGCGTCTATTACTTTGCGTTCTTCGGCCTTCCGCAATTGCTGCAGGAGGCGGGGCATTACGACGCCGGCGTGGTGGGCCTGCTCATGCTGCCCCTCGCGGCGTTGTCGGTTGTGGTGACGCCACTAACCGTGCGGTTCATTGAGCGGTTCGGCGTGCGTCCCGTCCTGATCACCGGGGTGCTGATCCTGACTATTGCGGCCGGCACTCTCGGGTTCCTGACCATGACTCTGTGGGCGCCGCTGGTGTTCGTGCTGACGGCGTTGATGGGTGTGCCGTACGGGGTGGTCAGCACAGCGTCTAACCAAGGCCTCTACGTTTCTGCCCGTCCCGAAGAAAGGGGAGTGGCCGCCGGTATCTTCCAGACCTGCCGCTACCTCGGAGCCATCACCGCGACCGTACTGATTGGCGTGCTCTACGGCCCGGGCGTGAACCAGGCGAACTGGGGGACCATGGTCCTGGTGATGCTTGGCCTCAGTGTTGTAGTGCTGGTGCTTGCGGTGATGTGGCGGAAGCCAGCGGTTTAGGGGTTTAGCGGGATCAGCAGTCCCACCGCGCCAGCAATGGAGAGTGCTGCGCGTACGTGATTTGCCGGAACCCAGCCCCGCAAGAACTGGCTCCAATCGTGGATGGCGCCCTGAGGCAAGCGGTTGTTGAGCGGCGGATCTTGGACCTTCTCCTGCTGCAGTTGGTGCGCATCAACGCAGACCGCGCCGAATCCGGCAATCCGAGTTGGGCCGCTGGAACCCGCGATCCTATCGTTACCCGGGCACTCGCGGCCCTGCACCAGGAACCGGCGGCGCCATGGACCGTGGCTGAATTGGCACTGAGGTGCCACGTCTCAAGGGCGACCATGGCCGCCCGCTTCCGTGCCGCCGTCGGGCAGTCACCCATGGCTTACCTGACCACGCGGCGACTGGCGCTGGCCGCGGACAGATTGGCGTCCAGCACCGTCACCACTGCCGTGATTGCCGAGGAAGTCGGCTACAGCAACGCCTTCACGTTCAGCGCTGCGTTTTCGCGCGAGTACGGGGTCAGCCCGAGTGGGTACCGCAGGTCCGCGTCCTTCCCTCCCGGGGTAAGCGCCGTCAAGCCATAGAACTGCTCCTTGACCAAATTACTGAGTGCGCTCATAATTGAGTTAAGTCAGTAATTATCCAAGGAGCGTTCCATGAAAGCCTTCGTCCTCACCCAATACAAGCAACCGTTGCAGCAGATCGACGTCCCGGAGCCCGTGCTCGGGGATCATGACGTACTGGTCCAAGTGAAAGCCGCCGGACTGAACCAGCTCGACGAGAAGATCAGGCTGGGGGAGTTCAAGCAGGTCCTCCCCTACAAGCTGCCGCAGGTTCTTGGTCATGATGTGGCCGGTACCGTTGTGCAGATCGGGGAGAAGGTGCGGTCCTTCAAACCCGGCGACGAGGTGTTTGCACGCCCCGGAAATGACAGCATCGGGACGTTCGCGGAGCGAGTCGCTGTCGCCGAGGAAGACCTGGCCATCAAGCCGGCAACCATCAGTATGGAAGAGGCCGGCTCGCTTCCGCTGGTGGCGCTGACCGCGTGGCAGGCACTTGTTGAGCGGGGCTCCGTGGGCCCGGGCCAGAAAGTACTCATCCACGCGGGCGCCGGGGGAGTGGGCTCCATCGCTATCCAGCTCGCTAAGTACCTCGGGGCCACGGTAGCTACTACGGTCAGTGCCGGGAACAGGGGCTTTGTTCGGGAACTCGGAGCGGATGTGGTGATCGACTACCGGTCCGAGGACTTCACGGAGATCCTTCACGACTACGACCTGGTCCTTGACAGCCTCGGGGGCGAGAACCTGGAGCGCTCCTTGAAGGTCCTGAAGAAGGGTGGCCGGGCCATTGGCATCGCAGGGCCGCCGGATGCCGGCTTCGCACGCCAGCTGGGCGGAAACCCAGTTCTGCTCGGGTTGATGACCCTGCTCAGCTCGCGGATCCGCCGCCAAGCCCGCCGGTTGGGAGTCACGTACGAGTTCCTCTTCATGCAGGCCAACGGCAAGCAGTTGCGCGAGATCGCAGCACTCATCGACGCCGGAGACATCAAGCCAATAGTGGGACGGGTCATTCCGTTCGATCAGACCTCCGACGTTCTGGCAGCCCTTGATAAGGGCGGCGTCCGCGGCAAGACCGTTGTTAGCCATCTCTAACCACTCAAACCGACAGGACGAACATCATGAGCAGTGAACAGCAAAACCAAAGCAGCTACTTCCAGGTGCCCGCTAAAACCGTGACGGCTAACGGCGTCAGCTACGCATACCGTGAAATGGGGCCCAAGGGCGGAATCCCAGTAGTCTTCCTGATTCATCTCGCCGGGACCATGGACAATTGGGACCCGCGCATCATCGATCCCATCACCGAGAAACATCACGTGATCACGTTCAGCAACCGCGGCGTGGGCGCCTCAACGGGAACCGTTCCGGACAGCATCGAAAGCATGGCCGACGACGCCGTGAGCTTCATCAACGCCCTCGGGTATCAGAAGGTGGATCTCTTCGGTTTCTCACTCGGTGGCATGATCGCCCAGTCGCTGGTAGTGAAGCATCCCGGGCTTGTCCGCAAACTTGTCCTGGCTGGTACCGGTCCTGCTGGCGGGGAGGGCATCCAGAAAATCATCGGTATCACTTACTACGACATGCTCAGGGCTACCCTCACCCGGCAGGACCCCAAGGAGTTCCTGTTCTTCAACCGGAACACCGCCGGCAAGCCCGCTGCGAGGGCGTTCATTAATCGGCTCAAGGAACGCACCACCAACCGCGAGGCGCCCATCAAGCTCCAGGCGTTCCAGACCCAACTGAAGGCCATCAGGCGGTGGGGGCTGTCGCCGTCGGCCGATCTGGGAGTCATCACCCAGCCGACGCTGATCGCCAACGGCGATAACGACCGCATGGTGCCCTCCAAGCTTTCCGGCGACATGCACCGAAGGATTCCGGGCAGCGAGCTGGTCATCTACCCCGATTCAGGGCACGGCGGCATCTTCCAATTCCATGACAGGTTTGTCCCAGTAGCCCTCGAATTTCTTGGCCGCTGATTTGGCGGACCGCTGGTACGGTAGCTGAATGCAGCCTGCGCCCCAGACACTTGGCCGACGTGAGCGGAATAAGCAGGAGAAGCTTGACCGCATCACCGCGGCCGCACGAGAACTTTTCACCCAATACGGAGTGGATGAGGTCACCACCCAGCAGGTGGCTGAAAAGGCCGACGTCGGATCGGGAACCTTGTTCCTCTACGCCAAGACCAAGGCGGAGCTGCTGCTGCTGGTACACAACATGAAATACGCTGAGGCGCTCGCCTCGGGCGTTGAGGCCGCTTCCACGGAGAAGGCTGTTCTCGACGCAGTGATGGCCATCATCAGTCCCATCATTGAGTGCAACCGAGTCCAGATCGAGAACGGCCGAACCTACCTGAAGGAAATCGTCTTCGGGGATCCCGCCGAGCCGCACCATGCAGAAGCGCTGTCTCTCACCATTCGCACAGAAGAAGCCATCGCCGAGATCCTTGGCCGGGACGATCAGCTGGTTGCCCGCGATCCGGCGAAGCTGGCGCGGATTATTTCATCGATCATGTTCGTCAGCATGTCGTCGTCGGCCACCATGGGATTCACAGACGCCCAGGTTGGCGACGAGATCCGGGATCAGATCTGCGTGCTCCTGGGCGCCTGACGTTTGACGGGCCTTAGCGGTTGAGGAACGCCTCGTGTTGGCGGTGCGCTTCGGCGACCTGCTCGCGGATGGTCTCAACGTCCTTGGCCTTGTTCCTGTATTTCAAAGGCATCTGCACGATCTGGGCTTCTTCCGCAGTCAGGGCCCGGTAGATGCGCTCACGCTCGTTGGCGTCGGCCGTGTAGTCGAGGTCGAGGTAGTTGACGGCGTGACGGCGGGCGTTGTTGATAGCAGTCTGGGCCTTGCCCGCGGGGCTTATCAGTGAGAGCACCACGGTGATGATCAGGACGCCGATGATGACGCTCAGCGAAAGGCCCGTGGTGATTTCGATGACGTTGACGTGCTCGCCGTCGTTGATGAACGGCAAGTTGTTCTCGTGCAGGGCGTGCAGGATCAGCTTGACGCCGATGAAGGCGAGGATGGCAGCCAAGCCGTAGGAGAGGTAGATGAGGCGGTCCAGCAGGCCGTCGATCAGGAAGTAGAGCTGGCGCAGGCCCATCAGTGAGAACGCTGTGGCTGTGAAGACGATGAAGACGTTCTGGGTCAGGCCGAAGATCGCCGGAATGGAGTCCAGGGCGAACAGGATGTCCGTGCCGCCGATGGCCACCATTACCAGCAGCATGGGAGTAAGGGCCCTCTTGCCGTTGACCATGGTGAAGAGTTTGTCGCCGTCGTACTTATCCGTGGTGTGGAAGAGCTTCTTGGCCATGCGGATGATGAAGTTGTTAGCCTGACCGTCCCCGTGGTCGCCGGGCTTGAGGAGGTTGCCGGCCGTCAGGAGCAGGATGAGGCCGAAGATGTAGAACACCCACGCGAACGAATTGATGAGTGCTGCGCCCAGAAAAATGAAGCCGGTCCTGGCGATCAGCGAGAATACGATGCCGAAGAGAAGGACCTTCTGCTGATCTTCACGAGGGACCCTGAAGCTCGCCATGATGATCAGGAACACAAAGAGGTTGTCCACCGAGAGGGCCTTCTCCGTGATGTAGCCGGCGAAGTACTCCGAACCCATTTGGCCGCCGCCGAATATCAGGACCAGGACTCCGAAGAGCACGGCTAACCCTACGTATATGGAGGACCAGATGGCTGCTTCTTTGAGCGACGGGACGTGCGCCTTCCGAATGTGGAAGAAGTAGTCGAAGGCGAGCAGCGCCAGAATAACGACGATGGTGATGCCCCAAATGAGGGGAGAGACAGTCATATGATCCTGCTTTCGTGAGGTGCGGCGTGGTACTCACCGAGGGTCAGAACTTCTGGGATCAAATTTACCGGCTTCCCTGTGGCTGGTGATAACTGTGTGGCGTTCTGCAGCTTGGGAAAGTACTTTCCTAGGCTGGCGTCACTGAACATCCTAGGATTCCTGAGCCCGCTTGTGGCTACGGTGCTGGGGTTCGTGTTCCTGGGGGAGGCGTTGTCGGGGCGGCAATTGGTGGGGGCGGTGCTGGTGCTGGGGGCGGTGTTTTTGGTGCAGCGGCCGGGGGCTGATGTGGGAGCAAGTCTTCGGTCAAAGGCGGAGACACTCAGGTGACTGCAAGAGGGTAATGCTCGACGACCCCACTGGCGTTTGTATATGCGTTGGGATCCGGGCCGACAGGCGGGCGAATCTTGAGCTTGTCCCTAATCCGTTCTCAAAGGACTGACGTCCCAAAGGACTGAATGTTATTCACAAGTGGCAAGAGAATTCGCCCTATAATCTTTGTTTTTTGTCGCACCTACCCAATACCCTGGCGCAGTGAATACATTCATTGGGGGGACCGCAGGAGCTAGCCTGCCGGAGGGGTTATACGAGCTTCTCCACACGACGGGCGTCGCAGCCGACCTCGAACTGGTGCCGGGGCTGCAAGCGTCAGTTATCAACGTCGACGAGAACGATACTCCGGACGTACTGTCCCGTCACGTCGCCGATGCCGTCCGAAGCGCACTCATAGCCGCAAGGCCAGAAGAACGAGTTGCCTTGGCAAACCGACTCCTGGCCGAGATCCAGACAGACAATCAGATCACGCCAGGCCCTCAGCAGCTGCTTTCGCTGCACCGGCCGGATGCCTTGAAGCGGCGACAGCTTCGACGCCCCAGCACCAAGCTCAGCGATTCGGCACTTCTTACAAATAATAAGGACGAGCCGAATCTGGCTGCCGAGCTCCGAACTGAAATCGAGTCAGCCAACACTGTAGATCTCCTCTGCGCTTTCGTGCGCTGGACCGGACTGCGGCTTCTGGAGCCAGCCCTGGAGCAACTTCGTGAGCGTGGCGTGAAGTTTAGAGTCATCACCACTACGTACATGGGAGCCACTGAACGTCGGGCCATCGATGAACTCGTGCGCCGTTACGACGCCGAAGTGAAAATCAGCTATGAAACACAGGCAACGCGCCTTCATGCAAAGGCTTGGCTTTTCAGGCGGGAAACCGGCTTTGACACTGCGTACGTGGGCAGTTCCAATCTTAGCCAGGCAGCACTTCTGGACGGTCTCGAGTGGAATGTGCGACTTAGTTCTGTGGCGACGCCCGACCTGCTCAAGAAATTTGAGGTCACTTTCGATAGTTACTGGGAACAGCGTGCATTCCAGAGTTACGATCCTGATCGTGACGGCGATAAGCTCGACGCCGCCCTCGAACGAAGTGGGGGCAAACGAACCTCGGCGCCCGACGCTGTCACAGGGCTTGAAATGGTGCCATTCCTTCATCAAGAGGAAATGCTTGAAGATCTTGAAGCTGAGCGTTCAAAGGGCTTCACAAAGAATCTTCTCGTGGCCGCGACTGGGACCGGAAAGACGGTCATCGCTGCTCTTGACTATCAACGCCTTTGCGAAGCCGCTGGAAGGTCGTTGACACTGCTGTTCGTGGCCCACCGACAGGAGATTCTGAAGCAGTCGCTCCGCACGTATCGGAATGTCATTCAGGACGGTGCCTTCGGCGAACTTTATGTAGGAGAGCACAAACCGAGCCACTGGAATCACGTGTTCGCCTCGGTACAGTCACTTGCGTCCCTCGGCGTCGAGACGCTTGAATCGGACCAGTTCGACGTGGTTGTCATCGACGAGTTCCACCACGCCATGGCGCCCACATACCGCAAACTACTTGAGTATCTTCAACCTCAGCAGCTTGTGGGGCTTACGGCTACCCCGGAACGGGGGGACGGCGGCAACGTAGCCAACGAGTACTTCGGCGGTCGCACTGCCAGCGAGCTTCGTCTTTGGGATGCGTTGGATGCCGACCTCTTAGTACCGTTTCACTACTTTGGCGTATCTGACGACGTAGATCTCAGCCAGGTGGAATGGAAACGCGGCAATTACGACACCGGTCAACTGGATCGCTTGTACACGGGCAATGATGTCCGGGCCGCTAAGGTCATCCGCGAGCTCCGAGACAAAGTAACTGGAACCGAACACATGCGAGCCCTTGGCTTCTGCGTTTCGGTCCAACATGCCCACTACATGGCAAAGGTATTCAACGCTGCCGGCATTCCGTCAGTAGCCGTGGACGGTGGCACTGACGAGGCGGAACGTGCACGCTCTCTCGAACAGCTTCGTAACCGTGAAATCAACTGCATTTTTGCTGTGGATCTGTTCAATGAAGGCCTGGATATCCCGCAGGTGGACACCATTCTGATGCTGCGGCCCACCCAGAGCGCCACAATCTTCTTGCAGCAACTGGGACGCGGCTTGCGCCGAGCGGACGATAAGGCTGTTCTCACTGTCCTGGATTTCATTGGCCAACAGCGCCGTGAATTCCGGTTCGATCTCCGTTATCGGGCTCTGACAGGGTACGGGCGGACGGATCTGAAGAAAGCGGTCGAGGACGAGTTTCCGTTCCTTCCGTCGGGCTCACAAATCGTGCTCGATAGGGTGGCGCAGAAGGTGGTCCTGGATAACATCAAGGCGCAGCTGCGTTTCAACCGCGCGCAGTTGGTTAGGGACATAGCCTCCTATGCGGAAACCGAGTTGGCTGCGTATCTGCGAGAATCGGGCAGCGACCTGAAGTCCATCTACCGGTCAACCTGGGACTCGTGGACGAGCTACCTCCGCCAAGCGCAATTGATTGAGGGCTTCTCGGGTCTTGAGTCCGTGCTCAAGGGAACCCACCACGACCGTTCGCATACGGAGGAGAAGAAGCTCCTGGGTCGTATGGCTGCCTTCATCCACGTCGATGATCCCGAGCGGGCTGCGGCTTACACCATGCTTGTAGGCGCGGATGCACCCCGCTACGCGGACTTGGGGCCACGGGAACAGACATTCGCGCGGATGTTGTTCTACACCCTTTGGGACGACGGAGGCGGTTTCAAGACGTACGACGACGGGCTCGACCACCTGCGGAGCCATCCGTTTGTGTGCAGCGAGATCCGGCAGATTGTCAGCCTGGGCGTGGCGGCATCGAAGCACACCCCGAAGGGGCTCGGCGTTGGGCTCCAACACATTCCGCTACTCTCGCATGCCACATACCGGCGCGAGGAAATTCTTGCCGCGCTGGAGTATGGCTCGCTCGAGCGCGGAAGGAACGTGCAGCACCGCGAGGGTGTGGCGTGGAGTGCAGCAACGGCGACCGACGCTTTCTTCGTCACCTTGAATAAGGACCAGCGGAAGCACTCAGCTACGACTATGTACAAGGACTATGCAATCAGTCCCGAGTTGTTCCACTGGGAGTCGCAGAACAATACCTCAGCTACTAGCCCAGTTGGTCAGCGATATCTGAACCGACGAACGCACGCCTCCCAGATAGTGCTGTTCACCCGCGATACGGCTGAGGACGACACTGGCCTAACCGTTCCATACATATGCCTGGGACAGCTTGACTACGTCCAACATTCCGGGGACAAGCCGCTAGCGATCACTTGGAGGTTGCAACGCCCTATGCCCGCAGATGTATTTGGGGTGGCGGCGGCTGCGCAGTAGATAAACACTCGGAGTGGCTCTGTCGATTCGAACCCCCGCAGCTTCCCCGCTTCTTTGTTACTGAAGCCACCCATGCCTATATACCCGCGTACGCAAGAATTTCTTGGACTGAAGACGTTACGCTTCGTGGACGACATCGTAGGGGGGAACGATTGTGAAAATGACTACTGCACGTAAACTCCGCATTTTGAACATTGCATCCACATTCCTGTTGTTGACCGTTGTGATCCTGCAATCCACTCAAGTGATCAGCGGGTTCTGGAGCATGGCACTTATCGTGCTCATCGGGGCCCCGACGACGGTCGCTTGGGTGATCCTTGAGCGGCGCCAGGGCGCCGAGAAGATGAGGGACGCGGCGTAGCTCGCACGTAGGACTGACGTTAGGTTCGCGTCGGCTAGTTGAAGCCCGCCAAGATCGCCGTTCTCGGGGGCCGTGCGCCGCAGTCTCCACAATTGCCCGTCACATATTGACTGTGACCCGCCTCACCGTCACAATAAATGAACGCTATTCATTTCATCTCACATCACATGGCCAGCGGCCTCTATCAAGCGCCCATGAGCCACCCCAGCACTTCAGGATCCCGGCGACCCCGTCGATCCGGTCGCCGCTACGAAGTTCTGCAGCGTCGCAGCTTCCAAGCACACAACAGTATGACCACCAAGGATTCCCAATGACCCCCACGTTCGAAACTGATACACCGGCAGGCGAGAAGCCTGTGGGGCCAGCCTCCGCCCAGGCGCCTTCCCAAAGTTGGCGCCGTGTCCTCGGCGTTCCATCACTGGTCTTGCTGGGCTTGGTCTACATGGTGCCGCTGACCATCTTCAGCACCTACGGCATCGTCGTGGAGCTAACTGGTGGGCGGCTCTCCGCTGCCTATGCCGTGACCCTGGTGGTCATGCTGTTCACGGCCCGTTCGTATGGCCGGATGTCGCAGGCGTTCCCGTTCGGTGGATCCGCCTATACGTATGCGACTCGCTCCTTCGGGCCAGGCCTTGGCTTCATGGCTGGTTGGTCGCTTCTGCTGGATTACCTGCTGCTGCCGATGATCAACTACCTACTCATCGGCATCTACATGGAAGCCGCATTCCCGGCGATTCCGGCGTGGGTGTTCATGGTCGTCTCGATTTTGGCTGTGACCGTGCTGAACATCCTCGGCATTACTGCGATTGCGAAGGCCAACTTTGTGGTGGTGGGTCTCCAGGCGCTCTTCATCGTGTTGTTTGTGGCTCTGGGACTTTCCTCCATCACGGGAACCGGCAATGTTGACCTACTGGCGCCCTTCACCGGCGTCGAAGGTGCCGAAGGACTTTCGCCCGTCTTCGCCGGCTCCGCAATTCTCTGCCTCTCCTATTTGGGGTTCGACGCCGTCTCAACCTTCGCGGAGGAAACCAAGGATCCCAAACGGAATCTGCCCCGCGCCATCATGATCACCACAATCCTGGCCGGCATGATTTTCCTGGGACTCGCGTACATCAGCCACTTGGTTCTCCCCGTCAGCACCTTCAACGACGTGGACTCGGCGGCCATCGAGGTCATTGGCGCAGCGGGCGGTGAGTTGCTGGTTGCCTTCTTCACGGCCGCCTACATTGCCGGCAGTCTCGGATCTGCATTGACCTCCCAAGCTTCGGTCTCGCGGATCATTCATTCGATGGGCCGCAGCGGCGTGTTCCCGGCAGCGTTGGGGCGGCTCCACGCCCGCTTCAGCACCCCCGTGTTGCCCATCCTGCTGACCTCCGCGGTGTCGCTGCTGGCTTTCGTGTTGGATCTGCTGACGATTTCCTCGCTGATCAGCTTCGGTGCCCTGGTCGCGTTCTCCGTGGTCAACCTGGCCGTGATCAAGCACTACTTCTTCGACCAGAAGGTCCGCGGCGCCCGTGGCGTGATCCACAACCTTGTGCTTCCGGGCATTGGATTTGTGCTTACGATCTGGCTGTGGACCAGCCTCAGTGGCCTGTCGTTCACCTTCGGGTTGATCTGGGCAGGCGCGGGATTGGCCTACCTGGCATTCTTGACGCGAGGGTTCCGCAAACCTGCGCCGCAGCTGGACCTGAAGGAGGCGTAGTTTCCTGAGCGGAAGCTCAGAGGATCTTCGCCAGCCGGGTGCATTCCTCCCACAGCCTCTTCCGGGCGGCCGGGTCAGAACCCATGCCCGGCGTCGGCAGTTGCTTGCGCTTTGCCCAGAGCTTGCCGGACACCGCCGCAGTCTCCGGTGAGGTGGCCAGCCAGACGGGCGTATCGGCCGCTTCCTCGGCAGGCTTGCCCAAGGTGTTCGTCAGCCAGCGGAATGGTCCGCCAACGTCCTGCAGCAGCCCCGTGTTCTTAACCAGGCCCGGGTGCACGGCATTCACCACGACGTTCGACCCGCGAAGGCGCTCCGCGAACTCCTGCGTCAACAGAACCCGGCCGAGCATTGTTGGTGGGGTAGCGCGCGTATAGCTGTACTTGCGATTGGCGGTCTGGAGGTCTTCGAAGTCGATCTTGGTAACCGACGGTCCACCCGAATACTTCGACGCGATGTTGACCACCCGCGAAGTCCAGGCATCGTCGGCACCTGCACCGCCTTTCAGCGAGTCCAAGAGCAAATTGGTGAGCAGGAAATAGCCCATCACGTTGGTGGCAAACGTGACTTCAAGGCCGTCCGGGGTCACTTGGCGTTCCTTGCGGAACACGCCGGCAGCGTTGACGAGCACGTTGAGCTTTTGGTGACGGGAATGGAAGTCCTCAATGGCCCACCGGATTGAGGCCTGGCTTGAGAGATCGCAGGCCAGCGGCTCCAGCGCTGCGTTGGGGACCACAGCATGGATGTCGCGGATTGAGTCTTCTGCCCGCGCTTCAGAACGGCCAAGCACGACGACGGTCCCTCCTTCGCGGGCCAGCGCAGTAGCGATGGCCTTGCCAAGGCCGCCAGTAGCACCGGTCACGAGGGAAACCCGCCCATTCATTGATGCCATAGCAGGATCACAGCACTTCCTGACACTTTTGGCGAGGGCTTTTGCTTGAAGAATTCCCTATTTCTTGGGCAGCTTTGCCTTGGGTTCCTTCGGTGCTTTCGGCGGCAGTTTCGCCACGTTCTCTAAGGCCTTGGCCACCCATTCCGCAGTTTGCTCGGCGTCGTCCTGCCAGGACTGGGGAAGACCGACGTAACCGCCCATGGGGCGCTCTTCCGGGCCGAAGGGTTGCGTTTGGTGATTGGCCTCCAGCTCCTGCTGGTCGGCCACGGAGAGCTTGACGCCGATGGTGGGGCCAAACAAGCCGGCGAACATGTTGCCGTTGACGAAAGCGCCGAGGTTCCCGAACATCGGCTTGACCACCACGTCTGGACTTTCGGGAACGGCCGAGCGGAAGCGTTCCTTGTCCGCCTCTGAAGGCTTTGGCATTTGCATGGAATCGTCCTCCTGGGAGCGTTTGCCTGAGTGTGGAATTAGTGTTCACGGGCTGGAGATTCGGTCAGCGACATATCTGGCATCCAAGCCCACGCCACCGACTATGGCTGAATAATGCCGGGTTAGCCAAGGGAGCCCGACGACGTACAAACCCGGAATCCCGGTGACACCGCGCGTGTGCTTGGGGTAGCCCCATTCATCGACAAGTGGCATGTCGACGAACCCGAAGTCGAGCTTGAAGCCGGTTGCCCACAAAACGGATGTGATGTCCGAATCGACGAGGTTCAGCTCAACCTGATCGAGGGGGAGCCAACTATCTGGCGGCGGGGGAGGCTGCTCCGGCGCGTCGATCCCTGCCGCCGCGATGTAAGCATCAATTGCTTTTCCCGAGCGTTGGGCGAAGACCGACTCGACTGCCGCGAGGCGGTCGGGGAGGTCGTCACTAAAGGTGATGTCGCCGTCGTCGATTGTCTCCAGGTGGCCGTGCAGGTGCATGCCGCGCCGGCCGAGTTCTCGGAGGTGAATGGCGTGGCCGCGGTCGATACCAGAGAGCAGCGGGTTGGGCGCGAAGCGCAGTGCGGGGGAGGGGAGCGCCTCGGTGGTGAGGGCGTTGACGCCGTAGTCTGGGCCGTGTTTGCCGGTTTCGAGCATCCAATAGATGAGGTCTTGGCCTCGGTATCGGCGGGGCGCTTCGGGGACGATTGAGACTGAGAGGTGGATGTCGCGGCCGGTGGCGTGGAGTTCCTCGGCGATCTGGCCCCCTGACTGACCCGTTCCGACGATCAACACCGCACCGTCCGGCAGCTGCTCCGGATTGCGGTAATCATTGGTATGCAGTTGGGTCATGCCTGCAGGGAGCTTGGCGGCCAGGGCCGGGATCTTGGGAACCTGGTAGGCACCCGTTGCCAGGACAACGCTTCGTGCACGCAGGCTCCCGAGCGACGTTTCAAGGTGGAAGCCGCCATCCGGTGCCGCGGATAGTCGGGTGACGTCGACACCCGTGTGGACCGGAGCGGAGATCAGCTCCGCGTACTGCCTGAAGAGGTTCACCACAGCGTCGCGGGAGATGAAAGCGTCCCGGTCGTCGCCGTCGTACGGCATCCCAGGGAGGTCCAGCGAAAGGTTCGGGGTGTTCATGTAGAAGCCGTCCCAGCGGTCCTGGAAAGCGCCGCCGAGTGAATCGCGTCGATCCAAGATCAGATGCTCGACGCCGAGTTGCGTCAGCCAGTAGCTCGTCGTCAGGCCGGCTTGGCCTGCGCCGATGATGACCGTATCCGGGGTCGGTCCCATGGGTGCACTTTACGCTTGGGGGTGCTTTCAGAACAGGCAACAGCGGAGTGGGATCCGGGACGTATTCAGAGGCGCTTTGTGCTCTCAAGACGGACGTCGATCAACATCCGATGGATAAATATTTCCCAGCACTAGCTATCTGCTCAGATGTATGTAGACTTGACGGTGTTGTTGTGTTTGGCATTTGGTAGTTCAGGCAGTCCCCACGATCCTTCCGGATCGTGACCTTCTGAAGTAACGGTGGAGAACACCCCACACCCGGAGACCCGAAAGTCGGGACAATCTCCACCTTCAGTAAGGACTGAAAAAAATGGCTACAGGTACCGTAAAATGGTTCAACTCCGAAAAGGGCTTCGGCTTCATCTCTCCTGAAGATGGCAGCCAGGACGTTTTCGCTCACTACTCTGCGATCAACTCCTCGGGCTACCGCTCCCTCGAAGAGAACCAGAAGGTTTCCTTCGACGTCGAGCAGGGCCCCAAGGGTCCCCAGGCAGTAAACATCCAGGCTATCTAGTCTTCGGATAACTAAGAAGCAGGGCCGGTCACTGACCGGCCCTGCTTTTTTGTCTGCACTCGCAGGGTGCTTGGGGGCTAGATGAACTTTGACATGCGTGACCATACCGCGATGGAAATGAGCGCCACCAGGACCAGGGCGCCATACAGCATCCCCAGGCCAAACGTCGTCTCCACAGGAAGCGGTGGGCGGGGGTTGAATCCGCCCCAATAGTTGAATACACCTTCACCGGCGGCCGTGAGGATGTTCCGGGGATCATATGACCAGGTGAACGGCATCAGCATGAGCAGCCCTCCAGCGGCCAAGCTCGGTATGAGCATGCTCCTGGCCACGAGCCCAATAAAGAGCCCCAAGAGACCAAAAAGCACTGCTACACCCGCGCTGAATGCAACCTGCACAGCCGGATTGCCCACGCCTGAGTCATCCACGGCATACTCAAAATCTCTGCTGAGGTCGGGCAGGAACAGGGCTTTCAGGAGGGGTGCCGCTCCGAAGCTCAGAAGGGCGGCAAGCATGGTCGCACCGAATGAAACCAGAACCACTGCGGCAGCCTTCGCAGCGATATAGGGCCCCGGGCCCTCTATGACAATCCGATCCTTCAAAATGCGTTGCCGAATGTCACTTACAGCTGTTCCACACCCGTAGACGAAGAAGAGCAGCGGGATCACCAGGAAAGTGATCATCTCCAGACCGGTGCCGACGGCATACGGTGCTTCGAGAGCGCGGTAGGCGAAATACGCAGCCTCGTAGTCAAAACGCACAGGATTGTCCAGCATCCGTTGGCCGCCTTGGACTACAACATTGCTCGGATGTCCCATGGCGTCCGCCAATGTCACTCCGCTACCCAATGCCTGGGCCTCTGTAACCTGTAGCCTGGCCAATCTGGCGGTCACGTTGCTGATGCTCCCGGTGAACGCGAAAAGAAGTGAAACCGTCAGGCCGCCGACAGCAAGGAAGACTGACCTGCCCCACAATTGATAACGCACTTCTGTTCGCAAAGAACGCATATACCTATTCATCAGATTCTTGTTTCGAATTTAACTGACGGTGGACCTTCCCCTGCCGGATAGTGAATTCAGAGGAGACCAAATCTTGGTAAGACGAATCTTCATGATCAGATATGATGACGCATTTCTTAGCCGCAACGGATTCTAACGACCTACGAAGTGCACGACGTCCGGCTGCATCGAGTCCAGATGCAGGCTCATCGAGCAGAATGCATGGTCTTGCGGTCGCAAACGCAGCTGCCAATTTGAGTTTTCTTCTTTGCCCTAATGAATAGGAGGATGATCTCCTACGCAGTAGATCATCGCTGATGAACTGCTTGACTACAGGCACCGCCGACACTTCTTTGGGAGAAATATCCAAGAGAATGCTGAGATTTTGCAGTCCCGTCAGTCGTCCATGAACCTCGGAGTCATCAAACGCTGCAGCTATTTGACCATCCGGATCGGTGTCCAACCAGCGAACATTTCCATTGAATCGTTCGAGGCCGGCAAGGCACTTGAACAGCGTGGTCTTCCCGTGGCCGTTGTCGCCACGGACAACAAAAATCCCCGCGGAAGGGATGCTGAATGTGACATTATCGATGATCTTCCTGTGACCGTAGCTCTTGGAGAGATTCGTGATGTGCAACATTAATCCTCATCAATGACAGGGGGTCGGCCAGAGCTGACCGACCCCTGACGGCTCATGCTTTGGACGCTACTGCTGCCAAGCTGACCAGGCGCCATCGCCATATACAGCAGCCCCTTGGATGACCGTGGCATGGTAAATATTTACGTTTCCCCAAGGTGTAGCAGAACCTACGCCAGCATCTGTTAGGGCGCGGTAGGAATGCTCCCAGTCACTCGTGTAGCTACGGTTAATTCCCAGGGCTTGTACCGTGTTGAATCCGAAGGCGCCTACACGTGGGAACTTCCCGTGCTCGAAACTGACTTAGGGACAGTCAGGTCTTTTAGTGTTTGCGCGATGTCCGGCTCGTCAGCAGCGTGGGCGGGAGACGCTAACGTTGCGATGGAGACTGCCAGAGTGATTGCTGTGATAACTGTGCGAAATTTCATATTCGTGTTTCCCCAAATGAAAGTGATCTGCCACTGCAGAAAATATTTTGATTGCGCACGCCATATGGTCAAACTACGAACTTGGAGTGCTCCGAGCGGCGATGGTGTGTCTCGGCTAAATAACTCAACCCGCCAATTGGAAACTTCTCTGTAACCCTCTGCCAGGTGAGTGATCAATACTCTCGACCCGTAAACCTTCTTTTGTCAAATCGTCTTAGAACTTGGGGCTTAGTCGAAGGAGACCCGTTCGATCGGGCGGGATCGCCGGTTGGCGGAGAGGCGAGGGATGGGTCGATCAGATGTATGTTCGATATCCAACTCATTGACTAGAACATGTATCCACATAGGGAACTACACCCATGTAACTCACTCGCGGCTCTCCGTAGCGTGGAAGGTAATCCACCCACAGAACCGAGGGAGCATCCCACATGCGCCACCTGACCTCTGAACAACGCAGTCCCCTAGTCGAGCCCGGCGAGCACCTAATTTGGCCCAAATCACCACCTAGACACCCCCAAAACGGTCTGTGCAAGGCCGTTTTGCCACCTAGTCCCGTTTTCAAGATCTAGCCTGCGAAGTGAGCCGCATGTCGGGCATCCACAAAAACAGAAGGCTAGGTCGCGTGTTCGATTCAGAGGTTCAACGAATCCTGGACTTTGTCGCACGCGGAATCGGAGTGAGAGTTGTCGGCGCACCGGGTAGCGGTAAGACGTCAGTCCTGCGCAGTGTCATGAGCAACTTGGAGAAGACGGGCGTTTCCGTTCACTTCATCAGTGGTCTCCGCACGCATCGAACCATCCCGTACGCGGCCATCAAAGGACTCGGTTTGGAAATCAGGCCAGGCCGCAGCGGTGTTTTCGACATCGCGGATGTGTTCTCGAGCAAGTTGGCCACGGCCGGCAAACACCTGCTGGTGGTTGACGATCTTCACTTGGTTGACAGTGAATCGCTGGCGGTCCTCGAGGCCGTGAGGCAGCGGTCGGATTGCCCTATGGTGGCCACAGCACCCGAAACATGGGTTTTCTCCAGAGGGCAGTTGGCCGTCCTTAACAACGGTCGCGAGGCGCATCTTCAATTGGATCCGCTTCACTACGAGCAAGTCCACCTCCTCATTGCACAGGTTCTTGGTGCCCCTGCAGATGCAGACACAACTGCCCGCATCCTCACCAAGTCCGCCGGAAACCCCCGTCTCATCGTGCGGATCGCAGAAACCGCCTCGCTCAGCAACCTTTTGGTCATGAAAGACCAGCAATGGTGCATGGCCGGCGACACCCTCTGGAATGAGCACCTTCGCGGCACTCTCGAGGCCCTGTTGGCTGAGCTGCACGCTGACGAGTTCACAGCGCTGCACATCATGGCGATTCTCGGCACGGCAAGGGTGGACGTGCTCCATAAGGTGATTCACCCGGATGCCCTGGAAGGCTTGGAACGCAGAGGATTCCTGTCTGTTCTGGCGGACCACCACAATGGTTCGATCGCTGCTATCAGCCCGCCAGTCATCGCTGACTACTTCCGCGGGAGCAAGAAGCTCCGGGACCGGAAACTCCTCCGCAGCAAGATCGCTGGCGTTCTTGAAGCTGCTCCGCAAGCAGCTTCGGAGAAGCCGGTCACAACGGACAGCCTCACACGCGTACTTTCAACTCTCCGCCTTGAGAAGGGCGACGACGACGCCATCGCCTCCCGCCACTTCCACGAGCACAACGCGGACCGCGAACGTATCCGCGGTGAACGTTGGGAAGCAAACAAGTCAGCGGCGAATGCGGCGGCGCTGCTCCGGATCTATTGGGGTGCGCCAGTGGATGTTGAACGCGCGAGCCGGCTCTGTACCGAAACTACAGATGTCGACGCAGATCCCAAGGATGTTCTCTTTGTCACCATCACTGAGGCTATGCTTGCGATCCACACAGGCCAGGGCCACAGTGCCGCCGTCGACATCCTCCAAAAGTTCGCGGGAGACAATCCCCACCTGAAAGCTGAAGTTGAGAACGCCATTCTGTTCATCAGCGCGTCTCACGGCAGGGTGCCGCCGGACACCAGCAAGGTGCCAGAGGCCTCAGAAGGCCGGGGATCAGGAATGGGGAGCCTGGTCCATGGGTTGCTGGAGCTATATCGCTTCAAACCGACCGCAGCCTTGGAAGCCGTAGACGGCGCAGGCGACGATGATGCCTTTCCACATCTCCGCCTTTTCATACGCGGCTTCGCACTATTCGCTGCCGGCCGGGTAGAGGAGTCCTTGGTACTTGCCTTGGACTGGCGGTCCGAAGCACGCAAGAACCTGGACCAGTTCGGCGTGGTCACAAGTAGCTACGTGGCCGCACATGGCCTCCTCTACCGTGGACATTTCGAAGAGGCCGAGTACCTCATGAGCAGTGTCTTTGCGATGGGTCGCCCAGGTTTCGTCGTCGACTCCCTCTACGACGCCATGCTCAGGCTCGCTGGGCTCAGGCACGCAACATCTGCCATTTTGCCTGAGCTTTCCATCGCCGCGCAGGCGCGGACGGAAGTGCCCGACGTCGGGCCGCTTCCCGGCGTCGGCAAGGGGGCTTACGAGCTCATCGCCCACAACAATGCTCAGCCCTCAGCGTTCGATCGCAAGGCCACGAGGCTCATCAGGCGACAGTTGAAGAGCGGCTACATCCTCGAAGCCATGTTGACTGCACTGCTCTGCACTTGCCTATGCCCTGGCCGACCTGTTCTGGATCTATTGCAGAAGATCCTGCGCGATAGTGGGGTAGCGGTTCATGACCAGTTCATAGCCATTGCCACCGCGGTGGTTGAAGGTGACAATAAGTTGCTCGGGCTGCTTCTCAAGCACTATGAACCCGACATCGACACGTACCAAGTGGGAATGCTGCTTCGAGGAGCCCTCAAACGCCACGTGATCGACGGCGATGCCGCGGCAGCTGACGCCATGGCGCAGGCTTCGTCCATATTCGCAGTTCGGTTCCCGGCAACCAACGAACAGCTTTCCTTCAACTCCTTCAGGACCACACCGCTCACTGAACGGGAGATCGAGGTAGCCATCCTGGCCGGACACCACACCAACGTGGAGATCGGGGAACACTTGCGCATCAGTGCCAGGACAGTGGAGAACCACATCTCAAACGCCTTGCGGAAGACGGGCGCCACATCCCGCAACAGTCTTTTCATGCTGGTGGGGAATTCACTTCCGCCACGCTGACGCGGGATAGGCTGGGTTTTCGTGAGCAACTCTCCGGCTTTGGCCCGCCGACTGGGCACGTTCGACGCATCGCTGATCGGCTTAGGGTCCATGATCGGTGCCGGTGTTTTCGCAGCCTTCACCCCAGCCGCTGCAGCCGCGGGATCAGGACTGCTCATCGGTTTGGTAGTGGCCGCGTTCGTCGCGTTCTGCAATGCCACGTCCTCAGCCCAGCTCGCTGCGGCGTATCCGACCTCCGGCGGTACCTATATATACGGTCGTGAACGACTCGGCCCTTGGCCCGGGTTTCTGGCCGGGTGGGGATTCGTCATCGGAAAGACGGCGAGTGCCGCGGCCATGGCCATGACCTTCGCCGCCTATGCCGCACCACAAGGTTGGGAACGTGCGGTGGCGATTGCCGCCGTCGTGGTTTTGACCGCAGTGAACTATCACGGGGTGACGCGCACAGCCGGGTTGACCCGCGTGTTGGTGATAGCTGTGCTTGCTGCCCTGTCGATTGCCGTCGCAGCCGTTTGGGGTGGCTCAGGCCCTGACTTCGGCAGTTTCGTGGGGGAGGGGCTGTTGGCACACGGCTGGTACGGCATCCTGCAATCAGCGGGGCTGTTGTTCTTCGCGTTTGCGGGGTACGCAAGGATCGCGACGATGGGTGAGGAAGTCCGCGAGCCCAAGCGCACCATACCCCGGGCGATCGGCATTGCCTTGGGAATCACCATTGTCATCTACGCTGCCATAGCGGTTACTTTGCTGGCGGCTCTGGGCCCCGAAGGCGTGGCTGCTACACCGACGCCGTTGGCCGATGCCGTGAGTGCCGGCACCTGGGCGTGGGTTGCGCCCGTAGTCCGCGTTGGTGCTGCTGTAGCCTCTCTGGGTGCGCTGCTGGCACTCATCGCAGGACTTGGAAGGACGAGCCTGGCCATGGCCCGCGAACACGATCTGCCGCACTGGCTCTCCGCAGTACATCCCCGCTATAAAGTCCCGCATCGTGCCGAGGTCACGCTAGCCGTGGTGATCTGTGTAATTATTGCGGTGGCTGATCTCCGCGGCGCAATCGGCTTCTCATCATTCGGAGTGCTGCTCTACTACTTGGTGGCTAACATCGCCGCCTACACGCAGCCGTCCCAGGACCGCCGCTACCCGAAGTTCCTGCAAGTGGCGGGCGGTATTGCCTGCGTGGTCCTTGTTGTCACTTTGCCGCCTGTGTCTGCCGCTTTGGGTGTGCTGATGTTCGCGGTTGGCATTGCGTACAGGGTCATCCGGTTGAGGGTCAGCCGCTAGCTGATCACCTTGGCCTGGTTTGCAACCGGCAAGAATCGGCGAATCGCAACAGCCGAGACCACAGCGAGAACGCCGGTGAAAAGCCATGGCGAGCCTGCCGCCGTCGACGACTGGTCAGCAAACTCGTAAAGAGGAGCCATGGCCGTGTTTCCGATAAGGACCATGGCGCCGCCGCAACTGGCGAGCAGTCCGTAGTAGGCGCCGGTCGGCCGGCCACCGGCGAAGTCCATGACGAGCCTCATCGCAGTAGGAGTCGCGCACATGTTGCCGAGGCAGAGCCCGGTGACCAGAGCCAGCGCGGGTAGTACCGGCACGGTTGCGATCGGTGGCTGAGTAGCCAGCACAGCGACCGCTGCGAATCCGGTGGCCTTCAGGCTCAGGCCCAAGGTGAGTGCATTGCGCTCACCGAACCGGCGCATAAGCTTGGCGATCGGCCACTGCAAGGTGACCGTCAAGAGCGAAGCGTAAGCGAACACGAAGCCGAGAGCACCGGCGTCGAGTCCGCTGCGTCGAAGCTCCACCGGTAAGCCGAAGTACAACTGGTTGTGGGCCAAAAGGCTGACACCGAAAAAGCACGCGAACGCCACAAAGCGCTTATCCCGCAAGCAGGCCAAAAGCTGGTGTTTCGGTACCGACTTGAGGTGGTCGTGTCCGCGCTTCCCGTCACGTGGCAGGAAGCGCCAAAAGATCAACGCCATGATCGCGAAGATCCCAGAGGCAACGTAAAGGGACACTTCGAAGCCGAAACCCAAGAGGAGGCTTCCGAGTAACGGCCCTGCCACTGCACCGAACTCACCGACGATCACCAGCGAAGCGAAGAGGGTGGGGCGGTGCTTCCCGGAAGGCGCTCGCCGTTCCTCAGCGGCTGCCACCAAGCTCTCGAGCGCCGGCGAAAATAATGCTCCACCGATCCCTGTGACGATTGCGCCCACCAGAAAGAGGCTGAAATTGTCGGCCGCGGCCAAGAGCAAGTAGCCGCACACCCGGACGATGCACCCCGCCACCATCGTGTACCGGGCGCCCCACCGGTCCGAGATGGCGCCACCCGCCAGGAACATTCCTTGCTGAGCGAAGGTCCGGGCTCCCAGGACGACGCCAATGGCAACTGCGCTCATGGCGAAGTCATTGGCCATAGTGAGTGCGATGAACGGCACCACGGAATAGAACCCGATGTTGAAGATGAGCTGGCTGGACAGCAGAAGTTTCGGATTGGGTCTGGCCGGTGGTGAGCCCAGTTCCTCGGTAAGGAGCGGTGTTTCTGCGGAACTGGTGGCGGGTTTCATGAACGGCTTTCCTTGGCGGCGACTCGTTCGAGATTATCAATAATCGTTCTCGTTAACCCCTGTGACGACTTACAGCGTTCCGGCTGGGCACGGCCCCACCCGGGGGTTGTCAGGTGGGACCGTGCCTTTGTGCCTCATACGCCAGGAACGGGTGGGGCTCCCGCCGGACACCGGGACTCCCGCTCCAGAGGCACATGAAGAGACTATGGGCGGTTTCCGGCACTAGGTGTCAAAAACCGGCTACTAGGTGGCAGATACGACGCAATTAGGGGTTGCCCGAGGAAAATTAGGTGCTCTTCGGGACCGGCTAGGTGTTTGAGTCAAAGACGTGCGGTGCGGGAGGGGCGGCGCCGGCTGACCCAGTGCGCTAACCCTGCACAGAGAGACCTGCCGCAAACGCCGTCAGCAGATTGCGTCCTTCCTGCCAGTCCGCTAGTCCGCTCGCCGAATTGATGTGACCGCGGGGACCGATATGAATCTGGGCAGCCCCCCACGTGTCTGCGAACTCCCGTGAACGCTCGGGGGTGCAATAGGGGTCGTTGCTGCTGGTGACCAAGACTGTTGGCATGGGAATGCGGCCGTACAAGTCGTCACCGAAACGAGGGCCATTCTCAGGGTAATTGGGGCCACATGGATCCGGGACTGCTACAAGAAACAGCCCTGCCACGCGGCCTGCGTTCGCGAAACTCCACTGCGCAGCGACAAGGCAGCCCAGGCTGTGCGTGACCAAGACAGGTTTGGTATCCCCCACGGCCGCGTCCAAAGCTGCCATCCAGTCGTCGACTTCTGGCTGATCCCAAGAAGCTGGAGCAATCCGTTTCCAATCGGTGCTGGACCGTTCCCAGTGCGACTGCCAGTGGTCAGCATCCGAGCCGTTGATACCTGGAACTACCACCACGTGCATTGGAGCCTCCGAACTAGCCGTCGGCATTATCGTCCTCCGGAAGGGACGGAGACGCTAGATCTGGCGGCAGTCATTTGGGCCGATCGATGTGAATGCGTTCTCGACATCCAGCTAAAGCTGCGGCCGCTCCCGGCGAGGACTACTTCTCGCAGCCGATGCCATCCTTGTCGTTGTCCAGTCCGTAAATGTCGGATCCTGTGACCGTTACCGGCCCTCTCACGTAGGCCGGACCGTTGCCGCTGCCACCCGCGCAGTCAACGTCTGATGCAACCGGTACGCAACCGGAGTAGTTGGGGTCGCAACCGCCTTGGGCAGGAGGAGCGGCCGGAACTACTTTCGGCTGGATTTGGGCTGCAGCGGCGTCCGCAGCGGCTTTATCCGCGGCTGCCTTATCAGCTGCGGCCTGAATGGCGGCGGCTTGATCCGCTGCCGCTTTGTCCGCCGCTGCCTTGTCGGCGGCCGCTATGTCGGCAGCAGCCTTGTCCGCCGCAGCTTTATCAGCCGCCGCCTTGTCCGCCGCGGCCTTTTCAGCGGCTGCTTCCGCTGCCGCTTCCGCGGTTCGCTGATCCGACAGTTTCTTGGCGGTCGCAGAATCCAACCACGTCAACTTGCCAGCCTGGTCGACCGTGCAAACGAACGTTTCACCGGATGAAGTCTGGGTCGCCTTCTCACTTGAACAGGCCGTCCCAGCTACCTTGCTGGGTGTCGGAGAAGGTGTTGCGGACGGAGAAGCCTTCGCGCTGTTTACAGAGCTGGCGTTTGTCGGCGTGCCCTGAGCGCACGCTGTTGCTGTGACAAGCAGCGACGTGACGGCCATTAGCCCCAGCGCCGTTCGGCCCTGCGACCGCGCAGTCTTGCTTAGAAAATGCCACTTTTTGGGCGTGGTAATAGAACCCTTTTTCAATGTATTGCCCCCTTGTAGATGCGCCGATGCGGTGGCGCGTGCAGTGACCATAACACTGCGCGGAACTTCAAAGGGAGGAGAAGTGTTCTATGACTTAGCGTGCCGCGTGCTTCTTCCTATCCGCACGCTTCGCCTCGCCGTTCTCCGCAGCAACAACCGACGCTCCCGTCCCCAGCCCGCGGACCGTCCAGCCCGCACTCCGCCAGGCCTCAGCGTCCAGTACGTTGCGAGCGTCCAGCACCATCCGGCGTCGTACTAACGCACCGACTTCAGAAGGCGAAAGCGACACGTATTCGTCCCATTCGGTGAGCAGCAGGACCAGTTCGGCGCCTTCGAGGGCGCGTTTGGTGGAGGCTTCGAAGCGGATCTGCGGGTAGCGGATCCAGGCGTTGTTGATGGCTTTGGGATCGGTGACGGTCACGTGTGCGCCGGCTGCGGCGAGTTGCTGGGCGACGTCCAGGGCGGGGGAATCGCGGATGTCGTCGGTGTCGGGCTTGAAAGCGGCGCCGAGGATGGTCACCGTGCGGCCGGACAGGAAACCACGGCACATTTCGCGGGCCACCTCCACGGTGCGGGAACGCTGGTCCAGGTTCACCGAATCAACCAAGCCCATCCACTCATCCACGGACGGCACAGAGAGTTCGCGCGCCTGGGCACGGAAAGAGCGGATGTCCTTGGGCAGGCAGCCGCCGCCGAAGCCGAGCCCGGCATGCAGGTACCGGTTGCCGATGCGCGGATCCAGGCCCATCGCCTCGCTCAGCTCGCTCACGTCAGCGCCGGACGCGTCGCACAGCTCAGCCATCGCATTGATGAAGCTGACCTTTGTGGCCAGGAAGGCGTTCGACGCCGACTTGATCAGCTCCGCCGTCGCAAAATTGCAGACCAGACGCGGGATGCCGGCGCAGATCAGCGGCTCGTACACGGAGTCCAACACAGCGGTAACAGGCGCACCGGCGGCAGCACCCTTGCCGCCGGGAACGCCGTAAACCAGGCGATCGGGAACCAGGGAATCCTTGACGGCCGTGCCCTGGCGCAGGAACTCAGGGTTCCAGCCGAGCAGCACGTCCGAGCGTCGGGCCAGAACCGCGCGGAGCGTTTCCACCGTGCCAACCGGCACCGTTGATTTACCGACGACGGCGGCACCCTTGGCCAGGTGCGGCAGGAGGCTCTTCGTAGCGCCCATGAGGTAGGAGAGGTCGGCTGTATCGGATGTCTTGGACTGCGGGGTACCGACGCAAAGGAAGTGCACCTGGGCATCGGAAGCAGCGGCGAAGTCCGTGGTGAAAACGAGGCGGCCGGTGGTGCGACCGTCCTTGAGCAGCTCGTCCAGGCCGGGTTCATGGAACGGTGCCAGCGCCTTGTTGAGCTGCTCGACTTTGGAGGAATCGACGTCGATACCCACCACGGTGTGGCCCATCGAAGCGAGCGTCGCGGCATGGACAGCGCCGAGGTAGCCGCAACCGATCACGGAGATCTTCATGAGGAGGGTCCTTTGCTTGAGGTGAACTCGCTGGGCCCGGATGTTCCGATGGGCACGCCAGCGATGACTTCGTTGTAATGGCGCACCAAGTCTGCGCTGAGCACTGGCCACGTCCGGCCCTGTACCGACGCTGTTGCTGCCGAGGCGAACGCGCGGCGCTTGGCGTCGTCGCCAATCAGGTCCTGCACATAACCGCGCAGCTGGGCAAGGTTTCCGGGTTCATACAGCCAGCCCGTGCGTGAGTTCTCCACGAGATCCAAGGGGCCGCCACGGCCGGTCGCCACCACGGGAACGCCCGATGCCATGGCTTCCTGGATGGTCTGGCAGAAGGTTTCGAACTCGCCTGGATGGACAAAGAGGTCAAAGCTCGCGACGGCCTGCGCCAGTGCCTCTCCGCCAAGGAAACCGGCGAAATGTGCGTTCGGCAGAGCTGCTTGAAGAGCTTCCCTTTGCGGGCCATCGCCAACGATGACCAGCTTCGTGTTCGGCAAATCTGCCAGCACAGCGAGATCCTCAACCTGCTTCTCAACAGCGAGACGGCCGACGTAGCCGATGATGCGGTGACCGTCGGGCGCTACCGAGCTGCGCCACGCCGTCGAGCGTTTTGCGGGGTTGAAGCGCGCCGTATCCACACCGCGACGCCACATATCCACGCGCAGGATGCCGCGCCCGCGCAACTGGTTCAGCGCGAAGGTAGACGGCACAAGGGTTCGGGTGGCCAGAAGGTGGATGTTGTCCACACGGTTCCAGGCCCAGTTCTCCAGGAACGGCACGCCATAGCGGGCTGCGTAGCTGGGGACCTCTGTTTGGTAGATCGCGACGGTGGGGATGCCCAGCTGATGGGCGGCCTGCACGGCGCGCCAGCCGAGGACGAACGGGGAAGCGAGGTGAACAACGTCGGGGGAGAAATCGGCAAGGATTCGCTTGACCCGATTCACACCACCCAACGCAACCCGCACATTCGTGTAACCGGCCAGCGGCACCGAAGGAAGCCGGTGCACATACGCACCCTTCTCGACGCTCGAAACATCAGTGTCCGACGTCGACGGCGCGATCACCATCACCTCATCTCCGCGCTCCTGCAGATGCTCCAGCACCCGCAGTATCGAATGGGTTACCCCATTCATCAGTGGCAGGAATGATTCGGCGACGATTGCGATCCTCACGCCTACAACGGTGGTCGCGGTGGTTGGCTTTGCGGGTTCGAACGGGTGGCTTGTGGGGGAAGAGTTGGTTAACAGGTGGGTTGGGTGGCTCAGAGGTGGCTAATGTTGTTTCCTTTGGAGAGCGGCCTAGGAATGTAGTCATGAGTCCGGTGACTAACATGGTGCATGTCACCGTTCTACTGCGTTTAGTCCACAGCCTCGAATGCCGCCGGAATCCACGTACGTTACGACGCGGGCGTTTTGACAGTACGCACCCCGGCCGCCGAGACAGCAAGTTGATCAAGGATTGGTTGCATTCTTGTCAACTGAAGGCTGTGGGTCGGGCCCCACAGCATGTCACATGCTCTGAATCAAATCGGTATTCTCTATGCTGAGTTTGCTCCTTTTCGCTAGGAGTGCCATCACTCAAAAAGGGATCCGTTGAAAAGAAAAGTTATGTTCCTGGCGCTTGGTGCGCTGGTTGTGCTCACAGGGTGCGCCACTCCGGCGATTGCCCCAGTTTCCGCAGAGTCGTCATCAGGCGTAGCCTCTGCAGCTGCTCCTGAGAATAAGACGCCGACGACTCCGGCGCAAAAGACGCCGACGTCGACGCCAACTCCTACGCAAAAGACGGCTCAGATCGGGGATGTCGCTGTTCACGGTGGCATTCAAATTACCGTGACTTCAGCTGTTTCGTCTCCGACGGTCACTATGAACACTTCCACTTACAGGTCCGGAAGCGGATATGAAACTTATGAAGATGTTCCGGCTCAAAGCGGCGGCCGCTACATTGTCGTGAACGCTGTCGTTGCTAACAACGCCAAGGCCCCAATCGACTTGACGTGTGGTTACCCGATCGACATCAAGGTTTTCAACGGTTCGGCGCAGGTGTACAGCCCAATCCAAGACGCCTACAAGATTAAGGGAAACCCTGAGTGCAACGCTCAACTGCAGCCAGGCTTTGAATCGACCATGACGTGGGCTTATCTCGTCCCCGCGAAGTCGTCGATAATCGGATTGGCCTTTTCGGAAGTCGATTTTTCATCGCCATCCAGGAACGACCCAACTATAGTCGGGTTCGGGTCCGGTCTGTAGAGCGGCAGTACCAATTTTAGAGTCTGGGGGCCGGTACGTGTGCGGCGCCGGCCCCCTTGTTATTTGTTTGCAGTGGACTTATTTGCAGTGGACTTATATGTATGCTCTCGGGTCTGGACAGCTCTTCACAGATGTCACCACGTCGAGGGCAAATCGTTTCGGATCGGATGCTCAGAGGCGGCATTGCGACTGAGATTGGTCGCAACCTTGGTCAAAGACCATGGGCCCCGTCAGTCCCCCCCACCCCGCGCCCGCTTCAAATCCTTCCGCAGCTCCCGGTTGTCGTCGGCGAGCCCGCGGTTGTCTTCCGTCAGCCCCCGGTTCTCCGCCTCGAGCTCCAGCACCAGCTTCACGCCGGCCAGGTTCAGCCCCTCATCCAACAACACGCCAATCCTGCGCAGGGTTGCAAGGTCGCTTTCGCTGTAGCGGCGGGTGCCGCCGTCGGTCCTGTCCGGAGTGAGCAGGCCTTTGCGCTCGTATTGCCGGATGTTCTGCTGCCCTGTGCCTACGAGCTCCGCAGCTACCGAGATCGCGTAGACGCCGCGCGCACCCAGGCCCGCGCCAGAGGTGCCGTCCGCACCAGAAGCCGCCAGTCCGCCGTCGTACTCTTCAGCGGCAGTCTGACCATCCGAAGCTGCCATCAAGAACCTCCAAAAATCTTCCAGAAAACTACTTGCATCCACTCTCTCACCGGTGCTATAAAAAATCTATACCAGCCATCACAGATCGAGCAGGATCGAGCAGGCTGGTACGAACAACAGAATCAGCATCAAGACCAAAGGAGTGAGAACCAAATGCTGATGCGCACTGACCCGTTCCGCGAATTCGACAGGCTCGCCCAACAGGTTTTTGGCACAACAGCACGCCCGGCCGGAATGCCGATGGATGCATGGCAGGAGGACGGACAATTCGTTGTTGCCTTCGATCTGCCAGGGGTGGATCCCCAGACCGTTGACCTGGACGTCGAACGCAACGTCCTCACGGTCAAGGCCGAGCGCAAGTCGCCCGCGGGAGAGAACACCGAAATGATCGCCGCCGAGCGCCCCCAAGGCGTCTTCAGCCGCCAACTCATCCTTGGTGACACCTTGGATACCGACGGCGTCCAGGCCAGCTACGACGCCGGGGTACTCACACTCCGCATCCCCGTCGCCGAGAAGGCCAAGCCGCGGCGCATCGAGATCCAATCCAACGGGCAGAGGCAGGAAATCAACGCCTAATCCCGTCCGCCCTGCCGGAAGACTCACCCGGGGGTAGCCGACCGGCAGGACGCCAGCCGGGAACAACGGAGGCGGCCGCATCGGAATAGTTGGGCGCAGGCCTCGCGCCACGTCACAGCGTTTTTTAGCGCACATGAAAGCGACCCCCGCCCGTCGTCTCCCGATTGATGGCCCCCGGTCCAGGCCGGGGGCCATCGCCAACCCGCAGCAGGAAACCGGAACAGCATTGAGCACCCAACCTGACCACTACGCCACTCTCCACGTGTCGCCGGACGCGACGGCCCGGGAGATCACCCGCGCCTACCGCACGCTGCTACGGACCCACCACCCGGACACACGCCAAAAGGTCGACGACGGCGACACCACCTCCGCGGCCGACCTCCAGGAACTGCACGCCATCATGCAGGCGTACGTCGTTTTGTCGGACCCAGGGAAGCGGGCGGCATACGACAGTGCGCGGCGGACGCCCGGCGGCACGGGCGGAACGCCGGTGAAAGTCCGCTTCCACCGGTCCGATCCGACGCCCCCGCCGCCCGAACAGTCCCCGCTTTCGTTTGGACCAGCCCGCTGGGAACCATCGCCCTTAAGAACCCGAAGGAGAAATTCATGAGCGCTTGGCGTCCGTACGACGGCCACATCATCCCCGCGTTCTACGAACGGTTCGAGAAACGCTGGGGGAGAGGGACGGCCCCGTTCCTGGATCCCGAAGTCCACGAACAGCCCATGCCCCGCGCCCAGTGGATCAACCCGGACACCGGGGCTGCGGTGGCTGTCGTGCCGATTTGGACCGATGACCCCGAGCACCGCTCCTTCGGCGTGTTCTACCTGCCGCCCGCCGGCGATATCTGGATGCTCCGCCCCGGCCCCACAACGTTTATGGAACCCAGCAGCGGAGCCAGCCGCGAGCAAGTGACGCTCCGCAACGACGCCTTCAAGAAGGCCGTCAACCATGCCAAGGAGTTCATTTACGGGCCCCAGCTATAGCAGGGTAGGCGCGAGGGGTTGGATCTCGACCGAAAGCGAGCTCCAAAGTCCCGAGATCCCGCCCCTCGACGGGAGTAAAGCGGACGCATCCTGACCTCAACCAGTCGTAGCCTGAAACCACGGAATCCGAACCAAGAGGACACGGACATGACCGCGGCAAACCCGAGCATCAGTACAGTTCCCACCGGCTACTCCAGCATCAGCCCCTGGCTTATCACCCGGGACACCAACGCCCTCTTCGAGTTCATCACGGCAGCGTTCGGAGCGGAGGAGATCGACCGCGTCGTCGGTGAGGACGGCAGCATTGGGCACGCGGAGGCGCGGATTGGCGACTCAGTCGTCCTCGCTTTCGACAGCCGACCGCACTGGCCCGCAACGCCGTCGTACCTCCGCCTCTACACGCACGACGCCGATGCCGCCTTCCACGCCGCCCTCGCGGCGGGCGCAACCATCGTTTCGGTCCTCGACAACAGCGCTTGGGGTGACCGAGGCGCCCGCATCCAGGACCCGCTGGGGAACGTCTGGTGGATCATGTCGCACATGGAGGACGTGTCGGACGACGAAGCCGCCAGCCGTTGGGAGGCTCCCGAGTACACGGCGGGCATGGAGTACGCAGTGGAGTCCCTCCGCCGGCACATGACGGGCCAACCCGATGCGCCGGTCCCGGACGCGGTCAAGGCAATGGCCCCGCTGGTCCGGGCCGACGGAATCCGTGCCGTTCCGGCAGGGTACCGATCAGTGGAACCGTGGATCATTACGCGCAGCACTCCCGAGCTCCTCGACTTCATCACTGCTGCTTTCGGCGCCCAGGAAGCGTTTCGCGTGCCCATGGAGGACGGCTCTATTGGGCACGCTGAGGCGAAAATCGGTGACTCGAACGTCCTGGCCTTCGACTCGCGCCCTGACTGGCCTCCGACTCCGGCTTTCCTCCGCGTTTACGTCGACGACGGCGATGCCACCTTCGCTGCCGCACTCGCCGCCGGTGCCACGGCGGTTACGAACATGACCGAGATGTTCTGGGGCGAAGAAGTGGGCCGGGTTCGCGATCCGTTGGGGAATCTCTGGTGGATCCACAGCCGCGTTGCTGAGCTCACTGGGGAAGAGGCCTATGCCCGCGCTGCGGATCCGAAGTTCGTGAAAGCCATGGAGTACGTGTCGGGCGTGGACTTCTTCGCGAGGGGTTAGCTCTCGGCACTAAGGCGACCACCCGCCGTCGAGCATTAAGTTCTTCTATCGCCGAGGGGCGAGCTCTCGGCAGTAAGTTGGCCTCAAAGTGCTGAGAGCTAACCCCTCGGCGGGGGATCTAAGGGCGAGCACACAAAAGAAGGCTGGTGCAGCCTATGGAGAGAATCCAAGGCGGCTGCACCAGCTGCTAGTACGACTTTCTGTTGTTAGTTGTGACACCTATCCATTGGCCGCTCCTAGTTCCCGGCTTCGATTGTTTCCGGGCCTTTCAAAGTCTGCGCAGGGCTGGGCGGAGCTGAGGAGGTCATTGAGGGCTCCGTCCCGGGAGAACACCTCCAATTTTACGGCGGCCCATGGCAAAAAGCGCTGGAATTCGCGGTATTTCAGGGGCGCCTGCCGGGGGAGTGCTGCGCACCGTGGCACGATAGATCACGATGAAACTGCGCGCTGATCAGACCGGAAACCGTGGCATCCCGATGCCCCTTTGGCTGCAGGGTGGTTTGGAAGCGGCTCAGGCAGCGTTCATTTCAGCCATTGTTGTGGTCCTGCCCCTGGTGGGGGTGTGGGCCACCGACGGGTTCCAGAACCGGAACGTAGACGCCTTGGCGCGCTTGGCCGGCCAGGCCTGGCTGTTGATCCACGGTGTTCCGTTGGAACTGGCGCACGTCAACCTCGGCACTGCGGCCCAACCCGGTTCGGGTTTGCTGTCGCTCATTCCGCTCGGCCTGACGCTTATACCGTTCCTGCTCGCATGGCGGGCGGGCCGCCGACTTGCCCGCGCCTCGTACACGGACCAGCTGTGGCAGGCGTTCCTTGGCGCGTTCGTGGTCTATGCAGCATTCGGCTCGGCGACCGGCTTCGTTTGCCGAAACCCGGAGGTTGTCATCAACCTTTGGTTCGCTATGACCATCCCGCTGATCTCGTTCGGCCTCGGCATGATCGTGGGCGCCCGACGTGAGGCGGGTTCGTGGAGCCGCCTGATAGGTGTCGACGCCGTCGCCTGGCTCGCGAAGACCAGCCAGCATTCCCGGTGGGCGGGCTCATATGTGGGCTCGGCGTTGAAGGCTGGCTTCGTAGCGACGATGGCTGCCGTCTGCTTGGCCGCACTGCTCCTGGCCGTGACCATTGTGTGGCATTGGACGGACATTATCGCCGTCTACGAAGGTATCCAAGCCGGTGCCCTGGGCGGAGCCGTACTCACCATCGCGCAGCTCGGCTTCCTGCCCAACCTGGTCATTTTTGCCCTGTCCTGGTCCACCGGCGCCGGATTCTCGCTCGGTATCGGTTCCACCGCGGGTCCGCTGGGCACCGCGGTGGGACCGCTTCCGGCCGTGCCGGTCCTTGGCGCACTTCCTGCAGGACAGCTCGAGTTCGGTGCCATGGCCCTCGCGCTGCCCGTCGTCGCCGGGATCCTGGCGGGCTGGTGGTTCCTGCGCGAAGGCGAGAACCACTTTGACGAGTGGCTTTCCATCAAGATCAAAGCCCGCTGGTTCACAGCCACCGTTTCCACACTGTTCCTGGGCGCGTTCATTGGCGCCGTTGCCGGGCTTCTTGCCGGGGCCTTGGCATGGATCGCGCGCGGTTCCGCCGGCATTGGACGGCTCACGGAAATCGGACCCCACCCGCTGTGGACGGCGGTCTGGCTGGCCGCCGAAGTGGGCATCGGCGTCGTGATTGGTTACGCAGTGGGGCCGTGGCTGGAACGCCGCCAGAAGCTCCGCGAAGCGAATCTCGACGAAGCAGCGTACGACGACGAACACGCCTGAGCGGGTTCGTTCAGTCAGCGCTGAGGTACCGCAGCGGGTGTTACCGCAGCGGTGTTATCGCAACGGTCCCGGCATCGAGTTCTCGAGCTGCGTGAGGCACTGTGTCTTGGCGGACTCCGTGAGCGCCGAGCGTGAGCAGTCCTGGTAGGTGCTGACTTGGTTGAAGAAGAGCGCGGACGTCAGGATCAGGAGGCACATGACGGCCGTGACAACCAGGCCTGAGATGGTGCCGAACAGCATCAGCTTCGGGTGCTTGTGCTTGAGCGTCCGTACTAAAACGACGATGCCCAACACCAAGCCTGCAAGTGTCAGGATGGCGCTCAACCACACGTAATTCACGTTCAGGGAGAACACGAAGAACGCGCCCAAAGCCGTCAAAAGGAAAGCGCGGAAAAGGTTCTGGGTCACGCCGAAGGCGGACTTTTCGGCCTCGGAGCGGGGTTGCTGGCTCGGCTTGGGACCGACGTCGGGATTCATGTTTTCCAGCCTACGCGAGCCGCCCATAAGCTAGTGCAATGCGCATTGTTGTCCTCGTCTCCGGTACCGGTTCAAATCTTCAGGCAGTCATCGACGCCGTGAAGTCGGGTGAACTGGATGTCGAGATCGCTGCTGTGGGCGCCGATCGGCCCGATACGTACGGTGTGGAGCGCTCCGACGAGGCCGGCATTGAGACCTTCGTGGTCAACTTCAACTCTTTCGAAACCCGCGCCGAGTGGGATTCCGCCTTGCGCGACAAGGTCCTGTCCTACAAGCCGGACGTGGTGGTGTCATCCGGTTTCATGAGGATCGTCAGCGAGGACTTCATCAACGCTTTCGGTGGCAAGTACGTCAACACCCACCCCGCGCTGCTGCCGTCGTTCCCGGGCGCCCACGGAGTGCGCGACGCTATCGCGTACGGCGTGAAGGTCACCGGGTGCACCGTCCACTGGGCCGACGCCGGCGTGGACACAGGCCCCATCATTGCCCAGGAAGCCGTGACCGTTCTTCCCGAGGACTCAGAAGAAACCCTCCACGAGCGCATCAAGGTAGTGGAGCGCCGCCTCCTGGTCCAGACCCTGGCGGACCTCGCCGCTGCACCTAACTAGCTGGCATTAGTGGGTGTTCCCAGGGCTGGGAACAACCACTAATGCGGCTCAGTTGGGTTAGGAGAGTTCGCGCTGCTTCGTTTCCGGCGCGAAGAACGCCATCCACAGCACGGACAGCAGCACCAGACCACCGGCCATAGCGAACGACTGCGCCAACCCGAACTCCGGCCAGAAGAACGAGGCAAACACCAGCGGACCGAAGCCTGCCCCGATGCGTGAGAACGTCGAAGCCCAGCCGAAGCCGGAACCGCGAAGTTCGGTGGGGTACAGCTCGGACACGTACGCATAAAGCACCGGGATGGCCACCTGGACCACGAAGCCGAACACCAGCAGCCAGAACACAGCAGCCGACGGCACATCCACCACAAAGGCCACGATCACAAGAGTCAAGGCGGACAGTGGACCGGTGATGGCCAGGATCCACTTGCGGCCCACACGCTCCACCAGCAGCGCTGCCACTACCACGCCTAAAAGTCCGACGGCGGCCATGCTCGCCGTCGTGACGAACGCCTTGTACTCCTCGAATCCGGCACCGATGAGGATCCGGGGCATCCATGTCAGGGACAAGTAATAGACCAACAGGATGCTGAAGAACAGGGCCCAGGCCGCCGTGGTGATCTTCCAGTTGAACTGCCAAATCCGGCGCAACTGGGCCCACGCGCTGCCGGGGGAGAGGCACGGCGCGGCCTGCGGTTCGGGCAGGCTGTACGCGCGGGGCTCGGCGCCGGTGGCCTCGACCAAACCGTCGATCACCGCCGCAGCTTCAGCACGGCGGCCCGCACGGATCAGGAACAGCGGCGACTCCGGAACCGAACGTCGAACCCAGAAGACCAACAACGCAGGCAGCACCATGATCAGCATGGTGAGCCGCCAGTCGCCAAAAACGGCAACCAGTCCGGCGGAGATGAATCCACAGAGCGCGGCGCCGATCGGCCACCACCCATCCATGGCCGTGAGCACCTTGCCCCTTTGCTTGCGGGGCGTGAACTCACCCACCAGCGCATAATCCACGGGAATGCAGCCCCCCAGGCCGAAGCCGGCCATGAAGCGGAAGAGGCAGAACCACACGATGTCCGGGGCGAATGCACCCAGAACCGTGAAGATGCTGAAAATCAGGAGGGTGGCAGTGAACGCCTTCTTGCGCCCGATGGTGTCCGCGATGGTTCCCCATGCGAATGCACCCACCGCCATGCCGATCAGGTTGGCCGTGCCGATCCACGCGGCATCAGCCGGTTGCAGCGACCAGTGCTTGGACAGCAGCGGAATCAGGATGCCGTTGAGCGTCACATCCCAGGCGTCGAACATGAAGCCGAGCCCGCCGATCAGGAAAATCCTGCCTTGGACTTTCCACCGCCATGGCAATTCCTGCACAACTTGTTCGCCGCTGGGCACGGCTGTGTATGTATTCATTTGCCCTCCTGCAAGCAACTTTATGCGCTGGGGCGAGCACCGCCGTCCGCGTTACTTCTGGTTCTCGATGGCCCTCCGCAGGAAACCGCCGGCTTCTTCCAAAGCGCCCTTGGCCTGACCAGCCTCGATGCCTGTCAGGAGCACCAAAATGGCCGCCTTGACCGAACCACCCACAGAGTCCAAAGCCGTGGCAGCTTCCTGGGCGGACACGCCGGTGGCGTGCTGAACCGTCCGTTGTGAGCGCGCCAGCAGCTTCTCGTTTGTGGCACGCAGATCCACCATGAGGTTCCCGTACGTCTTGCCGAGCTTGACCATCACCAACGTGCTGATCATGTTGAGGACTAGTTTCTGGGCCGTGCCGGAGTTCAGCCTGGTGGAACCTGCGATGAACTCCGGACCCACAACCACCTCAATCGCGGCATCCGCCAGATGACTCACCGCCGAGCCCTTGTTGCACGCCAGTGACGCCGTAAACGCGCCCCGCTTCCGTGCTTCTTCCAGCGCGCCGATCACGTAAGGCGTCCGGCCCGAGGCTGTAATACCCACGACGGCGTCGGCTTCGGTCACGTTGATATCGTGCAGGTCGCGTGCGCCCGCCGTAGCGTTGTCTTCCGCGTACTCCACCGGCTTCTGGATGGCCTGTACACCACCGGCAATAAGTCCGACGACGAGTCCCGGCGGGGTGCCGAACGTCGGCGGGCACTCGCTCGCGTCGAGCACACCCAGACGTCCGGCCGTTCCGGCTCCCACATACAAAAGGCGGCCCCCGCGCTGGAGTCGCTCCGCAACGGCGTCGACCGTTTGAACAATGGCGGGACTCGCGGCCTCAACGGCAGCGTGTACTCCTGCACTGTGGGCAAGCATGGCGGCAACGAGTTCTTCGGTGCCCAGGATGTCCAGATTGTCCAACCCCTCGGCTGTGGCCTCGGTCTGCAATCCGGCGAGTTCCGTGCGCAGGCCCGCGAGTTTGTCCGCGTCAATGGGGCTAGTCGGGCCAGTTTGTTCCGTCACGGTGGATGTACCTTTCCTGGATGAGCCCGCGGCGCGTCGCAGCGAGGGCAGCACCGTCCAAGCCATCGCCGAGCGGTGCCACCACCTCAATCCCAGCCGAAGCGAGGGACTTCCGCAAGAGTGCCGCGAAGAAGTCCGATCCCACCACACCACCCAGCATCGCCACGCGGGGTCTGCCGCCCTCGTCGCCGGATGCAAGCTTCACCGTGTGGGTCAGGATGCGGCAAGCCTCGCCGATGATGTCATGTGCGACGGCGTCACCCGCCTCCGCTGCGTGCAGAACCAGCGGCGCGAAGCGGGCCATTGCCCGGTAGGGGTTCTCGTTCGCGGCGAGCCACCCCGGAAGCATTTCCGCCGAGTCCACCAGAGCGCCAGCCGCGGCTGACAACGACGTAGCAGGGCCGCCGTCGTGCGCTTCAAGAACTGCCTGGAGTCCCTGCTGACCGATCCATCGACCGCTGCCGCGATCACCAAGGTAGGGTCCCCAGCCGTCAGCCCGGTGCAGCACACCGGCCTCATCGAAGCGGAAAGCCACGGCACCTGTGCCCACGATCAGCGTGGTGCCGGGGGCGCCTTGGAGCGCGCCGAGTTGGGCGGCCGTGGCATCGGAGAGGACCGCCGCAGGCACGCTGAACCTTTGAGCCAACATGGTGGCGAGTTCCTGCGACTTCTCCGCGGATGCTTCGACGCCTGCCACGGCCGCACCAACGCTGGTGATCGCACCGACGGGAAGCCCTGGCGGCAACAAGCTGACCGTCTCGAGGAGGAGTTCGAACGCGAGGGTAGGCCCGTTATCCACGTGCACCCCGGGGAAACCATGCTGGTCGGCGGCACCCAGCAACTCCGTACCGCTGCGCAACTCTACGCGGCAACGGCTCTTCCCTACATCGGCAGCAAGAACAACCTCGGTGGCTTCCATGGATCAACCCTATGTTGCGAGGCCTGATCTGCAGGGTATGGCTTGCGCTTAGCGTGCGGAGCGGGCCTCTCAGTGGGTGGGCTCTCTGTTGCGAGGCCTGATCCGCAGGGTATGGCTTGCGCTAAGCGTGCGGAGCGGGCCTCTCAGTGGGTGGGCTCTCTGTTGCGAGGCCTGATCTGCAGGGTATGGCTTGCGCTTAGCGTGCGGAGCGGGCCTCGCAACGCGGGCGTAACTTCTGTGGAGGAATAGTCGCAGCGCCTCTCAGGGGCCAAATCTGTGGATAACGCAACGCCGCTGACCGTTTCCGGCAAGCATGGTCCCATGCGGAAACCCATGCCACTGCCGTCGGAGATCGACCCGGAAGGCTTCCTTGTCAGCGATGCGTACGCGGCTGGCGTGCCACGCGGGAGGCTGCAATCGGCAAGTCTCGTCACACCCAGCCGCGGAATCCGGGTGAGCCGGAGCGATAGCCCCAACGTGGCGCTACTTGCACGGCTGCACACGGCCGTCACTCCCAGATGCGCGGCCAGCCACGTGACCTCTGCGCTCCTCTGGTCGATCCCGCTTCCGATATATCTGGAGGAGGAGGCCAAGAACGGCGTTATTCATGTGACGCGACGACACGAAATTGGGCGGGTCAAGCGTCGCGGTGTGGTCGGGCATCGGGCTCCGCTCTTGGCCAGGGATGTTCACGTGGTCAACGGGATCCAACTGACTTCGCCGGAGTGGACCTGGATGGATCTGGCGCGGCACATGGGGCGGTCTTCGCTTGTGGCCGCCGGAGACTTTCTGTTGGCCCGGGAGAATCCGTTGTCCTCGATCGAGGCGATCCAGGAAGTCATTGACCGACGACCCAAGGTCAAGGGAATCAGGATGGCCCGGGAGATTCTGCCGTTGCTGCGCGTTGGCGTCGACTCTCCGCAGGAATCCCGGCTGCGGTTGAAAATCGTCGACGCCGGACTGCCGGAGCCAGCGGTCACACAGCCCGTCTTCGATGAACACGGTAGGTACATATCCACGCCGGACCTCCAGTACAAGGAGTACAAAATTGCCATGGAGTATGAGGGTGACCATCATCGCTCCGACCCCGTGCAGTGGGGTAAGGACATCGAACGTGACGACCGGCTTCGAGCTATGGGCTGGATCGTGCTCAGATTCTCCGATGTCCAGATGAAAGGTGGATGGGCTAACGCCGAACGTAAGGTTCGCGACGCGTTGGTGTCGCGCGGGTGGCGAGGCCCGGCGTCGTAATTCGCGCACGGCTGTGGGTGCAGAGCGGGCCTCGCAACGCAGGGGCGCAATTTGTGGGGCCTGGTGTGCAGGGAATGGGGTGGGTTGTGGGTGCAGAGCGGGCCTCGCAACGCAGGGGCGCAATTTGTGGGGCCTGGTGTGCAGGGAATGCGGCGGGTTGAGGGTGCAGAGCGGGCCTCGCAACGCTGGGGCGCAATTTGTGGGGCCTGGTGTGCAGGGAATGGGGTGGGTTGAGGGTGCAGAGCGGGCCTCGCAACGCAGGGCCCACGAGGACGTAAAACCGGGGCGGCAACGAAACACGATAAACTCTCCGTATCCCCACCACCCGCGATATCTACGCGAACTAAGACGGAGACTTTTGTGAGCTTGACGCAGCTTGACCGTGTTCCCATCCGCCGTGCACTGATCTCGGTTTACGACAAGACGGGACTGGAGGAGCTCGCGAAGGGCCTGCATGCAGCAGGCGTCGCCATTGTTTCCACCGGCTCCACCGCCAAGAAGATCGCCGCCGCAGGCATCCCGGTGAAGGAAGTCGAAGAAGTCACCGGCTCCCCGGAAATGCTGGACGGCCGCGTCAAGACCCTGCACCCGCGCGTGCACGGCGGCATCCTGGCCGACCGCCGCGTCCCGGCCCACATGGACACCCTGGCCGGTATGGAGATCGAAACGTTCGACCTCGTGGTGGTGAACCTGTACCCGTTCGTCGAGACCGTGAAGTCCGGCGCAGCACAGGATGACGTCGTTGAGCAGATCGACATCGGAGGCCCCGCCATGGTGCGTTCGGCTGCGAAGAACCACGCCGCCGTCGCCATCGTCACGGACCCCAACTTCTACGGCGCAGTAGTCGACGCCGCCGCTCACGGCGGTTTCGACCTGAACACCCGCCGCCGCCTTGCCGCCAAGGCCTTCGCGCACACCGCGAGCTACGACAACGCTGTTGCTTCATGGACGGCCAGCCAGTTCCTGGACGAAGACGGCGACGGCATCATCGACTGGCCCGCCTACGCCGGCCTGTCCCTGGAACGCTCAGAGGTCCTCCGTTACGGCGAAAACCCGCACCAGCAGGCCGCACTGTACGTGGACAAGGCTGCCCCCGCCGGTATCGCCCAGGCCGACCAGTTGCACGGCAAGGCCATGAGCTACAACAACTTCGTCGACGCCGATGCCGCCCTCCGCGCTGCCTTCGACTTCGCGGAGCCCGCGGTCGCGATCATCAAGCACGCCAACCCGTGCGGCGTAGCTGTTGGTTCCGCCGACGCTGCAGACCCGATCGCCGACGCCCACGCCAAGGCCCACGCCTGCGACCCCGTCTCCGCTTTCGGTGGCGTGATCGCCGCGAACCGCACCGTCACCGCAGGCATGGCCCGCACGGTCGCCGACATCTTCACCGAGGTTGTCATCGCCCCGGACTTCGAGCCCGAAGCCGTGGAGATCCTCTCCAAGAAGAAGAACATCCGCCTCCTCGCCCTGCCCGAGGGCTACGGCCGCTACCCTTCCGAGATGCGCCAGGTCTCCGGTGGCGTCCTTGTCCAGATGAGCGACAAGGTGGACGCCGACGGCGACAACCCCGCCAACTGGACCCTTGCAGCCGGCGAAGCCGCCGACGACGCAACCCTCGCCGACCTCGCTTTCGCCTGGACTGCCTGCCGCGCTGCCAAGTCCAACGCCATCCTGATCGCCAACCACGGTGCAGCCGTGGGCATCGGCATGGGCCAGGTCAACCGCCTGGACTCCTGCCGCCTTGCCGTGGAGCGCGCCAACACGCTGGGCGTGAAGGTGGAGTCCGACGTCGAAGGTGCCGGCGGCGCGTCAAACGCCAGCGGCGGGGACGCACCTGAGCGTGCACGCGGTGCCGTTGCTTCCTCGGACGCGTTCTTCCCGTTCGCTGATGGCCTGCAGATCCTGATCGACGCAGGCGTCCGCGCCGTCGTCCAGCCGGGCGGTTCCGTCCGTGACGAGGAAGTCATCGCCGCAGCCAACGCTGCCGGCATCACGATGTACTTCACGGGCGCACGCCACTTCTTCCACTAGAAGAGGTAGCCCGACGGGCCCAAGCACCACAACGCAACGGCGGCCGCCCCCGGTAGGGGACGGCCGCCGTCGTATTTAACAGGGACTTGCTGATTCGGTTATGAAGCCGCCGCTGCAGTGTTGTACGTGGACTGGATCACGGTGCCCCAGTACGGGCCGTACATGGTGGTGGAGTTGCTGCCGTATCCGTAGCTGTTCACGGAGTTCTGGTAGCCGGTGGAGCTGTTGCCGATGAACCACGGTCCGCCCGAGGATCCACCGGTCATGTTGCAAGGGATGCCCTGGCTGTTGAACTGCGGGTTGTAGGGATCGTTGGTAGCGGTGCCGGAGCAGCTCTTGAGCGATTCGCCGTTGAAGGGCGAGCCTGCCGGGTAGCCAAAGGCCTTGTAGCTCAGGCCGCGGGCGGCATTGAACTGGACGCCTGAGGAACCAACCACGTCGGCAAGCTTCTGGCCGTTGAGGGTGTTCATGACGGCGAAGGCGGTGTCGTACTGCATGTTGCCGTTGGAGGCCCACTGGGTGGGGGCGTACAGCGCCTTTGCCGTCCACTTCCCGTAGGGTGCTGCACCGTTGAGGTAGGCGGGAACGAAGACGAAGTTGGTGGCGTAAGCGCCGGGGCCTTCGTTGAGGCAGTGTCCGGCGGTGGACACGGTGCTCTTGTTGGCTGCGGTGACGGAGTTGCCTGAGCAGACGTAGTTGGAGCCGCCCAGGGTGAAGAAGATCTTGCCGATGTGCTTGACCGGCGTTTCGCTCTGGTTCACCTTCCGATCGATGGTTTTGGAGTCGGTTGCTGCCGGCTGTCCGGCGATGCTGCTGATGGCGCCCGGGGCTTCAGTGACCGGGGCTTTGCCGAGGTTGAGGAGCTTGCCGCGTTCCAGTGCTTTGGCGGCTAGGATTTCGCCGGACTTGGCATTCTTCATGCGTTCGGGTGTCCAGTAGTCTGCAGCGCCGGCGTCCGACACTACATGGCTGCTGACCGCAGCGCCGCTGGAGTCTGTGGTGTTTACCGGAGCCGCGTTGGCGCTGGTGGTTCCAACCAGCGCCAAGATTGCGGCAGCGGACAGACTCAGCAGGCTTGTGGCCAGGGTCTTGGTTTTTGTCACGTTGTTCCTACCTATCGAGGGAGTGAGGCGGCCAGTGATGGCGACCGCCGACTGACGTGATTGAAGGTACCCAACGTATGACAAATTTGTAAAGAGATGTTTCATAGTTTGTGATAATTGGCTGTCACTTCTTGTCGAGTGGCAGCGTTCAGTGGTGACACGAGCTCACCTCACGGGGCCAGGCCACTCCTCGTGGAGGTGGCCCGGCCCCAGCGATTCAGTGGGTCACTGACCGCCGACTATTTCTTGACCGGGCAGATGCCCTTGGTGGTGGTGTTGTAACCCGGCAGGGCAGGTTTTGCGGGAGTGCCTGTTCCCAGTTGAGCAAGAATCTCTTCCGAGAGGAGGTCTTGCTTGCCCTTGAGGGCGTCTGCAACGGTGGGGTCCTGCGAAAAGACGAGCTCGGCGGCAATGTTGTCTTGAACGATTCGCGCCAGGTTATCCAATGCCACTGCCACGGGATCGGCGGGCGTTTCCAGTCCCGGAAGGTCAATGAGATGTGTATCTATTTTGGCCGGATTCATAAGATCCTTGATGATGATGGTGTTCTGGTTCAGCTCAGCGGTTGTCCATTGCGACAGCACCACGGTGTACAAATCGGCCCAAGCTGATTCGCCAAGTTTTCGGCGCCACGTCCCCATCACATCCCTGACGCCCGCGATTTGAGCCTCTGAGGCATATTTCATGTTCACCCGAATGTCTGGGTAAACGCTGCTGGCGAATATCTGGAACGAAGCGACGTTGAAATTCTTATTCTTCACTGAATCGGAAATGAACTCCATGCCTCGAGTGAGGATGTTGTGGCACGATTTTTGCAGCTCCGGCACGAGACCGGCTGCGGGTAGTGCTTTCCGAGCGGTCTCGAGTTTGGATCCAAAGTCTTGAAGCGGGAGGATCCAGTTTCTGGAATGGTCGTCGTTAAAAGCAACCAACTTGAGGTCATGCGCGTCGATACGGGCTCCATTGGCAACTTTAGGGACATTGTCGGTGAGGTATGAGGCGACAATGGAGTAGCAGCCGAAGGGAACGTGGGCGATCGATTTCGCCAATTCGAATACCTGGGGGACGGGCTCAACGGACTCCCGTACTCCATTCGTGATGAGTGTAAATTTTCCCCAGTTGCATTGTTTTGCACAACAATCACCGGCGACAGGTGCTTGATGAGGTCCGCCTTCAAAGCAGCGTAGTTGGATCTCATCCCGGCATTGACAGCCAGGATCGCTTGCTTTGCGTTGAAGGCTCGGAGCTCCGGCGATCGTAGGCGTAGCCCTCGCCTGGGACAGCGGCACAGCGGGACAGCGGCACAGCGGAGATGATTAGGGCTGTTGCCCCAATGCTGGAGGCGCCTCGGATGAAGCCTCTGCGTGTGGGCAACTGGGGAGTGGCAGGGCGCTTGGAGGGGCGCCCTGCCGGCCGCCTGGTTGTGGGACCTTAGGTCAGTTCCTCCTGGGTGGCAACTACCACACCATAAAGATCGGAAATCGTGGCCAACGCCGAATAGTGGACTTGGCACGCGTCCAGTTCGGTGCCGGCGACAGGCAGCGAACGGGTTGCGCTTGCGTCGGCAACGACGGTGGGTTGATTGCCTCGCAGAAATGCACCCTGAGCGGTGTATGCGACGCACATGTGGGTCATGAATCCTGCAATAATCAGACTCTCCCGCCTGGCAGCATCAACATGCTCGGCCAGGTCCGTGTCCAGGAAAGCGTTAGGTGCCTTTTTCACGACGACCGGCTCACCTTCGATCGGAGCTACCTTCGGATGGATTTGACCAATCTCATTCCGAATGTCATAAGGCGTTCCATCTCCGCCGTCGTTAATGACGTGAATAACCTTCGAACCGGCCTTTCGAGCACGTTCAAGCAATTCGGCGGCTTTCTCCAAGGCGTTTTCCCAGCCATCCAACTCCATCACACCAGTGGTGTAGGTGTTCTGATAATCGATAAGAATTAGCGTCGAATCGCCAAGTTGTGCTGGTGTTTCATCCAACCCGTTCAACTGGCGGAGCGTAGTTCTCGGCATCATTTCTCCCTAATCTGCAGAATGCATCCAATAAATGGACCATTTGATAGGCTAACTTCGCACGCAACACCTCTGCAATGACGCCTAACATGCAAAAACCGACATGGCAGTTGAGTCGAAAGAAACCTGATGATCAAGAAGCTGGTAGTTATCGTCCTATTCGACAACGTCGATCTGCTCGACGTCACGGGACCACCCGAAGTCTTTGCACTTGCCAAACGGGAGACCGATGAGGCAGCCAGCTATGAAGTAGTCCTGGCCGCTGAAACGTTGGTGCCGGTGACCACGGGGGCAGGTGTCAGAGTGGTCCCGGATTTCACTTTCGAGGACTTGGGCAGGAGGCGTATTCAAACGCTGATCGTCCCTGGCGCCGTTGAATTCGACACCAACCGCCAAATCCGTCCGGTCGTCCACGCGGCTGTTGTAGATCGGGTGAAGCAGCTCACCGGGCGGGCCGATCGCGTGGCGTCGATCTGCGTTGGTGCGCATATCCTGGCCGCAGCGGGGCTGTTGGACGGCATACGTGCAACTACGCACTGGTCCACGGCAGAGCAGCTTGCTGCAGAGCATCCTTTGGTGGATGTGGATCCAGATCCGATTTTCATCCGCCAAGGCAGAGTGTGGACCGGTGCCGGAATCAGCGCCTGCCTGGATCTGACCCTTGCCCTCATAGCCGAAGACCTGGGGGAGGAAACCGCTTTAAGAGTTGCTCGCCAGCTTGTCATGTATCTGAAACGCCCTAGTGGGCAGAGCCAGTTCAGCGTTCCGTTGGCAAGGACCTCCACCAATAGGCGTATCGAGGACCTCCGCCATTACATCCTGCGCAACGTTGCCCAGACTCTCACCATCGGGAAGCTCGCGGACATCGCCAATATCAGCGAGAGGCAGGTGACCCGAATCTTCAAGAACGAACTCGGCATGACACCCCATAGCTACATCGAGTCCGTCAGGGTGGAAGTGGCGCGCGGCTACCTTGAATCCACCGATGCGACGTTGGAGCGAATCGCTTCGGTCTGCGGCTTCGGCTCGATCGATACCCTGGTCCGAGCTTTTCGACGACGCCTCAACACGACACCTACCGAGTACAGGCTTAGATTCCAGACGTAGTAGCAGAGCACGTTGAGGGGATATCGGCCTGCCGGACCCTACGCGGAAACCACCCGTGCCAGGAAAAGCCGCCGGCGCACGACGTCGGCAGGCAGCGGCGGCGGTCAGGCCGCCGTCGGGCGTTAATCGCTTTCCCGGACGGTAACGCAGAGAGTGATCCCGGACACGAAGGGCCGTCAAAACGGTCTACTCGGGTAAGTTAGAGATGTTGAAATCTGCAGACTTTCAGGGAGAACCCCACCAATGGCCAAGATTATCTATACCCACACAGACGAAGCGCCGATGCTGGCAACTTACTCATTCCTGCCGATTGTTGAAGCGTATGCCTCGACCGCAGGAGTAGAGGTGGAGACCCGCGATATTTCGCTGGCCGGCCGCATCATCGCCGTCTTCGGTGATTTCCTGACAGAAGAACAGCGCACGGGCAACGCGCTTGCTGAACTTGGTGAACTGGCAAAGCAGCCGGAAGCCAACATCATCAAGCTGCCCAACATCAGCGCCTCCGTGCCGCAGCTCAAGGCTGCCATCGCCGAACTCCAGGCCCAGGGCTACGCCCTCCCGGACTACCCGGACAACCCCTCCTCGGACACCGAGACGGATATCCGCTCGCGTTACGACAAGATCAAGGGTTCCGCCGTTAACCCGGTGCTGCGTGAAGGCAACTCGGACCGCCGCGCACCACTGTCGGTGAAGAACTACGCCCGTCAGAACCCGCACTCCATGGGTGCCTGGTCCGCTGATTCGAAGACCAACGTTGCCACCATGGGCGAGAACGACTTCCGCTCCAACGAGAAGTCCGTTGTCCTCAAGGCCGACGATTCCCTGAGCATCCAGTTGGTCCGCGAAGACGGCACCACCAAGGTCCTCAAGAAGGACTTCCCCGTACTGGCCGGCGAGGTTGTGGACGCTACCGTCCTCCGCGCCGACGCCCTGGATGAGTTCCTCAAGGCCCAGGTTGCCCGCGCCAAGGAAGAGGGCGTTCTCTTCTCCGCACACCTGAAGGCCACCATGATGAAGGTCTCGGACCCCATCATCTTCGGCCACGTGGTCAAGGCTTACTTCTCCGAGCTGTTCGAAACCTACGGCAAGCAGCTCGCAGCCGCAGGCATCAGCCCGAACAACGGCCTCGCAGCGATCCTCAGCGGCCTGGAAGACCTGCCCGAGGACGTCCGCGATGGCGTCAAGGCAGCCATCACCAAGGGCCTCGAAGACGGTCCGGCACTGGCCATGGTGGACTCGGACAAGGGCATCACCAGCCTGCACGTTCCGTCGGACATCATTGTTGACGCCTCCATGCCTGCCATGATCCGTTCCTCCGGCCACATGTGGGGCCCGGACGGCAAGGAAGCCGACACCCTGGCGGTGATCCCGGACAGCTCCTACGCCGGTATCTACCAGGTTGTGCTGGACGACTGCCGTGCCAACGGCGCATTCGACCCCACCACCATGGGCACCGTTCCCAACGTGGGCCTCATGGCACAGGCAGCCGAAGAATACGGCAGCCACGACAAAACCTTCGAGATCCAGGCAGCTGGCACCGTCCAGCTCGTGGACAGCAAGGGCAACGTCCTCACCGAGCACCAGGTCTTCCCCGGTGACATCTGGCGCGCATGCCAGACCAAGGACATCCCGGTCCGCGACTGGGTCAAGCTGGCCGTCACCCGCGCCCGCGCTTCCCAGACTCCGGCTGTGTTCTGGCTGGACGAGACCCGCGCCCACGACGCCAACCTCATCGCCAAGGTCAACGAGTACCTCAAGGACCACGACACCGAGGGCCTGGAAATCAAGATCCTTTCCCCGGTTGAAGCCACGGCCTTCACGCTGGAGCGCATCCGCAAGGGTGAGGACACCATCTCCGTCACCGGTAACGTGCTCCGCGACTACCTCACGGACCTGTTCCCGATCCTCGAGCTCGGTACCAGCGCCAAGATGCTCTCCATCGTTCCGCTGATCAACGGTGGCGGCCTCTTCGAGACCGGCGCCGGTGGCTCCGCTCCCAAGCACGTCCAGCAGCTGGTCAAGGAAAACCACCTCCGCTGGGACAGCCTGGGCGAGTTCCTTGCTTTGGCCGTCAGCTTCGAGCACCTTGCCACCACCACCGGCAACGCCCGCGCACAGGTCCTCGCTGACACGCTGGACCGCGCCACGGGTACGTTCCTGCTGGAAAACAAGTCCCCGCGCCGCAGCGTCGGCGAGCTGGACAACCGCGGCAGCCACTTCTACCTGGCCACGTACTGGGCCCAGGAACTGGCCAAGCAGACCGAAGACGCCGAGTTGGCCAAGGACTTCGCGGCAATCGCTGAAGCCCTGACTTCCAACGAAGAGGCAATCGTCGGCGAGCTGGCCGCAGTCCAAGGTACCGCCGTCGACCTGGGCGGTTACTACCGTCCGGACGCTGCCAAGGCCGCTGAGATCATGCGCCCGTCGGCTACGTTCAACAAGGTCCTCGCGACCCTGAAGTAGTCCTGGTATAACGCAACAGGCCCGCAGGCATTGCCTGCGGGCCTGTTGCTTTTAAGCGAGGATTCAGCGTTCCGCGTGGAACCGCTCAGGTGCCACGCCGCCGTCGACGATGTCCTTCAGCACCCGGCCGATTGCCGGTGTGAACTTGAAGCCGTGGCCCGAGAAGCCGGCACCCACAACCAACGGACCGAAGTGGTCCAGCACAAAGTCCTCGTTGGGCGTGGTGGTGTAGGTGCAGCTGATGGGAACCGCGGTGGAAGGGTCGACGCCGGGAAGCCACTCTTCTGCGTACCGCACCAAAGCTTCCATCTGGTGGGGGATGGGCTCGAACGTGCGCTCGTCCGGATCCATGACGGGGCCGACGCCGTGCCAGCCGGCCTTCACGCCTTCGCCGGGAGTGAGCATGCCGTAGACGGGGCTGTACCAGTACTCGTACGCTTCGTTGTTCGGATCAGGGTCCGGGCTGTGGTTGAAGCTCGGCCACACCAATGTGTTGTCCCTCGGAGTGAAGTGGGCAGGCTGTTCCTGGGTGACCACCAAAGCCGGGAGATCAGTGAGCTTGCCGATGAGCTTGGGTGTCCAGGCGCCGGCCGTGACCACCACGCGGCTGGCCGTGTACTCCGTCTCCTCCGTCACCACCACCGCTGATTCGCCGCCAGTGACACGAATGTCCCGGACCGGCGTCGAGTACTTGAAAACAGCACCGTGCGCTTCCGCTGATTTCCGCAGCGCCACCAGGGCGTCAGCCGAGCGGATCCGCCCGGAGCCTGGCACGAAGAGGACGTCGGTAGCGAAGTTCATGCCCAGCCAGCGGTTGGCAGCTTCATCAGGGGAGATGAAGTAGCTCTCGATACCGCGTGCCTCGTGGGCTTCCCGCACTTGCTGTAAGCGGGGGACGTTGCCGTGGTTCACCAGCCCCACCATGTCCAGGAGCGGGGCGCCGTGCTCGGCCGCGAGTTCGTCCCAGAGCGTCTTGGACTCTGCCAGCAGGTCCAGGTAATCGGCCTCGGCGTAAGCGGTGTTGAAGTTGCGGGTGGCGCCGTGGGAGGCGCCGATGTGGTGTCCGGCCTCGAACTGCTCCAACAGAACCACTGAGCGACCAGCCCGGGCGAGTTGCCACGCGGCAGCCGATCCCATGGCTCCTCCGCCAACGACTACGACGTCAACCTGCATGCCTGCTCCATCCACAATGTCCGCGACTCCAACCGGGGCCCCAAAGAGGGCCACCTCCCATTCTGCCCCCTAGTTGCGTTAGCTACGGACGTTACGCAGCCAAGCGCCTGCGGATCCACGCGGAGAACTGATCCACCACAATGATCAGCACCAGCACGATCAGGATGTGCGTGAGCATGGAGTCGAACTGGAACGACTTGATGGACTGGTTGATCAGCAGGCCAATGCCACCGGCGCCCACCAGGCCAAGGACCAGCGAGGACCGCACGTTGACGTCGAAGCGGTAAAGCAGCAGGCCAACAAATTGCGGAACCACCATGGGCAGCGTTGCGTTGGCCACCTGCTGGATCCGGTTGGCGCCGGCGGTCCGGAGTGCCTCTTGGGGTCCGGCGTCGATCTCCTCCATCGATTCCGCCCACAGCTTCCCCATCACACCCGTGTTGTGGCAGATCAGGGCGAGCACGCCCGCGAACGGACCAAGCCCGACGGCGGTGACGAAGATCAGCGCGAACACAATGTCCGGCACGGCGCGGAAAAACGACAGGATGGCGCGTGCTGCCTGGTAAACGAGCCGGTGCGGGCTGGTGTTCTCTGCTGCCAGCGCAGCCAGGAGCAGGGCGAACGGCACGGACAACGTAGTCCCCAGGAGGCCGATCCACAACGTCACCAGTGTGGCTTCGAGGCCGGGCTTGAGCGTCTTCTCCCAGCTGAGGTCCGGCGGGAACGCGTCGCCGATGAACGCTGCCATGCCCTGCCAGCCATCAACCAAAAGTTCGGGTTTGAAGTCCGTCCCTTCGATGGCCACGGCGTGAAGTCCGACGACGGCGGCAGCCACTGCCGCCGTCGTGATCCACCGCAGCGGCTTCTTCGGGCGGACCAGTGCCACTCGGGTTTGGGCCGAAGAGCCCCCTCGCGCGACGGCCGGGGTCAAGGTGTGGGGTGTCATGCTGCCTGGGTCCTGTCTGAAACGATCGCGTCTGAAGCGATCCTGTCCGGGGCGTACAAGGTATCGAGGTGGTCCGCCGTGACCTCTGCGGAGGGGAGGTCGAAGGTCATGGAGCCTTGGAGTAGGCCGATGGACCTGTCCGCGTACCGAAGTGCGAGGTCGGGCTGGTGCAGCACAGCGGCCACGGCCAGTCCTTCCGAATGCGCGAGTTCCCGCAGCAGCGACATGACTTGCTCGGCAGCGTGCGGATCCAATGCGGACACCGGTTCGTCGGCGAGTACGACGTCGGCCCGCTGGCACAGCGCCCGGGCTACGGCCACGCGCTGCTGCTGACCACCGGACAAACGGCCGACACGGTCGAATGCCCGGTCCGCGAGGCCGACCCGGTCCAGGCAGTCGAGGGCTTCCTGTTGAACGTCGGCGGGGAACAGCAGTGGACTGAGTGAGCGGACGGTGGGGATCCGCGACAGTGCGCCGGCGCAGACGTTGTCCAAGGCGGTGCGCCGGGGTACGAGGTGGATTTTCTGGAAGATCATGGCCATCCGCTGCCTCGTCTGCTGCAGTTCACGGCCCTGCAGGTTCTCCAGCGCAGTGTCGTCGATGCTGATGCTTCCGGAATCCGGCGAAGTGATGCCCATGACACAGCGCAGGGTGGTGGACTTGCCGGAACCGTTAGCGCCCAGGAAAGCCACCACCTCACCGGCTGCAACGGAGAAGTCGACGCCCTTGAGCACGGTCCGGCCGCTGAATGATTTCCGCAAGCCTTGGACGGAGAGGGGCATTACAGGTCCTTCTCGGTGAGGCCCATGGTCTCGGCGAGCTCGAACAACGGCGTGTAGTTGTCCTTGGTGACCTCGAGCAAGGGACCCGGAGGGGTGACGTCCAGGAACTCGCCCACCTTGGCTACGGCGGCGGGATCCAGGCTCAGGAATGCGTCCTTCACGGCGGCTTTGAACGCGGGATCGGCGTCTCCGCGAACGGTGATGGGGTCGTTGGGGATCGGGTTGGACGTCCAGACCTGACGGAAGTCGTCCGGCTTGAACGTTCCGGCGGCAATGGCCGTGGCGAGCGTCTGCGAGTTGATCTGGGCCGCGTCCACCTTGCCGTTGGTCAGGGCCAGCAGGGCCTCGGGATGGCCGCCGGTGTAGTCCATCTTGATGTCGGCATCGGCAATTCCGGCTTCACGGAGGCCGAAGCGCGGCAGGACGTCACCGGACGTCGAACCAACGCTACCCAAAGCCAGCGACTTGCCCTTGAGGTCGCCGATGGCTTGGATGGGGCTGTCCTTCGGCACCCAGATCCCCGCGGTGTAGCTGCTGAGTTCCTTCTCTGCCGTGCCGAAGGAAACCAGCGGCTCAGCACCGGCCTTAGCGTCGGCGAACACGTAGCCCAGCGGGCCGAACTGACCAAGGTCCAGCTTGCCGTTGCGCATGGCCAGGACCTCGGCGGCGTAGTCCTCAACCACCTGGACACTCACCGGGCATTCGAGCTTCTTGGACAGGGCCGCGGCCAGGACATCGTAGGCGGGTTTGAGTTTGGCAGGGTCCTCGTAGGGCTCGATGCCGAACTTGATCTCACCGTTGGGGCAGGTGGCCGACGTCGCCTCGGGAGAGGACTGGGCGGCGCCGCCGCATGCCGTCAGCGCCAGAACGGTGGCGAGGGCAAGCGCGGAACCGGTGAAGAGCGTGATTTTCATGGGAATCCTTATGCGAAGGGGATTGGAGGGGAGAAGGGGAAATCAGTACAAGCGCGAAACGTTGCGGTGTGCCAGGCCGAATGAAAGGGTCATGCCGACGCCGGAGGTCACCGAGACCACGGTGACACCGGGCTGGATGTCACGGACCAGGATGGGAGCCACGTCAGACGACGCGTAGACGCCCTGCCAGCGCTGGATGATCTCCAGCGGCTCGCCCATCCTGTCCGTGATTTCGGCGTTGAGGGTGGTGGTCACCGCTTCGTCCAGGAACGGATCGGCGGTGCGGTGGTAGTGGTGCGAGTCGCCCAGAATGACGGTGCCGTCCGGCCGCTGGGTGAACATGACGTTGGCGCCGATCTCCAGCAGTTCGGGCTGGTTCTCCAACACCTCGGAGTGGAGCGCGGCAGCTGCAGGCATATCCGTGAACGCCGGGTACCGGAGCATGGACGTGGCCGTGAGGACAGCAGGTGCGAACTCGACGCCGGCAGGCTTGGCCGCGAGTGACATCTGCAGCGCGCACCGCTGGATCCGGTGTTCCTCGGCAAGATCCGGAAACAGGTAATCGACGTCGTGGCCGACGCACACGAATGCTTGTTTGGCACTGAGCTCTCCGCGCGACGTCCGGACGGTCACGCCTGCAGGACTCTGGCTGAAGCCCAGCGCCGCTGTGTTCCAGTGAAGTTCGACGCCGGGTTGCTGGCTGAGCCATTCGGCCAGCGTTGCGACGGTGGTGCGGGGGTCGACGCGGAGGTCATCCCGTAGGAAGGCGCCACCTACCAGACCGGGCCATGCTGCGCCTGAAGTACCAGCGCCGTCGTGCGCTTCTTCAGTCACAGAAGCCGACGAGCCCAGACGGGCCCGCGTCGCGGCGGGGGAGAGCAGCTCAACCTGTCCCGGTTCGCGCACCGCGGAGAGCTCACGCAAGACGTTCATTTCGGCCTCGGTGCGGGCGAGGACCACGGCCCCGGCTTCGGAGGCCCAGAACCCGGCACGTTCGGCGAACTCGAGCCAGTACTTCCGGGAGGTCTGGGCGAGCTCGTACAGTTCACCGGACTGGGCTGTGATGCAGCAGTGGCCGAAGTTACGAACCGAGGCGCCTGCGGCGTGGTGGTCGCGCTCAATGATGGTGACGGTCAGGCCATTGGCAACAGCGTGCGCGGCATGCGCCAGGCCAACAATTCCAGCGCCGACAATCACGACGTCGGTGGGTTGGCCCGGGCTGTTGTTGATGGGTGTGGGGGAGGTGCTTGGGTTGTTCACACCATTGAGACTGGTGGGCGGATCGAAAGGAATCAAGCTGAATCGGGACTTGTATATACAAGTTAACCTGAACTTAATGTCTGCTCATTTGAGTTCACTTCAAGTTCATCTAAGGGCCCTCAAAACCGGCGTTCTCATGCTGTGGGACTTGTATTATCAACTTGTGAGCACACAGCAGAACGCACCCCTCCACGTCCGTCTCAGTGAGGAATTCATGCGCCGGATCACCGATGGTGACTGGCCGCCGGGTTTCCAGCTGCCCAGCGAGGCGGAGCTGTGCCGCGAGTTCGGGACCTCGCGCGGACCGATTCGCCAGGCGCTCGCCTTCCTGCGTTCCGAGGGCGCGGTAACGGGTGGGCGGGGGCGTCCCCCCATGGTGCGGAGGTCCGTGCCGTCGCAGTCGTTCTCCACCTTCAACTCATTCACGGAATGGGCCATCGGGATCGGCAAGACGCCCGGTCAACGCACGCTGGAGGTCGCACGCCGCGAAGCCAGCCCGGAAGCCGCCGAGGCACTCGGGCTGGTACCGGGAACCACTGTGGTGGAGGTCCTTCGCGTCCGCTACCTGGACGAGGCTCCGGCCATGATCGAACGGACCACGTTCATCCTGGATGTGGGGCGAAAACTCTTCGACTTCGACACCGACTCCGGGTCCATCTTCGCGTTCCTCAAGGAGCAAGGCGTGGACCTGCACAGTGCGCGGCACACCATCGACGCCGTCGCAGCCAGTGACGAGGACGCCGAACTGTTGGAGCAGCCCGAAGGCACTCCGCTCCTGCGCGAACGCCGTATCACCCGTTCCGGCGACGGGCAGCCCCTCGAATACTCCGAGGACCGCTACCTGCCGGCACTGACAAACTTCACCATCGACAACACCGTGGAACGCCGGGCCGCACTGGTCCGCATCCACACTGAAGGAGCCACCCCATGATCAAGCTTGTTGCCTGCGATATGGCCGGAACCACCATCGACGAACACGGCGACGTCTACGTCGCCTTGGCCCGCTGTGTGGAGGAAACCGGTGTGACCACCACGCCCGAGGCCGTGCAGGAGTGGATGGGCGCCGACAAGGTTGAGGCCATCACGGCCCTGATCCAGGCTGGTGGCGGGACTGCGGACCCGGCCACCATCAGCGCTGCGTTTGTCCGGTTCAAGGAACTGCTCGTGGAGCTCTATGACGCCAACCCGCCAGTGGCTTTGGAGGGTGTGGAAGAAGCCTTCCGCGATCTTCGGAGCAAGGGAGTCAAGGTGGCCCTGACTACCGGTTTCTCACGCGATGTGGCCGAGCCCCTCCTGGAGCGGCTGGGCTGGAGCGTCCACGACGATAACCTGCTGGACGCCGTCGTGTGTTCTGATGAAGTAGCCGCTGGCCGTCCGGCACCCCACATGATCCACCGGGCCATGGAGCTGACCGGCGTGCAGGACGTCCGCGCCGTGATCGCAGCCGGCGATACTGTGAACGACCTCGCCGCCGCCAACAACGCGGGCGTCACGGCCGTGGGTGTCCTGACCGGCAAGCTGGACCGCGAGGCCTTGGCTGCACACCCGCACCACCACATCCTTGACGGCGTGAAGGACATCCCGGCGCTGCTCTCGTAGAACACCGCCGGGTTGGCGGTGGGGACGCAGGCATGGAAGATTGGAACCCGTGAAATTCCTTCACCCGTCCCCCAAGTCCTCTGCCCGCGGAGTCACCATCCTGCGCGTGGTGTTCGGCGCGCTCCTCATGGTGCACGGCTTCCAGAAGTTCATGGCCGGGCATGCCGCCTTCGCCGCGTCCGTTGCCGCAATGGGCGTGCAGAAGCCCGAGGTTGTGGCGTGGCTGGTGATCGCCGGCGAACTGGGCCTCGGCCCGCTCTTGGTGCTTGGTGCCCTGACCCGGGTGGCCGGTTTCCTGGCGGCGATCATGTTCGCCGGGATCTGGTTCGTGACGGAAGCGGGCAAACCCCTGCTCACGGACAAGTCCGGTGTCACGGCCGAGCTCCTGATCGTTTACGTCGCCATCTCCGTAGCGTTCGTGTTCCTGGGGCCGGGTGCGTTGTCGCTAGACCGCAAGCTGGCAAGGCAACCGGCCCGCACAGGGCGTTAATACGGCTGGGTTAATTCACGACGGCGGGACGCACCACGCTCGGTGACGTCAACGCCTCGATCGGCTCACCGAGCGTCGTTCGGGTACCGGATGCCCAACTGTGACCGCACGCCGTCAAAGAGACGCATGACGTTGATGGAGTCCTCCAGCGGCATGACCGGGCTTTCTGTCAGGCCTTGCTGGATACAGCGGGTCACTTCCCGGAGCTCGTAGGTGTAGCCGATGCCCACAACGTCAAAGTGCTCGCGCCGCGGCTCGTCCCAACCAATCCGTATCACCAGTTCGCGGGGGTTGTTCACGGAGCCAACGGTCTGCAGGAACCCGAGCCCGCCCGCCACCGTAGCGGTCCGAGGCCCGTGCGCCATCAACGACGACGTCAGTTGCGCATGTGCACCGGTGTCATAGCCAAGGGTCAAGGCGTTCTGGCTGTCCACGCCGTCCTCGTTGAGTGTGCCGATTGCGGTGACCGACTGCGGGAAGCCCAGCGTACCCAGTGCCCAGAGCAACGGGTAGACGGTGATGTCCAAGAGCGCTCCGCCGCCGTCATTGAGAGCCCAAATCCGTGCGGCGGGATCATAAGGTGCCGGGAAACCGAGGTCGGCACTGACCCACTGGATCTGCCCGAGTTCGCCGGAGGCAGCTATGGAAAAGGCCCGCTGCATGCTCGGCAGGAAACGGCTCCATACCGCTTCCATGAAGAACACCTTCTGTTCCCGGGCCAGTCTCACCAGCTCGGTAGCTTCGCGGGCGTTGATGGTGAGGGCTTTCTCGCAGAGCACGTGCTTCCCGGCCCTCAAAGCGGCCGCGGCAATCTGGAAATGTTGAGCGTGGGGCGTCGCCACATAGACCACGTCCACGTCGGGATCGTTGAAGAGACGCTGGTAGCCGGGGACGCCGTCGTCGTCCCCATAGCCCTTGGAGAAACCAAGGGTGTGGGCGAACGCATCCGCGGCAGCCTGGCTGCGGGAACTCACGGCATACAGCTCGGCATCTTCCAGCAGGGCGAGGTCCTGGGAGACGCTGTTGGCGATGTTGCCTGTGGACACCACTCCCCACCGCAGAGGCTGACCGGTGGCCGACCGGGGATCCTGGTTGGTTTGCGAGGAAAGCCAGGGCACGGCGATAGGAAGTGTCATGCCGTTCATCCTCTCATTTCCTGGTTGTCAGGACGTGGTGCGCACCCTTTACGCCGAATGAAGGTGCAGTCCGAACGAAATGGCGGACGCGTGGCGAAACCCGGCCTTCCCCCTCGACGCCGCACTGATGGGCTTCGGCGCAGCAGTCCTTGTGGGCGCACTCGCCGGAGCCATCCCTGCGGTCGTGGCGGTGGGCGTCAAGGTCATCGACGCGATCCGGTTCTGACCTCCTCGCTAAGCCTGCCCTGCTGAAGCCGGAAGCAACGTTCGGTTTTCTGCGCCAGGCTGCGATCATGCGTAACCACCAGGATGGTGGTGTTGTGATCGCGGCTCAGTGAGCTCAACAATTCGATGATGTGCTCACCGGTTTGCTCATCCAGGTTTCCGGTGGGCTCATCGGCGAGGATCAGCTTGGGCTCGTTGGCCAACGCCCGGGCAATCGCCACGCGCTGCTGCTCGCCGCCGGACAAGCGGTTGGTGCGGCGCGAGTGCTTCTCCGGATCCAACTGCACCTGCTCCAACAGCTCCTTGGCCCGCTGTAAGCGCGCTGCCTTGCGGACACCGGCGAACTCCATGGGCAGCATCACGTTGTCCACGGCGCTGAGGTTCGGGATCAGGTTGAACTGCTGGAATACGAAGCCGATGTCCCGGCGGCGATACTCGGTCAGCTTGCCGTCCGGCAGCCCCGCCAGGCTCACACCATCCACGACGACGTCTCCCGAGGTGGGCTTGTCCAGCGCACCCAGGAGGGACAACAGCGTACTCTTGCCGCTGCCGCTCTTGCCGACGATGGACGCCAGCGAGCCTTTTTCAAGCTCGAAGCTCACGCCGTTGACGGGCTTGATGGTCCGGTCACCGGACTTGAACTGACGGACCAGGTCCTTGACTACAATCACGGCTATTCTCCTCGGAGTACTTCGATGGGACGGATGCGGGCGGTCAGCAAGGCCGGGACCAACGCCCCGATGATGGCAACCGCGAACACCGCGGCGATACCTGCTGCAAGGACGCCGGGGGAGACGCTTGCGGTCACTGAGGTGAGCAACTGGGAGGCGCCGCCGAAGGGGCCACCCTGACCGCCGCCCGGCATGCCACCACCCATGCCGCCGCCACCTGGGACGGTTCCGTTCGGCATGGCCCCTGCGAGCCCGCCGCCTCGCTGGGTGGTGGGGGCCGCCGTCGTGCTGGTATTGGAACTGATGAGCGCGGAGGCGATGCCGCCGCTGGCCAGCGAAGCGATCACGGCACCCACAACGCTGCCGAGGGCAACCAAGACCAATGACTCGAGGACAAACTGCAGTCCGATGGTGCGGTTTCGGGCACCAATGGCTTTCAAGACCCCGATTTCCCGGCGGCGCTCGCGGACCAACATGACCATGATCAGCAGGATGATGATTCCGGCAGTTGCCAGGGCAGCGATGAAGGCGACCAGCGAGATGTTCTTGACGCTGTCCAGAGAGCTGACTGCGGTTTCGAGGTTGCGCTGGCCCTGGGTGACGTCGGCCTTGTCCGTGCCGAGAGCGTCCTGGACAGCGGTCTTGGTGCTGTCCACGTTTTCCATGCTGTTGACCGTGACGATCATGGTGGAGAGCTCATCCGGGGTTTCGGCCAGAGTCTGGGCTTCCGGAAGCGTCACATAGACGGCGTTGTTCCCAAAAGTGGTCCCGGCGTCAAAGATGCCCGCTACGGTGAAGGTCTTGTCCTGGATGGTGAACGTGGAGCCCACCGTCAGGCTGTTCTTCTCAGCCAGTGACGTGCCCACGAGAGCTTTGGCTTCTGCCTCGGTGTAGTCGCCCAAACCTGTGCCACTGGTGAGTTCCAGGGCCTTGCCCGTGCTGTCCACCTCTGCACCGATGCCCGTCGCGGTGATCGGCAGCGTGCGTGCGGGCTGGGTGGTTGTGCCGGTGGTGCCGCTTGCGTTGTTCCGGTTGCCGAGCGTTCCGGCGTCGACGGCGGCCGTCAGGTTGGTGCTGACCGTCGCCTGCTGCCCGCCGGGGCCGAAGCCGCCGCCCGGGCCGGCCAGTTGGGTGGTGTCGGTGGTTGCCGTGGTTGCTGTCTGAAGACGAAGAGCCTTCGTGCCAACTACAGACGTCACATTGGCGACCGATGCCGCAGTCTCAGCTTCCGCCGTCGTGAGTGGTTCGCCGCCACCCTCGAACCCCTGGCCGCCTGCCGGGTTAACCGTCAGCGTGGTTCCCACGGAGGCATTGAGCTCCTGGACCTTGGCGCCCACGGCTTGGTTGGCCACGAGCATGGCCAACGCCAGGCCGATGGCTACGGCCAGGACGGCAACTACCGCCGCCGTTCTGATTTTGTTGCGGAAGGCATTGCCTACGCTTCGGGCAAGGACGCTCACGTTTCTCCTCTTGACCTGCAAGTTTGTTTGGCCCACTGGACGTGGGCTGCAGATTCAAGACTCGTGAGTGCTGCTGTGCGGGAAGCCAGCCGAAGCTATGCGTGGGCTGTGAAAGCGAAAGCCCCGGCCCGCCAATGGCGGACCGGGGCTTGCGGTGTAACTCGGGTATCAGTTACTTGGTGATCGGGCCAAGTACCGGATCGTCAACGTAAGCGGTCTTGACGTTCTCCAGGGTCACGATCTGTGGCGGGAGGAGGTAAGCCGGGACGGTCTTGACGCCGTTGTTGTAGGAGTCCTTGTCGTTGATTTCCAGTTCCTTGCCGGCCTGGAGGTCCTTCACCATGGTGATGGCGTGCTCAACGAGCTTGCGGGTGTCCTTGTTGATGGTGGAGTACTGCTCGCCTGCCATGATCGACTTGACGGACTCAACCTCGGAGTCCTGGCCGGTCACGACGGGGAGCGGCTTGCCGGCGGCCTTGACGGACGTCAGCACTGCACGGGCCAGGGTGTCGTTCGGGGAGAGGACGCCGTCCAAGGACGCGGTGCCGTAGCTGCCGGTGAGCAGCGTGTCAGCGCGACGCTGGGCGTTTTCAGCCTTCCAACCCTGGGTAACAGCCTGCTCGAACGAGGTCTGGCCCGAAACTACCTTGAGGGTGCCGTCGTCGATCTTCGGCTTCAGGACGCTCATGGCGCCGTCGAAGAAGACCTTCGCGTTGGCATCATCCGGGGAGCCGGCGAAAAGCTCGACGTTGTACGGGCCGGAGGCCTTCTTGGCCTTCATGCCGTCCAGCAGTGCCTGGCCCTGCAGTTCACCAACCTTGAAGTTGTCGTAGGCCACGTAGTAGTCCACGTTCTCGGTGTTCAGAAGCAGACGGTCATAGGCGATGACTGTAGCGCCGGAGTCCTTGGCCTGCTGGAGCTGCGTGCCGAGCTGCGCACCGTCGATGGCACCGACGATGATGACCTTGGCGCCCTTGGTGACCATGGCGCTGATCTGGTTCTGCTGCTCGGAAACGCCGCCGTTGGCGAACTGTACGTCAGCCTTGAAGCCGGCGCCCGTGAGGCCGTCGTTGAACAGCTTCTCCGCCAGGACCCAGTTTTCACTGGTCTTCTGCGGAAGTGCGACGCCGATCAGCGAGTCCTTGGGGAACGCTTCCCCGCCTGCTGTGCTGCTGCTTGAGCCGCTGTCAGTGCGGCCGCAGGCTGTCAGCGCCAGTGCCGCGATGGCAGCGACTGCTGCTGCCTTTCCTGCTTTACCAAACATTCGCATATCTTGGTTCACTTTCTGTGTGGGTGGGGTGGAGCGAGTCTGTCTGGAAGCGGATTACGCTTCCTTGGAGATGACCTCTTTGGTGGAGGTGGTTTCGTCGGGCTTGATCTCGTTGTTGCGCTGGAAGTTCTTCATCAGCAGCCCGGTAATGGACCGCTTGCCCTGGGACTTGTTGTAGACATCGAAGGCAACGGCTGCCAGGAGCACCAGGCCCTTGATGATCTGGGTGAGGTCGGCGCCTACGCCCAGGAGCTGGAGGCCATTGTTCAGGACGGCCATCACCAAGCCACCCACGATCGAGCCGATCACGGTACCGACGCCACCGGTAACGGCAGCGCCGCCAATGAAGACGGCTGCGATGGCGTCCAGTTCCCAACCGACGCCGTCGAACGGGCCGGAAGCGGTGGAGCGGCCCACGAAGATCATGCCTGCCAGGCCAGCCAGGACGGACATGTTCATCATGACCAGGAAGTTGACCTTCTTGGACTGCACGCCGGACAGCTCAGCTGCGTGGCGGTTGCCACCCACGGCGTAGACGTGGCGGCCGAGGACGGTCTTATCGGCGATAAAACCGTAGATGAGGACCAGGACGGCCAGAATCAGGCCCGGGATGGGGAAGGAAGTACCGGGGCGGCCCGTGGCGAACAGGTACGTGGCGTAGAGGATGGCACCGCAGATCAGGACCAGCTTGGTAACTTCAACCCAGAGCTCGGGAACGTCGGCTCCCAGCGCCTTGTTGGTGGCGCGGGCTCGCAGGGACATGATCACCACGAGCGCGGCGGCAATGATTCCGAGCAGCAAGGTGAGGTTGTTGAAGCCGGTGTTCGGTCCAATTTCAGGCAGGTATCCGGAGCCCAGGAACTGGAATTCCTTGGGGACAGGGATGGTGTTGGACTTGCCGACGAACTGGTTGAAGCCGCGGAACAAGAGCATGCCGGCCAGGGTCACGATGAAGGCGGGTATGCCCACATAGGCCACCCAGAATCCTTGCCAGGCACCGATCACTGCCCCCAGGACTAGACCGAAGAGGACACCGGCCCACCATGGGAAACCCCAATCCCGCATGGCCAGGGCCACGAAGACGCCGACGAAGGCGGCAACGGAACCCACGGAAAGGTCGATGTGGCCGGCGATGATCACCAGGACCATGCCGATGGCCAGGATCAGGATGTAAGAGTTGCCGTTGAACAGGTTGATCACATTGCCGGGGGTGAGCGTACGGCCCTCGGTGAAGATCTGGAAGAAGACGATAAGTGCCACCAGGGCGAAGATCATGCCGAACTGGCGGGTATTGCCACCAAATAGCTTCTTGAGCGCGTTCATTGTTTTGGTCCTTGTGTCAGGAAGGGGCGAGGCTGGGCCAATGGTCAGGCGGATTTGCGGGCGGAAGTCATGAGCTTCATGAGGCTTTCCTGGCTTGCTTCGTTCTTGTCCAGGACGCCGGTGATGGCGCCTTCGAAGATGGTGTAGATGCGGTCGGACAGGCCCAGGAGCTCGGGAAGCTCCGAGGAAATGACAATCACTCCCTTGCCTTGGTTGGCCAGCCTCTGGATGATGCCGTAGATCTCGTACTTGGCACCCACGTCGATTCCACGGGTGGGTTCATCCAGGATCAGGAGATCGGGATCAGTGAACATCCACTTGGCCAGCACTACTTTTTGCTGGTTACCGCCGGAGAGCTTGGCTACGCCTTCTTCCACCGACGGTGTCTTGGTTCGCAGTGATTTCCGGTACTCCTCGGCGACCGAGAATTCCTTGCGGGTGTCCACCACCGTGTAATTGCTGATCTTGTTCAGGGCCGCCGAAACCGTGGTGGTCTTGATGTCGTCCAGCAGGTTCAGGCCCAGGGACTTGCGGTCCTCGGTCACGTAGCCGAGGCCTGCGTCGATGGCGGCGCGAACGCTGCGGAGCTGGACCGGCTTGCCGTCTTTGTAGACCTGCCCCTTGATGAACCGACCGTAGGAATGACCGAACAACGATCGCGCCAGTTCCGTGCGGCCTGCGCCCATCAACCCGGCGAAGCCGACGATTTCGCCGCGGCGTACGTAGAAGTTGGAACCCTTGCAAATCAGGCGGTCCTGGATCTGGGGGTGTCCCACCGTCCAGTCCTTGACCTCGAAGAAGACTTCACCGATCTTCGGCTCGTGATCCGGGAAGCGGGACTCGAGCGTCCGGCCAACCATGCCTTTGATGATGCGGTCCTCGTCCACGCCATCCCGTTTGACGTTCAGCGTCTCGATCGACTTGCCGTCACGGATGATGGTGATCTCGTCAGCGATCTGTTCGATCTCGTTGAGCTTGTGGGAAATGATGATCGAGGTGATGCCCTTGCCCTTCAGGCCAAGGATCAGGTCCAGCAGGTGCTGGGAGTCCGACTCGTTCAGCGCTGCGGTGGGCTCGTCCAGAATCAGCAGGCGAACGGATTTGTTCAACGCTTTGGCGATTTCCACCAGCTGCTGCTTGCCGACACCGATTTCCTTGATGGGGGTGTCCGGGTCTTCCCGCAGGCCTACCCGGGCCAGCAATTCAATGGAACGCTTGCGGGCTTCCGCCCAGTCAATGACGCCCCACTTGGTGGGTTCGTTGCCCAGGAAGATGTTCTCCATGATGGACAATTCCGGAATCAGCGCCAGTTCCTGGTGGATGATCACGATGCCCGCCGCTTCACTGGCGCGGATGTCCTTGAACTGCTGCGTTTCGGCCATGTACACGATGTCGCCCGTGTAACTGCCGTGGGGGTAAACGCCCGACAGTACTTTCATGAGCGTGGACTTGCCGGCGCCGTTCTCGCCGCAAATTGCGTGGATTTCGCCGGCCAGCACGCGCAAGCTCACATTCGACAAGGCCTTCACGCCTGGGAATTCCTTCGTGATCGAGCGCATCTCCAAAAGGACGGGATCACTTTGCGTGTTGAGGGATGTCATCAGCCCTTACGCCTCCAATGCATGACTTCGTTGTCGGCCCCGCAAACGGCGGAGCTGTCTGATGAAAAAGTAAACTGGATCACCTATCTTGTCGTCAAGACTTGAACACAAGATCCAGCTAACGATTTCGTTACCTACCGGTAATACCGGCATGTTGGAACACTAATGCGGCTGCGCCAAGGGCTTCTGCACGGGCCCCGAGGGAGGACATGGCCAGGTGCGTTGTCTCGCCCACCACGGGCACTGCGTGGCGCACCAGGCCCCTGCGGATAGGGTCCAGCAAAAGGTCGCCGAGGCCCGCCAAGGGGCCACCGACCACGATTACTTCCGGGTTGATCAGATTGGAAACGTTGCCGAGCGCGCGGCCAACCGCAAGTCCTGCATCGTCCACCACGCGCTGGGTCGCGGAGTCCCCGGCGAGGCAGTTGCGCACGATGTCCTGCGGCGTCAGGAGTGTCTCCTGGCCACGGCCCAACAGCTCGATCATGGTGGTGGTGGACGCTATCGTCTCGAGGCAACCCCTGTTGCCGCACCGGCACACCAAACCATGTTCATGGATGGTCGCGTGGCCGATTTCGCCTGTGATACCCACGTTGCCGTAGTAAGGAAACCCGTTGAGTATCAGGCCTGCGCCGATGCCCGAACCGATCTTGAGGAACATCAAGTTGGAGACCCCGCTGTGGGGACCCCACGTTACTTCGGACAGCGCACCCAAGTTGGCGTCGTTGTCAACAAAGACGGGGCAATTCAGGGCTTCCTCCAGCCGATGGAGGATGTCGATACCTACCCACTCGGGGAGGATGGCGCCTTGGGCGACCGTGCCGGAGCGTCGATCGATGGGGCCGGGGATGCCCGCTCCCGCACCCACAACGGCTGTGCGATCAATGCCGTTTTCCTCGAGCAGCTTTTCCAGTAACCGCACCGCCGCTGCGATGCCTTCCTCGGCCCGGTGGCCTAGCGGCAACTCAATGTAATCCTCAGCAATCACGTGGTAGCCCAACGATGCGAGGACCACCCGCAGGTGGCGGCGTCCAAAGTCGATTCCGACGGCGACGGCCCCGTTGCTGTTCAGCCTCACGTTGGTTGCCCGGCGGCCGGAACTGGTGGTCGGTTCCGTGGAAACCAAGCCGGCGTCCTGCATGATTTTCACGATGTTGGAGATCGTGGCGGTGGAAAGTCCGGTCTGCCGGGAGAGCTCTGCCTGCGTGGACGGCCCGCTCAACAAGCATTCGATGATGCGTTGCTGATTCAGGTGGCGGAGCGCTGACTGCGAGCCGGGTTTTCTTGGGTGGCTCTTCGTTGAGCGCTGCGTAGCGGGCATGACAAGAAGATTGCCCCACAAGCGATGTTGTAGTCAAGAAGTGAACACAGCAAGTCAACCCTGCCCGACATACTCCAACGCAAGAATGTCTCTTAAGTACCCGTTGTGAGGCCCGATATGCACCCTAAGATCCCCCATTTGCGCGCAGAGGTGGCCTCGCAACGCAAGGGAGCGCGGGCATTGCGTCCCGATTTGGGGGCGTGCGGGTCCAATTGCCTCACCAGATGCTCGAGTCCCACGCCTACGCTGGAAGGAAAGATCCTCCCGGGCACGTGAATTTGGCAACGGGATCAGGCGAAACCAAGGTGGTAATGATGCTGCTCTCAGTCCTGCAGGCGAACGCTTCCGTCATGGACGTAGAGGCCAACCTGCGCACAATCGACGACGCCGCCCAGCGCGCCGCTCAAGCCGGGGCCGGGCTGCTCCTCACACCGGAGCTGTTCCCCGTTGGCTACGCACCGCTGCGTCTCCACGCTGAACTGGATCCGGCTACCCTCCCCGGCATCCGCGAGCGCCTGTCCGAGATCGCCCGCCGTCACAGCATCGGCCTGGTGTACAGCCTCCCGGCAGTCGCCGACCATGAGAATGCCTGGCACATCACCGCTTCCCTCCTGGATGCCGAGGGCAACGAAGTCCTCAACTACGCCAAGGTCCACCTCTTTGGCCCGGAGGAGCACAAGGCGTTCGTTGGCGCCCAAGAACCTCCCGCGGTCGTGGATTTCAACGGAATCCGTACATCGATGCTGATCTGCTACGACGTGGAGTTCCCGGAGGCGGTCCGTGCCGCCGCCACCCGTGGTGCCGAGCTCCTGTTGGTGCCAACAGCTCTTTCTGCCGGGTTCGACAACGTTCCGCAGGTCCTCATCCGCGCGCGGGCGTTGGAGAGCCAGCTCAACGTGGCGTACGCCAACCACTCCGGGCATGAGGACGTCTACACGTTCCTGGGCGGCAGCGTCGTGGCCGGACCGGACGGCTCGTTGCTTGCGGCAGCAGGGGAGTCCGCGGCCCTGCTGTTCGCCGAGGTGGGCACGGAGTCGGTCAACGCGGCACGGGAGGAAGTCCCGTACCTGCGCGAACGCCGGCCGAACCTCTATGCAGAGTGGGACAAGCGCGCCTAGTCGCGGGTCCCTTCAGCTGCAGCGCCGGCCACCAGCTCGTCCACGTACTGCAATGCGAACCACAGCTCGGCCCGGATCTGCGCTTGGTTGAGGTCCATGTCCAATAGTTCGCCGAGCACGCCGATCTGCCGCCGGACACTGTTCCTGTGAAGTCCAAGGAGTTTGGCCGAGCCGTCCCAGCTGCCGTTTTCGCTGAGCCAGCCTCGCAGGACACTCAACAGCGGGTCCCGCCGGTCCGCTTCCAGCGACAGCACGGGTGCCAGGAGTCGTTCGGCCAGCATGGTTCCCGCTTCACGGCCCAGGAGTCCTGTGACGGACCACGTCACCTCGTCCACGCGGGCGCTCTTGCCGGTGGAGACAACGCGGCTGCGCAAAGAACCCGCCCGTTGGTATGCCGCCTGAAGGCCAAGGAGTTCCGTTGGCTCGCCGATTACCAGTCGCCAGCCCAGCTTCTCGATATCCGCAAGCAGGGAATCGTCAACCCTGAGCCGCGTAATGGCCGCGAAACCGTACTCGGTGATCTCCACGAGCTTGGTGTCGAACAGGCGCCGCCACTGGAGCACCTCGCGAACCGGGCCGTCGTCAGCCGCGCCATCAACCCGGACGCCTTGAACCACCCGCATCTGTGCCGACCGGGTGGACGACAGACTCTGGGCGAGCAGGTCCTTCAGCCCGTTGACATGTTTAGTGCCGCCTGACGCCAGCGAGTCCGGGTGCAACAGCACGGCCGTAGCCAGCTGGCTGGGTGCCAACGAGCCACTGGTCCGCTGCCTCACCAGCAACTCCAGCAGACCAACGGCCGCCTGCACCACATTGTTTTGCGCAGGAGTCAGCGGCGCGTCGGAGCCGAGGATCAGGGCGCCGAGGTTTGCATCCTTGGTGCTGCGCAACGGATGCCCGAACACCAGCGCCGATCCCGGCTGCTCAAAACCGTCCATCTCTACACGCGGACCGCTGCCTGACAGCAGCCGCTCCAGGAGCGGTGCCAACAAGGAATGTTCGACGCCGCTGCTGCCGCCGGCGTTGTGCCCGCGCGCCCGGACCCGTCCGTCAGCGCCCACCAAAACAGCCCACACGGGAACCCTCTGCACCAGGGCGGCCAGCAGTTCGTGTTCCGGCCTGGGGGAGAGTACCGCGCGCATGAGTTGGCGGTTGGTGTCCGCCAGTTGCCGGAAGACCCTCGCGTTGTCGGTTTCCAGAAGCTGGGAGAATTCCAGGCCGATCGCCGCGAACGGCACGGACTCAGGTACCTCGAACAATGTGAGGTTGTGCTTGCGGCAAGCATCCAGCAGGACGTCCGGGACGGCGTCGAAATACGGCCTGATGCCGAATCCGAGCGCAGCCACCTTGGCATCCACCAGCCGCTGGACGTAGGCGTCCACCTTGGCCGCCGAGCCGCCCTTCCCAAGGAAGGGCAACCCGGCGGTGAGGAGGAACTCGCCCTCCGGCAGGTACGGCGTGGGGTCTTCGAGCTCACTCGGTTCCACCCATCGCAGCAGCGAGGTGCCGCTGCCGCCGTCGTGAAGCATTTTCAACTCCGGCGGCAGCTGCTCCAGGAACTGTTCGAGCGTGACGAAACTGAGGCGGGCGGTGGCGGGCTCAGGCGACATTGCCTGGCCCGGCGGCTGCCGGCTCCTGGTAGTCGGGGCACCGGTAAGCGGTAGTGGCGTAAGCGCGGGGGAGCCGAGGCGCGATCCTGTTGATGATTTCGTCGCCGTGGCTTCCAATCGCGGCGCCCCAGTCGTCGGCGCTCGCCGCCCCGCAGGCCGGGTCACCGAACAGCACCGCCGTGTCGCCGACGTCGATTCCCGACGCGTCCGGCCCAAGGTCCACCATGAACTGGTCCATGCAGACCTTTCCGATCACCGGGACCGTGCGCCCGCCGATGTTCACCACCGAACGGCCGCTGATGCCTTTGGGGATGCCGTCCGCGTAGCCGAGCGGGATGAGCCCGAGGTATCGCGGCTCATAGGTGATGGCCTGGTGTTCGTAGCTGACGCCGGTGCCTGCGGGGACCTTCTTGAGCATGACCAGCGGTGCGGTCACGCTGAGCGCGGGACGCAGGCCAAAGTCGGCAGGGTCCAGGTGATCGGCCGGGGCGAGTCCGTAAATTGCCAGGCCTGCGCGGACCATGTCGAAGTGGAATTCGGGCCGGTCCAGGATGTTCGCAGAGCTGGATACGTGCCTAAGTTCGGGGGCAAGTCCTGCCTGGTGCGCTTCGCGAACAGCGTCCTCGAACTCGGCGACGGCGGTGAGGTTGCCGGGGTGCGCTGGTACATCGGCCCAGGCCAGGTGGGTCCAAATGCCGAGTACGCGAAGGTTCCCGTCGAGCTCTGCCTGCCGGGCCTGCGCCACGAGCTCGGCCCAGTCTTCCTTGCGCGCACCGCCGCGGCTCAGGCCGCTGTCCAGTTCCAAGTGCACGACGGCGGGACGGCCCAGGCGTTTCGCGATGCCTGCCAGCACCTCCAGTTGGCCAACGCTCCCGAGCGACACATCGATGTCGTTTTCGAGGGCTTCGCGAATGGTGGCGCTTGTCTGGGATGCCAGATACAACCAGGAAAGTATCGGCACAGTGATGCCTGCTTGGCGGAGCGCAATCGCTTCGCTGAGCTGGGCCGTTCCCAGCCAGTCCGCTCCAGCCTTGACAGCTGTGCGGGCTACTTCCACCAGTCCGTGGCCATAAGCATTTCCCTTCACCACGGCCATGAAGAATGGCGCCTCAGTGCGCTTTTTCAGGGCCTGGATGTTGTCCGAAATCGCCGACAGGTCCACGGTGACCTGCCCCGAAAGGGCTGCCGAAGCAGCCTCTTGATAGTGTGCATTACGTCTCATGGTTGAACACTATAGGTCATTTTGCACCGTGGTGAGAGGTGGCTCACATGCCAGTCTTGTGGAGGGGAAATCGAAACTACTTTGAAGGGACGTCAAGGGTGACTGTGCCTGTGAACACCAGAAACCCGGCTGCGGCCAACGGCGCCAGGCCGAGCCTGGGCGCGCAACTCCTGCGCCGTAAGCCCATTGGCCAGATGGTCAGCGAAGCCGGAAGCAGTGAAAGCGGAACGCCGCTGGTCCGCAGCTTCGGGGTCCTCCAGCTGACCATGATCAGCGTCGGTGCCACGCTCGGCACCGGCATCCTGGTCATCCTGGGCGAATCCGTGCCGCTGGCGGGACCTGCCATCTGGATCTCCTTCGTCATCGCCGGCTTGGCCGCTCTGCTCTCCGCCGTGTCCTATGCCGAAATGGCTGGACTCGTTCCGGTGGCAGGTTCCAGCTACTCCTACTCCTACGCCACCATGGGCGAGGGCATGGCCTGGATCTGCGGCTGGTGCCTGGTGCTGGAGTACGCGGTCTCGGTTGCAGCAGTTGCCGTGGGGGCCGGACAGTACGTCAACGAGACCTTGGCTGCCTTCGGTCAGTTCCTGCCGGACGCCGTGAGCCAGCCGCCGGGGGATGGCGGCGTGGTCAACGTCCCCGCGATGATCATCGTGATTCTGGCCATGGTCCTGCTGGTCCGCGGTGCACGTGAGAGTGCGTGGATCAACACGGCAATCGTGGTGATCAAGGTGGGCATCCTGCTCTTCTTCTGCGCCGTAGCGTTCACCGCGTTCAATGCCGGTAACTTCGAGCCTCTTCTCCCGATGGGTGCCGCAGGGGTATCCGCCGCAGCGTCGAGCGTTTTCTTCTCCTACATCGGCTTCGACGCCGCCTCCACCGCGGGTGAGGAAGCCAAAAACCCCAAGCGGGATCTCCCCAGGGCCATCATGCTGTCCATGGTGATCGTCACCAGCATTTATGTCCTGGTTGCCGTCGCTGCCATTGGCGCCCGGCCTTGGGGTTGGTTTGACGGTACGGAGGCTGCTCTGGTGCAGATCCTGCATGAGATCACCGGGCAGCCGTGGATTGCGCTGGTCTTCTCCATTGGTGCAGTTCTTGCCATCGCCAGCATCGTGCTGACAGTCCTCTACGGTCAGACCCGCATCATGCTCTCCATGTCCCGCGACGGCATGATGCCCAAAGTCTTTGGACGCATTTCCCGCCGAACCGGCACCCCTGTGGCCGGAACGCTGATCGTTGGCGTCGGCGTCGCCCTTGCCGCTGGCTTGGTCCCGCTGGGTGCTCTGGCCGACGCCACCAGCATAGGAACCCTGTTCGCGTTCGCGTTGGTCAATGTTGCAGTGATCTACCTGCGCCGCAACCGCCCCGATCTTGAGCGAAGCTTCAGGGTTCCCCTGTATCCGATCACTCCCATCCTGGGCACGCTGATGTGTGCCTACCTGATGATCAACCTCGGTGCCGATACCTGGATCACCTTCGGTGTCTGGATGCTCGTGGGCATCGCCATCTACTTCGGCTATGGACGCCGGAACTCCAAGGTAGCCGCGCTCAGCGAACAGGACTACCGTGAACTAACCACCAGGGCCGTGAGCCCGGAACCTGTGAAAGCAGCAAACTCATGACCATCGCCACCGAACTCCCGCTCATCGAGGAACCAGGAGCGCCCGCCGCAGCAGCCGGCGCACCGATCACCATGTTGAACCCGGACTTCCCGTTCAGCTACGACCATTACCTGGCGCACCCGGACGGTTTGGGCTCAGTCCCCGAGGAGCTCTACGGCACCGAGGTGGCCATCATCGGCGCCGGGCTGTCCGGCCTGGTCACTGCGTATGAACTCATGAAGCTTGGCCTCAAACCCGTCATCTACGAGGCCGACCAGATCGGTGGACGTCTCCGGACTGCGAGCTTCCCGTCCGCGCCCGGCGTTGTGGCGGACCTCGGCGGCATGCGCTTCCCGGTTTCCGGGAAGGCTTTCTACCACTACGTGGACCTCCTTGGCTTGGACACCAACGATTTCCCCAATCCCATGGCGCCGGCAACTTCTTCCACGGTCATTGAACTTGCGGGTAAGAAGCACTACGCCACCACTGCTGACGAGCTGCCGGAGTTCTTCCTCGAAGTGGCTGACGCTTGGAAAGCCGCAGTGAATGACGGCGCTGCTTTCGCCGAGATGCAGGAAGCCATCAAGGCCCGCGACACCAAGCGGATCAAAGAACTCTGGAACGCCCTCCTGCCGGAACTCGACGAGCAAACCTTCTACGGCTTCATCGCCGCCAGCAAGTCCTTCAAGGAGGCCGGGTTCGCTCACCGTGAAGCATTCGGGCAAGTGGGCTTCGGCACCGGTGGTTGGGATACCGACTTCCCCAACTCCATCCTCGAAATCCTCCGCGTGGTCTACACCGACGCCGACGACCAGCACCGCTCCATTAAGGGAGGAGCGCAAAGGCTCCCCGAGGCACTCTGGAACCACGCGCCGTCGGGCCTTAAGTACTGGCCGGAAGGCACCTCGCTCGCGTCCCTGCACTCCGGTTCGCCGCGCGGAGCCGTGGACAACATCCGCCGGGCGGAGAACGGCGACCTCCTGGTCCGCGAGAACTGGGGGCGCGAGGCCACGTACCAAGCCGTGGTGACCACCTGCCAGTCCTGGCTGCTGTCCACGCGCATCCACACCGAGGAAGCGCTGTTCCCAGCCGAGTTGTGGACAGCGATCGAGCGCTCGCACTACATGCAGTCGTCTAAGACCTTCGTGATGGTGGACCGGCCGTTCTGGAAGGACATCGATCCCGAGACCGGCCGCGAGGTCTTGTCCATGACCCTCACCGACCGCCTCAACCGGGCAACGTACTTGCTCGACGACGGCCCGGACAAGCCCGCTGTCATCCTCCTGTCCTACACCTGGAACGACGACGCCCTGAAATGGCTAGCGCTCACCGCCGAGGAACGCGTGAAGCTCATGCTGCACTCCTTGGAGCAGATCTACCCGGGCGTGGACATTTCAAGCCACATCATCGGGCAGCCGATCACGGTGTCCTGGGAAGCGGACCCCAACTTCATGGGCGCGTTCAAGGCCAACCTGCCCGGACACTACCGGTACCAGCAGCGCTTGTTCACGCACTTCAAGCAGGATCAGCTGGCGGAGCACCAGCGCGGAATCTTCCTCGCGGGGGACGATGTGTCCTTCACCGCCGGATGGGCTGAGGGTGCCGTGACCACGGGCCTGAACGCCGTGTGGGGAGTGGTGAACCACCTGGGTGGCGCATCCGCTGCCGGCAACCCGGGTCCGGGTGACCTGCTGGATGAGCTCGGCCCGATCTCCCTGGACTGATCTCCCCTTATACGTTGCGAGGCCCGCTCTGCACCCTAAACCCTCAGGGAGGCGGTGGGGATGCAGGGCAGGGCCTCGCATTCGTATTTATCCACGAAGGGATGTTCGCCTAGCTGAGGGCTAAGGCGAGGCCAAACATGGCCAGCGCGAATATCGGGAAAAGCCAGTTGGTGACCAGCACGCCGATCTTCTTCCGCGCTCCGGTGTTCGGCTTCGTGTCGGCAGTTGGGTCGATAATGTCGTCGTTATCCGGGCCAAGGTGCCTCATCGTGTTGACGATGGAGAGAAGAACCATGATGGCGGCGCTGCCCATGAGCCAGGGGAGAGGGTTCAGTTCCAGCCATGCATCCGCCCGGTTGGTTGGCGCTACTACTCCGGAGGCAAGCCCTGACGCTACACAAATGACAACAAGGCCTACGAGCACCCAGTGGTGCCGGACCGCTGCGGTGAGATAGAGCGGCAGGAGTGCAATGACTACGAGCGGCGTCGCAACAAGAGCTGCTTGTACCGGCGAAATCAGCATTGGCTCGGAGCGGGCCCATGGCACCACGGCCTGGTTGAAAAGCAAAAAGGCCAAGATGCCCAGCATGGATGGCCAGAGCGCCTTCCTTACCCATTCAAACTTCGGCGCACGTGGAAGTTCGAGCTCGGCCGCATAGCTGCGTGCTGGCCCGAACGCTTCCTCAGCCTGTTGGCCGGTGTCTCTGAGGAGTTCCCGGACGCTTGCCACGGTGTCACCGATTGCATCCCCATGTACCTGGCGGAGTCGAAGTTCCAGGACGAGTTCGTCAAACCATTTCTTGTTGGCGGTTTCCTGCATCATGTAGTGGTCTCCTTCGTGTCCTGCCCGTCGAGGTATCGCTTGCTGAGCTCGGTGAATCGCAGCCAGTCCGCGCTGAGCCGTTTCACTTCGGTGCGCCCGCGGTCAGTCAGGGCAAAGTACTTTCGGCCCGGTCCGCCGTCCCCTGCCCGCCATTCGGTGGTGACCAGGCCAGCGGCCTCATAACGGGTGAGGAGCGGGTAGAGAGTGCCGCCCTTGATGGTGCCGAACCCGTGGCGCTCAAGTTCACTGATGATCGCGTAACCGTAGGAGGGGCCAGCGGAGAGGGCATGAAGCGAGAGGAAGCCCAGCGTCGCACGCAGCCAATCACTTGGCCAATCAGCGCCTTCCGACGTCGGCGGACCTGGATGGGAAGCTGTCATGACTACATTGTCACTCTAAGTAGTTAGCCTGTAAAGCCATGGTATGCAGCGAGGCCTGCCCTTCGACCGAACGCTCAGGTTCGGTCGAAGGGCAGGCCTCGCGATTTGCGTCAGTTTGTGTGCATCTCCCTGTGCGCCGCAGCGAGCTCCTTGTAGTGGTCCGCGTTGTGCTTGACACCCTCAAACTCTTCATCGGTAAGTTCGCGGCGGACCTTCGCGGGAACACCGGCAACGAGGGAGCGCGGGGGAATGACCGTGCCCTCCAGAACCACTGCGCCGGCAGCGATGAGCGAACCCGATCCAACTACTGCGCCGTTGAGGATGGTGGCGCTCATGCCGATCAGGCAGTCGTCCTCTATGGTGCAGCCGTGGACCACTGCGCTGTGACCCACGGAGACGCGCTCGCCGACGGTGCACGGGAAGCCGGGGTCGGCGTGGAGGACTACGTTGTCCTGGAGGTTGGACCCTGCACCCACGCTGATCGCGGCCGTATCTGCGCGGACGGAGACGCCGTAGAAAGCACTGGAGTCCTCGGCCAACGTGGCCTTGCCAATAATTGATGCCGTGGGTGCCACGAAGGCGGTGTCATGGATGGCCGGAGTATCCCCGGCGAAAGTGTAAGAAGGAGCCATGGAGCCCAGCTTAGTTCCCCATCAGGTGGCACTTCAGGCCGATATGCCGCCCCAAAACGGCCTGAAGTGCGACTCAGTTGGGCAACGGGGTGCGGAGGACCAGGAACTGGTAGTGCTGATTCCACTGACCCGCGCCGGGGCCGGACTCCACGCCCACACCTTCCGGCCAGGTCCGGAAGTGTTCCACAGCACCGTGTTCGCCAAAAATCCGCTGCACGGTTTCGTCGCTACGGCGGCTGAAGAACCGTCGCGGCTCCTCGAGGTCCTCCGGGTTGAGGACTTCGTCGTCCTCACCTGACCAAAGCCCGACGGCGATTGGCGCACCAGGTGCGGTGACCCGCACCAGTTCGCGGACGACGTCGTGAATTCGGCTGTTGGGAACATGAAGGAGAGTGCTCATGGTCCACGCCGCAGAGAACACAGAAGAGGCAAAAGGCAGGTCCCGCCCGCTGGCCACCGAGGCGTCGAGCCCGGCCGAGCGCGCCAAATGAACGCTTTCCGGGGACAGGTCAACACCGGTGTAATGCAGCCCTGCGCGGACGAACTCCACGCCCTCCACCCCGGTTCCACACCCGAGTTCCAGCAATGAGTGCCGGTGCTCGGACTTCAACAGCCGGATGAACCATTCCCTGCATTCAACCCGATGCGGGGTCAATGCCCGGGTGTTCCGGACGGGAGCATGGCGGTCGTAGTAAACCGCCAGGTCAGCTTCATGGTTGGCCTCGGGGATGCCGTGCATACCCTCAGCATAGGAGCGGCGTTAGTTGAACACCACGGTCCGGGTGCCGTCGAGCAGCACGCGGTGTTCGGCATGCCACTGGACTGCTTGGGCCAGCGTACGGCCTTCGACGTCGCGGCCCATCTGCACGAACTGGGCAGCCGTGCGTGCGTGGTCAACGCGGATGACTTCCTGCTCGATGATCGGACCCTCGTCGAGGTCGGCCGTCACGTAGTGGGCAGTGGCGCCGATGATCTTCACACCGCGGGCGTGGGCCTGGTGGTACGGCTTGGCACCCTTGAACGAGGGAAGGAAAGAGTGGTGGATGTTGATGGCCTTGCCGTTCAACTCCGTGCAGAGATCGTTGGAGAGAACCTGCATGTAACGGGCCAGGACCGTCAGTTCGACGTCGTGCTCGGCGATCAGCTTCAGCAGCTCCGCCTCGGCCTGGGGCTTGGTTTCCGGCGTCACGGGGATGTGGTGGAACGGGATTCCGTAGAACTCCGCCAACGACTCGAGGTCGCGGTGGTTGGACACGATGGCCGGAACGTCGATGGGCAGGGTGCCGGTGCGCTGCTGGAAAAGGAGGTCGTTGAGGCAGTGCGCGTCCTTGGAGCACAGGATGATGGTGCGGACCTTCTGGCCCACGGGGTTGATCTGCCAGGTCATGCCAAAGGATTCGGCCACCGGCCGCAGGGCAGCGGCCAGTTCGTCTTGGGAGGACGCAGTGGTTGCCTCCACGCGCATGAAGAAGTTGCCGGTGGTGGGACTTCCGTATTGTTGCGAATCGGCGATATTGCACCCGGCGTCAAGAAGTGCGCCGGCGACAGCGTGCACGATGCCGGGGCGGTCGGGGCAGGAGAGGGTCACAACAAAAGCGGTGGAGTCAGTCACACGGACAAGCCTACCGGTGCTGCCTTGTTGTACTGTTAATGGGTCGCAACTGGCGTTGGGTGGACTACCACCAGGGAGCGGCAATCACGAAGACCACGGATCGTACGCCTGGGCCGAGGGTCATGTCTTACCGTCGCACGCACGTGACCGATGCCTCCTGTCATCAAGGGGACGCGGGAATGCTGCTGCCGGTAGCCTGACCTGTAGCACCACCCGTTCCCTAGCCAGGAGATCTCCGTGACTACCACCACTTCAGCGTCTGTCAGCAACCAGTCGCTCGCCGATCTCGATCCCGAGATCGCAGCAGTCCTCAACCAGGAACTTGGCCGCCAGCGCGGCACCCTGGAAATGATTGCGTCCGAAAACTTCGCCCCCCGCGCCGTGATGGAAGCCCAGGGCTCCGTCCTGACCAACAAGTACGCCGAGGGCTACCCGGGCCGCCGCTACTACGGCGGTTGTGAATACGTCGACGTCGCTGAGCAGCTCGCCATCGACCGCGTCAAGGAACTCTTCGGCGCCGAGTACGCCAACGTCCAGCCCCACTCCGGTGCCCAGGCAAACGCTGCAGCGCTCTCCGCCATGATCACCCCGGGCGACAAGATCCTCGGCCTGTCCCTGGCACACGGCGGACACCTGACCCACGGCATGAAGCTCAACTTCTCCGGCAAGCTCTACAACGTAGCGGCTTACCAGGTTGAAGAAGACAACTTCCGCATCGACATGGACAAGCTCCGTGAGCAGGCCATCGCCGAGAAGCCGCAGGTCATCATCGCCGGCTGGTCCGCGTACCCGCGCCACCTCGACTTCGCTGCCTTCCGCTCCATCGCTGATGAGGTGGGCGCGCTCCTCTGGACGGACATGGCCCACTTCGCAGGCCTCGTTGCAGCAGGACTGCACCCGAGCCCCGTCCCGCACTCCGACGTCGTCACCTCCACCGTTCACAAGACCCTCGCCGGTCCGCGTTCCGGTGTGATCCTGGGCAAGCAGGAGTGGGCCAAGAAGCTCAACTCCAGCGTCTTCCCGGGCCAGCAGGGCGGACCGCTCATGCACGTCATCGCCGCCAAGGCCGTTGCTTTCAAGATCGCCGGCAGTGAAGAGTTCAAGGAGCGTCAGGAGCGCGTCCTCGAGGGTGCCAAGATCATCGCTGACCGTCTGAACCAGTCCGACGTTGCCGAGGCCGGCGTCTCGGTCCTCACCGGCGGCACCGATGTTCACTTGGTCCTGGTTGACCTGCGCAACTCGCAGCTGGACGGCCAGCAAGCCGAAGATCTTCTGCACTCCGTGGGCATCACCGTGAACCGCAACGCTGTTCCGTTCGATCCCCGCCCGCCGATGGTCACCTCCGGTCTCCGCATCGGTACGCCTGCCCTGGCTACCCGCGGATTCGGTGCTGCTGAGTTCACCGAGGTTGCAGAGATCATCGCCACCGCGCTCAAGGCCGGTTCCTCAGCAGACGTCGAGTCGCTGCAGGCCCGCGTGGACAAGCTCGCCGCCGACTTCCCGCTGTACCCGCAGCACGAGCAGTGGTAACCCGCGCTCCCGCAGCAATCAGTAAACAAGCACAACCCGGGCATTGAACCGGGGCTGACGGGACCCGCCGCCATACCCCACGGCAGCGGGTCCCGTCTGCTTGGGCCTCCCCACGGCCCACTCACGCAGGTCACCCACCAGAAAGAGCAGATGGAATGACACAGTCCACCGCACAGATCCTCGACGGCAAGGCCACCGCCGCAGCCATCAAGGCAGAACTGACCACCCGCGTTGCAGCCTTGGCAGCCAAGGGAATCGTCCCGGGCCTGGGCACCATCCTGGTGGGATCCGACCCCGGCAGCACCTGGTACGTCGGCGGCAAGCACAAGGACTGCGCCGAAGTCGGCATCCAGTCCATCCGCCGCGACCTCCCCGAGGACATTTCCCAGGAAGACCTCCTGAAGGTTGTTCGCGAGCTCAACGACAACCCCGAGTGCACCGGCTACATCGTCCAGCTTCCGCTGCCCAAGCACATCGACCAGGACGTCATCCTGGAAGCCATGGACCCGGACAAGGACGCCGACGGCCTGCACCCCATGAACCTTGGCCGCCTTGTGGCCAACGTCAACGGCGAAATGAAGTCCCCGCTGCCCTGCACGCCCAAGGGCTGTGTGGAGTTGCTTCGCCGCCACAACATTGAACTCAAGGGCAAGCGCGTCCTGGTGGTTGGCCGCGGCGTCACCATCGGCCGCCCCATAGGCCTCCTGCTGACCCGCAAGGAAGTCAACGCCACCGTCATCCTTGCCCACACCGGAACGGTGGACCTGCCCGCGGAACTCAAGCAGGCCGACGTCGTGATTGCCGCCGCCGGCGTGCCGCACATGATCAAGGCTGAAGACCTCAAGCCGGGCGCAGTGGTGCTCGACGTCGGCGTCAGCCGCGTTGACGATGGCAACGGCAAGGCTGTTGTCACCGGAGACGTGGATCCGGCCGCTGCCGACGTCGCTGCCTGGCTGTCCCCGAACCCGGGCGGTGTGGGTCCGATGACCCGTGCCATGCTGCTCGCGAATGTGGTGGAGAGCGCTGAGCGCCAGGCGGGCATCGCGTAGGTTTCCGCGAACACAGCCGTGGCCCGTTTCGGGGCTAAGCTGCCGAAGATGCCGTGCGCACGGCATCATCGGCAGCCAAGCCCCGAAACGGCCTCGCAGCTGACGCTTTCACATATCGGTGGGCGCTACTAGTCTGCTGAGGGTGCACAATGAAGCAACCCGCTCTCCGACACCGTCTCCGACACCGTCACCAACACCGTCAGAATCGTCGCAAACCAGCTTCGACATGAACCGACCAACCGTCATCAGCGCGCGGAACCTCACCAAGGCCTATGGTGAACTCACCGCCGTGGACAACATCTCCTTCGACGTACCCGCCGGGGAGTCTTTCGGTCTGCTGGGACCCAACGGCGCCGGCAAATCCACCACCATGAAAATGATCGGTGGAGTCTCGCAACGCACCTCGGGAACGCTGAACATCATGGGTTTGGACCCGGAATCCCACGGACCCGAGGTCAGGGCGCACTTGGGCGTGGTCCCGCAGCAGGACAACCTGGACGAAGAGCTCAGGGTCCGCGAGAACCTGATCGTCTACGGTCGCTACTTCGGCCTGCCCCTGAGCTATCTGCGCCCCAAAGCCGACGAACTCCTGGAGTTCGCGCAGCTGACGGACAAAGCGAACTCGAAGGTGGATGCGTTGTCCGGCGGCATGAAGCGGCGGCTCACCATCGCGCGGTCGCTTATCAACGAGCCGCGCATCCTGCTCCTTGACGAGCCCACCACCGGCCTTGATCCCCAAGCCCGCCACATCCTCTGGGACCGGCTCTTCAGGCTCAAGGAAAGCGGCGTGACGCTGATCCTCACTACGCACTACATGGATGAGGCCGAGCAACTCTGCGACCGCCTGATCGTGGTGGACAAAGGCCGCATCATGGCCGAAGGTTCGCCCGCCAACCTCATCCGCGAGCACTCGTCGCGCGAAGTACTCGAGCTCAGGTTCGGTTCCGAGCGCAACGCGACCATCGGCGTCGAACTTCAAGGCATCGGTGAGCGCCTGGAGACGCTGCCGGACCGAGTGCTCATCTACGCGCACGACGGCGAGGCCGCGCTGGAGCAGGTCACTGCCCGAGGGCTGCGGCCCATGACCTCGCTGGTGCGCCGCTCGTCGCTGGAGGACGTGTTCCTGCGGCTGACCGGCAGGAGCCTCGTTGACTGACAATCAAAGCACGACGGCGGAGCGGCCGTTGCGGGCCCACTCACCCGAGGTGTCGGCTGCCCGGGCGCGACGCTGGGGCTCGTTCTTCTATGCGGAGCAGGTGCTTCGCGTCATGCGCAACTACGGCTGGTCCGTCATCTTGTACAGCGTGGGGCAGCCGGTGGCGTACCTGTTCGCCATGGGAGTCGGGCTCGCCAGCCTGGTGGACGCCAACAGCGAGGCCGCGTTCGGAGGCGTCAGCTATCTGGAGTTCGTGGCTCCGGCCCTGTTAGTCTCCGCTGCGGTGATGACGGCGTCGGGGGAATTCTCTTACCCGATCATGGACGGCTTCAAATGGCGCCGCGTGTTCTACGGCCCGCATGCCTCGCCGTTGATTCCGCAGCAGATCGCCAGTGGCCACATCATGGCCAGTTCCCTGCGGTTCCTGCTTCAGTCGGTGGTCTACTTTGTGGTGGTGGCGCTGTTTGGCGCTTCACCGAGTCCGTGGGGTTGGGTCTCCGCCATTGTGGCCACGGTGGCTGCCCTGAGCTTTGGCCTGCCATTGATGGCCTACGCCGCGAGCATCACCCAGGACAAAGGGCAATTCGCGTTGGTGCAACGCTTCATTGTGATGCCGCTGTTCCTGTTCTCGGGGACGTTCTTCCCGCTGGATTCGTTGCCGATCGCAGTTCGCTGGATCGGCTGGATTTCACCCGTCTGGCATGGAACCGAATTGGGCCGGGTGTTCACCTACGGGATGGACCAGGACCCGTTGCTGACCATCACTCATATTGTGTTCCTGCTGGTGACGGCAGTTGTGGGCTGGGTGCTGGTGCGCCGCCAATTCGTGAAGAGGATGGGCTCATGAGTGTCCTGACAGGTGGCCACAGTGCCACGGACCTGGCCCGCGAGCGGAAGTTCGGTTCCCTGTACTCCCGTAACGCCAAGGCAGTGGTGGGCCGAGGGCTGATGGCGGCCAAGAGCAGCACCTGGCTGGTGATGGTGTCCGGGTTCTTCGAGCCGGTGCTGTTCCTGCTGGCCATGGGCGTGGGTATGGGCTCCATAGTGGGCACGGTCCAAGGCCCGGGCGGCGAGGAAATCAGCTACGCCGCGTACATCGCGCCGGCGCTCCTGGCGGTCTCCGCCATGAATGGGGCCATTTACGACTCCACCTGGAACGTTTTCTTTAAGATGAACTTCGCCAAGCTGTACCAAGGGATGCTCTACACGTCCCTGGGTCCGCTGGACGTAGCCATCGGCGAGATCTTCCTGGCTCTCCTTCGGGGCCTCCTGTACGCCACGGGTTTCACGGCAGTCATGGGGGTGATGGGCCTGCTCACCAGTTGGTGGGCCATCCTGGTCATTCCCGCCTCGGTGCTGATCGCTTTCGGCTTCGCGAGCTTCGGGATGGGCATTACCAGCTTCATGAAGACTTTCCAGCAGATGGACTGGATCAACTTCTTCCTGCTGCCCATGTTCCTGTTCAGTGCCACGTTCTACCCGCTCAGTGTGTACCCGCAGGTCATCCAATGGTTCATCCAGGCCATGCCACTGTGGCACGGCGTGGAACTCCTGCGGCAGATCAGCGTGGGCTCGTTCAGCCCGGCCACAGCTATCCATGTGGGCTATTACGTGGTGATGATCGCGCTGGGCATCATGCTGACCACGGGCAGGCTGCGCCAACTGTTCCTGAAGTAGGAACGGCCGGCGCAGCCCGCCCCGGTTCTAGGCCGTTTCGATGTCGGCCATGGTCAGCTTCGCGTGGTCGCGCAGGCCCCAGGAGCAGAGTCCCATGACTGCCAGCGCGGAGACGGTGTAAATCACGACGCCGATCGGGTCACCGTGGGTGGCGATCAGCAACGCTGTGGCCACGGTGGCTGCCGTACCGCCACCGAGTGCAGAACCAATCTGGTAGCTCGCCGAGATGGCTGAATAGCGGGAGGCAGCTGGGAACTGTTCGCCCAGGAACGCCGGCAGCGGGCCCTGCGGCACTGTGTTGAGCGCGCCACCCAACGTGAACATCAGCAGGGCAATCCATCCGGTGTGTGTCTCGATGGCCGGGAAGAACGCCACGAAGTAGATGATGAGCATCACGGAGCCGCCCACCATCACCGGCTTACGGCCAATCTTGTCCGAAAGGATCGCGGCCAGCGGCGCCGAGATGACGCTGGCCACCGCGCCCCACAGCTGGAATTGCAGTGATTCGCTCCCCGTGTAGCCGTGCTGGAGCACGTAGGACATCAGGAACACTGTGGCGATGTAGGTGAAGGTGTTGTAGCCGTAGCTCACGCCGATGGACATCAGGATTTGTCGCGGGTGCGACTTCATGACAGCGAGCAGCGGAATGCGTGGTGTCTCGCCGGTAGAGGGGCGCTCGTCCTGGGGGAGGGTCAGCCGGGCAATAAGGCCCGCGACCACCAGCAGGCCGCCGATCCAGAAGGGAACCCGCCAAGCGAAGCTGGCCACTTCACCGCCTGCAATGGCGTCGGTGAGCGAAAAGACGCCGGAACCCATCAGCACGCCCAGCCCAATGCCCATGCTTGTGAAGCTTCCCCACAGTCCTCGACGACCTGCCGGTGCTGCCTCGATTCCCACCAGGGCAGCTCCGCCCCATTCACCGCCGGCAGAGAACCCCTGAACCAGCCGCAAGGCAATGAGCAGCATGGGGGCGGCCGCACCGATCGAATCTGCACTTGGCAGGCAACCAATCAGGAAGGTGCTTCCACCCATGAGGATGAGCGTCAGGATCAGGATCTTCCGCCGTCCGAGGCGGTCGCCGAAGTGGCCCAGGACGATCCCGCCCAAGGGGCGGGCCAAGAATCCTGCGCCAAAGGAAGCGAATGCCACCAAGGTTCCGGTCAGGGGGTCAAGGTTGGGGAAGAACAGCTGTGGGAACACCAGAGCTGCTGCCAGGCCATAGATGGTGAAGTCATAAAACTCCAGTGCTGTTCCAAAGCAAGAGATGAAGAAAGTACGCGCAGCGGAGACGGGGCGCTTGGACGATGGACCTTGTGGTTCCAGCGCAACATTGGGCTGAAGGGATTGCGGCAAGGAAGTGCCTTTCGTTGGGTGTTTGTTGGAGTGATGAGGGTTAGAAGACCTGGAAGCCATCGCGTGCGGCGTCGGCAGGGTTGGCAGCGGCGTAGGTGAGGGAGCAATTGACGGCATCAATGCTGATTGTCAGCAGTGTCTGCCACTGCTCGTGCCGGGGTGCCGAGGCATCCGGATGGAAACAGACCACGGAGGACGCTCCCTCGGACGAGCAGAACTGCTTGGCCCGGTCCGCGACGCTCAGGCCCGCCAGCTCCGGCGTTACGCGCCCAAGGTGGGCCAGGCGCTGGGGCGACAACGCACCGTCGTCGATTGCGTCCTCCTCTGCGAGGACGGGATCCAGGAAGTGGTTGGTGTGGAGCAGCCAGCCGTCGCCGCCGGGATCCACGACGGCGGTGCCCGCGGGGGAGGTCTCGATGCTGACGGCCCGGCGTGGGGTGCTTCCAGCTGTGAACACTGTAAAGACCGTGGAAGCGCTGACCCTGGCCGAGGAAGCGATGGCAATGGCTTGTTCGATGCTCGACGCTTCATCCAGGATGCGGCGGGCGATCGCGTGCACCGGCACTCCGGCGGAGTCGTCGTCGCTGGAGTGGGCAAGGATGTTGAAGTGAAGGCCGAGGCCCTCACTGTTGACGCCGATCTTTCCCAGCGTCCCGAACTCCGTGAACGTCTTGGTGGTCCGTCCCCGGGAGGGGTCCAGCTCGAGCAGGAGTCCTTCCGGCGCCAGGTCGTCGTGCCAATCCCAGGTCTGCATGGTTTGCGGCGCCCCAGTGCCGGCAGGTGCGTAGACCGCCGTTGAGCATTCGTGGGAGCTGACCTTCTTAGGCGCCGCCGCCAGGATCTCAGTGCGAGCGTTGACCACACTAAGTTCCCACGTCTCGAGTCCGGCGCCGTCGGCCCAGCCTTCGGCTTCCTCTGCCAGTGCGGGACTCCAAACACGCAGGGCCTCGTGGCTCCGCTCCGCAATGTCGCGGACCTTCTGCGGGGCGACGCCGAGAGTGGTGAAGAAGTCACTGTAGAGCTTGGCGGTATTGCGCGTCTGCGCATCCCAGGTGCGGCCGATGTCCAAGCCGCGCTCGCGGGGATCGTACGCGGTTGATGTGTGGCGGTGAAGCTGCATGGGTCTCCTTGAGGGGGCCTATCCCGTTCGGGGCGAGTGGCTCCGGGATGATGTGGATCACTGGTGACGCTCAAAGTACGGAACAAAAACGTTTTTGTGTAGCTGGCTCAGAAGATTTATTCTGTTTTCTGAAACCAGTTCCCAAGGTGACGGCAGGTGTGGACGCATGGCCCGCGAACTTCAGCAGGGTGCCACCATCTGGGACGTCGCCCGCAAAGCCGGAGTGTCGATCACCACGGTGTCGCACTCGCTCAACGGCAAGGGCAACATCAGCGAGACAACCCGGGAACACGTCCGTGCCGTCGCTGCGGAGATGGGCTACGTCGCGGACGCCATGGCGCGAGGGCTGCGAAGTTCAAAGATGAATGCGATCGGACTGGTGTTTCGCTCCCTGGACAGCCTGGGCAACTACGGTCCCAATGGCGTGGACGTTTTCATGAAACTTGCAGGAGCGGCTGCGGCGGAGACGCTCAACAGGAACCTCGGACTGATGCTGGTACCCGACCTGAGCCGTGGACCCTTGCCGCCGTTCTCCATGTCCTTGGACGGCTATATCGTCTTCGCGCCGCACTTGGATGACCCCGTGGTGGCTTTGCTGGAGAAACGCGGAATTCCCTACGTCACCTGGGACCGCGACCCGGGCCGCCCCGGCTTCCGGAACTGGGTGGCACACGACGATGCAGCGTCCACGCGAACTGTCCTGGACCATCTGGCTGCGGCAGGAGCTGCATCCATTGCCTATGTTGGAGGCACAGACAGGAACGCCTGGAACTTCGATTGCGAGGCCGCCTACGTTGATTGGTGCCTGGAAACCGGCACGGAGCCCCGGATCTACCACGTACCCGAACGTGACGGCGTGGAGGGTGGCCGCGAGGTGGGCGCACGGATCCTGGCTGATGGTTTACCCGGCGCAGTGTTCTGTTTGACGGGCAGACACGCCAGTGGCGCAGCCCAGGCCCTGCAGGAACGTGGCGTCCGCATACCCGGGGAGCTGCTGGTGTGCACGGGCTCGGACTCCGAGCACTCACGGCAGCACCAGCCGCCGATTTCCGCACTCGACGTCGACATCCCGGCCGCCGCTGCTGCCCTGGTGCAGCAACTCGTTGACGTCATGGACGGTACCAAGGATCCCGCGCCGGTCCTGCTCCCCGCCCGGTTCTTGGAGCGCGACTCCACCTTGCCCCACAGGATCCCTTTCCACTAATGGATTTTTGTACAAAACTCCCTTGTTCGCCGTCCGTGGAAGCGGACAGGGCACCTTTGCGCATTTGAGAGAATGGGTTCATGCAATCTCTCGGTGACCCGCACCCGTCCACGTCCCCCGCCGGAAAAGGCCTGTTCAAGGGCTTCCGCATCGGCGGCCTGGGCATGACAGTCGTCATCATCGCCTTCCTGGTAGCCGTCATCTTCGCGGCCAACCAGAACGATGTTGTGGGCTGGGTTGTTGCTGTCGTCGCTTTCGGCTGGTTGGCCTTGGCAACGTTTGTGGTGCTGAGCATTCGCAAGGCCGCGCAGCGGGCCGGTGCCAAACTGACCGAAGCGCAAAATGCCTTCAACGCCGCAGCCGGCCGGGCGCCGTCGTCGTCCGCTGCTGACAGCGGTGGCACGCGCGTTGTTGCCGAACGCAGCAAAGCCGATGAAGTCCGCGACCTCAAGCTGGACCACTCATTCAAGATTGTCCAGGTGCAGGTCCGGGTAGTGGATCAGGAACGTGCCAAGGGTGCAACGGCGGACCAGGACACCATCAACCGCGCACTGGAAACCATCGCCATAACGGCTACGAATGCGCGGGACATGATCAAGTCTTCCGGAGGCTCGGACGAGCCCATGGCCGGCACCATCATCGACTAGAGTAGAGCGGGTGAGTACGGCATTGAAGAAGGACTTCCTTCGCATCGCATCAGTAAACGTCAATGGCCTGCGGGCTGCCTACAAGAACGGCATGGCGGAATGGCTGGAGCCTCGCGAGGTAGACATTCTCTGCCTGCAGGAAGTCCGCGCTCCTGACGACATCGTCAGGAAGCTGATCGGCGAAGGCTGGCACATCCTCCACACCGAAGCCGAGGCCAAGGGTCGTGCCGGTGTGGCCATCGCTTCCCGCGAGGAGCCCACCGCTACCCGCGTTGGCATTGGCGACGATTACTTCGATACGTCCGGTCGTTGGGTTGAGGCCGACTACACCGTGCAAAATGCTGCCGGTGAGTTCACTACTCTCTCCGTTGTGAGCGCTTATGTGCACTCCGGTGAGGTTGGCACACCCAAGCAGGAGGACAAGTTCCGTTTCCTGGATGCCATGACCGTCCGCCTGCCTGAGCTCGCGAAACACAGCGACCACGCCTTGGTGGTTGGCGATCTCAACGTCGGTCACACTGAACTCGACATCAAGAATTGGAAGGGCAACGTCAAGCGTGCCGGCTTCCTCCCGGAGGAACGGGCATACTTTGACCGCTTCCTCGGTGAAGAAATCGGATGGAGGGATGTCCACAGGGGCCTGGCAGGTAATGTCGCCGGCCCCTACACCTGGTGGTCACAGCGCGGTAAGGCCTTTGACACTGACACAGGCTGGCGCATCGACTACCACCTGGCCACTCCGGGCCTCGCAGCAGCCGCTTTCTCGGCTGTAGTGGACCGGGCGCCTTCGTGGGACACCCGCTTCTCTGACCACGCACCGCTGGTAGTCGACTACCGGCTCTAAGCTTCCTAAGGTATTGCTCCATGACTAGTTCCACCACGACCGAAACCGGCGCATCGGCTGATGCTGCCACCGAACCCAAACCCGTGACGTCCACCAAACTGGCTGTGGGCGCCAAGCACCGGGTCTTGTCCGGGATGCAGCCTTCCGCCGACTCCCTGCACCTTGGCAACTACCTCGGCGCCTTGGTCAACTGGGTCCGGATGCAGGACGAGTACGACGCCGTGTACTTCATCCCTGACCTGCATGCCATCACGGTGCCGCAGGATCCTGCGGAGCTCGCCCGACGTACCCGGGTTACTGCAGCCCAGTACATCGCGGGCGGCGTGGATGTAAACAAGTGCACGCTCTTCGTTCAGTCCCAGGTTCCAGAGCACGCCCAGTTGGCGTGGGTCCTGAATTGCATCACCGGCATGGGTGAAGCCGCCCGCATGACGCAGTTCAAGGACAAGGCGCAGAAGCAGGGCTCGGACCACGCCAGCGTTGGCCTGTTCACGTATCCCATCCTCCAAGCCGCCGACATCCTCTTGTACCAGCCGCATGGCGTGCCGGTGGGCGAAGACCAGCGCCAACATGTGGAATTGAGTCGCGACCTCGCCAACCGCTTCAACAGCCGCTTCGGCGAGACGTTCCAAGTGCCCGAGGCCTTCATTCAGAAGGAATCGGCAAAGATCTACGATCTCCAGAACCCCACGGCCAAGATGTCCAAGTCGGCGGAATCACCGGCCGGCCTCATCAACCTGCTGGATGATCCAAAGACTGTAGCCAAGCGCATCAAGTCAGCCGTCACGGACACCGAGACCGAGATCCGCTACGACCGCGAGAACAAGCCGGGCGTATCCAACCTGCTGACCATCTACTCGGCCATCAGCGGCACACCGGTGGACAAGATCGTGGGCGACTACCAAGGGAAGATGTACGGCCACCTGAAGGTTGACTTGGCCGAACTTGTCTCCGGACACCTGGCGCCCATCCGGGAGCGTGCCAACGAACTCCTGGCCGATCCCGCAGAGCTGGACCGGCTCCTGGCCCTCGGCGCGGACAAGGCACGTGAAATTGCGGCCGCAACCCTCGCCGATGTCTACTCCAAGGTTGGTTTCCTGCCCTACCGCGGCGATTCCTCTCACGGGAACCAGGGAGTCCGCTAAGTCCATGTGCTCCGCTGGCCAGCTCAACGTCAAGACCGGCACCCGAGAGGGTGCCGGTCCGGACGACTCCCGCCAGCCCGCTGTTTCCGGCGCCGATTGCGGTGCCGGTGACACCATGTGCGTCGGTGTCATCCTCGGTTTCCCGCCGGAGATCGCCCGTGAACTCCAGGAATGGAGGGCCTCGTTCGGTGATCCGATGGCGGAGGTCATTCCCGCGCACATCACCCTGATCACCACTACGCCCACGCAGGACTGGGCCGCTACCCGGGAACACGTCCGGGAAGTTGCACAGGCCCAGCAACCTTTCGATATCACCATTTCCGGCACGGGTTCCTTCCGGCCCGTCTCGCCGGTGGTGTTCGTCAACGTGGAAGAAGGTTTTGAAGAGTGCGTGCAGTTGCACGAGAAACTTCAAACCGGTCCCCTGGAACGGACGCTGCCCTTCCCGTACCACCCGCACGTCACCGTGGCCCACGATGTTGCCCAGGAAAACCTCGACGAAGCTGAAACGGTCCTCAGGGATTACCGGGCGACGTTCCCTGTGGTTAGCATGGGACTTTACGAGCACGACACCAATGGAATTTGGCAGCTACGGGAAGAGCTCGACTTTGGCGGCGATACTGACGAAACACAGCAAGCGGATCCAGTCCGCAGAGGCGGACGTTCCTCCGCTGCCAACTGAGCTGGCAAAACTCAAACTCCAACTCCTCCGCAAGAGGCAGGATTGGGGCCATGCCAAGCGCGCCGGCGAGGGCCTTCCGAAAAAGATGGGCGCGTTCTTTGCCCTCTTCCTAGCCAGATTGAACACCAACCGGGCCATGCGGGCCTTCCAGCACTACACCCGGCAGCACGGGCCGTTGCTGAGTGCCGGCATCGGCTTCAACATGTTCTTCTCCGTCACGGGTTTGCTCACCACAGGTTTCGCCATTGCCGGGATTGTCCTGGGAGGTAACCCTGCACTGCAGGATGCAGTGATCGACAGTGTGGCTGCTGCTGCCCCCGGGCTACTTCAGGTGAACGGCGGCGAAGGGTTGGTGGATCCACAGTCCCTGCTCAACCCGTCGGGACTTGGATGGACGGCCCTCATCGCTGCGGTGGTGACAGTCTTTGTTTCCCTGGGTTGGATCGCCAGCATCAGGGAAGGTCTTCGGGGGATCATGAAGGCTGACCCTTTGGTGCGCAACCCGATAGTTCAAAAACTTATCGACGCCGGCACGCTGCTGCTCCTGGGCGTCATCCTTGTCATCAGCGCAGGCGTCTCGCTCGTCTTTGGTATTGCGGCGGACTGGCTCATTGCTTTGCTTAAGTTGGACGAGGGAATCACCGAGCCCATAGCGGCCATCGTCAAGATCGTGGTTCCGCTCGTGCTGAACTGCGCGACGGCGGCAGTACTGTTTCGGATTGCCGGTGGCCTCAAGCTGGGGCGCCGCGCGTTCCTGGAAGGCGTGGTGCTGGCGGGCGTTGGCACAACGGTCCTGCAATTCTTTAGCACCGAACTTCTTGCCCGCTCCGGCAACAATCCGGTGCTGGCATCGTTTGCAATCATCATCGGCCTGCTGATCTGGTTCAACCTTGTGAGCCAGGTGTACCTGGTCTCAGCGTCGTGGTCAGCTATTCGTGAGGCTGACACGGAGTCGGGGGAGTCCCCGCGCAAGAAAGTCCTCGGTTCGCGTCGCGTGGCGCCCCGCACCTGATCTGGAGGCCGCCATGAACAACCAACTGTGGATCGCTTGCCTCCTCGGGGCTGCAGCGGGACTCGTTGTTGGCCAGTTGGTTTTCAACTCGCCCTTTCTGGGCATCCTCCTTGGTGTTGGTCTAGGCGCTCTGGTCGGCGCTGCAGTGGGACCCCGCCGCGGATAGCCGGAAGTGTCCCACTGCGGTCAATTTCCTACGGCGCCTTCACCAGCCCTTCCCACGCAACGGTCCAGTCCGAGGGGAATCCCGGTGCGTGCCGCTCCGGCCCGTTGTCCCACCCTGCCGCCATCAGGGCGACAGCCGCCAGAAGTCCGCCGTTGCCCGGTAAATAGAGCGGCAAAGAGTCTGTTTGGCGATTGTGCCCGTTGGGAAGGACCGTGTTCTTGCCGGCGCTCAGGAGGAGCGCATCCACGGCGGCCTCAGGATCCTCGAGCCGCGCGGCGGTCATAGCCATGACGGGGTAGTCCCAACCCCACGTGCTGCCCCAGTCCCAGTCGGCCAGGACGTCGGTTAGGGTCGCGCGCATGATGTCCGGATCAATGATGTCGGTCCGGGGGAGAACACCCAAGGCGCACAGCATGGACGGGTGATCGGTGCGAATGGTGAAGGGCTCCACGTCGATCGCAGCGTACACGCCGTCGATCACCCGCGGGGGCACCATGCCGTCCGCTACTGTCGTCCACGCCTCCGCAGGCTCCAGCCCGAGCCGCGCGCGCCACGCCGCCGCCGCCCGCAGGCCCCACTGCCAGTACGCCAACTCAAACGTGGGGTTAGTGACCTTGGCCCGGATGGAGCCGTAGCTTTCCTGTGCAGGGATCAAAGGAGGGCCCAATTCGAAGCCGCGCGACGTTGGGTGCGCAAAGCTGGCCATGAAGGCAGCCGACTCGAACACGATCTCCGCAAACTCCTCCAGCAGTTCCCGGCTGGGATTGGCCCGGTACGCCAGTTCCGCCAGATGGATGGGGTGAGGCTGTTGCCAGATCAGAAACGTCCCAATGGGACTCGGGCTCTCCCTGCCGTCCGGTCCAACCTGTTTGGGCCAGCGGACGCCGTCGAATCCTTGCGCTTTGGCCGTCTGCCGGGCTGACTCCAGCACGGTGGAGTACCACCGCAACGACGGCAGGAGCAGCTCTGTCCGATTCCACTGCGCAAAGTGCGCGGCATGCCACCAGTGCATCTCCACGTGGAACCGGCCGCGCCATGAATTGCAGACCAGCCCGGTCTCCTGAGGCGGCAACGAGCCCGAGCAATTAACCGCGGTCAGGTACTGCGACAACACGATCCTGCGTTCCAATTCCTTGGCCCGGGCATCAGGCGTCGCATCAAGTTCGATCGCCCCGCCGGAGGACCAGAAACCCGGCCAATAGGCCGCTGAGGCGGCCGCCACGCTTCCCGCCGGTGAAAGCTCGACGCCGGTCCTTCCTCTGGGGGCAGCGTTCCTCTCCGCGGTGTCGCCGGTCAGCCGATTAGTGCCGCGCGGGATGCAGTCGCCGTCGCCTGCGGAAAGAAAGGCAACCGAAAAGTCCATCAGGTTGCCGGCGTCGGCCGTTGCTACTACGAGCCGGTGCTGTCCGGTCAGTTCCACTCCCAGGTGGGGACCGGTGATCACCACTTTGTAGCGGGAGTTGTCCAGCGCACGGTGGACTGTCCATGCTTCACAGCCATTGTGGTCTCGCGAAGCCCCGGGCGCATCGAGCGATGTGGTGTGGGCGTCTGCGCTGCTCCAGTCCGCGGCGTCATGCCACGCCTCAGACCCGTAAGGGAAGCCGACGTTGACAACCAACCCGGCACCAAGCGCCGTTGACTCCACGCGGAAGCCCACCTCATCTCGGTCCGGGTGACACGCCGTCGTGACGTTGACGGGGTGACCCGCCAGCGTAAAGCGGCTGGTGACCACCCCCGTCCACAGGTCCAGTGTTTGCTCGGCCACGGAAATTTCGTCTTCCGTGATTGCCCTCTCAACGCCGTCCTCGATCCAGCGGAAGCCGATCCGGCCCAAGTCCAGCCTGTGGACATTCGCGCGGAGCCAGGTTTCAGCCAGCGACGTGTCCGTCTCACGGTCATTGACGATGTCGCCCACCATGTCCACGTAGGGCACTGGACCCCGGGGCGAATCATAGAGAACGGTGGAGCCAGCGAGGTCGTACTCCTCCGGTGGCGGCACGGAGTGCCAGCCCCACTGCGCTTGCGTGCCCAGCAGCGTGCCAGGAGGCAGCTCGTCGCGCGCGCCCACTGGATAGGCGTCGGGCAACGACTGCAACCCGGTGAGGTCCATGGTGAACGCGAATTCACCGTTGCCCACTGAAACGGGGCTTCGTGGATCAAAGTGTTCTTGGCGTACGTTGTGTCGCCGGACCAGTGCCTCGCGATTGATGGCGGGGGATTGCGGATGATGGGTGGTGCTTTGGCTGTGCACTGCGCACGCCCTCCTGATGCTGCCTGCTGTGACTGCTGCTGGGGTCAATCCGGTCAAGTGGTTCTGGAGCGCGGTCTCCGCATATGGGGTGGTTGGATTCCCAAGTCGAGAAATCGTTTTCCGAAACGATTCAATCCTTGTTCCCGGACGAAGCCGTGTCAACCCCCTGGCTCGTGGAGGTGCTCGTGGCGCCAGCGGCTGCCTGCAGCAGGACGGTGTCTGTGAGTTCGAGGAGCGGGAAGAATGCCGCCCGTTCGTCGGGGCTGTTGTTGGGCTGATGAAGCGTGAGGAACAAGCCGCCGTCCAAGGTTCGCCCGATCATCCCGTGCCCGCCGTTGGCGCTCCATAGTGCGTCAGGCTCCTGGATCCAAGGGCCCAGGACTGTCCCGGATTCGCTGCGCGCGATTCCCATGGCGTAACCGTCGTCGCCGAAGCTCGACCACAGCATGATGAGTCGGCCGCTGGTAAGCCTGAAGAGAAATGGACCATCGGTGACGTAGACGGGGAACTCCCGGTCCTTCACTGGGGGGACATCCAGGGCGCGGGACCAAGGGGCTTCTGAGGCGCTGAAGAGGAAAACGGGCACGCCTTCCGCCCTTCGCAGGTCTTTCGTGAGGCGCTGGGCGAGTATGGCGCCGTCATGCACTTGCTTCCATTCGTGGCAGAAAACCATCCAGGGCATACCCTCTTGGTCCACATGCAGTGTCCCGTCCAGGCATTGCCAATTGCGTGGCGTGACAGGGCCTTCGCTCCACGGTCGGTAAGGGCCTTCAGGGCGCTCTGCAGAAAGTATCTGTGTTCCACGGAGGCGACCAGGCGCAGTGAAGGTGGCAAACATGAAGTAGCGGCCTTGGTACTCGTGAACTTCGGGAGCCCAATATTGTTCTTGGCTCCAGAAGTCGGAGGATGGTCGGAACGCCGGGAAGGGGCCCTCCCAAGAGGCCAGGTCCTTGCTCCGGTAGCAGTCAAAGCCTGTGGCGGGTCCGGACCAGATGTTCTTGTCCGTGCTTCCGAAGAGCAAGTATTCGCTGGAACCGGGCAGCGACAGAAGGAATGGATCCCGGATTTGGATGTCGTCCAAAAGTGGGGACAAGGTAACTCCTGTGGGTTGAATTAGTTCATGGAGAAAACTATTGACGCATGAGTGGGTCCTTGATACGTTTCAGGAACCGTTTTCTCAGAGTTGAAAGAAGCTTACCCAATGGCGCGTAAATCTCTCGGTCGCATTCGAAAATCAATAGCAGTCCTGGCCACCGTGGGCATGTTGGGCCTCACCGTAGCCTGCTCCAGCCCGTCGTCCAACCAGCCCGAAGACGGCCCTGTCGAGATTCGGTTTTCGTGGTGGGGCAACGCCACCCGTGCTGAGCTGACCAACAAGGCCATCAAAGAGTTTGAGGCTGCCAACCCCAACATCAAGGTGAAGCCCGAGTACGGGGACATTGGAGGCTACTTCGACAAGTTGGCCACCCAAGTGGCTGCAAACGACGCACCCGATGTGATCACCATGGGCGGCGCCTACCCGGCTGAATACGCCAACCGCGGGGCCCTGCTGGACTTGTCCAAGGTTGAAGGGTCGCTCGACCTCTCCAAAATGGACCAGGGAGCCCTGGAAAACGGGCAGGTGCAAGGCAAGCAGTACGGTGTATCCACTGGTGCCAACGCCCTGGCTATCGTGGTGAACCCCGCCGTGTTCCAAGCCGCCGGCGTAGCACTTCCGGATGACAGCAAGTGGTCTTGGGACGACTTCGCCAAGACAGCCGAGGACATCACCGCCAAGAGTCCAAAGGGAACCTATGGGACGGCGACCGTTCTCACGCATGATTCACTGGATGCCTTCGCCCGCCAACGGGGCGAATCCTTGTACACGCAGGATGGCCAATTGGGCCTGGGCAAGGAGACCGTACAGGACTACTTCGATTTCTCCGTCAAGCTCAGCGAGTCAGGCGCCGCCCCCAGCGCCTCCGAAACTGTGGAGAAGCTCAACGTCAGCACCGAGCAGACACTCATGGGTATGGGGCAGGCCGGCATGATGCTCACGTGGACCAACTCCCTGTCCGCCCTCAGCAAAGCCTCGGGTGCCGAACTGAAGCTGCTGAAGCTGCCAGGCGAGACTCCCACACCCGGAATCTGGCTCCAATCCTCGCAGTTCTACACCATCTCTGCCCGTAGTAAGCACACGGATGCTGCCGCCAAGCTGGTCAGCTTCCTGGTCAACAATGAGGCCGCAGCAAAGATCATCCAGAGCGACCGTGGCGTGCCCAGCAACTCCGGAATGCGCGCGGCCATCCAGGACTTGCTGACACCTCAGGGGAAGGTGGAAGCCGCGTACATTGACCAGATCGGGAAGATGGACTTTGCCCCGACGTTCATCGGTCCCACCGGTTCAACCGCGGTCTCCGAAATCACCGCCCGCATCAACACCGAGGTCCTGTTCAAGAGGCTGAGCCCGGACAAGGCTGCGGAGCAGTGGCTCAGTGAAAGCAAGTCGGCCATAGGCAAGTAGTACCCGTCTGCATGGGTGGTCCGGCCCTTTAGCCGGCGTCGCGGACCTCAAGATAGGGGTCCGCCCAGGCGCCGATGATCCGCGCAACCCGTGCTGCCTGGCCCTTCCCGGTGAGGAGGTGCTCGCTGCCTTCCAAGGAGATAAAGCTCCGGGGATGCCGGGCAGTACGGAAGATTTCGCTGGCGTTGTCGATCCCCACGGTGTTATCGGTGGGGGAGTGCATCACCATCAGCGGCTTGTGGAGGGTACGGATGCAGTCGCGCAGATCAGCGCGCTCCACGTCCTCCACAAAGTGGCGGCGAACCTCCATGGGCCGTCCGCCGAGGTCCACCACGGCGCTGCCATCGCGCAGGATGGAATCAATTTCGGCGTCGAACATGTGCTCAACGTGCTTGGGCTCGTAGGGCGCGCCAACGGTCACCACGGCGTTGAGGCCGGGGATGTCGCGGGCTGCGGCAAGCACCGCTGGGCCTCCGAACGAGTGGCCGACCAGGAGTGAGATTCCCCGGCCTTGCTCCCGCATGAAGTCCGCCGCAAGGATGGTGTCGGCTACCTTCACGCTGAACGACCCCGCAGACCATTCACCAGCGGAGCCACCCAAGCCCAGGTTGTCGAAGCGCAGCATCCCCACACCTTGCTCAGCGAGTCCCTTGCAGATGCGTGAAGCTGCAGGGCTGTCCTTGCCGAGAGTCAGGCCGTGAGAGTACAGGCCCCAACCACGGACGGGACCTTCGGGCACGTCCACGATGCCGGCCAGGGCATCGCCGGTGCTTCCCATGAAGCTGATCTTCTCAGAGCGTGACACGCTGATCTCCTTGCGTTGCGGTGACCGTTACGGTGAGGACCGGTGACGGCACGTGATAAACGACGACGGCGCCACCCACCATCAGTGGTGAGCGGCGCCGTCGTCGTGTGTGTTCTTAGGTGAACGCTGAACTAGATCTTGCGGGCCAGGATGGCCTGCTTGACCTCGGCGATTGCCTGGGTCACTTGGATGCCGCGGGGGCATGCTTCCGAGCAGTTGAAGGTGGTGCGGCAGCGCCACACGCCTTCTTTGTCGTTCAGGATCTCAAGGCGCATGTCGCCGGCGTCATCACGGGAATCGAAGATGAAGCGGTGGGCGTTGACGATCGCAGCCGGACCGAAGTACTGGCCGTCGGTCCAGAAGACCGGGCAGGACGAGGTGCAGGCAGCGCACAGGATGCACTTGGTGGTGTCGTCAAAGCGCTCACGGTCCTCGACGGACTGCAGGCGTTCCTTGGTGGGCTCGTGGCCCTTGTTGATCAGGAACGGCATGACTTCGCGGAAGGACTGGAAGAAGGGTTCCATGTCCACGATCAGGTCCTTCTCCACAGGGAGGCCCTTGATCGGCTCGACGGTGATGGGCTTGGTGGTGTCCAGGTCCTTCAGCAGCGTCTTGCAGGCGAGGCGGTTGCGGCCGTTGATGCGCATGGCATCCGAACCACACACACCGTGGGCGCAGGAGCGGCGGAAGGAAACACTGCCGTCAATCTCCCACTTGACCTTGTGGAGGGCATCCAACACGCGGTCCGTGCCGTACATGGTCAGCTTGTAGTCGTCCCAACGCGCTTCGTCCGAAATTTCGGGGTCGTAGCGGCGCACGCGCAGCGTGATGTGGAAGGTGGGGATTTCACCGTCGCCGGCAACGCTAGCCGGGAGCTCGATCTTGGAAGCGGGCTCTGCCATTTCGGTGGTCATTAGTACTTACGCTCCATCGGCTCGTAACGGGTGAAGATCACGGGCTTCGTCTCAAGACGGATGCCCGCAACAGATTCCGCCGAGGAGTCGACGGTGACGGAAGTGTCCAGGTACGCCATGGAGTGCTTCATGAACTTCTCGTCATTGCGGTCCGGGAAGTCCTCGCGGTAGTGGCCGCCGCGTGACTCTTCACGGTGCAGCGCACCGACGGTCATGACCTTGGCCATGTCCAGCAGGAAACCCAGTTCCACGGCTTCCAGGAGATCCAGGTTGAAGCGCTTGCCCTTGTCCTGAACGGTGACGTGCTTGTACCGCTCTTCGAAGGAAGCGATGTCGCGAAGGACCTGCTCCAAGGATTCCTTGGTGCGGAACACCTGCATGTTGGCGTCCATGGTGTCCTGCAGTTCCTTGCGAATCTGTGCAACACGCTCGGTACCGTTGCCGGTGAGCAAGCGGTCCAAGATGCCACGGGTCATTGCCTCGGGGTCCTCGGGGAGCTCGACGTAGTCGGCCGTCTTCGAGTACTCCGCAGCAGCAATACCGGCGCGCTTACCGAAGACGTTGATGTCCAGGAGCGAGTTGGTGCCGAGACGATTCGAGCCGTGCACTGACACACAGGCAACTTCACCGGCAGCGTAGAGACCCGGCACGATCGTGTCGTTGTCCTGCAGCACTTCGGTGGTGATGTTCGTGGGGATGCCACCCATGGCGTAGTGCGCGGTGGGGAACACGGGGACAGGATCGGTGAACGGTTCCACACCCAGGTAGGTGCGGGCGAACTCCGTGATGTCCGGAAGCTTGGCTTCGATGTGCGCGGGCTCGAGGTGGGTGAGGTCCAAGAGGACGTAATCCTTGTTCGGACCACAACCGCGGCCTTCGCGCACTTCGTTCGCCATGGCGCGGGCCACGATGTCACGGGGTGCGAGGTCCTTGATGGTGGGAGCGTAGCGCTCCATGAAGCGCTCACCCTCCGAGTTACGCAGGATGGCACCTTCACCACGTGCACCCTCGGTGAGGAGGATGCCCAAGCCGGCGAGGCCGGTCGGGTGGAACTGGAAGAACTCCATGTCTTCCAGGGGGATGCCGCGGCGGAACGCGATGCCCATTCCGTCACCGGTGAGGGTGTGCGCGTTGGAGGTGGTTTTGAACACCTTGCCGGCGCCGCCGGAGGCGAACACAACGGACTTGGCCTGGAAGACGTGCAGTTCACCGGAAGCGAGGTCGTAGGACACGACGCCGGCAACACGCTTCTGCTTGTACGGGGTTCCGTCTTCGCGTACTGCGTCTTCTTCGACGATCAACAGGTCAAGGACGTAGTACTCGTTGTAGAACTCAACGTTGTGCTTGACGCAGTTTTGGTACAGGGTCTGCAGGATCATGTGGCCGGTGCGGTCGGCTGCATAGCACGCGCGGCGGACGGGTGCCTTGCCGTGGTCACGGGTGTGGCCACCGAAGCGGCGCTGGTCAATCCGGCCCTCGGGCGTGCGGTTGAACGGCAGACCCATCTTTTCAAGGTCCAACACGGCGTCGATGGCTTCCTTCGCCATGACCTCGGCTGCGTCCTGGTCAACCAGGTAGTCGCCGCCTTTGATGGTGTCAAAGGTGTGCCATTCCCAGTTGTCTTCTTCGACGTTGGCCAATGCTGCGCACATTCCACCCTGAGCTGCACCGGTGTGCGAGCGGGTGGGGTAGAGCTTGGTCAGTACCGCGGTGCGTGCTCGCTGACCGGATTCGATCGCGGCGCGCATGCCGGCGCCACCTGCACCGACAATGACGACGTCGTACTTATGGACCTGCATACCAGATGCTCTCTCTTTCAAAAATTCAGATGGTCGGCGGAGGCTGCTCCGCTACGTCAGGCGAACCGGTTTGCTCGAGGGAGCAAACCGGAAGGCGCCGCTACGGGGCCGGGCAGAAACCACCAGGCAACTGAACGCCGTCGACGACGGGGCACGGGTTGAAGGTGAAGATCACCAGTGTGCCAAGGATGATGATGACCAGGGTGGCCGCGTAGAGGACCATCTTGAGCCAGAAGCGCGTGGAATCCTTCTCGGCGTAGTCGTTGATGATGGTGCGGACGCCGTTGGTGCCGTGAAGCATGGCAAGCCACAGCATGGCAAGGTCCCAGAACTGCCAGAACGGATCGGCCCACTTGCCGGCAACGAAGCCGAAGTCGATTGCGTGGATGCCCTCGCCCACCAGCAGGTTGACGAACAGGTGGCCGAAGATCAGCACCACCAGGACGATGCCGGAGAGACGCATGAAGAGCCAGGCGATCATCTCGAAGTTGCCACGGCTGGAGCCGGTGCGGTTGTACTTCGGTGCGATCTTCCCGGACCCGATTTTTCCACTGCGTGGTGTCTCGATGGTTGTCATGGCTTAGTGGCCTCCCAGCGCGAGGGAAAGGTGGCGGATGGCGAAGCCTGCGAACGTGACAAGCCACAGCGCAAGCACGACCCACAGCAGTTGGCGCTGGTACTTAGCGCCCTTCTTCCAGAAGTCGATGGCGATCACACGCAGGCCGTTGAAGGCATGGAAGATGATCGCCGCGACCAGGCCCGTTTCACCCAGGGCCATGAGGGGGTTCTTGTATGCGCCAATGACGGCGGTGTAGGCCTCAGGGGACACGCGCACCAATGAGGTGTCCAGCACATGGACCAACAAGAAGAAAAAGATCACTACACCTGTAATGCGGTGTCCAACCCAGGACCACATGCCTTCACGGCCGCGGTACAAGGTGCCAGCTGGTTTTGTCGGCACTGATTAAACCTTCCTGCAACACAGCGGCGCTGGCATGGGATCCACGCGGGGGGAACGCCTGCTGCGAGAGCACTCGTAGCTCACGCCTAAATCTAGGCTTCGCTCACAGCATATTCAATTTAGGACGGGCTTCTCTGCTTGTTAATTCCATGTTTCCTACCGATATTCAGGCGATTTTTGGCACTGCTTGAGACGAACGCCACAAGTGTGTCCTGCTGCGGGGCTTCCCGCCTGCGTCGGATAAAGTGTTGCGGTGAGTACAGAAGACGCGAAATACCCGGAATCGCCATTGAACCGCTTCCATGCGGTTATTCCGGCGGGCGGTGTGGGGACCCGGCTGTGGCCACTCTCGCGTGCCGCTGCGCCCAAGTTCCTCCACGACCTGACCGGTTCCGGCAGTACGTTGTTGAGGGCTACCTACGACCGCCTCGAGCCGCTGGCCGGCGAGCGGGTCCTTGTTGTAACCGGCGAGGCACACCGTGCCGCCGTGTGCCGCCAGCTCCCCGAGGTAGGGGACGACGAACTCGTCCTCGAAAGCGAGCCGAAGGATTCAGGCGCCGCTATCGGCCTCGCCGCTGCCATCCTGCATCGTCGTGATCCGGACACCATCATGGGTTCGTTTGCGGCCGACCACGTCATCAGCCCGGACAATCTTTTCCAGGAGACTGTGCGCGAGGCGATCTACACCGCGGCGACGGGCAAGATCGTCACCATAGGCATCAAGCCCACCCATCCCTCAGTTGGCTTCGGGTACATTCGCTCCGGTGCGGCCCTGAACGTGGACGGCGCCCCGAACGCACTTGCTGTTGCGGAGTTCGTGGAGAAACCGAGCCAGGAGGTCGCCAACAAGTACGTCGAAGCGGGGGACTACGTCTGGAATGCCGGCATGTTCGTCGCTCCGGTGGCGCTCATGCTCAAGCACCTCGAAGCAAACCAGCCGGAACTGTTCAAGGGCTTGCAGGAAATCGCTGACGCCTGGGATACCCCGCAGCGCGCCGAAGTGACCGCCCGTGTCTGGCCCACCCTGCCTAAGATCGCCATTGACTACGCCGTGGCTGAGCCGGCAGCGGCAGCCGGCGATGTCGCCGTCGTGCCCGGCACTTTCCGTTGGGACGACGTAGGCGACTTCGCCGCGATCGGCCGCCTTAACAATGCCGGCGACGTTGATGAAGTGACGGTGCTTGGCGAAGGCGCACGTGTGTTCGCGGAGAACGCCAGCGGCGTGGTGGTATCCGATACCAAGCGCGTCATTGCCTTGATCGGCATCAAAGACGTGGTCATTGTGGACACGCCGGACGCGCTCCTTGTCACTACCAAGGAACATGCACAACTGGTCAAGGGCACTGTTGATGCCCTGAAAGCCAGTGGCGACACGGACGTGCTGTAGTACATCTGCTTATACCGTGAGCCACCTCTTTGGTTGTCCTGCGTCTGAACGCAGCGTAACCAAGAGGTGGCTTTCGTTCTTCAGGTGCCGCGCATGGCTAGAGTTGTGACGTGCGCAATTACACGACTGAAACCGAGCCCGCTCCCGTTGTGAGTCCTTGGGTTGATGAACTGCTTCCCGGACTTATCGAGTTCCGGCGCGACCTCCATGCGCACCCGGAGCTGTCTTTCAAGGAGTTCCGCACCACGGACAAGCTCGTGGAGCGGCTGCAAGCAGCCGGGTTGAAGCCGCGGCGTCTGGATGAGACCGGGCTGACGGTTGACGTGGGCGAGGGCCCCATTGCCACAGCCCTTCGCGGGGACATCGACGCACTGCCGATCATTGAGGAAACCGGCCTGCCTTTCGCGTCGAAGAACCATGGCGTTACCCATGCTTGCGGCCACGACGTCCACACCACTGCCATGCTGGGCATTGCCTTGACCCTGCAACGGATGCACAAGAACAACCCGCTGGGTGGCACGGTACGGATCATCTTCCAGCCGGCCGAGGAAACCATGCCGGGCGGCGCACTGTCCTGCATTGAGCAGGGAGTGCTTGAAGGCGTGCCGCGTATCCTGGCGTTGCACTGTGATCCCCGGATCAACGTGGGCCAGATCGGCACGCGCATCGGTGCCATTACTTCTGCCTCGGACACCATCAAGATTGAGCTCTCCGGTCGCGGCGGGCACACGTCACGGCCGCACCTGACCGAGGACCTGGTCTTCGCACTGGCGCAGATAGCGGTCAACGTGCCGGCTGTCCTCTCCCGCCGCGTGGATGTGCGCAGCGGCGTGTCGGTGGTGTGGGGCCAAATTTCAGCCGGCTCCGCACCGAATGCCATCCCGGGCACCGGGTATATGGCAGGCACCATGCGGTGCCTCGATCGCGATGCCTGGCATAGCGCGGGGGAGTTGCTGGACGACGTCGTGAGGCAGGTTGCCGCGCCTTATGGAGTGGACGTCCACCTTGAACACACCCGCGGCGTGCCGCCCGTAGTGAACTCCGAGCACGAGACGGCCCTTATCGAGGCATCAGCCCGTGCTGAGTTGGGTGAGAACGCAGTGGTCCTCACTCCGCAGTCCATGGGTGGCGAGGACTTCGCCTGGTTCCTGGCCGACCTTCCGGGAGCCATGATGCGCTTGGGTACGCACACCCCCGGCGGCGAAGAATACGATCTCCACCGCGGTGACTTCATCGTTGACGAACGCGCGCTCGGCTACGCAATCCGGGTCCTGACGGCGGCCGCCCTCCGCACCATCCGCGACCTCGAGCAATAGACCCAACTGAGTCGCAGACCGGGCCGTTCGGAGCCCCCAAACGTCCCGATCTGCGGCTCAGTCGGGTGCTTTCGGCCTAGATAAGTTGTGCACAATTGAATTGTGCACTATCGTTTTAGTCATGAGTGATGCACCCCGCCTCCGCCATCAGGTCTGCTTTGCGCTGTACTCGGCGTCCAAAGCGGCGACGGCGGTCTACCGCCCCGTGCTGGAGGACCTCGGCCTGACGTACCCGCAGTACCTGGTAATGCTGGTCCTCTGGGAGCAGGAACCGCGGAGCGTCCGTGACCTCGGCGCGGAACTGGGACTCGACTCCGGAACCTTGTCGCCCCTGCTCAAGCGACTGGAGGCCATGGGTCTGGTTGAACGCCGCCGCTCGGCCGAGGATGAGCGCCGGGTGGACGTTGTCCTGACCGACGCCGGCACCGCCTTAAGTGCCCGCGCCCAGGCTGTACCCCAGCGCCTCGCCGACGCCGCCGGCCTGTCGCCGGATGAGATCGGGCAGCTCCACGCCACCCTGGGCAAGCTCACGGCAGCACTCAACAGCTCACTCTGACAGCCCCCCGGAGAACCCCGGGACATCCATTCCCCAAGAGAACGGAAACACCATGAAGACTCTCTACATTGCCGAGGCCTTGGCATCCGGCGAAGGCCGCGACGGCAACGCACGCACCAACGACGGCAAACTGGACGTCGCTCTCGCCAGCCCCGTGGAACTCGGAGGCAATGGTGAAGGAACCAACCCGGAGCAGCTGTTCGCAGCCGGCTACGCCGCGTGCTTCCACTCGGCACTGCGCCTGGTGGGCCGCAAGGAGCGCGTTGACCTCAGCGACTCGGCAGTTGCCGCCAAGATTCACTTCGGCGCACTGACAGACAGTGAAGGCTACGGACTCGCTGCCGAACTCGAAATCGCACTGCCCGCCTTGGATCGCGGCACCGCGGAGCAGCTGATGGCCAAGGCGCACCAGATCTGCCCTTACTCCAACGCAACGCGCGGCAACATGGCCGTGGACCTCAAGCTCGTGGAGTTCGCCGCATGAGCACCGCTACCAGCACCCCCACGGAAACCCGCGAAATCCAACTCGCATCCCGCCCCGTAGGACGCCCGGCTCCAGAGAACTTCCGGTTGGCACAAGCCGAGCTGCCCGAGCTCGCAGAGGGCCAGCTCCTGGTGAAGAACCAGTTCATGTCGGTGGATCCCTACATGCGTGGCCGAATGAACGACGTCAAGTCGTACTCGGCGCCATTCCGCCTGGATGCAGCGCTCGACGGCGGTGCTGTAGGTGAGGTGATCGCGTCCCGTTCGGACGCGCACAAGGTGGGTGACGTCGTCGTGCATCAACTCGGGTGGCGAGAACATGCGGTGGTGGACGGCGCAGCAACTACTCCCGTGCCGTCGGGGCTGGCCCCGACTTCGGCGTTCCTTGGCGCGCTGGGCATGACCGGCCTGACCGCTTACGCAGGCCTGCTCAAGGTTGCCGAGTTCAAAGAAGGCGACGTGGTGTTCGTGTCCGGAGCGGCAGGTGCCGTCGGCTCGATGGTTGGCCAGATCGCCAAGGCGATGGGCGCCTCCAAGGTCATCGGCAGTGCGGGATCGCCGGAGAAGGTGGCCCGCTTGCTGGAACTCGGCTTCGATGCTGCCTTCAACTACAACGATGCCCCCGTGCTGGACCAGCTGAAGGAAGCCGCAGGGGAGCGCGGCATTGACGTGTACTTCGACAACGTTGGCGGCGAGCACCTGGAAGCAGCGCTTGCCACGCTTACGGTCGGCGGGCGTGTAGCCATGTGCGGTGCCATAGCGCAGTACAATTCCACGGAGCCTTCGGTGGCGCCACGGAACCTCGCTGTGGCCATCGGCAAGCAGCTCACCCTGCGCGGGTTCCTGGTGGGCGGACAGCGACAGCATGCCGCAGAATTTGCTCAGAAGATGGCCGGCTGGCTGGCGGACGGTTCGGTCAGCTACGACGAAACAATCGTCGACGGTCTCGAGAATGCCCCGCAGGCCTTCATTGATTTGCTGGACGGCGCGAACACCGGAAAGATGCTCGTCCGCTTGTGAGATGACCGGTAGCCGGGTGTGACTTGCGCACCCGGCTACTGCTTGGTAACAAAAGGTCAACAATCTGACCTGGAGCGGCTCCATGTGCTGTCCGGGTGTGTTGCAGGCCACTAGTGTTGGTTTCATCAATGCGCTTCGGCGCAGCTGCGAGCATCAGTGAAAACAGAATTTCTGCCTCAGGTCTAGGAAACGGACACTCATTGACCATCCGTCGTAGCGCCAATCACTTTCTTCCTGGAGGAAAATTGAAGAAACCACTGCGTGCCACCCTGAAGCGCGGTTCAATGGCCGGTGTTGCAACCCTCGGAGCAGCAGCACTCCTGCTGACCAGTTGCGGCCAGGCTCCCGATGCCGGTTCCGGCACTGCCACCAAGAGTGACTTCCTCGGATGCATCGTTTCGGACTCCGGCGGATTCGACGACCAGTCGTTCAACCAGTCCTCGTTCGAAGGCCTCAAGAAGGCTGAAGCTGACCTCGGTATCGAGGTCAGGTCGGCTGAATCGAAGGCAAACAGCGACTTCGAGACCAACCTCAACGGTATGGTTTCCGCAGGCTGCAACCTGACAGTCACAGTCGGCTTCCTCCTGGGTGACGCCACCAAGGCTGCTGCTGAGAAGAACACGGACAAGCACTTCGCGATCGTCGACTACACGTACGAGACCCCGATCGCGAACGTCAAGCCGATCGTTTACGACACCGCGCAGGCCGCATACCTGGCAGGCTACGCGGCTGCAGCTACCACCAAGACCGGCAAGGTCGGCACCTTCGGCGGCATCAAGATTCCCACGGTCACCATTTTCATGGATGGTTTCTACGACGGCGTCCAGGCCTACAACAAGGCCAAGGGCAAGAGTGTTCAGGTTGTTGGCTGGGACAAGAACACCAAGGACGGCTCCTTCACCGGCGACTTCGAGAAGCAGGACACCGGCAAGCAGGTCACCATCAACCTGCTGGACCAGGGCGCGGACATCATCATGCCCGTGGCCGGACCGGTTGGTAAGGGTGCAGGTGCTGCACTCAAGGAAGCCAAGGCAGCCGGCAAGGACGTCAAGCTCATCTGGGTCGACTCCGATGGCTACCTCACCGCTCCCGAGTACAAGGACCTCATGCTGACCTCCGTGGTCAAGCAGATGGGCGAGGCTGTTGAAGCCGTGGTGAAGGATGACAAGGACGGCAAGTTCAACAACGAAGCCTACGTTGGCACGTTGGAGAACGACGGCGTAGCACTCGCCCCTTTCCACGATCTTGACTCCGCAGTCTCTGCTGAAACCAAGTCCGAACTCGACGCGTTGAAGGCGGACATCGTGTCCGGCAAGCTGGTTGTTGAGTCGGAAGCCAGCCCCAAGAAGTAAGCAATTCCTGGACGCGCCGCCAGTACCGAGCCCCGGTACTGGCGGCGCGTTTTTGCCCTGACTACGCTGGGCTCAATAGCTGCAGCAGTCCCTCGGACTCATAGAACGGTGGGAGTTGTGAAACTCGAATTGAAAGGGATCTCGAAAGCCTTCGGGACCTTCTACGCCAACCAAGACATAGACCTCCTGGTCGAATCCGGTCAGATCCATTGCCTCCTTGGCGAAAATGGTGCCGGCAAATCTACCCTCATGAACGTGCTCTACGGGCTGTACGAGCCTTCGGCCGGCCAGATCCTGGTGGACGGGCAGCCCGTCACCTTCCGCGGACCCGGGGATGCCATGGCTGCCGGAATCGGTATGGTGCATCAGCACTTCATGCTGGTTCCCGTCTTCACGGTTGCTGAGAACGTGGCGCTCGGCGCGGAGCCAACCACGTTCGGAGGTGTCCTCAGCATTGAAGAAACCCGGAAGAAGATCCGGGAGATTTCCGGCAAGTACGGCTTCGACGTCGATCCCGATGCACTCGTCGAAGACCTTCCCGTGGGTGTCCAGCAGCGCGTTGAGATCATCAAAGCGCTGGTTCGGGAAGCCAAAGTCCTCATTTTGGACGAGCCCACAGCAGTGTTGACGCCGCAGGAAACCGATGAACTCCTGGACATCATGCGCCAACTCAAAGCCGGCGGCACATCCATTGTTTTCATCTCGCACAAGCTCCGCGAAGTGAAGGCTGTCTCGGACGTCATTACGGTGATCCGCCGAGGCAAGGTAGTGGGTGATGCTCCACCTACGGCATCAGCCACTGAACTCGCCTCCATGATGGTGGGCCGGCCGGTGAGCCTGAGCCTGAACAAGGCCCCCGCTCAGCCGAAGGAGACCACCTTTGTGGTGGAGAACCTGACGGTCCGTGCAGCCAACGGCACCAACGTGGTGGACGGGATCAGCTTCGACATCGCCCAAGGTGAGATCCTCGCCGTCGCCGGTGTCCAGGGCAACGGCCAAACAGAACTGACGGAGGCCATTCTCGGCATCCAAGAGCATGTGACAGGCTCCGTGATGTTGGATGGCAAGCAACTCCTGGGCCTTCCGGTCAAGGACGTCCTGCGTTCCGGAGTTGGTTTTGTTCCGGAAGACCGCACGGTGGATGGGCTCGTGGGACCGTTCTCCGTTGCCGAGAATTTGGTGCTGGACTTGTACGACCAAGCACCGTTCGCGAGCGGCATCAGCATGAAGCCTGCCAAGGTTGTTGAGCACGCGAAAGCCAAGATCGAGGAATTCGATATCCGTACTCCGTCCGCTGCATCGGCCGCCGGGACACTGTCCGGTGGCAACCAGCAGAAGGTGGTCATGGCCAGGGAACTGTCCCGGCCCTTGCGGTTGTTTATTGCCAGCCAGCCCACCCGCGGGGTGGACGTAGGCTCCATTGAATTCCTGCACAAGCGAATCGTTGCCGAGCGCGACGTCGGAACTCCGGTCATGATCGTTTCTACGGAGCTTGATGAAGTCATTGAGCTCGCAGACAGGATTGCCGTGCTGTACAAGGGCAAGCTCGTGGGCATTGTCCCCGCGGGAACTTCCCGCGACACCCTTGGCTTGATGATGGCCGGAGTCGGCCCGGAAGGAGGCTCTGATGTCTAACAGTGACGGATCAAATAAAGGCCAGACACCCGACGTTCCTACCTCAGAAGTCCGCGCAGCGGACGTCTCTTTGGATACCGCCGGAGGAACGCTGGAACCGTCCATCGTGCCCGTCTCTTCCCAGAGCGGAGACCCGGGACACCAGCAGGGCAGCGTCATGCGGCGGATCGTCATGGGCAACGGCTTCGTGTCTGTCTTGGCCGTCATCGTAGCGCTGTTCCTTGGTGGCCTGCTGATCGCCAGCACGGATGCGCAGGTTGCCAAAACCGCTGGCTACCTCTTTGCACGGCCCACGGACTTCCTGAGCGCGTTGTGGTCAGCAATGACCGAGAGCTACGTTGCCCTCTTCCAGGGATCTGTCTTTAGTCCACGCGAAGGTTTCAAGCCCTTGCTCGAGACCATGACCGTGGCAACACCGCTTATTTGCGCCGGTCTTGGAGTTGCCTTGGCTTTCCGTGCCGGCCTGTTCAACATCGGTGCGCAAGGACAGATCATCATCAGTGCCACGCTGGCAGCCTATGTCGGTTTCACCTGGCACCTGCCGTTCGGTTTGCACCTGCTGGTGGTCATCATCATGGGTGTCCTGGGCGGTGCCGTCTGGGGTGGAATTGTTGGCATCCTCAAAGCCCGTACAGGTGCGCATGAGGTCATCGTGACCATCATGTTGAACTACATTGCGCTCTTCCTTCTCGACTTTCTGTTGAACACGCCCGCGTTCCGGCGACCGGGGGATAACAGCCCCATTTCACCGCGCCTGGACGAGTCGGCCACCTACCCCATCCTCATCCCGGGATCCCGGCTCCACGTGGGATTCCTGGTGGCAATCGCCCTGACGTACGGTGTGTGGTGGATGCTGAACCGATCCACCATCGGCTTCGAGTTCCGGGCCGTCGGTTCCAATCCCATCGCCGCACGGACTGCTGGCATCAAGGTTCCCCGCGCCACCATCCTGGTGATGGCACTGGCTGGAGCCCTTGCGGCGTTCGGCGGTGTGGCCCAGGTTGCGGGCACCGAAAAGGTCCTCACTGGCGGCGTGGCAGCCCAGATCGGCTTTGACGCGATCACGGTTGCCCTGCTGGGCCGCAGTACTCCGTGGGGGACGTTCTTTGCAGGTCTCCTTTTTGGGGCTTTCCGTGCCGGTGCGGTGCAGATGCAGATCCAAACGGGTACGCCAATCGACATCGTCCTGGTGGTGCAATCACTGATTGTGCTCTTTATTGCTGCACCGCCGCTCATCCGGTCGATCTTCCGGCTTGAGGGTAAAAAGAAGAACAAGACAAAGCCACCGAAGGCGGCGCCGAAAGCTGCCCTTGCCAACGCCACCGGAGGTGCCAAGTGAGCGCGACAACTGCTGCACCCAGGTCGGGATCTACGGCCCTGCCGGCATTCCGGCCTTCCATGAAGGTCCCCCTCTCGCTCGGTATCCTCGCGCTGATAGCCCTGGTGTTTTTCGGCTTCCTTGGACCGGACCAGACCGCCGAGATGAAGATCAGCGATGCCGGCGACGCCGTTGCTGTTCCTGCCCTGATGATTCCGGGACAGGTGGGCGGCATTGTCCTCGGCATCCTGTTGCTCGCGATAGCCGCCTACTCGATCTACCTTTGGACGCAGGGGGAGCGGTCACCCAAGTGGCTGCCCATCGCCTTCGCCGTGGTGTTCGTGTTCGCCTTGCTCGTCTGGATCGTTGCGGGTGCACGCCAACCCTCCATCTCACTGGCCGGCCTCGTTGCCGGGTCCGTGACATTGGCCGTGCCCCTGGTGTTCGGCTCCCTTTCCGGCGTGCTCTGTGAGCGCGTGGGCGTAGTGAACATCGCCATCGAGGGGCAACTCCTGGGCGGAGCCTTCACTGCCGCGCTGGTGGCTACCATGACGGGCAGTCCGTACATCGGCTTGATTGCGGCCGCTGCTGCCGGTGCCGCGGTGTCCATGGTCCTGGCCGTGTTCAGCATCAAGTACCTGGTCAACCAGATCATTGTTGGCGTGGTCCTGAACGTGTTGGTCTCCGGCCTCACGGGATTCCTCTACGGCACGCTGATGGTGCCCAACAAGGAGCAGTTCAACACTCCGGGCCGGCTGGACATCCTGCCGATCCCGTTGCTTTCGGATATCCCGATCATCGGGCCGATCCTGTTCGAGCAGTCCATCGCGGGCTACCTCATGTACATTGCCGTCGCAGTGGTGTGGTTCGGCTTGTTCAAGACCCGTTGGGGCCTGCGCGTCCGCGCCGTCGGCGAACACCCGCAGGCTGCCGACACCTTGGGCATCAACGTCAACGCAACCCGCTTCTGGAATGTCACCTTGGGTGGTGCCATCGCGGGTATCGGCGGGGCTGTCTTCACACTGGTGACCATCGATTCCTTCACCAAGGACATCTCCGGTGGCCGCGGCTTCATCGCCTTGGCTGCCTTGATCTTCGGCCGGTGGAATCCGATCGGGGCCTTCCTGGCCTCTCTGCTGTTCGGCTTCGCCTACAACCTGCAGTCAATCCTTGGCATCATCGGTACCCCGGTGCCGAGCCAGTTCATGGCCATGCTGCCGTACTTGGTGACCATCTTCGCCGTCGCCGGTTTGGTGGGTAAGTCGCGGCCACCGGCCGCAAGCGGCATACCCTACGTGAAGGGTTGACGATGCCAGCGAATGATATCGACTGGCATGTCCTGGAAGATGCGGCAAAGCAGGCCATGCAACGCGCCTACGCGCCGTATTCCAAGTTCCCGGTGGGGGCTGCGGCCCTCACCGAGGACGGCAGGATCGTCAGCGGCTGCAACGTAGAAAATGCCAGCTATGGGCTGACCCTCTGCGCCGAATGTGCACTGGTTGGCCAGCTCCACATGACAGGCGGCGGCAGGATCGCCGCGTTTTACTGCGTGGACGGCCAAGGCAACATCCTCATGCCATGCGGAAGGTGCCGCCAACTCCTTTACGAGTTCAGGGCACCAGGGATGCAGCTCATGACAACGCAGGGAATCAAAACCATGGACCAGGTGCTGCCGGATGCCTTTGGTCCTGAAAACCTGGAGGAAACCACGTGACAAGCACTGAAGCGTTCGACGCCGTCCAGATCATTTCCATCAAGCGGGACAAGGGCACGTTTACTCCCGAGCAAATCGACTGGACCATCGATGCCTATACCCGCGGCGTCATCGCCGAGGAACAGATGGCCGCACTGAACATGGCCATTCTGCTCAACGGCATGGACCGCGCCGAGATTTCGCAGTGGACGTCCGCAATGATCGCCTCTGGTGAGCGGATGGACTTTTCGTCCCTGACAAGGCCCGACGGCGGCCGGAAGGCTACCAGCGACAAGCACTCCACCGGTGGGGTGGGGGATAAGATCACGCTGCCGTTGGCGCCGCTGGTGGCCGTCTTCGGCGTCGCGGTTCCGCAGCTGTCGGGCCGCGGCCTCGGCCACACCGGCGGGACGCTGGACAAGCTGGAAGCCATTCCCGGTTGGCGCGCCAACCTGAGCAACGACGAAATCATGGCGCAGCTCCAAGACGTCGGAGCGGTCATCTGTGCCGCAGGCTCAGGGCTCGCCCCGGCGGACAAGAAACTCTATGCCTTGCGCGACGTGACAGGCACCGTTGAAGCCATCCCGCTGATTGCTTCGTCGATCATGAGCAAGAAGATCGCCGAAGGTACCGGTTCGCTGGTTTTGGACGTCAAAGTGGGTTCGGGCGCGTTCATGAAGGACGAAGCACGGGCACGTGAGCTGGCTGAGACCATGGTGGCTTTGGGCAAGGATGCAGGCGTACACACCGTCGCGCTGATCACGGACATGTCCACGCCGCTTGGATTGACTGCCGGTAACGCCATTGAGGTGGAGGAATCAGTGGAGGTCCTTGCCGGCGGCGGTCCGGAAGACGTGGTCGAACTGACCGTCCGCCTGGCCGAGGAGATGCTGGCCGGTGCCGGCATCCACGACGCCGATCCCGCAGCCGCGCTGAAGGACGGACGCGCCATGGACGTCTGGAACCGGATGATCGAAGCCCAAGGTGGAGATCCCCTGGCCGCGCTGCCCGTGGCCAGGGAATCCGAGGTTGTCTACGCTCCGGCGGACGGCGTCCTGGTGGGATTGGATGCACTTTCCGTGGGTGTTGCGGCTTGGCGCCTGGGTGCCGGCCGGGCACGCAAGGAAGACCAGGTCCAGGCCGGGGCGGGTGTCCGATTGCACGCCAAGCCTGGTGCGCTGGTCCGTGCGGGGGAGCCTTTGATGACCCTCCTGACGGACACTCCGGAGAAGTTCGAACGGGCAAAGGAAGCACTTCAGGATGCGGTGGTGATTGCGCCTGAGGGTTCCCGCCCGGCGCATCAGCTCATCATCGACCGCATCGCCTAGGCTTAAGTGTTCCGGGCTGTTCCCCGTGGAACAGCCCGGAACACCAGTCATCCGGCGCCTGTGGGGGAGCCGGCTACCGTAAGGAAACCGTGCAGGGCATCAACGATTTCATCCTCGCCGCGGCGGAGCAGCCCTGGGTGTTGTTCCTGGTGCTGGCCTGCTGCGTCATTGATGGCTTTTTCCCGCCCATCCCCAGCGAATCAGTGGTGGTGGGCCTGAGTGCCGTCTCCGGCAGCAGCGGTGCCCCCAACGTGTGGCTGCTGGGTGTGATGGCCGCCGTCGGGGCGTTCTCCGGGGACAACATCGCCTACATCATTGGCAACCGCATAGGCATCCAGCGGTGGCGGTGGATGCGCACGCAGCGCATGCAGGGCGCTTTCCGTTGGGCGGGCAAGGAACTTCGACGCCGGTCTGCCTCGCTCATCATGGTGGCCCGCTTCATCCCCATCGGGAGGGTGGCAGTTAATCTGACGGCTGGTGCCACTCACTTCCATCACCGCCGCTTCGTTGCCCTCACTGCGATGTCCGCCATCCTTTGGGCCAGCTATTCGGTGGTCCTGGGTTACTTCTTCGGTGTGTGGTTTGAGCACAACCACCTCCTGGGCGCGGTCATAGCCATCGTGGTGGCCGTGATCCTGGGGGTCATCATCGATCGCATCATCAGCAAAGTCCGGGGTTCCGTGCCCTTGGACGGAAAAAACATCCCCGAGGAAGACGCCCCGACTCCACCCACGGTATGACGTGTCCTGCCCCGGAAGATCAGTCCGGCGGTTGACGACCCCAGCGTCCTCTTGGAGATAGCGTTAAACGCGTGATCCCAAGGCTGGGGCGTAGCGAACGACGCCCCGGCCGTGGGACACTAGAGCGACTTCCGTCACACCGTCAAGTCACATTCGTCTAGGAGCTACCCCCGCGTGGAGTTTTTGAATCAAATGCTCGAGCATGCAGCCGGGCAGCCCTGGATATACCCGGTACTTCTGGTCTTCTTTTTCATTGACGGATTCGCCACCATTCTCCCCAGCGAAACAGCCATAGTGGGGCTCTCGGCGCTGTCCCTTCACAGCGGAGAACCCAATCTGTGGATCCTGGGAGGAACCGCCCTGGTAGGCGCCATGGCCGGCGACAACATGGCTTACATGTTGGGCCGGAAGATCGGCCTCACCCGCTGGAAGTGGATGCGGCGGCCAAAGGTCCAGAAAATGTTCGCCTGGGCGCAGTATGAGTTGGACAAGCGTGGCGCGGTGCTCATTTTCACGGCGCGCTACATTCCGTGGGGCCGTGTGGCGGTGAACTACGTCGCCGGGCAAACCGGATTCCGCCACCGCACCTTTTTCTGGTTGGACGCTTTCGCCTGCATCACGTGGGTGGGCTACTCCATCGGCATTGGCCTTCTGGCAGGTCAGTGGGTGCACCACAACCCGCTCCTCGGCGTGGGCATTGCCGTTGCGTTCGCTGTGGTTCTCGGCATCGTGGTGGACCATGCACTGCGTTGGTGGCACAAGTACCTTGAGAAGAAGGATGTGGCCCGTGAAGCGGCCGCAAGCAGCGAAGTGAAGGTTGCGGAGCCTGCGGATCTGTCGCAGAAAGCAGTTGCAGGCGCGGACCTCTCCAAGCCTGCTGGCTAAGCATCTGCCGTCCCCCTACAGTTAGTACGTGACTGAGCCCATTCTTGACGCTGCCCCTGCCCTTGACTTCGATCTGAAGAGCCTGCCCAAGGTTTCCCTCCACGACCACCTGGACGGAGGACTCCGCCCGGCCACCATTATCGAGCTGGCAGAGGCCGTCGGCCACACGCTGCCCTCCACGGATCCTGTGGCGCTGGGCGAATGGTTCCGTGAATCGGCCGACTCCGGTTCGCTGGTCCGCTACCTCGAAACGTTCGACCACACCGTGGCCGTCATGCAGACCAAGGAAGGCCTGTTCCGGGTCGCCAAGGAATTCGTGGAAGACCTGGCCGAGGACGGCGTGGTGTACGGCGAAGTCCGCTGGGCACCTGAACAGCACCTTCAGCAGGGCCTGACCCTGGACGAGGTTGTCGAAGCCGTCCAGACAGGCCTTGAAGCCGGTATGGATTCCGCCGAAGAACGCGGCCAGCAGATCCAGGTGGGGCAGCTCATCACTGCCATGCGGCACGCTGATCGCGGCCAGGAAATCGCAGAACTGGCTGTCCGCCACAGGGCCAACGGCGCAGTGGGCTTTGACATCGCCGGGGCCGAAGACGGCTTCCTGCCGTCCCGCTTCAAGGACGCCTTCACCTACCTTGCCGAGAACAACTTCCCGGCAACGGTCCACGCCGGCGAGGCAGCTGGCTTGGACAGCATCCAGTCCGCTTTGGTGGACGGCCGCGCCTTGCGCCTTGGCCATGGCGTCCGGATCGCCGAGGACATCTCGGTGGAGTTTGAGGACAACTCCGACGACGACGGCGAGGACACCATCGGCATGGTGACCATCGGCAGCGTGGCAGCATGGGTTCGCGACCGCGGAATCGCCCTGGAAATCTGCCCTTCCTCCAACCTCCAGACCGGTGCCATTTCCGGCTTTGGCGACGGCATCGAAAGCCACCCGGTGGACATGCTGTTCCAGCTCGGCTTCAACGTCACCATCAACACGGACAACCGCCTCATGAGCGGCGTGACGCTTACCGACGAGTTCGAACTCCTGGTGGAGACCTTCGACTACGACCTCGATGATCTGCTCGAGCTGACGCTCAACGCGGCCGAGGCAGCGTTCCTGCCGCTGGACGAGCGCGAAGCCTTGGTTGAGTACATCAACGATGCCTACGCCAACCTCGGCTAATTCTCCGCTGGACCAGCTGCTGGGCACCATTGCGGCGCTGCGTGAGCACTGCCCATGGATGGGTGGGCTGACGCACGAGTCACTGGTGGAGTACTTGATCGAAGAAGCCTATGAAGTGGTGGACTCGATCGAAGCCGGCGCAGTTGATGATGAGCTCCGTGGCGAGCTGGGCGATGTGCTGCTTCAAGTAGTGCTGCACGCCCGGCTCGCCGAGGAGCGCGGCAGCTTTGATTTCGCTGCGGTAGCCCGGGGTATCAACGACAAGATGGTCCGACGCAACCGGCACGTGTTCAAGGCGGACGGTTCACTGCAGGACAGTTTTCCGTCCAGCGTCGAGGAAATCATCGTCAAGTGGGATGCCGCCAAGCGGGCCGAGAAGCCGGAGCGGAAAGACCCCTTCGAGGGTATCCCGCCGCACCTTCCCGCTTTGGCTGCGGCGCAGAAGTCCCTGGACCGAGCGGTACGCGCGGGCTTGGACGTTGACGCTCAAGGTGACTTGGCCGCCGTCGGACTTCCCGTGGTCCCGGCCTCGGAAGAGGCCCTCGGCGAGCTGCTGCTCGCGGTGGTCGCCGGCGCCCGTGAGCAAGGACTCGACGCCGAACGGGCCCTCCGTGCCGCGGTTCGATCGTTTCAGAACAGTCAGGCGCAGACTTCATGACGTGAGCCGTCGGAAGCCGTGCCGTAACGTAAGCCACTCTCGACTACGCTAGTAGCGACGAGGACGTTGAGAATTTCCCTCCACATTCCTGTAATTCGCCCATAAGGAGCACATCCATGGCGCTTATCGATGCCATCCACGCACGCGAGATCCTTGATTCCCGCGGAAACCCGACCGTAGAAGTTGAGGTCCTGCTCTCCGACGGCCAGATCGGCCGCGCAGCAGTTCCCTCCGGTGCCTCCACCGGCGAGCACGAAGCCGTTGAGCTTCGCGACGGCGACAAGGGCCGTTACCTCGGCAAGGGTGTCCAGAAGGCCGTTGACGCCGTTATCGACGAGATCTCACCGGCCCTGATTGGTTTCGACGCCACTGACCAGCGCAGCATCGACCAGGCCATGATCGACCTGGACGGCACGCCCAACAAGGGCAAGCTCGGCGCCAACGCCATCCTGGGTGTTTCCCTGGCCGTGGCCAACGCTGCAGCAGCTTCGGCCGACCTGCCGCTCTACAAGTACCTGGGTGGCCCGAACGCCCACGTCCTGCCCGTTCCGCTGATGAACATCCTCAACGGTGGCTCGCACGCCGACTCCGATGTGGACATCCAGGAATTCATGATCGCCCCGATCGGCGCAGAGACCTTCTCCGAGGGCCTGCGCTGGGGTGTAGAGGTTTACCACAACCTCAAGGCTGTCCTTCAGGAAAAGGGCCTGTCCACCGGCCTCGGCGACGAGGGCGGCTTCGCTCCCAACCTGCCGTCCAACCGTGCAGCTCTGGACCTGATCCAGGAAGCCATCAAGAACGCCGGCTACACCCCGGGCACGGACATCGCCCTTGCCTTGGACGTTGCATCCTCTGAGTTCTACAAGGAAGGTGCCTACCAGTTCGAAGGCAAGGCACTTTCTGCCACCGAGATGAGCGCCTACTACGCTGAGCTCGTTGCGGATTACCCCCTGGTTTCCATCGAGGACCCGCTGGACGAGAACGACTGGGAAGGCTGGAAGACCCTCACCGACACCATCGGTGACAAGGTCCAGCTTGTTGGCGATGACCTCTTCGTCACCAACCCGGTCCGCCTGCAGCAGGGCATCGAGACCGCTACGGCCAACTCCCTCTTGGTCAAGGTCAACCAGATCGGTTCCCTGACCGAGACGCTGGACGCCGTTTCCCTGGCCCAGCGCTCCGGCTACACCACCATCACCTCGCACCGCTCCGGCGAAACCGAGGACACCACCATTGCTGACATCGCCGTTGCCACCAACGCGGGCCAGATCAAGACCGGTGCCCCCGCCCGCTCCGAGCGCGTAGCAAAGTACAACCAGCTGCTCCGCATCGAAGAAGAACTCGACGACGCCGCACGCTACGCCGGCCGCAGCGCGTTCCCGCGTTTCAAGGGCTAGCATTCCGCGAAAACAGCTGACCGGTGGCTATGGTGGAAAGACCATGGCCACCGGTTCTGTTTAACGCGGGCCAGGTCAGAAACAGCAAGCGCAGCAAACCGCCAGGCAAGCACCGGGCATTACAGGAGTGTCATGGCCACCCGTCGTCCAAAGGTTCCCAGGGCCGACGCCCTTGGCCGTCCGTCCAGCGGTGCTGGTCCGTCCAGCGGTGGCCGTCCGTCCAGCGGTCCCCGTCCGTCCAGCGGTGCCCGTCCCGCCGGTGATGCCCTCACGGGTCCTGAGGCCGCAGGCTCCGAAGGGGCCGATGTCATCAAGGCCGAGTTCGGCGGCGCGCGTGCCACGTCAAAGACACCGACGACGACGGATGGCGGCAAAGCTTCGTCCGCTGGCAGCAAGACGTCTACCGCCAGCAAGAGTTCCGCAGGCAGGAAACCTGCGGGACCCTCGACAAAAGCCGGGGACAAAGGTTCGGGAAAACAGGGATCCGAAAAGCCAAGCCCAATAGCCAAGGATGACCGCGATCTGGATCCCGTACCGGCCAAGGCGTTCTCCGGCCGGATGCTCGCACTGGCTGTGGTGATGATTGCCATCACCATTCTGCTGGCCCCCACTGTGAAGATTTTCCTGGAGAAACGCGCCGAAATCTCCGCGCTGGAAGCGGAAATTGCCGGCAGGAAAGCGGAGCAATCCGAGCTGAACAAACAGCTCTCCCGGTGGCAGGACCCCAACTACGTGAAACAGCAGGCCCGCGACCGCATTAACATGGTTATGCCGGGTGAAACAGGTTACTGGGTGTTTGGGGGAGAAGAAGCCGCCGGCACACCGGGTGGCCGCACCGGCTCCGGATCGTCGGCAAACCCGGAGAATCTGCCCTGGGTGGATGCTCTCTGGGAGTCAATCAGACGATCGGCAACTGACTAAACGCGGTGCCCGCCGCCGTCGTGTCCGCATGGGACATGACAAAAGGGGCAGGAAGGTTGGCAGCGCAAGTGGAAGAGAACACGGCAGCCGTGCCGCAGGAATCCCGCCAGCCATCAGCACACGATCTTGAGGTCCTGAGCCGACAGTTGGGCAGGCCGGTCCGGGATGTTGTTGAGATCCCGGCCAGGTGCGTCTGCGGTAACCCCTTGGTGGCCGCTACTGCTCCGCGGCTCAGCAACGGAACACCGTTCCCCACCACGTTCTACCTGACCCATCCGGTCATCACGTCCGCAGTGTCACGCCTTGAAGCGGGCGGGCTCATGACTGAGATGAACGAGCGACTGACCGCCGACCAAGAGCTGGCCGGTGCCTACCGGGGCGCCCATGACGCTTACCTTCAGGCTCGCAACGAGATCGCCGGCCGCTCCGGCACTGGAGCCGTGCCCGAAATCGACGGCATCTCCGCCGGTGGCATGCCCACCCGCGTGAAGTGCCTGCACGTCCTGGTAGGTCACTCGTTGGCTGCCGGACCGGGCGTCAATCCGCTGGGCGACGAAGCCCTGGACGCCATCACCGAGTGGTGGACCAAGGACCGCTGCTATTGCGACGGCGCCTGGGACACTGCCGGCGAGGCTCCTTCGCGGGACTTGAGCCGCCATGGTCCGCAAGGATTGCCGGACATCGTGGGGCGTCCCGCGCCCGTGCGGAAGTCAAAGACCGAATCCCACGGCGAGCAGGAAGGCACCGCATGAGCCGCGTGGCTGCCATTGACTGCGGAACCAACTCCATCCGCCTCCTCATCGCCGACTCCTCGGTTGAGGCGTCGGAGAAGGATGGGCCAGGTCCGCTGACCGATATCGTGCGTGAAATGCGCGTGGTGCGGCTGGGCCAGGGCGTTGATGCCACTGGCGAGTTGGCTCCAGAGGCCTTGGAGCGCACGTTCGCCGCAACCCGGGACTATGCCGCGCTCATCAAGGAACACGGTGCCGGGCGCGTTCGTTTCGCGGCCACGTCGGCCACTCGTGATGCCAGCAACCGCCAAGTCTTTGTGGACGGTATCCGGGAGCTCCTGGGCGTGCAGCCGGAGGTCATTTCCGGTGACGAGGAAGCTGCCCTGTCCTTCGCGGGAGCCAGCAGCGTCCTGCCCGCCACGGGAAAGGACCCCATTCTGGTGGTGGACCTTGGCGGCGGCAGCACTGAATTCGTTGTGGGTGATTCCAGCGGCGTTATCGCGGCCCGCTCGGTTGACATCGGCTGCGTGCGATTGACCGAACGTCACCTCCGCAGCGATCCGCCCACCGCTGCGCAAATCGCCGCAGCAGAGGCCGACGTCGACGCCGCGCTTGATCTTGCCGCGCAGGCAGTGCCGCTTGACCGCGCCACTGCCGTGGTTGGTGTCGCCGGTTCCATCACCACCATCACCGCTCACGCGCTGGGCCTGAGCGAATACCAGCCGAACCGCATCCACGGCGCTTCACTGGACCTTGAAACCATTAGCGACGCGTGCACCAGCCTGTTGGAAATGACGCGGGACGAACGTGCCGCGCTGCCGTACATGCACCCGGGACGCGTGGACGTCATCGGAGCCGGAGCCCTGGTGTGGCGCCGCATCCTGGCCAGGCTGTCCGCCGTCAGTAACGGGGCCATCCGTACAGCTGTCTCCAGCGAACACGACATCCTGGACGGCATCGCCCTGAGTATCCTGGATGGCCAATGACATTGCGACATCGTCGTACCCTCTCCGCTGCGCTTGCCACCACCCTGGCCGGCGGGGCGCTGGCGGGTGCGCTGTTGTCGGCTCCGGCCGCCAATGCAGACGCGTGGCGGGACAAGGAGTACTGGCTCAAGGAATCGGGAGTCACCAACGCCTGGCAGGTCTCCAAGGGCGCCGGAGTCAAAGTTGCGATCATCGATAGCGGTGTTGACGGAACCCACCCTGACCTCAAGGGTGTGGTGGTCGGAGGGACAGATGTCTCAGGGGCCGGCGCTCCCAACGGACAAAAGAGCATCGGCGCCAAGACCGAGCACGGCACGCTGGTGGCCACGATGCTGGCCGGGCGCGGCCACACCACGCCCACCCCTTCGCCCTCACCGTCGGCATCTGCGTCAGCGGCTCCAGCGCCGCCGCCACCGCCACCAACTACGCCGCCTGCCGGGGGACCGGACGGGATCACAGGAGTTGCGCCCGAAGCTGAGATCCTGGCCATCTCAACCTGGCTCGGCTCGCCCAACCCGGGCGGCAAGACGGACCAGGAACAAATACCCGAGGCCGTGCGCTGGGCCGTGGACAACGGCGCAAAGGTTATCAACATTTCCCTGGGCAGCACTTCGCCTGACTGGCCGCAGAGCTGGGACGCAGCGTTCCTGTACGCAGAGCAAAAAGATGTGGTGATCGTTGCGGCCGCCGGAAACCGCGTGGGTGGCAACATCCAAGTTGGTGCCCCGGCCACCATCCCCGGCGTTCTCACTGTGGCCGGGCTGGACGGCGAGGGGCGCGCCAGCGTGGACTCATCGTCCCAAGGCATCAGCATCGGAGTGGCCGCCCCTGCGGAGAAACTGGTGGGTGGCATTCCCGGCGGCTCGTATGCCGAGTGGGCGGGAACGTCCGGAGCGGCTCCCATCGTTTCGGGTGTGGCAGCACTCCTCCGTTCAAAGTGGCCGGAAATGAGCGCCACCCAGGTCATCAACAGGATCGTCAGCACTGCCAAGGACGCGGGTGCTCCAGGCAAGGACCCTCTTTATGGCTACGGCATCCTCGACGCTGAGGCCGCACTGAAGAATGACGTGCCAACCACCAGCACCAACCCGTTGGGTTCCATCGGGGACTGGATCCGTGTCCATCGCCGCGGCGTCTTCTCCGAGCCCTCACAGGCACCCGTGGCAAGTCCCACAAGCGCCCCTCCCACGCTCGCCGATCCCACCGTCCCTGTTGCGAAGACGCCGGCGACCATGGATGACGCCCTTCCTGCCGCCGTCGTGCTTGGTTTTGGCGCCTTGTTCGCTGCGATTCTGACGGGTGCTGCAATCCAGTTGCGGAGAGTCTCAAAGAACCCGCCGGCGGTGCCCGAGGAAGCTGAAACGGGCGCCCTTTTGAAGGTGGATCCGCCCGGCAGGACGTAGTTAGTGAAGATTTTCACAAAGTACTGTACTCTGGACTCATGGCAACCACCCCAGAGCTCATTGACCGTCCCCGGGTTCTCGTCGTCGGCGGCGGCTACGTCGGCCTGTACGTAGCACTCAAACTGCAGAAGAAGATCGCGAATGCAGGCGGAATCGTCACCGTCGTTGATCCACTGCCGTACATGACCTACCAGCCCTTCCTCCCGGAAGTAGCCGGTGGCAACATCGAGGCACGCCACGCCGTCGTCTCCCACCGTCAGCACCTCAAGCAGACTGAGCTCATCCAGGGCCGCGTCACCAGCATCGACCACGCCAACCGGACCGCGGTTATCGCCCCGTCCGATGGCGGCGAGAACTTCGAGATCCCGTACTTCGATGTCGTGATCGCAGCAGGCGCCATCACCCGTACCTTCCCCATCAAGGGCCTCGCGGACAAGGGCATCGGCCTGAAGACCATCGAGGAAGCCGTTGCACTGCGCAACAAGGTGTTGGAGCGCATCGAAGCCGCGTCCACCATGACTGACCCCGCAGAGCGCGCCAAGGCACTGACCTTCGTTGTTGTTGGCGGCGGTTTTGCAGGCATCGAATGCCTCACCGAAATGGAAGACCTTGCCCGCGCCGCTGTACGGAATAACCCGCGCATCCGTCAGGAAGAAGTCCGCTTCATCCTGGTTGAAGCCATGGGCCGCATCATGCCCGAGGTCACCGCTTCGCAGGCCGAGTGGGTTGTGGAGCACCTCCGCAGCCGTGGCATCGAAGTACTCCTGAACACCTCCCTTGACAGCGCTGAGGGCAACCTCAAGCTGATCAACCTCCCGGACAAGACCCCTGCCGGCGAAGTTGACGCGGACACCTTGGTATGGGCTGCCGGCGTGCAGGCCAACCCGATGATCCGCTCCACCGACTTCCCGCTGGAACCGCGTGGCCGCGTCCGCGTCCTCCCGGACCTGCGTATCGCAGGCGACGAAGGCATTGTGGAGAACGCCTGGGCCGCCGGCGACATCGCCGCCGTTCCGGACCTCACGGGCAAGGGCCTGCCGGACGGCACCTGCGTCCCCAACGCCCAGCACGCACTGCGCCAGGCAAAGAAGCTCGCAAAGAACCTCTGGGCTTCCCGCTGGGACAAGCCGCTGCACGACTACAAGCACAAGAACCTCGGTGCCGTAGCCGGATTCGGCGAGTGGAAGGGTGTTGCAAACATCAACCTGCTCGGCCGCATCGGTCTCAAGGGCGGCCTCGCGTGGCTGGCACACCGTGGTTACCACGGCATGGCCATGCCCACGGTTGAGCGCAAGTTCCGTGTGATCTTCGGCTGGATCCTGGCCTTCTTCGCCGGCCGCGACACCACGCAGCTGATGGACCTGGACAACCCGCGCGGTGCCTTCGTGGCCGCAGCCACCCCGGCTCCCAAGCCCGCCGCCGCTCCGGCGCCGGTGGAAGCCAAGCCGGTTGCCGAGGAAGTCAAGACTCCGGTAACTGCTGACGCCAAGTAGTACACGTACGACGGCGGCCGTCCCCTTGAGGGGGTGGCCGCCGTTGGCGTTTAAACCGTCGGCGTAAAACGGTGGCACCGCGGCTGCGCCCTAGACTGTTGCCATGTCAGGCGAAACCGATCTGAAGACACTCCTGGAATCCCTCCATCCGGTAGCCCGCGACGGCGAGTACGTGTATGCCCTGTGGCCGCATGGTCGGCCATTGGAAGGCGGCATTGAAGCGGCCGTTCGTGAGGCCGAGGGCCTGACGGTTGTCCTTCACCGCGATGAAGCAGATTCGTTGGGCCTTAGCTACGATTTCGTGGCTACCTGGATCACGCTGCAGGTTCATTCGGCCCTGGAAGCCGTGGGTCTGACGGCAGCCGTCAGCGCGGCGCTGACGCACGCCGGCATCAGCTGCAACGTCCTCGCCGGTTTCCACCACGATCACCTTCTGGTGCCGTCGGCAGATGCGGGCCGGGCCATGGATGTGCTGCGGCTCCTGGCGCGGGGTGTGGTGCTGCGTTCTGAGAAGCCGGAAGATCGGCCGGAGATCCTGGAGCTTACGGCCCGGGCGTTTTCCGTCTCTCCCGTGACTGGCGAACCCGTTGAGGGCACCCCGATTGAAGTGGGGCTGCTGCGGGAGCTTTTCGAGTGCAGCGAGTACATTCCGGAGCTCAGCATCGTGGCGGAGATGGGTGGTGAAATCGTGGGGCATGCCATCAGCACGCGGGGCTGGATCGAGGACCTGGAACTGGTTGCCCTCGGCCCGATCGGCGTACTTCCTCCCTTCCAGCGCCGTGGAGTGGGTTCTGCATTGATGCGCGAGACAGCGGCCCGCGCCACTGCCCTCGGAGAGCCCGGGATCGCCCTGCTCGGCAGCCCTCTCTACTACCCGCGCTTCGGATATGTGCCGGCCACCTCCTTGGGCGTTGAACCGCCCGAAGCGGTGTGGGGCGATCACTTCCAGTTACTGACCCTGCCGGGATGGCCCGATGACGTCCGCGGCACCTTCAGCTACGCGGAGCCGTTCAACCGGCTCTAGCTGGGATACCATGGTCCGGGCGCCCCAGTAGCCCAATTGGCAGAGGCAGCGGACTTAAAATCCGCGTGTTGTGGGTTCGAGTCCCACCTGGGGCACAAATGCAAGGCGAGAGCTCTTTCTCCCTTCCTGTGCGTCCATCCCTTCTTCAGCGCCTTTTCCCAGCAAGCTCGTAGATTCCCCACAGGCAACGAGTGTTATAGGGATGTGACCTGAATCACTTATGTTCGCCCGGCAATTGCACTAGTTTGAGTCTTAATCAGGAACACCTGAGTTATCGCATCAAAGGCAGTTCGCACCTTTCGATCGAGGAGACAACGAATGTTTGATCTTTCCCCAGCGGCGCCCCGAGCCGCCAAGCTAACAGCGCTTGGCATTGGGGTCGCTCTCTTGGCCACGGCTTGTGGTGGGTCTTCTACACCTACCCAGACTGGGTCTCAATCCGCCGCCGCAGCAGGCATCGCCTGCCCGGCACCGAGCGGCGGGGCGGGAGCCGGCAACAGCCAGGCTGCCACCAACACGGGATCCGTACCTCCCTCGACCACCACCACGGCTACGCCGCTTAAGCTTGGATCGCTCCTGCCGACGACGGGGTCGCTGGCGTTCCTCGGCCCACCCGAAATCGCTGGTGTCAACCTCGGCGTCAAGGAAGTCAACGACGCCGGTGGCGTTCTTGGTGTTCCTGTGGAAGTTGTCCACCGCGACTCCGGCGACACCAAAACTGACATCGCTACCCAGTCCACCACAGCCCTGCTGGGCCAGGGTGTGAGTGCAGTTATCGGCGCCGCTTCCTCCGGCGTTTCCAAGACTGTCATCAACCAGATCACCGGCGCTGGCGTCATCCACTTCTCGCCGGCGAACACCTCACCGGACTTCACCACGTGGGATGACAAGGGCCTCTACTGGCGCACGGCACCGTCCGACGTCCTGCAGGGCAAGGTCCTCGGGAACTACATGGCTACCTGTGGTGCCCAGACCGTGGGCATGATCGTTCTCAACGACGCCTACGGAACCGGCCTCCAGAAGAACGTCAAGGAAGCCTTCGAGGCAGCCGGCGGCAAGGTTGTTGCTGAAGAGCTCTTCAACGAAGGTGACTCGCAGTTCAGCAGCCAGGTGGACAAGGTCCTCGCAGCCAAGCCGGATGCGATCGCCCTGATCACGTTCGACCAAGCCAAGAGCATCGTGCCTCTGATGACCGGCAAGGGCGTCAAGCCCACGCAGCTGTTCATGGTTGACGGCAACACCTCGGACTACAGCAAGGACTTCCAGGCAGGCACCATGAAGGGCGCACAGGGAACCATCCCCGGTACGTTCGCCAAGGATGCCTTCAAGCAGAAGCTCCTCGCAATCGATCCCGCACTGAAGGATTACAGCTACGCAGGTGAGTCCTACGACGCCGTGAACCTGATCGCGCTTGCCTCTGAGGCAGCCAAGAGCACCAAGGGCACGGACATCGCGGCCAAGCTCAAGGAAGTCTCTGAAGGCGGCGAGAAGTGCACGGACTTCCCGTCCTGCGTCACCCTGCTCCGCGAGGGCAAGGATATTGACTACGACGGACAGTCCGGTCCGGTAACGTTCTCCGATGCCGGTGACCCCACCGAGGCATACATCGGTATCTACGAATACCAGGACGACAACACCTACAAGCCGGTCCGCGAAGAATTCGGCAAGCTCTAAGCCGAACACGAGCTAGACCGCAGTCAGCAACAGGTCCCCTTCCTCACAAGGAAGGGGACCTGTTCCGCGTTAACCCCGGCTGTTACACAGGCGGTAGACCTACCATGTCCTCATGAAGCCAACCCGGGAAGCACGCTCCATTGCAGTAGTCATTAACGCCGGTTCACGCAAAGGCTCCGCAGCTCAGAAGCTGGTGGCCGAGAGCCTCGCAAAGGCGGAGCTCCCGGTCTCCGCGGTGTATACGGCGCATGGCGGCGGGGAACTCCGCCGCGCCTTGGAGCAAGCGGTGTCCGATGGGCACGATTTTGTGGTGGTTGGGGGAGGCGACGGAACGGTTGCCTCCGCGGCCGGACTCGTGGCGGGTACCGACGTCGTGCTGGGTGTGCTTCCGCTGGGCACCGCCAATGACCTGGCAAGGACGCTGGAAATCCCTCGGGACCTGAGCCTTGCCTGCGCTGCCTTGGCGGATGGAAAAGTAGTGGACATCGATCTCGGGCGGGCGAACGGCCAACCCTTCCTCAACGTGGCTTCAGCCGGCCTGTCCGTGGCAGTCACGCAGGCGCTCAGTCCGCGCCTCAAACGACTCATCGGGCCCTTGGCATATGGTGTGGCCACGCTTCGCTCCTACGCCACGCACAAGCCGTTCCACGCCCGCCTCGAGTTCCCGGACGGGGACCATGAGCCAGTAGAGCTGGAGGACCTGTTGCAGGTGGCGGTGGGAAACGGAAGGTACTACGGAGGCGGCAACGCGGTCTCTCCGACAGCGGGGATCGATGATCACACCCTGGATATCTATGCGATCCTGGCTGCGCCGCTGCGGGAGCAGGCAAAGATCGCGCGTTCGCTGAAGAACGGCAAGTTTGTGGAAAACGAGCAAGTGCACCACCTCACCAGCCGGAAAGTCAGGCTGGTGACAACTCCGCCACTGCCGGTGAACCTCGACGGCGAGATCACCACCAGCACGCCCACCGACTTCACTGTTGAGCGAAACGCGGTGCACGTGGTGGTGCCGAGGAACAGCAGCAGCGCGACGTTTGAGGGCCGCAGCTGAACTGTCTTGAACGTACCTGGACGCGCCGAAGGCCCGGCTCCGGCGTGACACCGGAACCAGGCCTTCGGGGCTACTGCAGTTAGACCTCGTCCGCCAAGGTGCCCAGGTAAAGCTGGATGACCTTGGGGTCCTTCATGAGTTCACGGCCGGTACCGGTGTACGCATCCTTGCCCTGATCCAGGACATAGCCGCGGTCGCAGATCTGCAAGCAACGGCGGGCATTCTGTTCCACCATGATCACCGAGACGCCGGCGCGGTTGATCTCGTGGACACGGAGGAAGGTCTCATCCTGCTTGACGGGGGAGAGGCCTGCCGACGGCTCGTCAAGCAACAGGACGGCCGGGTCCATCATGAGCGCCCTGCCCATGGCCACCATTTGGCGTTCACCGCCGGACAGTGACCCTGCACGCTGTGCTCGCCGCTTTCCCAGCTCCGGGAAGAGGCTGGTGACAAAATCGAAGCGTTCGGAGAAGTCCTTGGGCCGCTGGAACATGCCCATTTGCAGATTCTCTTCAATGGTCAGCGTGGCGAACACATTGTTGGTCTGGGGGACGAAGCCAACGCCCTGGGTGACCAGTTTGTTGGCCTTCAAACCAGTGAGGTCTTGTCCGCGCACCACAACGGTGCCCGAGTGGACCTTCACCAAGCCGAACATGGCCTTCAGCAGCGTGGACTTGCCGGCGCCGTTGGGGCCAATGATGCCAATCAACTCGCCCTTGCGGGCCTCGATGCTGCAGCCGTTGAGGATGTTGACCCCGGGGATATAGCCAGCCACCAAGTTAGTGACTTTGACGACGGAATCGCCTGCGGGAGCCGCTGCCGAGGCGGGCATTGCACTGGTACTGCTCATTTCCCGTCCTCCTTCTTGGGTTCTTCGATCTCGGACAGGATGCCTGCATCTTCCGTACCCACAACCGACTCTTCGTCGGCCTCGAGTTCAGCCTCAAGCACCTTGATGCCTTCGGCGTCGCCGAGGTCGACGTCATGGTGGGCGCCAAGGTAGGCGTCGATGACTGCGGGGTTCTTCATGACTTCACCCGGAGGTCCTTCGGCCACCACCTTGCCTTCGGCCATGACCACCACCCAGTCAGCGATGTGGCGCACCATGTTCATGTCGTGCTCCACGAAGAGCACGGTCATGCCCTCGGCCTTGAGGTTCTTGATGTGGTCCAGCAGCGACTGCGTCAGGGCCGGGTTCACACCGGCCATGGGCTCATCGAGCATCACCAGCTTGGGCCGAACCATAAGCGAACGGGCCATCTCCAGGAGCTTCCGCTGACCTCCCGAGAGCGACGCTGCGTAATCGTCCTTCTTGGTATCCAGCTTGAACTTCTCCAAGAGGACGTTTGCCTGGGCTGTGATCTCTTTTTCGCGCCCGCCCCAGATGCCTTTGAACAAGGCCTTGGAGAGCCGTTCTCCGGGCTGGTCTGCTGCGCCGAGTCGCATATTCTCCATGACGGTCAGCTTGCCCATGACCTTTGTCAGCTGGAAGGTACGGACCATGCCCATGCGTGCCACCTTGTAGGAGGAAACGCCTGCAAGGCTGTTGCCTTCAAACTGCCACTTGCCCGTGTTGGGAGTATCAAAGCCCGTGAGGAGGTTGAACAGCGTGGTCTTGCCGGCTCCGTTGGGGCCGATCAATGCGGTGATCTTGTGGCGGGGGATCTCAAGGTACTCCACGTCCACCGCGTTGATGCCACCGAAGGACCGCGTGACGTCCTCTGCCACCACAATGGGATCCCGCTTCTTGCAGCCGGGAGTGTTCTCCCCGACGGCGATGGGCCGTGAATCGGTCATGTAGTCAATATTTTCGCTATTGCGTTCGTTGGTCTCACTCATGCGAAAGCAAGCTCCTTCTTATTGCCGAACACGCCTTGCGGGCGGAAGATCATCAGGAGCATCAAGGCAACACCCACCAGGATGTAGCGCAACTGGCCTGCCTGTACGGTGGTCAGCCACGTGATTGCCCCTGACTCGATGAGGCCGTAGAGCAGGCTTTGGGTCAGCGAGAGCACAACCCAGAAAATCATTGCTCCAATGACCGGCCCAAGAACCGTGGCCATGCCGCCCAGCAGAAGGCAGGTCCACAGGAAGAACGTGAGTTCAGTGCCGTAGTTGGACGGTTGGACGGCCCCGCGGGGGAGCGTGAAGATCATGCCCGCCAATGCGCCAAGCACACCACCGATGATCAGCGCCTGCATCTTGTAGGCGTAGACATTCTTGCCGAGCGAGCGGACAGCGTTCTCGTCCTCGCGGATGCCCTTGAGGACACGGCCCCAGGGGCTGCGCATCAGAAGCCAGACCAAGACGCAGCAAACGATGACCAAGCCCCAGCCCACCACGCGGATAAAGAAGTCACGGTTGTTCATGCCCATGTAAGAGCCTTCGGGGAAAGGATTCATGGAGTAGAACGTGCCCTCGAAGGCCGCCAGGCCGTTTGCCGAACCAGTGACGCTGGTGAGCTGGTTGGTAGTGACCACGTAGCGGACAATTTCCGCCGCGGCGATGGTCACGATTGCCAGGTAGTCCGCCCGTAGCCGGAGTGTAGGAATACCGAGGATGAACGCGAAGATCACTGAACACAGAACGGCGATCAGCAGGGCAAGGAAGAAGGGTGCGTCAAAGGTCAAAGTTGAGATGGCGAAACCGTAGGCACCCACTGCCATGAAGCCGGCCTGGCCGAAGTTCAACAGGCCTGAGTAGCCGAAGTGAACCGCGAGGCCCAAAGCGGCAAGTGCGTAGGCCGCCGTCGTCGGGCTGAACAATTCGCCAAGGGCGCTGGAGAAAATAAATCCGAAATCCATGGCCCGCTCCTAACCCACACGCTCACGCCGGCCGAGGATACCCTGCGGTCGGAACAGAAGAACAACAATCATGATGAACAGGGCGCCGACGTACTTGAGGTCGGCGGGGAGGCCGAACACTGTAGTCAGTTCCACGAAGATGCCGACGACGATCGAGCCGATCAGTGCGCCGAACACGGTACCCAAGCCGCCGAGCGTGACGCCGGCGAAGATGAGCAGCAGGATTTGCGAGCCCATATCGAAGGTGACACCCGGGCGGTAGTAGGCCCAGAGGATGCCGCCGAGCGAAGCGAGCACGCCGCCCACGATCCATACGATGCGGATGACGGAGTCGACGTCGATGCCCGAGGCGGCTGCCAGCGCGGGGTTGTCTGCAACTGCGCGGGTTGCCTTGCCGAGTCGGGTCTTCAGCAGGACGATGCCGATCAGGGCGATAACCACGGCACTGATAATCAGGGACCACAGATTGTTCGGAGAGATCGAGACAGGCCCGATTTGGATCTCGCTACTTTGTGCGCCCGGGAGTTGCTGTGTTGCACCGCCGAAGAAGAATTGGATGACATAGCGAATGGCCAAGGCGAGGCCAATGCTGACGATCATCATAGGGACGAGGCCTGAGCCACGCTTCCTCAGGGGGCGCCACAGTCCTGCGTCCTGGACGTAGCCAAAGAGACCGCCGCCTACCAGTGCGAGCAGGATGGCCAGCCAGAAGGGGAATCCGAAGGCATTGAACATGAACACCAGTACCGCACCGAGTGTCACCATCTCACCGTGGGCGAAGTTGGTCAGGCCGGTGGTGCCGAAGATCAGGGAAAGGCCTACCGAGGCCAGTGCAAGGAGCAGGCCAAAGCTAAGACCCGCCACCAGGCGGTTGAGCAGGTTCTGGCCGAAGTCCTGTTGCTGGACCACGATGCCCTCGCCGAAGGCAAAGATCACCGACAGGTTGGACGTCTGGCTGAACGTGACATCGCGGGGATTGTCCTGGCCCTCGGCCAGTGCGATGCCCTCCGGCAAGGTGGAGGTGTCCAGCTCGATGGTGTAGGTGCCCTGGACGGGAACGCCGATGGTCCACGCTCCGTTGGCTCCGGAGGTGGCTTCACCTTCAAACCCGTTGCCCGTGGCTTTGATCTTGACGCCCGGTATAGGGGCCCGGGCATCATCGCGGAGGAACCCGCTGATGTTGTTCTGGAAAGTCGTCGGGGACGGCGAAGGCGAGGGGGTGGTTGCCTGTGCCGAGGGGGCGGCGATCAACAGAGCGGCGATGAGGGCTGCGAACAGCGCCCCCACAGCTCTCTGCAGTCCTTTGGACCGTCTCATGGACGGGTCGCGCAGTGTGCTTCTCAAAATGGAAACCTCCACAGTGGGGGTGGTCCCGGCTGCGCCTTTGCAGCCGGTGCGAACGGTCATGGGGCTTGTGAACAGTTCTTGCCTAGCTGCCTCGTTTGTGATCTAAGTCACCCATGTGTGGTTTATGTTACCGCTCGGTGGGGTCAATGAATGCCCAGTTCGGGGCTGTGAAGATCGCGATCGGATAACAACTGTGAAGCTATAGGCAACTACTGATGTAGCAACGCTTAAGTAAACCTTTGTTGTTTGGGGGTGCTCCTAAACGTTTGGGGGAAGCCGCTGGTCCATTTTCTTGTCACGGTTGAGTTTCGTCTGGGTGAACAAGGGAACTTTCCCTGCCGCGCGCGCGTGGTAATTGGTACCGTGAACTATCACTAGCCCTTTTTCAGGAGGACACCCGCAATGGCACTTGGCGGAAACCCAGTCTTCAACGGAAAGAATTTCCGTGGAGCAAAGCAGGCCCCGCCTGTACCGCAGAACCCGTACGGCCAGCAGTTCAATCAGGCACCCGGCCGTGCACCGAGCCAGGTCATGGACGGCCATGCAGCATGGTCTGCCCAGCAGCAGAACATGACCAATGAGCAGCTGCAGCAGATGTACAACCAGCCAGCTGCCGGCCCGGCCGACACCGGCCGCATGACCTATGACGACGTCATCATGAAGACCGTCGCCTGCCTCGTGGTTCTCATCATCGGTGCCGGCGTCACGCTCTTCGTGGCGCCCGCCCTCTCCACCATGCTCATGATCGTTGGTGCCTTGGGCGGCTTCGTCCTGGCACTGGTCAACACGTTCAAGAAGCAGCCTTCACCGGCCCTGATCCTTGCCTACGCCGGCCTCGAGGGCCTGTTCCTCGGTGGCCTCACCCGTATCCTGGACGGCATGTACCCCGGCGTCGGTCTCCAAGCCGTCATCGGAACGCTGGCAGTCTTCGGCGTCACCCTGGTGCTCTTCAAGAGCGGCAAGGTCCGCGCCACTCCCAAGATGGTGCGCTTCTTCATGATCGCCACCATCGGCTACGCAGTCTTCGCCCTGATCAACATGGTGATGATGTGGACCGGCGCTGTTCAGGAGCCCTTCGGCCTCCGCACCAGCTTCGAAATTGCAGGCATTCCGCTGGGTGTCTTCATCGGCATCCTGGCCATCGGCCTGGCAGCGTTCTCGCTGATCATGGACTTCACCAGCATCGAAGAGGGCGTCCGCGCCGGCGCCCCGGAGCGTTACTCCTGGGTTGCCGCCTTCGGCCTGACGGTCACGCTGGTTTGGCTCTATGTGGAAATCATCCGTCTGCTGGCAATCCTGCGAGGCGACGACTAACTCTTCTGAGTCCGTCAACGCGAAATGCCCCCGAAGAGTCTTCGGGGGCATTTTTGCGTTCGTGAGGGGCGAGGTCTCGGGAGTAAGAGGGGCTCAAAGGGTCGATATCCAACCCCTCGCGCGTGGCAGCCCTCAGCTCAGGCGCTCAAAGACCACTGCCATGCCCTGGCCTCCGCCGACGCACAGCGTGGCCAGCCCCAGGGTTCCGTCGCGTTCCTTGAGCCCGTTGAGGAGAGTGCTGGTCATCCGGGCCCCGGTCATGCCGAAGGGATGGCCCAGAGCGATGGCGCCACCATGGACGTTGAGTTTTTCAGGATCGATCCCCAGTTCACGGGCGCTCGCCACCACCTGCACGGCGAAGGCTTCGTTGAGCTCAACGAGGTCGATGTCGTCCATTGTCAGTCCTGCCAGGGCAAGGGCCCGCCGCGTCGATTCCACGGGTCCCATGCCCATGAGTTCGGGGGAAAGGGCACTGACGCCTGTTGAAACCACCCGCGCCAGCGGTTGCAGGCTGAGTTCACGGGCGCGCGCGTCACTCATCACCACCACAGCCGCGGCCCCGTCGTTAAGCGGACAGGCATTACCTGCAGTCACGGTGCCTTCCGCGCGGAACACGGGCTGTAACGCGGAGACGGCTTCCAAAGTGACCCCGGCTCGGGGTGAGTCATCGCGCTCCACCACACTTCCGTCCTTGCGCGTGTAGGGCGAGATGTCGCGGGCATAGAACCCTGAGGCGATGGCGGCTTCGGCGCGATTCTGGCTCAGGACACCCCACTCGTCCTGCTCGGCCCGGCTGATTCCGTAGCTCGTGGCGACGTTCTCGGCAGTCTGGCCCATGGAGATGTAAATGTCTGGTAGTCGCCCGCCGAGCCGAGGGTCGGTCCACGGGATGTTGGAGGCCGCCCGTGCCGCAGTGCGTTGGCCCGCTGCTTCGAACAGCGGGTTGTGGTTGGCGGTATCGGTTTCGCCGGCACCGGACCAGTCCTGATACCTGGACACGCTCTCCACCCCGGCGGACACGATTGCGTGGGCTTCCCCGGATCTGATGGCGTGGAAGGCCATCCGAAGGGTTTGCAGGCTGGATGCACAGAAGCGGTTGATGGTGGCTGCGGGTACGCGGTCCAGCCCGGCGAGTACCGCCACAACCCTGGCCATGTTGGATCCGGCCTCGCCGCTGGGTTCAGCGCAGCCCAGCAGGATGTCGTCCAAGCCTTGGCCGTCCTCCGCGCCGGGATCGAAGCCTGGAACTTTTGCGAGGGCGGCCCGCACCATGGCGGTGGCCAGGTCATCCGGACGTTCGTCCTTGAGGGAACCCTTGAAGGCACGGCCAATAGGGCTTCTGGCAGTAGCAACGATGACAGCCTCAGTCATGGCCCCAGCTTACGCCCGGCATCCGATGGAACGCCGGGCGTTCGCGCGGTGGAACTGAACGCGTCAGGCCAGGCGAAGCGCTCCCGCAGCCGGGGTGACGGTGAAGATGTCCGGTGCGGTGAAACCCGCCTCCGCGAAGGAACGCACGACGGCGTCACGAACCTGCTGCTCTTGGCTCACCGGCGTCAATGCGATGGCTGAGCCGCCGAAGCCGCCGCCCGTCATGCGGGCGCCTATGGCACCGTTGGCCCGGGATGTGTCCACGGCAAGGTCGAGTTCCGGGCAGGAGATCTCAAAATCGTCGCGCATGGAAACGTGGCTGGCGTCCAGCAACTCCCCGATGGCGGCGGGACCCAGCTTGCCCAAGGTTTCCACTGTCTGAAGTACGCGATCATTTTCGGTGACCACGTGGCGGACGCGCCGGAGCGTCGTCTCGTCCAGCAGTCCGGAGGCTTCCTCCAAACGCTCTACGCCGACGTCGCGCAGTGCTGTGACGCCAAGTATCTCGGCACCCAACTCGCAGGATGCGCGGCGGGAGGCGTAACCGCCGTCGGCGTGCGAATGCGACACCTTGGTGTCGATGACCAACAGGACCAAGCCCGACGCTTCTGCGTCGAACGGCACCAGCTCCACATGCTGGTCACGGCAGTCCAAGAACACCGCGTGTCCCTTGGCGCCGCGCAAGGATGCTGACTGGTCCATGATCCCGGTGGGTGCGCCAACGAACACGTTCTCGGCGCGCTGGGTAGCGAGCACCAGGTCTTCGGCAGCGAAACCCGCGCCGGTCAACTCGTTGAGGGCCGAGATGACGGCGCACTCGATGGCGTGTGACGACGACAGACCCGCACCGGAGGGAACGTCGGAATCCAGCAGGAGGTCAAAGCCGGGGACTTGGATGCCACGTTCCTTGAGTGCCCAGGCGACGCCGAGGGGGTAGCGTGACCACCCCTCACCGGATCCGGGCTCCGAGTCCGCGAGGTCAGCCTCCACCACGCCGTGCCCGCCAAAAGTGGACAGCATGCGAACCCTGGAGTCGTCGCGGACCCGCAAAGCCACCTTTGCTGTCTTGTCGATGGCGAAGGGCAGTACAAAGCCTTCGTTGTAGTCCGTGTGCTCGCCGATCAGGTTGACGCGTCCAGGTGCCTGCCACACGCCGTCGGCAGCTGCGCCGAACGTTTCCTGGAAGCGGGCGGCGAGGACGCCGGTGTCGGTGGTGGTGGTCATGCTCGTGTGCCTTCCAAGGTCTTGTTTGAAGCCGGTGCTGCGGCGACGCTGCGCAGGCGCTCCGCCACCGCTTCGGGTGTGGTGTCGTTGATGAACGCTCCCATGGCGGCCTCGGAGCCGGCCAGATACTTGAGCTTATCGGCAGCGCGGCGAGGTGACGTCAGCTGCAGGTGCAGCTGGCCCGCCGGGCGAAGAACCGGGTCCAGTGGTGCCTGGTGCCAGGCCGAAATGTACGGCATGGGGGTGGGGTAGAGGGAGTCGAGGCGCTTTAGCAGGTCCAAGTAGACGTGGGAAAGCTCATCGCGTTCTTCCCCTGTGAGGGCCGCGAGGTCGGGGACGCTGCGATGCGGAACGAGGTGAACTTCCAAAGGCCAGCGCGCCGCGAACGGCACGTAGGCGCTGAAGTGCTTGGCCTCCAGGACCATGCGGCTGCCGTCCTCGCGTTCAGCCTTCAGGAGCGAGGCCCCGAGCGTTTCTTTCGCGTCGACGTCGTCGTAGTACTTCCGGGCTACCGCCCCGAGCTGGGCGGCACGGGGAGTCACATAGGGGTACGCGTAGATCTGGCCGTGCGGATGGTGCAGGGTGACGCCGATGTCCGCACCGCGGTTCTCGAACGGAAACACCTGCTTGATGCCGGGCAGGGCGCTCAATGCTTCGGTGCGCTGGGCCCACGCTTCAATGACGGTGCGGGCACGGGTTTGGCCGAGTTCGGCGAAGGAGCCAGTGTGCTGCGGTGTGAAGGCAACTACCTCGCAGCGACCGTATGCCGCTCCCTTGAGGTTGTGACCGGAATGCCCGGGAGCCGGAACCGGGGGAATGTCGCCCAATGCCGGGCCCAGGGAAGGGAAGCGGTTCTCGAACACCACCACGTCATAGTCCGAGGCCGGGATTTCGGAAGGGTTCGCCGCAGTGGTGGGGCAGATGGGGCACTGATCAGCAGGGGGAAGGTGCGTACGGGTTTGGCGATGGGCAGCTACCGCTACCCAGTCACCGGACAAAGCGTCATAACGCACCTCGCCCGGCTCGCCACGGGCGGGAAGCTCGCGGTGGTCCACCAAGGAATCCGGTGTTCGCTCCGGGGTTCCTGGGTCGTCGAAGTAGATCAGCTCTCGGCTGTCCGCGAGGCGGGTGCTGGTGATGCGGCTCATAACTACATCATTCCACAAGTGACCAAAAACGCATAGTTTCTAACAAAAGCTAACATTCGCCGCGTCATGACGGTTCTCCAATGCAGTACGGTATTGCCATGTCTGCCTCCCCGTCGCCAGCCGATAGCACCCATCAATCCGAGTCCCGCCGCTTCGCCACGGGCCGACAGTTCGAGCTCCGCCGGGGCGATGCGCTCGCCGTCGTCACCGAGCTCGCCGCCGGCCTGCGACTCTACTCCCGGGGCGGAGTCCAGTTGACCGAAAGCTACGGCGACGACGAAATTTCGCCCGGTGCCACGGGCATCACCCTGGCGCCCTGGGCCAACCGGGTAGAGGACGGGATCTGGTACCTGGAAGGCAAGAAGCAGCAACTCGACATCACCGAGGCCTCACGCAACAACGCCAGCCACGGCCTGTTGCGCAACACCGGGTACGTGTTGGTGGACGAATCCGAGTTTTCCGTGACGCTGGAAGCCACAGTCTTCCCCCAGCACGGCTACCCGTTCCTGGTGCGGCACCTGGTGCGCTACGAACTCGACCAGAGCGGAGACCTCCGTGTCTCGCAGACGTTGATCAACGATTCGCAGAGCACGGCGCCCTTTGTCCTGGGTGCCCACCCGTACCTGCGCGTCGGCGATGTCGCCCCCGAGGATTTGGTCCTGACGGTGCATGCGGGCACTCGACTGGTAGCGGACGAGCGACTGATTCCGCGAAGCACCGCTCCCGCAGACGGTCAGTACGATTTCTCCGGCGGGTCGGTGGTGGGCAGCTTGCTGGTGGATGTCGCCTTGACGGACCTGACGTACGACGGCGGCATAGCGCGCCATACGCTGACCGCGCCGGATGGCCGCAGCGTAAGCCTTGAACAGGATGAGAGCTGCCGGTACGTCCACGTCTTCGTCACAGACACCTTCCCGGGCCGATCCAAAGCCGTGGCCATCGAACCCATGACAGGGCCGGCCAACGCGTTCAACAGCGGCGATGGCCTGCGCTGGCTGGCACCCGGAGAAGCTTTCACCATGCGCTGGGGAATTGCGGCATCCCTGTAGGCTCTTCGCCCGTAAATGCCACCGAATGTCTCGGAAGTGAGAGCCGGTTTCCCATACGGCCTGCCCTACGGAATTATGGGTTCATGACGCCAACACCGGACGCCAAAACACGTTCAGACCGCCAAATTGCCGAAGACATCCCCTACGGGGTGCGCATTGCTGCAGCCTGGTCCTGGCGGGCAGGCCTGATCCTGCTCATGATCGGCGCCATGGTCTGGCTGCTGGGCAAGGTCAGCTTCCTCATCATTCCAGTGATGGTTGCTGCGCTGCTGGCCGGCCTCCTGCATCCTGTGGTGGCTTGGCTGCGCAACCGGAAGGTGCCCAACGGAGGAGCAGTCGCCATCACCGTGTTGGGCTTCATCGGCGTGATCGGTGGTGCCCTTGCGCTGGTGGGCAGGCAACTTGTCACGGGCTTCGGTGCGCTCTGGCAAGAGGCGCTGGCAGGCATCCAACAGATTCAGACCTGGTTGGCAGATGGCCCGCTGCACCTCACTGCGGACCAGATAGACCAATACATTTCCGATGGCGCGAATGCGCTCCAGAACAACAGCAGCAGCATCCTCAGCGGGGCATTGTCCTTCGGCAGCACCGCCGGACACTTTGCGGCGGGGCTTGTCCTGGCCCTGTTCATTCTGATCTTCTTCCTGCTGGAGGGCCCCCGCATCTGGGCTTTCCTGGTCCGGCTCCTGCCCAAGAGCGCGCGACGGGCCACCGATGGCGCCGGGCGCCGGGGCTGGACGTCCATGGTCAGCTACGTGCGGATTCAGATGTTCGTCGCGTTCGTGGATGCCGTGGGCATCGGCGTTGGTGCGGCCATCATCCAAGTCCCGTTGGCCCTGCCCTTGGCGGTCCTCGTCTTCATCGGCTCGTTCATTCCGGTGGTCGGTGCCCTGGTTACCGGTGCCATCGCGGTCCTGCTCGCCCTTGTGGCCAACGGACCCATCAACGCGCTGATCATGCTGGCAATCGTCCTGGTAGTGCAGCAACTTGAAAGCCACATCCTGCAGCCGCTGGTCATGGGCAAGGCCGTGGCGCTGCATCCTGTGGCTGTGATCCTCTCGGTTGCCGCCGGTTCATACCTCGCAGGCATCCCCGGTGCCCTGTTCGCAGTCCCGCTGCTCGCCGTAGTAAACACGGCAGTTCGCTACATTGCGGGCCGGACGTGGGAACATGATGAAGGATTGGGCGGTGTGGAACTCCAGCCGGCAGCCGCCTCGGCGGGGCCAGGCGGCGACGCCAACTTCAAGGAGGTCCACCTCCCGCGGCCCGAATCCCGCCTCGGTAAGGGCGTCGCCGGCAAGACCAAGGCTTCGGGGAGCACCTCTGTCGAGGAGCCTCAAGCCAACACCAACAAAGGAGAATAGTCAGTGAATACCCTCGAAACCCTGCCCGTCACGCTGGACGATGTCCTCAAGGCGCAGGAGCTGCTCGAGGGCATTATTACCAAGACTCCGGTGGAGTCGTCCCGTGCGCTGGGCAGCCTCGTGGGCGGCAACGTCTTTTTCAAGTGTGAGAACCTGCAGCGTGCCGGCTCGTTCAAGGTCCGGGGCGCCTATGTGCGCATGGCCCGGCTTACGGACGACGAAAAGAAGCGCGGCGTAGTAGCGGCATCCGCAGGCAACCACGCCCAGGGTGTGGCTGTAGCCGCCAAGAGCCTGGGCATCAATGCCCGCATCTACATGCCGCTCGGCGTGGCCCTGCCCAAGCTGGCGGCCACGCGCAGCCACGGCGCTGAAGTCGTTCTGCACGGCCACAACGTGGACGAAGCGCTTGCGGAAGCGCAGCGCTACGCCAACGAAACAGGCGCTGTGTTTGTTCACCCCTTCGACAACGTGGACGTCGTTGCCGGTCAGGGCACCATCGGGCTTGAAATCCTGGACCAGATCCCCAACGTGGACACCATCCTCATGGGTGTAGGAGGCGGCGGGCTGCTGGCAGGTGTGGCTGTGGCCATCAAGGCCAAGGCCAAGGAGCTCGGCCGCGAAATCAGGGTCATCGGGGTCCAGGCCGAGAACGCCGCCGCGTACCCGCCGTCCCTCGCCGCTGATGCCTTGGTGCCTCTGAAGAAGGTCACCACCATGGCCGACGGCATCGCCGTAGGACGTCCCGGGCAGTTGCCCTTCAGCATCATCCGCGAGCTCGTGGACGATGTGGTCACCGTGAGTGAGGACTCCCTCGCCCGGGCCCTGATCTTCCTGCTCGAGCGCGCCAAGATGGTGGTTGAGCCGGCCGGGGCCGTCGGAGTAGCTGCGCTGATGGACGGCAAGATCGAAAACCCGGGGAACACCGCCGTCGTGCTTTCCGGCGGCAACATCGATCCCATGCTGATGCTCAAAGTCATCCAGCGCGGTCTGTCGGCCGCAGGCCGCTTCATGACGGTCCGCATGATGCTCGATGACCGGCCGGGTTCGTTGGCCACCATTGCCCGTATCATCGCTGAAAACGATGCCAACGTCACTGGCCTGGACCACACCCGCTTGGGTGGTTCCATCAGCATGGGTGACGTCTCCATCACTATCAACCTGGAAACCAAAGGCCACGAACACGGCGAGCAGGTTCTCGGTGCACTCCGGGCCGAGGGCTTCCAACCAATCGTGGTGCACTGACGGGAGGGGCGCCCATGGTGCTCGGAATGCCTGAGGGCTCAAAGGAAGAGGCTAGGGAGTCGCTCGCCGGGCGGGCGAAAGGCGGACTGCTCTTCATGGGCGGATTCGTCATCCTGCTCTACGTCATCGAGATCCTCAACACCTTGATGCGCCATGGGCTCAACTCGACTTTCGGCCTGCGCCCACGTTCCATGGACGGCGTGCTGGACATCCTGACGTTTCCCTTGCTGCACGCGAACCTGAACCATTTGCTGTCCAATACCTTGCCGTTGATCATTTTCGGTTTCCTGGTGTTCCTGTCCGGAATCCGGGTGTTCATCACGGCATTGGCCTTCAGCTGGCTCGGATCAGGGCTGGCGGTGTGGTTGATTGGCGGGGGAGGCGTGACGGTGGGAGCCTCCGGACTGGTGTTCGGTTTCTTCGCGTTCCTGCTGGTGAGGGGATTCTTCAACCGCAGCTGGTGGCAGATCCTGCTCTCCGTGGTTCTGTTCATGGCTTACGGCAGTATCCTCTTCGGGGTGCTGCCGACGGTGCTGGGTTACGTCTCCTGGCAGGCGCACCTCGGCGGGGCCGTGGGTGGTGTGATTGCCGCCGTCCTGCTTCGTCCCAAATCCAAGCTCGTCGCCTGACCCGGTTGGTTTGGCCGGGCACGAAAAAACGCCGGCCCGCCCCGCGAAGGGGTGGGCCGGCGTCGTGTATTTCAGGCCGGTTTAGCCGCTGCTTAGGCGACGTAGGGCTTGGCGGAGACGATCTCCACCTGAATTTCCTTGCCGTTGGGGGCAACGTAGCTCAGGCTGTCGCCTTCCTTGTGGCCGATGATGGCCGCACCCAGGGGTGACTTTTCGCTGAAGACATCAAGATCGGAATCTCCGGCGATTTCGCGGGAGCCCAGCAGGAACGTCTCTTCGTCGCCTGCGATGCGGGCAACAACCAGCATTCCGGGCTCAACGATTCCGTCGTCGGCGGGGGCTTCGCCCACCTGCGCATCACGCAGAAGTGCGGTGAGCTGACGGATGCGGGCTTCGATCTTGCCCTGCTCCTCCTTGGCGGCGTGGTAACCGCCGTTCTCCTTGAGGTCGCCTTCCTGGCGGGCAGCTTCGATCTTCTGGACGATTTCCGCCCGGCCAGCGCCGGAAAGGTGGTCCAGCTCAGCCTGCAAGCGGTCGAAAGCTTCCTGGGTAAGCCAAGCCGCAGTGGCGCTATTGGTGGTAGACACGGATTTCTCCTCTAGATCTGACAATGCAAAAGACCCCGCCGAGTTGGCCACTCATGAATCTCAGTAACCAACTTAACGGGGTGAAGGTTTCATCCATTGTAGTAAATCCTTTGGACGAACCCAAACCGGTTGAGTCGTGGGTCACACGATTGTTATTTACCGCTGTCCACGATCCAGCAATTGTCCACAACTCCGGAGACTGCCGGGGACTCGGTCCTCAGGGCTGTCCGCTGCATGGTGGTGCTGCCGCCATCGGGATCGTCCTGGGGATCGTTGGGGCCGATCTCCACTACCTTCCAGCCAACCACCGCGAACTTGGAATCCAGGGCTTTTATGGCACATTTGGCTGTGGCTCCGGGGTATTTAGTCACCTGGTAGTCCACTTCTGCCTGGGTATCGTCCACGGTGCTGTAACCGATGTCCTTGAACGTGACCGGGGCCTGAGCCGAGCCGGTTGCTACGTACGCGGCGAACGCAATCCCGAGGACCAGGGCGGCGATGACAATGTTCCGCTTGGTTTTGCGGGTCATGGCGCGCTTTTGACCGCCGTATCGATTGGCTAGGCTGTTGCTTGCCGGTACTTGGGTGGCCGATAGGTCCTCTGAAGTCACCCGTCCAGTTTAGTGCCGATCCCGGCGCCCCATCACCGCCCCGCAAAAGCGCGATCCATGAAAGAGGAGCCGTCACGTGACAGCGTCCAGCAGTTCCGAGCAGCAGCTGCGGCTGCTCGCCGTCCACGCCCATCCGGATGATGAGTCCAGCAAGGGCGCAGCAACCATGGCGATGTACGCCGCCGCGGGAGTAGGCGTCATGGTTGCCACCTGCACGGACGGCTCGCGCGGCGACATCCAGAACCCCGCCCTGGAGGATGCACCCCACCCCAAACGGGACATGGCCGGTGCCCGGCGCCTTGAGATGGCCAACGCGGCCGAGGTCCTTGGAATCCAGCAGCGCTGGCTCGGTTTTGTAGACTCGGGACTTCCTGAAGGAGATCCCCTCCCGCCGCTGCCGCCGGGATGCTTCGCCCTGCAGCCACTGGAGCGTGCCACGGCGCCCTTGGTTCGGCTGGTCCGTAAGTTCAAGCCGCACGTCATCCTCAGCTATGACGAAAACGGTGGCTACCCCCACCCGGACCACATCATGGCCCACAAGGTTGCGGTGGAAGCTTTTGAAGCCGCAGGCGATCCTGAGCGCTATCCCGGCATGGGTGAGCCATGGGCGCCCAGCAAGCTTTACTACGACCGCGCCTTCAGCCCCGAAAGATTCCGTGCGCTGCATTTTGCGTTGGAAGAAGCCGGGCTGCAATCGCCGTATGCCGAGCGGCTTGCTGCGTGGTTGGAGGCCGACGCGGAAGGTCACACAGCTCCGGTGGCAGGGCACCAAACCACCACCCAGGTTGATTGCGGTGATTTCTTCGAGGCCCGGGACGACGCCCTGCGCGCACACCGGACCCAGATCGATCCCCTCGGCTTCTTTTTCGCGGTATCGCCGGATCTGCAGCGGACCGTCTGGCCGTGGGAGGACTACACCCTGATCAAGTCCACGGTGCCTTCAGAGCTGCCCGAGAAGGACCTCTTCGCGGGGATAAGATAGGAGCGCCGGTAGTTTCTATCGATCGTAGAAATTGCCGTGCGGCCAATCAGCTTCCCGGCTACGCGCTGCCAGTCGGCACGCACCAGCTCCCATAGAAGGTTTGAAAGTGCATCACTTGATTCTTGCCCTGACCGTCACTCCGTCGCCTGATCCCACGGGCACGCTGCGGCCCGGCCTGTCCGAGGATCAGGTGACGCCGGGTACGTGGGGCTTCGTCCTCACGGCCTTCATCGTGATCCTCACAACCTTCCTGATCGTGGATATGGTCCGCAGGATCCGCCGCGTCCGCTACAGGGCCCAGGTGGAGGAAGCGCGCCTGGCCGCCGAGGCGGACGAAGCCGCCGGGGAAGGGAGCCCTGCCGAGGCCGGCAGCCCCACTGAAGAGAATGGCGATGGCGGTCCTCGGACCCGCTGAAACCGGCGGCCCCGCTGAAACCGGCGGCCCCGCTGAAACCGGCGGGCCGGACTGGCCCGGGGCAAGCAACGCCCTTGGGTCGGAACCGTCTGCCTATTTACGCCAGCACGCGGACAATCCCGTCTTCTGGCGTCCTTTCGGCGATGAGGCCTTTTCCTTTGCTGCCGAGCGCGATGTCCCGGTGTTCCTCTCCATCGGCTACGCGGCATGCCACTGGTGCCACGTCATGGCTCACGAATCCTTTGAAGACCAGGAAACCGCCGATTACCTGAACGCCCACTTTGTCCCGGTCAAGGTTGACCGGGAAGAGCGGCCGGACGTCGATTCCGTCTACATGGCGGCTACCCAGGCCATCAGCGGCGAAGGGGGCTGGCCCATGTCCGTCTTCCTCACCCCGGACGGGCTCGCCTTCCACGCGGGGACCTACTTCCCGCCGGTTCCCTTGCCTGGCCGGCCCTCCTTCCGAAACGTCCTGGAGGCAGTCCATGAGGCGTGGGTGGAGCGCCGCGATGCTGTGGAGCAGAACGCAAGGGGACTGGCTGCGAACATGGCCGGTGCGCAGCTGGGCGGCGCTGTCCGGTTCGATGGCCCTCCTGAAGTGCTGGACGCAAACGTTCTCCCGGAGGCCGTAGCGCTGTTGGCCCGCTCAGAAGACCCCGACGCCGGTGGCTTCGGCAGCGCTCCCAAGTTCCCGCCGTCGGCGGTTCTTGAGTTCCTCATCAGGCATGCGGCGGCACCGTCCGATACTGCGGACGCGGCCCGCGACATAGCCGCCCGCGCGCTGGCGGGCATGGCCCGCTCGGCTTTGCGCGACCAGCTCGATGGCGGATTCGCCCGCTACTCGGTGACGGCAGACTGGTCTGTGCCGCACTTTGAAAAGATGTTGTACGACAATGCGCAGCTGCTGCGGCTTTACGCCCACTGGGTCCGGCTTGGCGGCAACGAGGTCTTCACGGCGGGCGAGGCTGCATCCGTGGCCTCGAGGTGCGCCGAGTGGATGGTGGACTCCCTCAAGCTGCCCAACGGCGCCCTGGCCTCCTCCCTGGACGCCGATACCGTAGTGGGCGGCGTGCATCACGAGGGCGCCACGTATCTGTGGACTCCCGAGTCGCTCCGGGAAGCTCTTGGCCCGCGTGACGCCGAGGCTGTGGCGGACATGATGAACGTTGGTGCCCGGGGGACTGTTTCGGAGCTTGGCTCGCCGCTTCACCCTGCGCGGACGTTGACCGACGCCGAGAGCAGGCTATGGCAACGCGTCCGGCCGGTGCTGTTGGCATCGCGTAATCTCCGGAACCAGCCAGCCAGGGATGAGAAAGTGGTGGCCGGGTGGAATGGCCTGGCCGTGGCAGCTCTCGCGGAAGCGGGTGCCATTCTGGACCGCCCGGACTTGGTTGCTGCAGCAGAAGCCGTAGCTGAGTACTTGGCGGACGTTCACTGGGACAGCAGTTCGCAGGTGCTGGTCCGGGTTTCGCACGATTCGCGTGCGCGGGGCATTGGTGGTCTTCTTGAGGACTACGCATTCTGCACGGAGGGCTTCTTGGCTCTCTATGCTGTCACGGGCACCAAGCGGTGGTACCGCTTGGCTGAGGAGCTCATCCTGGCAGCATGTTCACGCTTTGTGGAGAACGGTCATCTGGCGGACTCTGCGGGGGAGTCCGCACAGGTTTTCAACGCCCAAGGGCAGCACGCAGCCCTGGACCCGTTCGATAATGCCACCCCAAGTGGCGCCGCCGGGTTCGCTGGCGCCCTGTTGACTTACGCCGCGTACTCCGGTTCCCACCAACACCGGCTCATGGCCGGCAATATCCTGGGCCTGCTCCCGCCCCTCGCCGCACGCGCACCGCGTGTGGCCGGTTGGCTGCTGGCCACCGCGCAAGCTGCGCTTGCAGGGCCGGTGGAGGCCGCCGTCGCAGGTTACGACTCGCCGCTGCGGCGCGAGCTGCACAGCGCGCTGTTGAAGTCTCCCAGCCCCGGCCTGGTGGTCGCTTTGCAGTCGGACGACGGCGGGTCCCCGGCGGGGGAGGCCGAGGTCCCTTTGCTGCTCCACAGATCGGGTGCGCCGGACGGATCACCGCAGGTTTACTTGTGCCGCGACATGGTGTGCGAGAGGCCGTTGGGCGATGTGGCTGCGGTCCAGGCCCGTCTGGCAGCCATGGCGTTGGGTGCTTCCTAGCCGGCCAAAGGGAAGCTAGCTCAGCACTGCCAGCATGATCGCCACGAAGTGGGCCGCGAAAGCCAGCACCGTAAAGGCATGGAACAGCTCATGGAAGCCGAAGTGCTGGACGCTGAAGTTCGGTTTCTTGAGGGCGTAGAACACCGCCCCTGCGATGTACAGGGCGCCGCCGACGCAAATGAGGATCGCTGCCGGGGCGTTGGCGGCGAAGAACTGGGGGAGGTAGAACAACGCTCCGCAGCCCAGGGCTATATAGACGGGCACATACAGCCAGCGTGGAGCGTGTGTCCACAGAATCCGGAAGAGCACGCCGACTATCGCTCCGGACCAGACCAGCCACAGCAAGGTAATGGCCTGTGAGCGCTCCAGCAACGACCATGCCAAGGGCGTGTAGCTGCCGGCGATTACCAGCATGATGTTGGTGTGGTCCAGCCTTTTGAGCAGCATTCGGACCTTGGGCGACCAGTTTCCGCGGTGGTAAACGGCGCTGACGCCAAACAGCAGGAATCCCGTCAGGCCGTAGATGGCGGAGGTGATCTTGCGATCAGGGGTGGGGGCAACCGTCACCAGGATGATCCCTGCCGCCAGTGCAAAAGGAGCGGCAACGGCGTGGATCCATCCACGCCATAGGGGCTTGGTTTCGAGGAGCTCAGCCATAGGTCAAGAATAACTTACGTTTCGGTAAGTTACCTGCTGGTAACAAATAGTGAAGCGATTTTGACCGGCGACTGCACCGTCCCGGTTGCTCGGGACGGTAGCCTTGGATGTGCGCCGTCGTCGTACAAGCAAGGAAGTCAGGTGAGAGTCCGGTGGAGCTGCCCGGTTTCCTCTATGGCTTCTACGAGCGCAAACTGCTGCGCTCCCTCAAGCAGGACAGAATCCCTCGACATATCGGCGTCATGGTGGACGGCAACCGACGGTGGGCGCGCCAGTTCAACGCACCCACCAGCCAAGGGCACCAGGCGGGCGCGGACAAGATCCACGAGTTCCTCGGGTGGTGCCAGGAACTCGGCGTCAAGGTTGTAACCCTCTACATGCTCTCCACGGACAACATGAGCCGTTCCGGTGAAGAACTGGATCTCCTCATGGGCATCATCGCCAACACCATGGACCGCCTCGACGAAGACGAAGACGTCTCCGTCCACGCCATGGGGGCGCCGGAACTCCTGCCGGACTACCTGGCCGAGCGCCTCAACAAACTCACGGCCCGTACCCCCGTCCACGAAAAGATCCACGTGAACGTGGCAGTGGGCTACGGTGGCCGCCGCGAAATTGTCGACGCCGTACGCGAACTACTGCACGACGCCGACGCCAAAGGACGCAAAATGTCCGACGTCGCAGATGAACTTTCGGTGGACGACATCTCCAAGTTCCTCTACACCCGCGGCCAACCCGATCCTGACCTCGTCATCCGTACCTCAGGCGAGCAACGGCTCTCAGGATTCCTCATGTGGCAAAGCGCCTACAGCGAGTTCTACTTTTGCGAAGCTCTCTGGCCGGCCTTCCGCAAGGTCGATTTCCTGCGGGCCCTCAGGGACTACGCCGGGCGCCAACGGCGGTTCGGAACCTGAACGCGCCCCGGTTCACCAAAATTTAACGAACCGGACATACGACTTGCCGACCACGGATTGCGGAAATGAATGTGGCGAGGATTACGTTAATCCCATCAGCAGGCAAAACCGCCCGCTGATCGGGGAGGCCAGTATATGGAGCGGACCATCGCACCAGTTACATGGGAGGCCACGCCCGGCCTTCCGGCCGAGCCGCTTCACCATTAGGCCGGGCGAACTGCCCGGGGCTGGAGTCGATGTGGCTATTTCTGAGCAACTGCCCGCAATGGTTTCCGACGGGGAAAGTGCAGCTACCTCTCGCGCCAAGCGGGTCTCACAAAAAGCGCGGACCACAACGTCCGCCACAGGCCGCAGCTACGTGATCGATACGTCCGTCCTGCTATCCGATCCACACGCACTGTTGCGCTTCGCCGAACACGAAGTCATCGTCCCCATCGTGGTCATCAGCGAACTGGAAGGAAAACGCCACGATCCCGAACTGGGCTACTTCGCCCGAAAAGCCCTAAGGCTCCTTGATGATCTGAGGATCGAACACGGCGGACTGGACCACGCCATCCCCATCGGGAAAGACGGCGGACTCCTCAGGGTGGAAATGAACCACATCTCACCGGAGGTGCTCCCCGCAGGATTCCGCGGAGGCGACAACGACAGCCGCATCCTGGCCGTCGCCAAAAACCTGGCCAACGAAGGCCACAACGTCACGGTTGTCTCCAAAGACCTCCCCATGCGCGTCAAAGCCTCCGCCATGGGGCTCCACGCCGACGAATATCGAAACGAACTCGTCAAAGACTCCGGCTGGACCGGCATGGCCGAAGTGGACGCGACCGAAGAAGAAATCACCACCCTCTACGGCCACGAACCAGCCTTCATCCCCGCAGCCGCGGAACTCCCCGTCAACACCGGACTCGTTCTCCTCTCCAACCGCGGCTCAGCCCTCGGCCGGGTAGGGGCAGACAAACAAGTCCGGCTCGTTAAAGGCGACCGCGACGTCTTCGGACTCCACGGACGCTCAGCAGAACAACGGCTCGCCATCGACCTCCTCATGGACCCCGCCGTCGGCATCGTCTCGATCGGTGGTCGCGCAGGCACAGGCAAGTCCGCGCTAGCCCTCTGCGCGGGCCTGGAAGCCGTCCTGGAACGCCGGGAACACCGCAAAGTAGTTGTGTTCCGCCCCCTCTACGCAGTAGGCGGCCAGGAACTCGGCTACCTCCCCGGCTCCGAATCCGAAAAAATGAACCCTTGGGCGCAAGCAGTGTTCGACACCCTCGGGGCACTCGTCAGCCAGGAAGTCGTGGAAGAAGTCATGGACCGGGGCATGCTCGAAGTCCTCCCACTGACCCACATCCGCGGACGTTCACTCCACGACGCCTTCGTGATCGTGGACGAAGCACAGTCACTCGAGAAAAACGTGCTCCTCACCGTCATGAGCCGCATCGGACAAAACTCCAAGATCGTCCTCACCCACGACGTCGCCCAGCGCGACAACCTCAGGGTAGGACGGCACGACGGCGTGGCCGCAGTAGTGGAGACGCTCAAAGGACATCCGCTGTTCGGGCACATCACGCTGACCCGGTCCGAGAGGTCGCCTATTGCTGCCCTGGTGACGGAGTTGCTCGAAGGGGCGGAGATCTAACCTCGCTGCACGAAAGGCGAAGGCCAGACATCCTCTGCGTGCTAGCTCGTTCCTCGCTTTTGACGCACGCTGCCGGATGCCTGGCCTTCGCCTTGCTCGCCGTACTGTCATGACCCCTGGAGCTTGAGGTAGGTTTTTAGACCTTCGTGGCCTTGGACTTTGAGGGTCCAGGCGGGGCGTTTGAAGGTGGTGGGGGTGAGGTGGACTCTTTGGACCGTTTCCACTTTTTCGCCCCAGCCATCGCGGAAGATGCCGTTGAGTTCGTAGCCCAGGGCGGTGGAGACGCCCAGGGATTGTTGGTTCCAGACAGCTGCCTCGGACTCGGCTACTTCCGCGTCCAGGTAATCGAAGGCGTAGCTTACGACGGCGGCACGCATCTCCTTGCCGAAGCCCTGGCCCTGCGCGGACCGCTTGAGCCATGAGCCCGTGCTGACTGTTTTGAGGGTGTGGAAGTTCTTGGCACCGATGTCCTGAACGCCCAGGAGGTCGTCCTCGTGCCAGACACCGAGGAGGAGGGTCCAGGATTCCTTCGTGAAATTGGCACGGCAGCGCCAATACCACTGGGCCATGTTCGGGGCGAGTTCGTCGTCTGGAAGTTCTGCCCACGGCATGCTGAACGGGCTCCTTCCGGGTTCGTGCACGCCGGAGCGGGCCGCCGCTACGGCTGAAGGGATGTCGTCGTCAAGAACGGGACGGAGGGTCAGCCTCGGGGTGGTGAGGGTGAGTCCGAACGGGGGCCATATTTCTGCCAGCGATGTCATCGCCGTAGCTTAGCCCGGATGGCGGGTAGCTCTCAGGCGGCCGGGCCGATATCCCATGAGATGTGGCGCCGGACGTCCGTGAGGTTCATCGATTCCGCAAGGAAAAGGTCGTCCAGCATGTACTCGTCCACTGCAAGGATCCTGAGCCAGTGGCCTTTGCCTGCGGAGTCTCCGTCCAGGCTTTCGCTGGCGACACAAACGCCGGTGCCGGTGTCGATCCTGATCATTGTCCGGCCGGAGTGCGCCAAGGGTTCAGTTGGGTCCGAGGGAACGTACGTCCGGCTTGGTGTGACGATGGTTTCCAAAGCCGGGCGCCCCTCATGGTCCACCTCACGGGTTTGTTCGAGGAAGACGGGATTGGTGTCAGGAAACTCCAAAGGGACAGGTGCGTTGCCGGCAAGTTCCACGGGATCGAGTGCGGCGGCGAGGCGACCGTTACCAAAGGAGGGCTCACCGTAGGCGGCCTCGGGACGCCGGCGGACCAGGCCGGCGTCGTCATAAACGGGCGTCACAAGATGAGCCGGAAGTAGCCACGAACGCCGTGTGGCACTGACGTAAAGATCGTCCCGGGAATCGTTGATGCCGGTGGTGCTGTGCAGGAGTTGGCCGTCCGGGGTCTCGAGGCGAAGTGCACCCGGGCGCCTGAGCCAGGCCCGGACCATGGTGGCCCCGGACGCGGGCCGTTCAAGGTACTCGAAGCGGAGGCTGGTCCACTTCCACGGCGAAGAACGGCAAAGATTGCGGAATGTGGAGGACAAGTCAAAACCCGGTCCAGCTGCACTATAGCGCCCCATATCCACAGTTTACCCACGCGTTCAAGCGGGCCGGATCGCCAAAGCGGGATAGCATCCGAAGGTGATCCGACGACTCTCAGACCTCTGGACGGACAGCCCGCTCGGCTTTTGGCTCGTGGCGGCCGCGTGCCTGTACTTCATGGTGATGGCAGTGCGGCTCACGGTGATAGATATCCGGAGCCACCTGCTGCCGAACCGGATTGTGTTCCCTTCCTATGCGGTGGCTGGAGTGCTGTTATTGGCTGCGGCACTACTGGCGTACTTCGCCGATGCACCCACGGAGGGTGCATCGGGGGCTGTGCTCTTTGGTGTGCCCGGCCTGGGTGTGATTGCCGGCGGTGCCGTGCTCTGGCTGTTCTACTTTGTGCTGCGGCTCGTTCACCCGCCGGGGATGGGCTTCGGTGACGTGAAGCTGGCCGGAGTGCTGGGCCTCTATCTGGGCTACCTGGGGTGGAGCCACATTTTTGCCGGGACGTTTGCGGCCTTCCTGTTGGGAGGGCTGTGGAGCCTGGGTATCCTGGTGGCCCGGCGAGGCACGCTGCGCTCGGCCATCCCGTTCGGCCCGTTCATGCTGGCGGGCGCGGCTGCCGCAATGCTGATCCTTCCTGCGTGAAGCCAGTCACCACTCGTCCCGGCCCAACTGCGGCCAAATTGCAACGCTCCCCGTATTCTCGGCGTTCACCGGGCTGGGTCATGCTTAGCCCAGCGAGTGTTCGGACGTGGTTGAGGGCGTTGGAGGGTGCAGTGAGACGGAACAGCTTGGGTTTCTTGCTTGGAGCGTCCATTTCCTGTGCCGTCCTGCTGACCGGATGCGGGCAAGCAGTCAACGATCCTGGGGTGACCTCGGGATCCGGGATACAACCGGGGATGACGCAACAACCGGGCACTGAGCAACAGCCAGACCCGACGCAGATGCCCTTGACACCCTGTGAAGGCGGCCCGCTGGGCTGTTCCGAGTTTACGTCCGTGCGGGGAACCGATGCCACGGGAGAGGTGGCGTGGCTCGGAACAGACCCGCTCACGGTGAGTTCCAGGAAGGCCAACGGTGAGTGGACCCTTTTCGTCCACACACCGTGCAATTATCTCCAGGTAGCAGTTTCGGTGCAGAACGATGTCCTGACGCAGCTGTGGAGGATGGTCTCCGATAGGGGCTGCCAGGAGCCAACGGACGACTACCAGGCCTGGACAGAGCAGCTCTTTGAACAGCCTGTTCAGTGGAAGCTGGACGGCGATACGCTCACCTTGCGCAATTCACACGCCACCATCGAACTTAAGGAAAGCTGACACCATGGGTGCACCCGAATTTGTGCTCAGACTACGGGAAAAGATCGGCAACGACCCCCTCTGGCTGCCGGCTGTGCGGGGAGTGGTGTTTGATGACGAAGGCAGGGTGTTGTTGGGCCAGCGTGCCGATAACGGCCATTGGACACTCATCACCGGCATGCTGGAACCGGGAGAACATCCTGCGCCCGGGCTCGTGCGGGAAATCTTCGAGGAAACAGCGGTGGTGGCCGAGACCGAGCGCATCATCGGCGTCGGGGTTGTGGGGCCGGTGACGTTCCCCAACGGCGACGTCTGCGACTTCCTGGACATCACGTTCCGCTGCCGTTACGTGTCCGGCGAAGCCCAAGTCAACGATGACGAATCATTGGCCGTCGGGTGGTTCGCGCTGGACGAGCTTCCGGACATGAGCGCCGGAAATCTTGAAGCCATCAGGCTCGCCACGGAGCCCGAAGGCCCCGTGGCGTACCAAGTGGAGGACTAGCGTTACTGGCGTCCCGCGTCAGCACGATCCTTGTCGAATCCCTCCGACGCCAGCAGATCGGCTTCCAAACGCGCAGTCTCCAGTCGCTCTGCCTCGAGACGGTCAGCTTCCTCGCCGCCCACAGCCTCACCGCGTGCCACCATGCCGGCGGTATCGGAGAGGGGGATCTGCTTCAGAGTAATGGCCAGGATCAGCGCGATGGCGATGAACGGAACCAGGTACCAGAACACCGGTGCCAGTGAATTGGCGTAGGCGTTGACGATCGCATCGCGCAGCTGTTCAGGCATCTGTGCCAACGCCTGGGGGTCCAGCGTGCTGGTGGACTGCGAAGCCTGCTCGGCAGAGGCCCCGGCACCTGTGAAGGCCCCGGTGAGAGACTCGGCCAAGCGGTTGGTGAAGATTGCTCCAAAGACGGCGACACCCAGCGATGCACCTACCTCGCGGAAGTAGTTGTTGGTGCTGGTCGCCGTACCGATCTGGTCAGCGGGAACAGAGTTCTGCACCACCAGGACGATGACCTGCATGATCAGTCCAAGGCCCGCACCGAAGATGAAGAGCTGGACGCAGATGACCCAGATGGGGGTGGAAGCTGCGAGCGTGGTCAGCCACAGCATGGCAGCGATGGTGAGCGCTGCACCCAGGATGGGGTACATCTTGTACTTGCCGGTCTTGGAAATTCGGATACCGGAGTAGATGGACGTGCCCATCAGGCCAACCATCATGGGCAGCATCAGCAGGCCGGATTCAGCCGCCGAGGTTCCGGACGACATCTGCAGGAACGTGGGAACGAAGGCGATGGCCGCGAACATGCCCAGGCCCAGCGTGAAGCCGATGGCCGTTGCGTTGATGAAGATGGGGTTCTTGAACAGGCTCAGCGGAATGATGGGGTCCTCGGCGCGACGTTCAACCATCACGAAGGCGAAGGCCGCCAGGACCATGCCGGCGCCAAACGCCCATGTAAGTGGCGAGTCCCAGCCTTCGTCCTTCTTGCCACCAAAGTCGGTGAAGAAGATGAGGCACGTGGTGGCAGCGGAGAGGAACAGGACGCCGAGGATGTCGATCTTCTTCTCGGCCTTCTTGTTAGGCAGAGTCAGGGTGAACCAGGCGGTGATGAACGCGGCGATGCCAATGGGGATGTTGATGTAGAAAGCCCACTCCCAGGTCAGGTGGTCCACAAAGAACCCACCCAGCAGGGGTCCGGCCACAGCGGAGAGACCGAAGATGGCGCCCAACGGGCCCATGTACTTGCCGCGCTCCTTGGCCGGAACGATGTCGGCGATGATGGCCTGCGAGAGGATCATGAGTCCGCCGCCGCCCAGGCCCTGAATGGCGCGGAAGATCACGAAGCCCCAGAAATCAGTGGCAAAAGCGCAGCCCACGGACGCGAGCGTAAACAAAGCGATGGCCACAAGGAACAAGTTTCGACGCCCCAGGATGTCACCGAACTTGCCGTAAATGGGCATCACGATGGTGGTTGCCAGGAGATAGGCAGTGGTGATCCATGCCTGGTGCTCAACGCCGCCCAGCTTGCCCACGATGGTAGGCATGGCAGTGGAGACGATGGTTTGGTCGAGGCTGGACAGCAGCATGCCTGCAATCAGCGCCGAGAAGATGATCCAGATTCGCTTCTGGGTCAGCAGCAGCGGTTCAGCTGCCTTCGAGAGTGTACTCATGCGGGGTCCTTCGAGGTCTCAAGGGGGTTAGGGCCCAGTTGGTGGTTCGTGGCCAACGGCTGGGCAAAAAGTTTCCGTGCGGCGTTGAGGTTCTGTTCGAGGATCCCGCGGTAGGGGCGCTCATTGTCCTCAGAGAAGAACTGCTGTGCTGTCTTTTTGGACACTGCCCCGAACAACACAGTTGCTGTCATGACTTCGGGGTGCCCCGGATCCAGCCCTTCGCGCGCGGCTACCAGTGCGGCGAATTGCCGTTCGCGGGCTTCCCCTTCGAGGGTGAGCCGTGCCAGGAGTTGCGGTTCGGCCGTAATGGCCGCGATGAACTGTTGGACCTCGGTACGGCTGATGGATGAGCGCTCCATGAGGGTCACGGTGAGCACGTGCAGAGCTGCGAGGAGGGACCCGGAGATGCTGTCCGGCGTGCGGGAAGGGTTCCGGTTGAACGCCTCCAGTGCTTCTTCGGGCAGCTCATCCGAGAACGAACCGATCACGGCGTCTTCCTTGGAGTGGAAGTAGTTGAAGAAGGTCCGGCGCGAAATCCCCGCCTCTTCGCAGACCTCCTCAACAGTGAAACCGCTCAGGCCATGCGCCGCTGTCATGGAACGCGCGACAGCGGTGATCGCCGTCCTCGTGGCAGCGCGCTTGCGCTCGCGGAGGCCACCATCAGTATTTGCACTATTGCTCACAGAGTAAAGTTTTGCACTCTTGGGGTCAAAGTGCAAAAAGAGTGTGGAAGTCGCTGTACAAACCTTCCGGGTACGACGACGGCCGGCACCTTTCGTGCGAAAGGTACCGGCCGTCGTCGTGCTTTGGGTATTAGACCAGAAGTCAGGCCTTGTGCGCGGGAGACGTCATGGTGGTGACGTCAAGGGCCTTGTCGAGGTCGGCCTCGGTAACCTTGCCTTCGCCCTCGCCGACGAAGCCGAGCTTCTCGGTGGCTTGGCGGATGGTCAGGCCTTCCTTGACGGCGATCTTTGCGATCTTGGCGGCATTCTCGTAACCAATGAACTTGTTCAGCGGCGTCACGATGGACGGGGAAGCCTCGGCCAGGAAGCGGGCGCGCTCCACATTGGCGGTGATGCCGTCGATCATCTTGTCGGCCATGACACGGCTGGTGTTGGCCAGCAGGCGGATGGACTCGAGGAGGTTGGCAGCCATGACGGGGATGCCAACGTTGAGTTCGAACGCGCCGTTGGTGCCGGACCAGGCGATGGCGGTGTCGTTGCCGATGACCTGGGCGCAGACCATGATGGACGCTTCGCAGATGACCGGGTTGACCTTGCCCGGCATGATCGAGGAGCCCGGCTGAAGGTCCGGAATGGCAATTTCGCCGAGGCCCGTGTTGGGGCCGGATCCCATCCAGCGGAGGTCGTTGTTGATCTTCATGAAGGAGATCGCGATGTTGCGCAGCTGGCTGGAACCTTCGATGAGGCCGTCGCGGTTTGCCTGTGCCTCGAAGTGGTCGCGCGCCTCTGTCAGCGGCAGGCCGGTGTCAGCTGCCAGCAGTTCGATGACGCGCTCCGGGAAACCGGCCGGGGTGTTGATGCCGGTGCCCACGGCGGTGCCGCCCAGGGGAACTTCGGCAACGCGGGGGAGTGCTGCGTTGATTCGCTCGATGCCGTAGCGGACCTGTGCAGCGTAACCGCCGAACTCCTGGCCGAGCATTACCGGGGTGGCGTCCATGAGGTGGGTACGTCCGGACTTGACGACGTCCTTGAACTCCACGGCCTTCCGGTCCAGGGAAGCTGCAAGGTACTCCAGCGCCGGGATCAGGTCGTTGATCAGGGCCGAGGTGGCGGCAACGTGCACGGAGGTCGGGAACACATCGTTGGAAGACTGCGAAGCGTTCACATGGTCGTTCGGGTGGACAACTTTGTCGCTCCCGGCGGCCGCGAGGGCGCGCGATGCAAGCTCGGCGATGACCTCGTTGGTGTTCATGTTGGAAGAAGTGCCCGAGCCGGTCTGGAAAACGTCAATCGGGAAGTCGCCGTCGTACTTACCGGTGGCAACCTCATCGGCAGCGGCGGCGATAGCCTCGGCGAGCTCACCATCGAGCACCCCCAGTTCGGCGTTCGCCAGTGCGGCGGCCTTCTTCACGCGGGCCAGGGCCTCAATGTGTGTGCGCTCAAGCGTCTTGCCGGAGATCGGGAAGTTCTCCACAGCACGCTGCGTCTGGGCGCGGTACAGGGCGTTCACGGGGACGCGAACTTCGCCCATCGTGTCATGTTCAATACGGAACTCAGTGGTGGAAGTCATGGGGCTAGCTTATGGCGATTGGACGCCTCACAGAAAACCCGGCGGAGAGTGCTACGTGCTCCGGCGCTGAGGCCGGAGCACGGCTTCCTAGAGCTTGCCGATCCCGGAAACGAGGGCCGCGCGGCCCTCATCGAGTTTGTACGACAGGCCGATGACGGCAACGCGGCCGTCGTCGATGGCGTCGGAAATCACACGCGAGCTGTCAGCAAGACGGGCGGCCGTCTGCTTGACGTGCTCCACCACCATGTCGTTGACGTCTTCCTGGCTGTTGCGCTTGGCCGTCAGGACGGAGGGAGTGATGCGCTCCACGAGGTCGCGGATGAAACCCGGAGGCATTTCACCCGTTTCCACGGCGGCCTTGGTGGCCTTCACGGCACCACAGCTGTCATGGCCGAGGATGACAATCAGCGGAACCCGGAGTTCGCTGATGCTGTACTCGAGGGAACCCAGAACCGCGTCGTCAATGACCTGTCCGGCGGTGCGCACCACGAAGGCGTCACCGAGGCCCAGGTCAAAAATGATTTCTGCAGCGAGCCGTGAATCCGAGCATCCGAAGATCACGGCAAAAGGATTCTGATTCTCAATGAGTGAAGATCGTCGCGAAGCATCCTGGTTGGGGTGCAGGGATTCGCCGGAAACAAAACGTTCGTTGCCTTCGCGGAGACGGCGCCACGCCAAGGCTGGAGTCAGGTAAGTAGGCACGAGCCTTACTTTACGACGCGCACACGGCAGTCTGTGAAACTGTTGCGCCTCATAAGTCGGAGAACCGGAGTCAGGCGGACGGCTGCGCGGAAGGAGACGCAGTAGCCGGTGCGCTTGCAGGTGGAGCCTGCTCTGCGGACTTAACCACCGCAGCCGCCAGCGTTGCGAACTCATCCAGGTTTGCGGTGCCGCTCAGGATGAGGGTGGTACCCCGGTACTCCAAGACCATGGCGCGCTTTTCCTTGCCGGAGTCCCTCAGCTCCCATTCCTGGCCGCCCGCGCTGCGGGTGCCGGTGACAGGAAGGTTCTCCGTCTGCTGCAGAACCCACGTGGCGTTCGCCTGGTTGGTCTGGGTGAGGCCAATGAAGTTTTCCTTGGGAGTCAGGAAACCGATCTCCCACGTAGGAACCCCGCTTCCGGTACCGGACTCCCAGCGCGCGTAGTTGGGCTTGAATGTGTCGCCCGTATCCGGGGTGACCGGTGTGAATCCTGCCACACCTGTGGCATTGCGGGCGATGGCCGCTACATCAACATCGGGCCTGAAACCCTCACCTTTGGGAGCCGGGTTCATCAAAACGATGGGGAGGAAAGCCAGCACACAGACAAGCAGCGCAATGACCATGCCGATGACCGAAGCGTTGGCCCGCTTGGCGGCTTTCGCCGCGATGACGGGTTTGTAGGGGGCATCCGGGGCTGCCTGGGCATCGTTTTGCTTGGCCGCTGCAGCGTCAGATTGGTTCTCCGCTGCGGGCTTGTCCTGCGTTTCACTCACCCCTCCATGATCCCTTATCCCAGCGGGGAACACACATCCGGCAACCTCACCGCCGGTATAGCGGCGCGTGGTCATCCAACGACTCACTGACCACGCGGCGACTATGATCGTTGATAGAGGAACCCCGGGTTGCCCCGTGCAACCATGTCCGGTCCCGTGAATCGTCACTCGAAGAAGAGGTTCAAGTGTCTCCTGCACCAATGACCCAGCAGTATTCCACGATTTCGCCGTCGCTCGCCGTCGGCATCGACGAACCCGACCGCAACCTTGCGCTTGAACTCGTCCGTGTCACCGAAGCCGCGGCAATTGCCGGTGGCCACTGGGTAGGTTTCGGCGACAAAAACAAGGCAGACGGCGCCGCCGTCGACGCCATGCGTTCGTTCCTTCACACCGTCCACTTCAACGGCGTTGTGGTCATCGGTGAAGGCGAAAAAGATGAAGCCCCCATGCTGTTCAACGGCGAGCAGGTTGGTGACGGCACCGGTCCCGAGTGCGACGTCGCCGTCGACCCCATCGACGGAACCCGCCTGACCGCTCTCGGCATCAACAACGCCCTCGCAGTTCTGGCAGTTGCTGAGCGCGGATCCATGTTCGACCCCTCCGCCGTGTTCTACATGGAGAAGCTCGTCACCGGCCCCGAAGCCGCCGACATGGTGGACCTGCGCCTGCCCGTCAAGCAAAACCTGCACCTCATCGCCAAGGCCAAGGGCGTCAAGGTCAACCAGCTCAACGTCATGATCCTGGACCGCGACCGCCACCGTCCGCTCGTGGAAGAAATCCGCGAAGCCGGTGCCCGCACCAAGTTCATCATGGACGGCGACGTGGCCGGCGCCATCGCAGCAGCACGCTCCGGCACCGGCGTTGACGCCCTCATGGGCATCGGCGGCACGCCGGAAGGCATCGTTGCAGCCTGTGCCATCAAGTCGCTCGGCGGTGTCATCCAAGGCCGCCTGTGGCCGACGTCGGACGAAGAGAAGCAGAAGGCCATCGACGCCGGACACGACCTCGACCGCGTCCTGTCCACCAACGACCTCGTCACCTCCGACAACTGCTACTTCGCAGCAACCGGTATCACCGACGGCGATCTTCTCCACGGCGTGCGCTACCAGAAGGACCGCGTCATGACGCAGTCCATCGTGATGCGCTCCAAGTCCGGCACGGTCCGCTTCGTAGAGGCCGAGCACCACGCATCCAAATGGGAGACATACGCGCGCAAGCCGTAACCACCCCATTGCTGTCGCGTCTTTGACGCGAAAAGCGCCCTATCGCTCTGCGGCTATCTCCTCGTACCTCGTCGATTTGATGCCGCTGACGCGAGAGGGCGCTTTTCGCTGTCCGGATGCGATGGTGCCGCGGTCTTCCGGCTTCGCGCTGTTGTGGGGTGGGTAGGGCAGAGCGCGAGGTGTGCCTTCACCACCAACTTTGATTTGGAAACCCTGCCGACATGCCTTGATGCACGGCGTGTCAGAGTGCCCCCGGCTCAAAGTGGGTGGTGGAGGTACAGGTGGATCGCGGGAAAAGGCTTAGCGCAGTTTGTCGCGGAGTTTCCGTGCCAGTTGGTATGCACCGTAGCGGAGCTTGTTGACCGGCAGGTCCCATGTGCCAGGGTAGGAGACTTCGCGGCCTCCGAATGACTTCTTAAATGCGGTGAAGCCCGCCCATTTGTGGTCCGGCTGGTCTTCGGGTGCCACGCCCCAGAGGTCCACGTGTTTGAGTCCCTTTTCCTTGGCGTCAGCCATCAAGGTCACCAGGAGGGGGATTCCTGCACTGAGTCTTCGGTGGGTGTCATCCAAGGCTGCGTGGGCGTACACGCGGGTATCAGCAGAGTCATAGGCGAAGGCAGCAGCGATCGGTTCGCCCTCAAGCTCCGCAATAAACAGTGTTCCAGCACCGTTGGGCAGGAGCGAGGCGGCCACCTGGGTAAGGTACTCGTCGCTTTGGGGCTTGAAGCCGTTCCGGGCAGCTGTCAGGTGGAGGAAATGCAGGAGCACCGAGATATCGGCGGGATCCTGGGAGGCGCGGAATGTCACGCCCTTCTTATGGATGTTCCGGTAGAGGTTCCTGTTGGTCGGTTTCATACCGGCCAGGACATCCTTGAAGTCACCCTCGAGATCAACGATCCAGCTGAGCTCCGGCTGCTGGTTGACCGGCGCCGGCTGCAAGCCGCGGGCACGAAGGAGAGCATCGGCGTCGGACGCTGTAAACCCTGCCGCAGCGGGCTCCATCCGCACGAACACCGCATGCTGGTCCTTGGCCAGCCTCACCAGGGCCGCAGTGGCGGCGTCGAAAGCTTCCACGGACTCCGCCACGGGGCCGTAGGGGGCGTAAATCACCTTGCCGGCAGGGTTCTTCTCCTCAATGGCGAGGAAACTCCAACCGGGCCCGGATTGCTCATGGACACGGCGTCCCAGGGAACGCTGGACAGCCGCCCATGCGGGCGTTTGCAGGAAAAACTCCATGGATCAGTTCCCCAGACCGGTGGTCACTGCAAAGGCAACACTCGTGTCCGTGGCGCCTTGCACGGGGTGGACGTTCACGGGTGCCTCGATGTCGGGGATGAACGCGGCGGCACCCCGTTGCAAGCGGAGGTCGCTCTTGGGAGAGTCCAGCATCACCGAACCGGACACCACTACGACGACGGCAGGCCCGTTTTGTGCCAGCGGCACCGGCTCGGCGCCCGGGGCAAGCTCAATGCGCTGGAGCTGGAATTCCCTAAACGGCGGGCGGTACAGTTCCTGCCCGAATTCCGTCCCGCTGGCCTCGACGCGCGGCACACCCAGTGCTTCGAAGCGCACAGTCTTCAGCAGCTCCGGGACGTCCACGTACTTGGGCGTGAGCCCCCCGCGGAGCACATTGTCCGAGGACGCCATGACCTCCACGCCCAATCCATGGAGGTAGGCGTGGATGTTGCCGGCAGGCAGGTAAACCACGTCGCCGGGCTCCAAGGACAGGTGGTTGAGAAGGAGGGAAATGAGGACGCCCGGATCTCCGGGGAAGGCCTCGTTGATGTCCAGCATCGCGGTGAGGGCTTCGCGGTGCGGCTCCAACGGTGCGCCCGCGGATAGGACCGCAACTACCTCATGGATCACGTCGGAGACGTCGCTGCCACCCTGGATCAGCCGGCTGAAGGCAGCCTTCAGGGCTGCGGACTCATCGGGCTGGCTGAGGTCTGTGATGACACCGTTAATGACATCGGGAGCATCGACTGCTGCCGAATCAAGGACATGGGCCAGGTGCTCAAAAATGTCCTTGGACGCAGCCGGCGAACGGAAACCGCACAGTGCCTTGAACGGAGTCAGGGCGAAAATCATTTCCGGTTTGTGGTTGTCATCGCGGTAGTTGCGGTCCGCGGCATCGGCCGGGATCCCGGCTGCATTCTCCCGTGCGAATCCTTCCCGTGCCTGGTCCAGGCTGGGGTGCACTTGCAAGGACAACGGCTGCTCGGCGGCCAGGAGCTTGGTGAGGAACGGCAGCCGTGCTCCGAACTCGGCGATGCTTTCCGAACCCAGGCAGCGCAGGGGATCGGAGGCGATCAAGGCATCCAGTGGCTGAGTAACCCCATTGGGATGGATGGCTGTGGAGGGAGAGTCCGGGTGGGCTCCGATCCACATTTCGGCTTCGGGCCCACCTGATGCCGGACGACCCAGCAACCCGGCGATCGCCGTCGTCGAACCCCACGCATAGGGTCGCAAAACATTCTCAATCTGATACACGAAAGAAAGTCCTTATCGTTGCGCTGAACGTGGGGTGGGCGGAAGGCAGCTTACAGCGGGGCGCACTGTCCGTTGGTGGCCACGAGGTCACGGATACCTTGCTCATCGCCTTGGGCCTTGAGGCCATTCAGCAACTCGATGGTGATCGGGGTGCCGTCGGGCGTGGTGGTCACAGGTGTGAAATCGGCCGACGGCGACGGCAGCTGACCCGCGGGAACGGATCCGGCAACCGGGCCAGCGGCCATGACCGCTCCGGCAGCGGCTCCATCGTACGAAACGACGGCGTCACTCGCCTTGGGGGTGTTGGACGACGCCAGGACTTCCTGGACCTTGGAATGGATCACGTCAAAGTCAGGAACCGTGGAGAAGGACGCGTCAAAGTCCGGAGGCCCGATGGTGAGGCGTTTGATGGGCTGGTTCTTGGACTTCAAGGCGAGGTCCACAAAGCTGCCCAGCTGGTTGGACGAGATATTGGAGTCGACCACCTTGGTGCCGGCGTTGGCGATGTCCTCAAACTTGGTGAGGAGGGTGGCAGGATCCAGCTGCTTGAGCATGGCCTGCTGGACGCACTGCTGACGTGCGATCCGGGCGTAGTCATCCACGAATTCGCGGGAACGTCCGTACCAAAGGGCTTGGAAGCCGTTCAAGTGCTGGTCGCCGGCCGCGATCCAGCCATCCGGCATCCCGTGAATTCCGTTGGCCTCGTCAGTGACGGGACCACTGATGGGTACCCAGCCGCCGGCCTTGATGCGGATCCCGCCCATGGCATCGATGAGTTTGGCGAAACCGTCCATGTCAACCAGGACATATGCCTGGACGGTGATGCCCAACGTGCCGGACACGGCTTCGAGCGTGGCCTGCGCGCCGGGATCGGCAACCCCTGGGTAGAGGTTCTGGTAGTTGTTGGTGACCTCGGTGTTGACGGCGTTGATGAGGCACTCGTCGCCGCAGTTGTAGCCGTCCGGATAGACCTCGCGCATCGGCGAGCCCTCGCTGAACTGCGCGTTTTGAAGGTTGCGGGGGACGGAGATGATGGCGCTCTCACCCGTTTTCGCGTCGACGCTGATGACCGACAGGCTGTCCGGGCGACGGCCTGTCCTGTCGTCTCCGGCGTCGCCGCCCATCATGAGGAAGTTGTACCGGCCGTCCACAGGATCTATGGCGGGGCCGGCATTGAAGATGCTGCCGATCGCATTGCGGCTCACGTTCAGGACGTAGGCGAGATAGCCCAGCGATCCGCTGGCAAGGACAGTGGTTACCGCCAGGACGACAGCGATGATGGGCCGCATTCCCGGTGCCAGGAGTGCGGGCCTGATGATTCTCAGGGTATTGAGGAACAGGAAGGCCCAGCCCAAGGCCAACGCCACAAGGATGACGATGATGAACAACGAGCCCACAGGGTGGGTGACAATGCTGAGCAGCATTGTCCGGTTCACCAAGGCTATGAACAGCGTGAGGAGGGCAAGAGCCCATACCGTGATGGTGACCCGCAAGGCGATGCGGCCAAGTTTGCGGTCCCCGGCAACGATTTGTGCGCTGCCGGGAACGAAAAGGGTGAGGAGGACCAGCACGAAGGCGCGTTTGGTCCGCACCGGAGCGCTTGCACCGGTCGGATAGCGGACGGGATCAGTCAGGGCGGAACCGGGCTGACTCGGAGTCTTGTGCATGGTCATCAACCGCTGCCTTCCTAGCGGGAGCTCCGGGCAGAGGCGTTGGCGGGAGAGAAGACCTCTTCCACTTTGTGGCGCAGGTTTTCGCCCTTCTTGGTGGCCACGTCGTTCAGCTCCTGGGCGAAGGTGAGGAGGTCAGCGCGAAGCTTCGAAGCGAGGTCGTCGGTTCCCGAAGCGAGGATGCGAACGGCAAGGAGTCCCGCGTTGCGGGCGCCTGCGATGGACACAGTGGCCACGGGAACGCCGGCAGGCATTTGCACGATGGACAGCAGGGAGTCCATGCCGTCCAATGTTTTCAGGGGGACCGGGACGCCGATGACGGGAAGGGGCGTGACGGAAGCCAACATGCCGGGAAGGTGGGCTGCGCCGCCCGCTCCGGCAATGATGACGCGGAGCCCGCGTTCGTGGGCCGTCTGGCCGTAGCGGATCATCTCAGTGGGCATGCGGTGCGCTGAAACGACGTCCGCCTCAAAGGGGATGCCGAACTCGGCCAAGGCGTCCGCGGCGGCCTCCATGACCGGCCAATCGGAATCCGAACCCATCACGAGCCCAACGAGCGGGGCTGTTGTTGTCGAAGTCATGCAGTCTCCTCAAGGGTGGTCTGCTCCGGCTTGCGGCCGTCGCGGATGATGTTGGCCACGGCGGTGGCGCGCTGACGGACGGAGTCCACGTCCGAAACCGAACTGCCAACGAGGTTCACGTGGCCGATTTTGCGGCCCGGACGGACGGACTTGCCGTAGGAGTGGACCTTGGCCGCGGGTTCGAAGGCCAACGCCATGGGGAAGGCTTTGAAGAGATCCTGGTTGTCGCCGCCCAGGAAGTTCTTCATGACCACCACCGGGGCCAAAGCATCGGTGGCGCCCAGCGGGAGGTCCAAGACGGCGCGCAGGTGCTGCTCGAACTGGCTGGTGATGGAGCCGTCCTGTGTCCAGTGACCGGTGTTGTGCGGGCGCATGGCAAGTTCGTTGATGAGGAAGCCCACTCCGACTCCCGGAGTTTCGAACAGCTCTGCGGCCATGACGCCGGTGACGCCGAGTTCGTTGGCGATACGCAGCGCGGCCTCTTCGGCGGCGGCAGCCACTTCAACAGAAATGTTTTGGGCAGGTGCGATCACTTCGTCGCAAACTCCGTCCACCTGGATGGTGTGGACAACCGGCCAGGCACGGGATTCGCCACTGGGACTGCGCGCAACCAGGGCGGAAAGTTCGCGGCTGAAGTCCACCTTGGCTTCGGCCAGCAGGGGGCTCATGGCCTGGAACCAGTCGGCGGTTTCCAGGGCGTCGTCCGCGGAATCAACCATCCTGACTCCCTTGCCGTCGTAGCCGCCGCGGGGCGTCTTCAAGACGACGGGCCAGCCGATCCTCTCGCCAAAAGCCACGAGCTCGTCAACGGTGTTGACCGCTGACCATTCCGGGTTCGGGAGTCCCAAGCGGTCAATGGCAGCCCTCATCACCAGCTTGTCCTGGGCGTTCACCAAGGCATCGGGGCCTGGCTGGACGTTGACGCCGGCATCGAGCAGGGCCTGCAGGTGTTGCGTGGGAACGTGTTCGTGATCAAAGGTCATGACGTCCAGGCCCTTGGAGAACTCCAGAAGAGCGTCCAAGTCCTTGTAGTCGCCGATAGGCGCAGTGGCCACTGCTGCCACGGCAGAAACGTCCTCACCCTCGGCCAAAACACGCAGTTCGAAGCCCAGGGCGGTAGCGGGCGGAGCCATCATTCGTGCGAGCTGGCCGCCGCCAACAACGCCAATTACTGGAAAAGTCACAAGGTTCAGCCTACCGAACCGGCAGCGGGATCACTGATTCTGCCGCTCTTTCGAAGCCATTTACAGGAGGAGAAGTCGCCTGCCAACAGGTGAACCGGGTGCAGTATCGGCGTTCTCACAGCCTTTTACGAGGCGACGCTTGGAAATCGGCGCTAAAATGGCTTTGGCCCATCGGCCCATTTTTCAACGGCCATGGAGGGTCATGATCACCACACTTGCAGATCGCATCCGCGGACTTGCCTCGCTTTTTTGGCGCGAGGTGGCCAAATTCGGCGCCGTCGGCGGTGTTGCCTTTGTCATTGACTCGGCTGTCTTTATTTGGCTCTTTTCGGGCCCGATGCACGGCAGCGAAGTCTGGGCGAAGGCTATTGCGACGATCGTGGCAAGTGTGTTCTCGTGGGTTGCCAACCGGTTCTGGACGTTCCGTCACCGCAAGCAAGCCAATGTGGTTCGTGAAGCAGTGTTGTTTGGCGTCATGAACGTCATCGGGCTCCTGATTGCCTCCGGATGCGTGTGGTTCGCCAAATACATTTTGGAGCTGAATGACAAGCCGTCGCTGTTCATCGCGGGGAGCGTAGTCGGCCTGGTCCTGGGCACCATCTTCCGCTTCTTCGCCTACCGATTCTGGGTCTTCAACGAAGAGCTGGATGCCGAGCCCGAGTTCTCTCACGACCATGAGCTTCTGGACCTCCACCACAAGCCCAAGGGTCCAAGCGAAGCCGGCGCTGCAGGCCCGGCAACCGGCGAGGTTCCGTCCATCAAGAACGTCTGACAGTAAACCCCGCAGGCTAGGAACGGCTGACGCGCTCGTTGTCCAGCAGGTGCTCGGTCACGTCGAGGTCCGGATGTACCAAGACCACGGAGCCGTCTTCTTTCCAGGCGCCCAAGGATGCTGCCAGGCATGACTCCAGGCCGTCGGCCGCGCGTACCAGCAGGCGGACACCTGTGTCCTGCGCGGCAGCAAAGCCGTCAATGAGTTCTTCATGGGTGAGGCCTGCAGTCCCGCGCACAGCGGGCAAGCTCGCTTCGGGTTCGTTGTGTGCCATGAAGACGTCGCCGTGGGAGCGGACTTCAGCCGCGTAGTCCACGACGCCGGGAGGCAGCTCCCCGGGCCAGCGCATCGCAAGTGCCGCCAGCGGCACCGCAACGATCGCGCCGAAGCCGGCCCCGGCGCCGTCGTCGGGCTTGTCCGTCGCCAGGAGATCCGCAGAGGTGTCGTCAAAGACCACCTCCATTCCCAGTTGCCACGCAGCCAGGGCCCACACGAAGGATTTCCAGTGCGCCGGGAGGTCCAGCCTGATGGACGTTCCAGGCTCGGCGTCCAGTTCGTCCTGCAACAGGTTGCTGGTCTTGGCTACCCAGTTATCCAGGACGCGACCTGAGAGCTCAACACGCTCGGAGTCGGGGCCGTACCAAGTGAGTCGTGGTGACGTTGAATGACCGGATCGCAGGGCTGTCATCAGGTTCGCTGCCGGGATGCTCATGCGTCAATCTTGCCACGGTGGTTCCTTGACGTCCTTGGGCTTAGCGCCGCAATTGTGAAATGCAACACACTCAGTATTTCCAATCGTTGGGGTGCGTGCCTTGTCCGGGACGAATTTCCGCGGGAATTCAGTGAAAGTTCACCCGAACCGATTCAAGGCTTCCATTTGCCGGCACGACACGCGGCGACCAGAGGCAAAATGTTGGGCGTGGCGCATCCCACGTTTCCACAGGTTCTTGATTATTATCCCGGCGCGGCTTGACTGGCGGGTAGTTACACGCGTGTAATTAGTAATCAACGCCGCTGCACAGAAACCCGGAACGCCACCGGGAATCGGAAACACATCCAAGCAGCAGCTGCAAAATCAGGAGGGACGCCATGGGGCAAGCGTTGCGTATCCAGGAAGATGCAGTCGTCGCAGAACATGCGTCGGTGAAATACCGTTCGCGGGAAGTACCGGGGGATTGGTACGTAGACCCGGCGGACCCGGAAGCGGCAGACCGATATAACCAGAATGTGCAGCAGTCTTTGGAGGATCAGGCAACTGCCCTCCTGGCCGCACATGAGGCATTGATCGGTGACCTGCCCGCTGGGCCGGACGAAGATCTTGACGACCCTCCCATGGAGCTGCGTCGTCCGCTTGAAACTCCGGGGCAACCCGTGTGGATCGGCCTGCCCCAGGGGGACTTCGACGACGAAGGCGAACTCGGCTGGCAGACTGACGCACTCTGCGCACAGACTGATCCCGAGGCTTTCTTCCCCGAAAAGGGTGGATCCACACGGGACGCCAAGAAGGTCTGCGGGGCGTGCAACGTCCGCTCGCAGTGCTTGGAATACGCTCTTGCCAATGACGAGCGGTTCGGAATTTGGGGCGGACTCTCTGAGCGGGAACGTCGTCGGCTAAGGAAGCGAGCGGTCTAATTCTCAAGGAAGTGCACGTTACCGCCGTCGTGGTTTCCCACGACGGCGGCAACTATCTGCCCAGGACACTGGCGGCACTGACGGACCAGACGCGTTCGGCAGATGCCGCCATTGGCATTGATACAGGTTCCACGGATAACTCGCTGGAGTTGCTTCGCGAGGCCCTCGGCCAGCGCAACGTCACCTCGTTCCAGCACGCGAAGTCAGGTTTCGGGGCAGCTGTTCACGCTGGCCTCCAAGAGCTCGCGCCCACCGCCGGCAGCGACGCCAGGGAAGCAGACGCCGTCCAATGGATCTGGCTCCTTCATGACGACGCCGCGCCTGCGCCTGATGCCTTGGCGGAGCTTCTCCATGCGGTGGAACGCGCCCCCTCGGTTACTGTGGCGGGCTGCAAGCAGCTCGGCTGGGACAACGAGCGGCACCTGGTGGATGTGGGACTTTCAACGAGCCGCTGGGCCGAACGCCTCACCTTGATCGACGCCGACGAAGTGGATCAGGGGCAATACGATGCCCGCAGCGACACTTTCGCCGTGAACTCAGCAGGAATGTTGATCCGCCGCGACGTCTGGGAGCTGCTGCAGGGCTTTGACCCCGCCTTGCCCGGAAGCGGCGATGACGTTGACTTCTGCTGGCGCAACTGGCTTGCGGGCAACCGCGTAGTGGTAGTCCCCAGTGCGCGCATGTTCCATGTGGAGCACCGCCCACATGGTTTGGGCACCTCCTCTGCGGCACGTAGAGCCCAGATCCATCTGCGGCTCAAGCACACGCCTTGGTGGAACGTGCCGTTCCAAGCCATGGGCGCCTTGTTCGGTGCGGTTATCCGCCTGGTGTTGAGCATCCTGGTCAAAGAACCGGGATACGGCATCTCGCAGTTCACCGCCACCATCGCCGCGCTCGTCCGCCCCATGGCCATCGCCAGGGGCCGCCGCGTTGCGGCGAGGACGCGACGCGTGCACAGGTCGGTTGTCCGTGGCCTGCAGACGCCCACGCGGGAGGTGCGTGCCAACAGGCGATCGTTGTTGGAAGCGATCCGCCCGGCCGACGAAACCCCGGCCGTCTCCGACCTTTTAGCCCCGGAACCCAGCGGGGATGCTTCGGACGACTTCGCAGCGCTGGCCACCAACGAACGTGGCTGGGTGGGTACAGGTGCCGTCGCGGCCGCGCTGATCGCCTTGGCCGCAGCACTCGTGGGACTGCTGGGGCTGCTCCGCTCAGGCACCGTTGCCGGTGGTGGGCTTATCCCTCTTTCGGCGTCACCGGGAGATATCTGGGCCAATGCGTCAACTTGGTGGATCTCCTTGGGCGCAGGCCTGCCCGGACACGGCGACCCGTTCGGCTATGTGCTGTGGCTGCTCTCCCTCTTTGGAGGCGGCGACGGCAACGCCGCGATGGTGTGGCTGCTGATACTTGCAATGCCCCTGTCCGCCCTGGGCGCATGGTTCGCTGCGGGCGCGCTCACTACAAAACGCCGGTTCCGGATTGCGGCCGCCTTGGCGTGGACCGGTGCTCCCGCACTCCTGATCGCGATCAACGAGGGCCGTGCCGGCGCCGTCGTGGCGCACGTGATGATGCCGTTGCTGCTCTTGGCGCTGTTGCGCGCCTCGGGATCGGCCGTCGCCCAAGGGCCCGCCTTCACCGGAACCCAACGCAGCCGCCGTCCGGCCCCGATAGTAGGCAAGCCGGGCATCAACGGAACACCATCGTGGACTGCTGCAGCTGCCGCAGGTCTTGCCATGGCCGTAGTCACCGCCTCTGCGCCGTCGTTGTTGGGTCCCATCGTCGTTGCGGTGATCCTGGCCGCGGTGGTCCTCGGGCAGCGTGGCAAAACACTGTGGTGGGCGCTGCTGCCAACGGTCGCGTTGTTCCTGCCCTACGTAATATCCGTTCTGGACAGGCCGCGCTCGTTGCTCGCCGATCCCGGATTGCCGTTGACGTTTGAGGCAGCGCCGTTGTGGCAGCAGCTTCTCGGCCAGCCGCTGGCCTTCGATATCGACGGCGGCTTGACCGGTTTGGCGTTCTTCGGTCCTGGCGCTGTGCCTTGGGCCCTGTTGCTGGCTCTGCTCGTCATCGCACCAGTCCTGATCCTTGCCGTTGCTGCGTTGTTCCTGCCGGGAAAGCGCGCGGGGCTGGCCCGGGTGTTCTGGTTGGTTGCTTTGGCTACCCTTGCCAGCGGTTGGCTGGTGGGTCATGTGGCTACAGGCGTCAACAACAACGTGATTGTGGGACCATTCACAGGCCCGGCCGTATCGGCGGCGGGCATATTGCTGCTGGGCGCTGCCATTCTCGGAGCCGAGAAGCTTTTCGCTGCACCGCGAAGGACACCGCAAGCATCACGGCGTCACCTTCCAGTGCGGCGCATTTCTTCGACCGTGGCCATTACGCTGCTGGTCGTGGGCCCTCTTGCAGGAATGACCGCATGGGCTGCCCAGAATGTTCTTCAGCCCACGCCGACTGCCGGCGCCATTGCGGCGCCCAAGGCTGCCGAACAGGTGCCGTCCCTTGGGGCCAGCCGCCAAGTATGGCCGGTGGACGCGGGCACGTTGCCGGCCACCGCCGTCGACCGTGGCCAGGGACCCGAACGAACGCGAACGCTGGTCATCACCAGTGGTGAGCACGGCGCCTACTCCACTTCGCTAATGCGTGGAGCCGGGACCACGCTGGACAGCTTGTCCACCATTGCCTCGGCGCGGACCATCATTGGTGCACCTGGACGCGAGGAAATTGCGGCCGATGACGCTGCCACTGCCTCCCTCCGCAGGGCCGTGGCCACCATCGTGGCGGGCACGGGCGTTGACCCCCGCGCGGACCTTGAACAACTCGGCGCCGGCTTCGTGGTCCTCAAGGCTGCGGACAACGCCGCGCAGCTGACGGCCAGCAGGATCGACGCCGTCCCCGGACTCGTGGCTGTCGGCCAGACCGACGCCGGGTGGCTGTGGCGTGTGACGCCGCGGAACCAGCCAGCGGCTACTGCCGCCGACACTACCCACCGGGTACGCATCGTGGACTCCCAAGGCGCTCTCATGAGTGCCCTGCCATCCGAAGATGTGTCCGTGGATGCCACTGTGCCATCGGGCGAGGAGGGCCGGAAGGTGGTCCTGGCCGAACGGTCCGATCCCGGCTGGAGCGCCTGGATGAATGGCCGCCAACTGCAGGCCACAACATCCGGATGGTCACAGGCCTTTGAGCTACCGGCCAGCGGCGGCGACCTTGAAATCCGCTACAACAACCCTTGGGCCCTGTGGTTCGGAATTCTGCAGGCTGTGGTGATTGGATTGACGGTCCTGTTGGCCGTTCCGATGCCCGCACGCCGCAGCCGAACCGGCATGTCGAGGGACGAAGTGTCCCTCCGTAAGGAGTACAGCAGTGTCTGAGGACCAGAAAAACGTGTCCGGCGACACGCGGGGTTCCACGTCCCGGAGCTCCGCCACGCGGGGTTCCACATCCCGGAGCTCCAACAAGGGAATCATCACCGGCGTGCTGTCAGCAGTGGTCATCCTTGCGGCAGGCGGAGGCGCAGTGGCGGCGACGTCCATGGTGCCCGAACCTTCCGGCGGGACCACCATGGACATCCGCCAGGCTGATGTACCCGCGGGCCGAGCCCTGGGTGTCTGTCCCGAACCAGCGAGGCTTGTGAATGGAACCGTGGTGGGAACCGACGCGGACTTCAGCCCGGTGTCCACCACTGCTGCCAGTGCCCTGAACGCTGTGGTGCTCAGCAACCCGGCCGGAACGGTGCCCGGGAGTAACGTGACATCTCTGGATGGCGAGACGGTGGCCGAGATCGCCAAAGCTCCTGCCACCACGCCGACGCCTACAGTTGGGCCGCCAGTACTGGCGGCCGGTGTGGCGTCCATCAGCCCCGTGAATTCTCCGGCAGTGGTGGGCGCCGAGGCCCTTGGAAACGAACAAGCATCCTTGGCTGCCAACCTTAGCTACTCAGCCTCGGACGGCGATCTCCGTGGCCTCGCGTCAACCCAATGCCAGGCACCGGGCAACGACGCATGGCTCTTGGGAGCCAATACTGCCGTGGGTCGGACAGCTGTCCTGAACGTGAGCAACGCCTCCGAGACGCCGGCCACGGTAAACCTTGACCTGTATGGACACGAAGGGCAGATCCAGGCTCCCGGAGCCCGCGGTCTCTTGGTGGCTCCCGGAACCACCCGCTCGGTGAACCTCGCTGGACTCGCACCGGGTGAATCGCAACTCGCAGTGCACGTGCGCAGCACGGGCGGCCCGGTTGCCTCCACCATCCAGCAGAGCGTGTTGCGTGGAGTCGCTCCAGGTGGTGTGGAGTACCTTTCGCCGGGTACGGGGCCGTCCAACCTGCAGGTGATGTCCGGAGTGGACATCCAGGACCCGGCGGCCATCAAGGCGCTGGCCGGCAAGTCAGGCTTCGCGGACGCCGTACCGGCTCTCCAGATCGCAGTACCCGGATCCACCGACGCCGTTGTGCAAGTAAGCCTTTATGGCGCCAACGGTGAACGCAAGATTCCCAATGGGGGAGTGGTGACGGTCAAAGGCGGAACTGTGGCCACCCTTAACCTTGACGGTGTTCCGGCCGGCAGTTATACCGTCAGCGCCAGCTCCGATGTTTCGTTCCTGGCATCAACCAGGCTGACCCGCGGCGCCAAAGCGGAGGAGCCAACGGACTTCGCCTGGTCACCGTCATCGGCCCGTCTCGGCAGCCAGCACCTGGTGGCCGTTCCCCGGGACGGCCAGCGATCCTTGAGCTTTGGTGTCCCCGAGGGGCGCGGCACTGTCACTTACGCTCCGGTGACCGCCGACGGAAAAGTCGGCAAGGCCGTCGACGTGGACATGTCCGGCGGGACCACCTCCCTGATCGAGCTTCCGGACAAGTCCGGCGGTTCGGCTGTGGCGGGCTACGTGGTGTCCGCTTCCGGCGATCCGGTGTACGGCGCCTTGGTACTAGGAAGGCAAGGACGGACAGACGTCTCAGTCGTGGCGATTCAGGACGCGGCGGCGGGACTTGAGAAGGTCCCCGTTTCGGTGGGCTACTAGCGACGTTATTGGTATCGACGCCGGTAGACCGGATCCAGCGTCTCCGGCGGCACGCCGAGCATCTCTGCGGTGTACTCCACCACGACGTCATGGACCAGGTCCTGCAGTTCCTCGCGCGTGGAAGCGCCCTGCTCAACCACTCGACGGTAAACGGTGATCATGGGTGCCTCGCCGCGGCCACCGGGCGTATAGGACCCCATGGGGGCAGTGTTTCCCGTAGCGACGAGTTGCTCAAGGTTGGGTGGAATTTCGTCCACCGCAAAGAGGACGCCGTCCAGCTGTTTGCCCCACATGTCCTGGAGCCGCTCCGCGGAGTCCAGCACCATGTCGTCGAAGCGCTCTGAGCGGGTGCGGAAGCCGGGAAGGTTGGGGAGCATCAGTTCTCCGCGCAGTCCCCGTCCGTGCCGGTTACGCCGGCGTCGCCGGAAACCCCGCGCTTCCGAACCGGCGTGTTCCTCGGACTGATCGCCATCGGCGTCAGTCCACCGGATAGTGAACCCGGGAACATGTGGCTGTGACTGCATATATCGACTTTAGTCCCGAGGAACCGTCAACGCGACCTCATGGCCCGGAGCGCGCCGCGTCGGTTGTTACTGCAGGGAGTTAGCGGGGCGCGGGCGGGCAATGCGCAATGTGCGTGCAGAATGGCGCTAATCTGGGATGTTGTGGGTGCCATTCGTCAATGTTCAAGATCAGCCTGCCGCCAGTCCGCGGTGGCCACTTTGACGTACGTGTACGCAGAGTCCACCGCAGTCCTGGGTCCTCTGGCCACGTACGCGGAACCGCATGCGTACGATCTTTGCTCGCAACACGCAGAGTCCCTCACGGTTCCGCGTGGATGGGAAGTCCTGCGCCTGGCTATGCCCACCACACCGCAGGAGCCCGGCCCGGATGATTTGCTGGCGCTTGCCAACGCGGTCCGGGAGGCGGCTTCGGCCCCCAGTGAAACCCCGGCCCGGCACAGCCACCCCCACATGGAACCGCCCGCTGGTACCGAAGGCACCCGCCGAGGACATTTGCGTATCCTCCGCGAACCGTCCTAGCCGGGCCGTTGCAGCGGCACCATGCTTGGGCCTCGGACGCAATTCGTCGTTCGCATCAAAACAGGATCTCCCTGCGCGGTAGTCTGGAATCTGCAGATATATCCGCCAGCGGCGCCTAGCCGGCGCCATCCAGGGAGCATCATTCATGCCAAAGGTCAGTCCTGAACTGTTGTCCATCCTGCGCTGCCCCGTGACGGGTTCACCGCTGGTCCAAGAGGGCGATGAGTTGGTTTCCACCGATGCCGCTGCGGACGGCGAAAAGCTCCGCTACTCCATTGAGGACGGCATCCCGCTGCTCCTGCCTCCTGAACTGCTGGCCGCAGCCAACGCGGCAACCTCGGGCCAGCACGATTCCAAGGCCTGACACGCTTTCTTTCATCAATTCCGCACGGTACCCCTAAGGACTTCCATGACTTTCGACTTCAAAGTGGCTGATATCACTCTTGCGGAGGCCGGCCGCCACCAGATCCGCCTCGCCGAGCACGAAATGCCGGGCCTCATGTCGCTCCGGGCAGAGTTCGGTGCCTCGCAGCCCCTCAAGGGTGCGCGCATCGCCGGGTCCCTGCACATGACGGTCCAAACTGCAGTGCTCATCGAAACCCTCACTGCCTTGGGCGCGGAAGTTCGATGGGCTTCCTGCAACATCTTCTCCACCCAGGACGAAGCCGCTGCCGCCGTCGTCGTCGGCAAGGGCACTCCGGAGAACCCGCTGGGTGTTCCGGTTTTCGCCTGGAAGGGCGAAACCCTTGAGGAATACTGGTGGACTGCTGAGCAGATTCTCACGTGGCCTGGTGCGGACACCAACCCGGAGTTGGGTCCCAACATGATTCTCGACGACGGCGGCGACGCCACGCTGCTGCTGCACAAGGGCGTGGAATTCGAAGCCGCAGGCGCCGTGCCCACCGCCACCGAGGATGATCCGGAGGAGTACGTCCTCATCCTGGATCTCCTTCGCAGGACCCTTGCCGCGGATCCGCAGAAGTGGACCCGCCTGGCCGCCCGCATCGAAGGGGTCACCGAGGAAACCACCACCGGCGTGCACCGTCTGTACCAGCTGGCGGAACAGGGCAAGCTGCTGTTCCCGGCCATCAACGTCAACGACTCCGTCACCAAGAGCAAGTTCGACAACAAGTACGGCATCCGCCACTCCCTGCCGGACGGCATCAATAGGGCCACGGACGTCCTCATGGGCGGCAAGGTGGCCGTCGTCTGTGGTTATGGCGACGTCGGCAAGGGCGCGGCTGAGGCGCTGCGGGGCCAGGGCTCGCGTGTCATCGTCACGGAGATCGACCCCATCTGTGCTCTGCAGGCCGCGATGGACGGTTATCAGGTTGCCAAGCTGGAGACAGTACTCGCCCAGGGTGACATCTTCATCACCACCACGGGCAACAAGGACGTCATCATGGCCGAGCACATGCTGGGCATGAAGAACAAGGCGATCGTTGGAAACATTGGCCACTTCGACAATGAGATCGACATCGCCGGGCTTGCCAAAATTGCGGGCGTCAAGAAGGTTGAGATCAAGCCGCAGGTCCACGAGTGGGTCTTCGAGGCCGGCACCGCTTCCGAACGGTCCATCATTGTGCTGTCCGAGGGCAGGTTGCTCAACCTGGGCAACGCCACCGGCCACCCGTCGTTCGTGATGAGCAACTCTTTCGCCAACCAGACCATCGCGCAGATCGAGCTCTGGACCAAGAAGGACCAGCCCGCCGGTGAGCGCGAGTATCAGAAGCAGGTTTACGTCCTGCCCAAGATCCTGGACGAGAAGGTTGCACGCCTTCACTTGGATGCTCTGGGTGTGGAGCTCACGGAACTGAGCAAGGACCAGGCGGACTACCTCGACCTGGATGTCGCGGGGCCGTACAAGCCAGAGCATTACCGCTACTAGGCTGCACTAGTACCGAGCCGGGCCCGCATCGGCGGTACCCAAATCGATGGTGAAAGGCCGGACACGCGACCAGCGTGTCCGGCCTTTCCGCTAGAATTGGGTGTTCGGTAACGCTTGCGGGGGACAGAATGACGGGAACCATGACGGAAGTCGCCAAACGGAAAAAGGGCAAGATCCTTGCCATCATGGGAGTCTGCGCAGCTATTGTGGTGGGCGGAATTGGCGTCGTCACGGTGCCCGGGCTGCTTGCAGGTTTCACGCAGGACGCCGCTGTAGCGCCGTCGCCCACTCCCACCGTGGAAGCCAAACCCGTAGAGCTCGGTATCACCCCGCTCGATGGCGCTGTGGAATGGAACCCTGTTGTTGGTCCCCAGATCAAAGCAATCAACGGCAAGCTGAAGGACGTTGTGCTGGCGCCGGTTAGCGGCGGGGCACCTGTGCAAGGCCAGACCAGCCCCGATGGCAGCACCTGGACCACCCTGGAAGTCCTGAAGTTCAAAACCCAATACAGCTACTCCTTCACCGTGGTTGATACTGCGGGGAAAGAGACCAGGAAGTCACAGACCTTCACCACGGTTTCCGCGGCATACGAGGCCGACGCGTCCATCTACCCCCGCAACGGCACCACGGCCGGCTCCGGGCAGCCCATTGAAATTAACTTCAGTGAGCCCGTTGTGGACAAGGCGGCAATGGAAAAGCGCGTCGCCATCACCGTTTCCTCCGGCCAGCCCGTGGCATGGCACTGGTACTCGGACAAGAAGGCCAGGATCCGGCCGGAGGCTTTCTGGGTGTCCGGTACCACCGTCACCGTAGACATGAAGCTTTTGGGCGTGGACTTCGGGAACAACATGATCGGCAACGCCGACGTAGTCTCAACGTTCACCACCGGACCCCAGCGTGTGGCCGTGGTGGACGACATCACCAAGACAATGAACGTGTACTTCGATGGCCAGCTGGTTCACACTGCCCCCGTATCCCTGGGTGGGGAGGACTGGCTTTCGCCTACCGGGTACGCGGTGATCATGGAGCAAGAACGCCACTCCAACTTCAACGCCGGGACCATTGGCCTGAAGCCGGGCGACAAAGGCTACTACCCGCCCCTGGTGGTGGAATACGCCAACCGGCTGACGTGGTCCGGCGTGTACGTCCACCAAGCTCTTGAAGCGGCATGGAGCTCCATTGGAGTGGCCAACGTCTCGCACGGCTGTGTGGGCCTGCTGCCGGCGGATGCTGCATGGTTCTTCAACAACATGAAGACCGGTGACGTGGTCCAGGTCCTCAACACTGGCGCACCGGCAGTTGAACCGCTGGAGGGCTTCGGCGACTGGAACATTCCCTGGGCGAGCTACGCTCAGCGGTAGTCCCGCAGTTACGATTGTTGCAGTGATTATTTCCTGCGCGCTTTGACCCAACTTTTCAGCGCTGACGTCTCGTCGGTCCTGCTCTTTGTGCTGCCCTCCACGGTGATTCCGGGTGTCCCTCACGGGAACCCGTTCACGGGTTCCCCGGCTTCTTCCACCGGACCCTTTTTCATCACCTGGAGCACGCATGACCACTTCACCTACACTCAGCCCAGACTGCGGCAACTGCTTTGCCCTGTGCTGCACCGCGCTCGGATTTTCCCGCTCGGCTGACTTCGCCATCGACAAACCTGCTGCTACGCCGTGCCCGAATATGGCCGGCGACTTTTCCTGTACCATTCACCAACGCTTACGGCCCCGGGGCTTCCGCGGTTGCACAGTGTTTGATTGTTTCGGTGCCGGCCAACTGGTGTCACAACACACTTTCGCCGGTACCAGCTGGACTCAGGACCCTTCATCCAAGTCCTCGATGTTCGCCGTGTTCAAAGTAGTCAGGCAACTTCATGAGATGCTCTGGTACCTCGCAGAAGCCCGGCAACGAACGTTCGATCCGGACCTGGCGACCGCTGCGGACAACCTGTCCGAGTACATAACAGCCACCGCCCACGGTGATGCATCCACGGTCCTGGCCGCCGACGTCGAAACACTTCACGGCGAGGTCCGGACACTCTTGATGGAGGTTAGTGAGGAACTGCGAGCCTCCTACGGCGCCGAGGACAAGCAAACGCTCGACGGCGGCCTCCACCCGGGTGCCGACGCTAAGCCGGGCGGCGCTGATCTGATGGGCGCCAACCTCGCGAACCAAAGCCACTGCGGATCAGACCTCCGCGGTGCATACCTGATCGGAGCCAATCTGAGGAAGTCCGACCTCACGGCCGTCGACCTCCTGGGAGCGGATCTGCGTGGAGCGCAACTCCACGGAGCCGATCTCTCCGGGGCGCTCTACCTGACCCAACCGCAGATCAACGCCGCCGAAGGGGACCGCAACACCCTCCTACCCCCACGACTCACAAGACCGGCTCACTGGTGACTTCGACTGGTGCGGCGGTCGCCAGCCGTCCGGCAGCGTGCGTCTAAGCGAAGAATGAGCGAGCACGCCGAGGACGGCTGGTAACAGCCGCACCAGACCTAAGACTCATCAGTGAACGGCAGCTTCCTGAGCCGTTCCCCTACGGTCGCGTTCCGCTGCTCCGCTTGGCGGAGCCGCGTGAGTTCGCGGTTGCGCCGTTCCCCGAGGACTGCGCCTATGTAGTCTTCGGGGATGGTGCCGGCCGGCGGGGGTGGTGCGACGTATCTTGCGAGTTCTGAAGCGAGGGAGGCCGCCATGTTGACGCGTGAGGCTGGTGCCATGAGGTAGGCCTGCTGCACGAAGGTTCCGGCGCGGCGGGCGGTGGCATCCGGTACCCTGCCGATGTCTGCCATCGCGACCCATGCTTGGAGATGGTGCGGCGCTACGGGCATGATCCGTGGCGTTGAGGGTACGCGTTGCCGGAGGGAGTAGGTTCCTGCAACGATGTCACCGAGGCGCTTGGATTTGTCGTTGAACAGTGCCACACCGATTGCGAGACCGCCGAAGGTCAAGTAGATCTCCAGGAATCCGAGGAGCCCGCGGATGAGGGCGTGCCGGAAGCGGATGGACCCGCCGTCGTCGCGCACTATGCGTAGTCCTGTGGCGAGCTTCCCCAGGGATCGCCCGCGTGTGAGGGTCTCGACAGTCACAGGGACGATGACCACGGAGAAGATGACGCTGCTGAGGACGAGCGCCTGAATGGCGGCGTCGTCGAGATCCCGGGAGGCCGACGTGATCAGGATGATCAGGAGTATCGCGAGGATGATGTGGGAGATGACGTCCAGGATGAGCCCCAGTGCACGCGCGGCGAAGGACGCCGGGCGAAGCTCGAGGACCACTGCCTCGCCTGTGATGATTGAACTCATGCCCGCCCCCGTGGTTCGCCAACGCAGCGGGCGCCCGGAGCGCCCGCACCATCGAGTCTAGCGGCGGGCTGACTCCTTGGTGGATACAGGCGCTAGGGTGGTGGCGTGGACATCGATGCCTTCTCGGCCGTACATGGGGACAAATGGTCGCGGCTTCATTTCCTGGCGCATAAGCGCAGGCTCACGGGTGCCGAGGCGGACGAACTTCTGCGCCTGTATCAAACGGTGTCAGGGCACCTGTCCTTGATCCGTTCTGTGGCACCGGAGACGGGGTTGTCGGCTTCCTTGTCGGCAGCACTGGCCCAGGCACGGACGAGGTTCACTGGGGCCCGCTCGAATTTCATGGAGGACCTGGCACGGTTTTTCGTCATTTCCCTTCCTGCGGCCTTCTACCGGATCCGGTGGTTGACTGTGTGGTGCGGGCTGGGCTTTGTCCTGGTGGCAGGGGCTTACGCCTTGTGGATTGGCACGTCACCGGAGGCGCTGAGGGCTGTCGCGTCCAGTGATGCCAAAGTGCAGCAGTACGTGGAGGAAGACTTCATCGACTACTACTCCGAGAATCCTGCGGCCTCATTCGCCGGCGCCGTGTGGACGAACAACGCCTGGATCTCCGCGCAAGCAGTGGCCTTTGGCATTACCGGATTCTGGGTGCCGTTCATCTTGTTCATGAACGCGCAGGGGTTGGGTATCGCGGCGGGACTCTTCCTGGCAACAGGGAAGATGGACATTTTCTTCAGCTACATCCTTCCGCACGGCCTCATGGAACTCACTGCCGTCTTCATTGCGTGTGCTGCAGGGCTGAAGATTTTCTGGGCCATGGTGCGTCCTGGCCCGAGGACGCGGCTTCAGGCTGTGGCTGATGAAGGCCGTTCCCTCATTACTATTGCCCTCGGGTTGGTGCTGGTTTTGCTGATCTCCGGCATTGTGGAGGGTTTCGTGACACCGAGCCCGCTGCCTGTATGGGCCAAGATCGCCATTGGTGCGCTGGTTTTGGCCGGTTACTGGGTCTACACCTTGGTGCTCGGTAGGAAGGCAGTCCGAGCAGGCGTCACAGGAGATATGGACGCCAACGACGCCGGTTACCGCAGCATTGCAGCATAGACCTTACAGTTACGTTTCAATCTGGTCGCAGCCGGGGTGGCACCGCGTGTCTCTGTAATGCCGGGCGGTAGGCTCGAATGCAGACAAGAGAGCCGGCAGCAAGCAATCGCCGGTGGATGCCTACGGAAGTGAACCCGCTGTGAGCGACAAGAGCCCAAAACCACAAGAACCGGACACGGACGTCCACGAGGACCCCAACGAACCGGCCTTCGACTGGATGAAGCCCAAAACGTCCAGTGGGGCTTCCGCGGCCACTCCTGCAGCGAAGACCGGACCCACACCTATGGACGCAAAGTCGTCCGTGAGTCCCACTACTGCGACGCCCGCCAACGGCCAGCCTGAGAGCCGCGCGGACCGGAAGGCTGCTGAGGCCGCCGACAACGGGGCTGAGCCGCCGTTGTTCGCTGACACCCTGGCGGACGCTTCCACCGCCAAGCAGCCGTCGCACTATTCGGAACCTTTGCCGACGTCGGCCCTTCAGGTCCGTCCGCCGGACGACGAAGTGGCGCGACGAAACGCCGAACGCGAGCAAGCCGCAAAGGTAAAGCCGATGGGCCCGCGGATTTTCCAAGTGCTGTTGGCTGTTTTCTACCCGGTGATCCTCTTGGTGCTCGCCGTCCGGGCAGTGACCAGCCCGCTGTTCCTGTGGGTGGAGTACAACCGTCCGGGTTTCCCCGGCGACGGCTACGGTTTCAGCACTGACGACCGCATGACGTACGGTTCCTACGCCGTTGACTACCTCAGCAACTGGGCCGGTCCGCGCTACCTTGGGGGCCTGGTCAACCAGGACGGCGCAAAGCTCTTTACCGACAGCGAAGTCTCGCACATGGCCGACGTGAAGCTGGTCATTCTGTCCTCCTTCGGAGCCGGGCTTTTGCTCATCATCCTGAGCATCATCGGCATCCTGTATCTGCGTAAGCGAAGCACCGGCGGGATCCGCCGCGGCCTCTTTGCCGGATCGATCGTCACGCTGGTCATCATCATTGCCCTCGCTGTTTTGGCAGCCCTGAGCTGGCAGCAGTTCTTCACCGAGTTCCACCGGCTCTTCTTCGCCAACGGAACGTGGACATTCTCGCTGGAGGACACCCTGATCCGGCTCTTCCCGGGACAGTTCTGGATCGACGCGGGCATTGTCATCGGCGCCTTGGTGTTCCTGGCTGCGACGGTGACGTTCATCCTCACCTGGCCTACGAAGCGGCGCCGTGGCGTGGGCTCCACCTCATCGGCCGACGAAGCCGGGGACCCTGACGAGGCAACTGCCGATGCCGATGATGCCGACAACCTGAGCAAGGAACCGACGGGCATTACCCGCTAGAAGGCGCTTCCGAGCCCTGTCCGGCATGCCGGGTGAGGACACCGATAAGGCGCTCAGGGCTGTCCGTGCTGGCAATAATCGTCGTGCCGTTTTTCATCTCGATATTGATCTCGGGACCGCCGACGAGGTACCCGACCATGCCGGGCCCCATGTATCGGAATCCGTAACCACTGGGACCGGCCGCGTTGTCCGTGGTCAACATCGCGATTTCATCCCTGGGTAATGTCCGTTTGAAGATGTCGCAGAAGGCGATCACGACGTTCTGCGAGTCGACCTTGACGGTGACGGTCATGAACGCGATGAATGAACCAGCTGCGGTGATGACCAGCGGTGCGAAGAGCACTTCCGGTGTGTTCTTCAGGACGATCAGCACGAACAGCACCGGGCCCAGCGCAACCATTGTGAAACCCGCAACTCGAGGTACCAAGGTAGCCCGGACACGCGAGTAGTAGAGCGTCGGTGTTGGTATGCCTGATGGTGTAGCCATGAGTTCCCCTTTGAACGTTTGGTTCGTGAGGAAACGCTACGGGGATAACAACGGCACCTAGGGAGAAATTGGCCTAACTAGGTGGTGAATTTGGCCGAATTAGGTGCTGAATCTGTTGCACTAGGTGGTAATTCGAGGCTTCCTAGGTGGAGCCCTACTTCTCGTAGATCTTTTCCACAGCCGCCGAAAAGTCGCTGAGCACCGCGGCCCGCTTCAGCTTGAGCGACGGCGTCAGGTGTCCTGACTCCACGCTGAGTTCGGCCGTGATGAACGCAAACTTCTTGATCGACTCAGCAGCTGAGACGAGCTTGTTGGCCTGGTCCACTGCCGATTGAACGGCCGACCTGACGCGGTCATCTCCAGCGGCTTCGTCGGGTGTCATTGCGCCCACTTTGTTCTCGGCGCACCACTCCGCAAGCCCTTCGGGGTCCAGGCCGATCAGTGCGGCGACGAAGGGCCGCCCATCGCCCACAACCACTGCATGGCCCACCAAGGGGTGTTCGCGCAGCTTTTCCTCCAAGGGAGCCGGGGCTACATTCTTCCCAGCGGCCGTGACCAGGAGGTCCTTCTTCCGGCCGGTGATGGTCAGGAAGCCGTCGGCGTCGAGTTCGCCCAGGTCTCCGGTACGGAAGAAACCGTCAACGAAGGCAGCCCGGTTGGCCTCTTCATTATTGTGATAGCCCTTGAAGACACCGATTCCCTTGACCAGCACCTCGCCATCCTGAGCAACCCGGATGGTGGTTCCGGGGAGGGGAATGCCAACAGTGCCGATGCGGGACATGCTGGGCGTATTGACGGTGCAGGGCGCCGTGGTTTCCGTCAGGCCATAGCCCTCCAGCACCGGAACGCCTGCGCCGTGGAAGAAGTGGTTATCCCGGAGGCTGAGGGGACTGGCGCCGGACACCGTGTAGCCCACGTCGCCGCCGAAGACCTCCCTCACCTTGGGATAGAGGAGCTTGTTGAACATGGAGTGCTTCAGGCCCAGAAGCCAGCCCGGACCGGTCCCCTCGCCACGTGCGGCGAGGTCCACCGCCGTCGAATATTCCACTGCGGTGGCGGAAGCGGCCGAGAAGAGCGCGGACTTGCCGCTCATGGCCGCTTTGTGGTTGGCGCCGGCGTAGACCTTCTCGAAAATGCGGGGCACGGCGAGCAGGAAAGTGGGCTTGAAGGACCCAAGGTCCGCCATGAGTCCGCTGGCGCCTGCACTGTGTCCCAGCGTGATGCCGGCCGTGAGGCAAACAACCTGGACCGCCCTGGCGAGGACGTGCGCCAGCGGCAGGAACATCAGCGTCCGTGCGCCTTGCTGCATGAGTAGCTCGGGAAGAAACGGGATGACGTTTCGCGCCACGAGGACAAAGTTGCCGTGGGTGATTTCGCAGCCCTTGGGCTTACCGGTTGTTCCGGAGGTGTACACGATGGAGGCGACGCTGGCCAGGTTCGCTGCGCTGCGCTGACGTTCCAGTTCGGCGTCCATGATGCCGATTCCGACGGCGGAGACGCTGGTCAGGTTGGGTGCGTCGCCGTCGTGCTCCATCCGGACGATGGTCACGGGGTCCTCGCCCAGGACAGACGACTGCTCAACCAGGGCATGGACCTGATCTGCTTTGGCGGCGTCCTCCACAAAGATGCGCCGGGCTCCGGAATCCGTGAGGATCCATTCGATCTGGCTTGCCGACGACGTCTCATAAATGGGCACGGTAACTCCGCCGGCCATCCAGATGGCGAAATCCACCAGGGTCCACTCAAAACTTGAGCGGGAAAGCACAGCCACGGGATCGCCCGGGTTCAGCCCGCCCGCGATCAGTCCTTTGGCCAAAGCCGTGACGTCGGCAAGGAACCTCGCCGCGGAAACGTTCAGCCAACCATTCGCCGTCTTGTGCGCGTACAGGTTACCGAAGGGATCCTTGTGGCAGCGTTCCAGGAGGAGGTCCGTCACGTTGGTGTTCGGGTCCGCCTCGACCAGGAGCTCCGTGCTTGCTTCCCTCACTGTTTGCCTCCTAGATCCACGATGGCATCCACATTCTCATCCGCCACTCCTGGTAGCTGATCACTTCCGCCGTGAGCACCGGATAGAAGAAGGCTGTTGCCAACACTGCCAACACCAGGACCAGAGCCACTATGTACAGTCCGGATCGTCGCCGCCAGACGGGGTCGCCGCTGCGTCCCAACACCAACCCCAACACATACGTCAGGCCCAAAACCAGGAATGGTTCGAAAGACACCGCATAGAAGATGAACATGGTGCGTTCCGGGTACATGAACCACGGAAGATAGCCGGCGGCCACTCCGGCGAGGATGGCGCCGGCGCGCCAGTCGCGACGTCCGGCCCACCAGAACAGCAGGATGGCCAGGGCGATGGTTCCACCCCACCACACCACGGGATTTCCTACCGGCAAGATGGCAGAGGAACACGTCTCAACAACGCAGCCCGGGGTCCCCTGTTTGGGGGTCTGGTAGAAGAAGGAGGTGGGGCGGCCCATGATGAGCCACGTCCACGGGCTGGACTCGTACGGATGATCGGAGCTGAGGCCCTGATGAAATTTGTAGGCCTCTAGGTGGTAGTGCGCCAGGGAGCGCACCGAGTTAGGCAGCCAATCCAGTCCGGGTGCCGGGTTGGCGGCAGCCCATTGCCGGTAGTAGGCGTCCTTCGAGAGGAACCAACCCGTCCAGCTGGCCACGTAGGTGACGGCGGCAATCGGAATGATGGTCACGAAGGCGGGGATGCCGTCCTTGATGATGCCGGCGCTGAACCAGCTCCGGATGCCTGCGATACGCCGGGCGCTCAGGTCCCACAGCACGGTCATCAGCCCGAAAGCGGCCACAAAGAACAGTGCCGACCATTTAGTCCCCACGGCCAGGCCAAGGCAAAGACCTGCAACCAGACGCCACCACCGCATGCCAAGCCACGGTCCGGCTACCAGTTGGGAGGGCTTGGGACGGCCTCCCGGCGAAGCAGCCGCTTGCGCGGCGAGCCGGGAAGCCAAACGACGGCGGCCGTCGTCGCGGTCCATTAACAGGGCGCCGAAAGCGGCCAGGATCCAGAGCGCCAGGAAGACGTCCAGCAACGACGTACGGGAGAGCACCAGATGGTGGCCGTCGATGGCCAGCAGGAGTCCGGCAACGGCGCCGAGGGTGTGTGAGCGGAACAGCTTCAGTGCAATGAGCGAGACGAGGAAGACCGTCAGTGTGCCGGCCAAAGCCGCGCTGAACCGCCAGCCAAAGGGATTGTCCCCGCCGAACAGCCACATTCCGAAGGCAATCATCCACTTGCCGACGGGTGGGTGGACTACGTACTCAGGAGTGTTGAGGAGAATATCGGGGTTGCCGGAATTGAAGGAATCGTTGGCGTTGGCAGGCCAACTGCGTTCGTAGCCGCTCACCACATAGGAGTAAGCATCCTTGACGTAATACGTTTCGTCGAAAACCAGGCTGGGTGGGTCATCCAGTCGGAAGAATCGGAGAATGCCGCCCAGGATCGCTGTGATGGCGGGGATGAGCCAGAACCATAGGCGCAAGGAAACAGGGTAATCCCGCCAGCTTTGGACACCACCGATCAGACGTTCCTTCAATGCCTGGGCAGTGTAGGCCTCGGACGGTCGGGCGATCCAACGGTGCCCCTCCAACCCGCGGCCGGGCAACGGACCAACGGTGCTGTCACTCAGGTGCGCCGCCCGCCGGGGCTGTGGCTCACTTACGGGTTTCGGCGTATCCGGCTGATCGCTGCTTCCCTCCACAGCTGAGTCTCCGGGTTCCGGGGTCGCCGGGGACGCCGCCGGGGATCCGGAAGCGGTGACAGGAACGGGCGACTGGTTCACCCGCCCATGCTACCTTTCCATCCTTGCTGCATCCTTGAACCCCGCGCGGCATTAGGCTTGGCAGGTGGACGAACAACGCAGCACCCCGGACGAGGCTCCCTTTAACGACGATCTGGAGGAGGCCGCTTCTGCTTCCGGCGCAACTCACGGGGTGGGCAGGATTGTGCTTGCGGCAACACCCATCGGCAACGTGGGCGATGCTTCCGCGCGTTTGATTGAGCTCCTGGGCACCTCAGACATTGTGGCTGCAGAGGACACCAGGCGATTGCACCGGCTGGTGACGGCGCTCGGCGTTGAAGTCACTGGTCGGGTCATCAGCTACCACGAGCACAATGAAGTAGCCAAGACCGGTGAGCTCCTGGACCACGTGCGCGCCGGCAAGACCATCCTGATGGTCAGCGACGCCGGAATGCCGGCGGTTTCGGACCCTGGATTCCGTCTGGTGGAGGGCGCGGTTGCCGCCGGACTGACGGTCACGGCCGTTCCCGGCCCCTCTGCGGTGCTGACGGCCTTGGCGCTGTCCGGCTTGCCCACCGACCGCTTCTGCTTTGAAGGATTCCTGCCGCGAAAGTCGGGGGACAGGAACTCACGTCTGGCCGACCTCGCCGACGAACGCCGCACGATGGTCTTCTTTGAGGCCCCGCACAGGCTTGAGGTCATGTTGCGGGCACTCCATGAGCGCTTCGGGGCCGATCGCCGCGTCGCCGTGTGCCGTGAGCTGACCAAGACCTACGAAGAAGTCATTCGCGGCACGTTGCGTGAATTGCTGGAGTGGGCAGAGAACAACGAGGTCCGCGGCGAAATCGCGGTTGTGGTGGGCGGTGCGCCTGAACAGGAACCCGGCAAGCCGGAGGACCACGTGGCCGCGGTGAACGAACTCATTTCCCAGGGCATCCGGTTGAAGGAGGCCGTGGCCGCAGTGGCCGACGACGCCCGTGTCAGCAAGCGGGAGCTCTATTCGGCGGTACTGGCGGCACGCTGACGCGTGCTGTGCAGCTGCACAAAATGGCGACCATGCGGCAGTGCGTGAAGGCGTAGACACTGCTTCTCACGGGGCAGTACCGTGGCAGTAATTCAAGCCACTTCCGGCAACGAACCCCAGTGGTGCAATTCTCCAAAGCACCCAAGACGAAGGAGTCGCCATGACTGTCACGGTTGAACGCGAAAGCGAACTGCTGGCTTCCGTCCCTACCGGCCTGCTGATCAACGGTCAGTGGCGCCCGGCCGGATCCGGAAAAACCTTTGATGTTGAGGACCCGGCAACGGGCAAGGTCCTGCTCAGCATCTCCGACGCCGGTGCTGAGGACGGCGCTGCCGCACTCGACGCCGCCGCTGCCGCCCAGGCTGATTGGGCCCGCACCGCACCGCGCGAACGCGGCGAAATCCTGCGCCGTGCGTTCGAACTTGTCACCGAGCGTGCCGAAGACTTCGCACTGCTGATGACCCTGGAAATGGGCAAGCCCCTGGCCGAAGCCCGCGGTGAAGTCACCTACGGTGCCGAGTTCCTGCGCTGGTTCTCCGAGGAAGCCGTCCGCGTGTCCGGCCGCTATTCCGCAGCACCGGATGGCAAGAACCGCCTCCTCGTGCAGAAGAAGCCGGTGGGTCCCTGCCTGCTGATCACCCCGTGGAACTTCCCGCTGGCCATGGCCACCCGTAAGGTAGCCCCCGCCGTCGCCGCTGGTTGCACCATGGTGCTCAAGCCCGCAAACCTGACCCCGCTGACCAGCCTCCTGTTCGCCCAGGTCATGCAGGAAGCCGGCCTGCCCGCCGGTGTCCTCAACGTCATCCAGACCTCCACTGCGGGCGCCGTCACCGGCCCGCTGATCAAGGACGACCGTCTCCGCAAGATCTCCTTCACCGGCTCCACCCCGGTGGGCCAGGCGCTGATCCGCGAAGCCGCGGACAAGGTCCTGCGCACCTCCATGGAACTGGGTGGCAACGCCCCGTTCGTGGTCTTCGAAGACGCCGACCTGGACAAGGCTGTTGAAGGTGCCATCGCAGCCAAGATGCGCAACATGGGCGAGGCCTGCACCGCAGCGAACCGCTTCATTGTGCACGAGTCCATCGCTGATTCCTTCGCGGAGAAGTTCGCCGCCAAGATCGGTGCACTGACCACTGCCCGTGGCACCGAGCCGGAGTCCAAGGTTGGCCCGCTGATCGACGGCAAGGCCCGCGATGGCGTGCACGCACTGGTTTCCGAAGCCGTAGCGGGAGGTGCCACAGCAGTCACAGGTGGTGCCGCCGTCGACGGTCCCGGCTACTTCTACCAGCCCACCGTGCTGAAAAACGTCGCAGCTGACGCCCGTATCCTCCAGGAGGAGATCTTCGGGCCCGTTGCGCCGATCATCACCTTCTCCACCGAAGACGACGCCGTTCGCCTGGCCAACAACACCGAGTACGGCCTGGTTGCCTACGTCTTCACCAAGGACCTCAACCGCGGGCTTCGCATCAGCGAAAAGATCGAAACCGGCATGCTCGGCCTCAACGCCGGTGTGATCTCCAACGCCGCTGCCCCCTTCGGTGGCGTCAAGCAGTCCGGCCTGGGCCGCGAAGGCGGCTCCGAAGGCATCGAAGAGTACCTCTACACCCAGTACGTAGGTATCGCGGACCCGTACGCCGACTAGGCTGCACAGGATCCGGTCCGCCGCTCTCGCAACAAGAACGGCTGACACATGCAAAGGGCCCGGCCCCGGAATCACAAGTTCCGGCGTCGGGCCCTTTGCTGTCTGTGCGCTGAGCTAGCGGCGCTGGGGGAGCAGGCCCCTGAGCCTGCGCCACCACCGGACAATCGCCCACCCTGTGGCTTTGGCGAGCCTTCCCACCGCCCGGAACGGTGCGCCGAGCGCATGGACCCAACGCTGCATCATCGACGGCGGCAGCCAGTCAGCGCGGAAGCGCACCAACCAGCGGGCGTTGTTTCGCAACGCCTCACGGACGACGGCGATGCGGCCGGCCGCTGCCGGCGCTGCCGCCGCCGGGCGACCGTAGCGTTGCCGTTCGAAGTCCGAGGTGAGGGATGCGACTGCTGTATGTGCGGCGTCGTCGAGTCCTCCCGTATCACCCAGTGCGGTGCTGGAACGCAGCCGGGCGGAGAAATGCCTGGGCGTTTCGCTGGGCGTTGAAGGCACACCGTAATCGGTGGCCAGGTCCTGCAATTCCGCCCATGCGAGTTCAGGGGCGGGATCCTTATAGCCCGGGACGTCGGCATCATCCGGAGGCTTTCGGTTCAGTCGACGCCGCCGGAGGACCGTCCGGCTCAGCCTCGGTGACCATAGGAATCCAGCAAGCAGCAGTACCCCGGCCGCTGCCGCGCCGATCGTGGGAAGCGGGTTAGCGGTGGCCGACCCTCCGGCGGGAGTCTCCACTCCGGGTATCGGTATCGGCGCTGGCGCCGGCGGTGCAGGGGTAGTGAGGACGTCCTTCTCATCCGCGTTGGTGCTGAGGTTCCCGGGTACTGAACTTTCCATCGCGTACTCGGGAGGGACGCCACGGGACGGTGTCGGCTCGAAGGGGACCCAGCCCAGGCCCTCGAAGTACAGCTCGGGCCACGCATGGGCATCCCGGGCGTCAACCTCGTACTCAGGGAAGGAACCCTGGCCCACCAGCGCCACCGACTCGCCCGTCAGGCGGCCCGGTGCGTAGCCCACGGCGATCCTGCTGGGGATGCCTTCAGCCCGCGCCATGACCGCCATGGCGGAGGAGAAATGAACGCAGTAACCGCTCTTCACGGCGAGGAAATCAGCCAGGACCGAGAGTCCGTTGCCGTCATAACCGTTCTGCACGGGAGCTTGGAGGGAGTAAGTGAATTCTCCGGAACGCAGGTACTTTTGGATGGCCAGCGCCTTGCCGTAGTTGCTGCCGGCAGAGGCCGTGACGGAGTCGGCGGTTTGCCGCACGATGTCCGGAAGGTTGCCCGGAACCCGGAGGAAGTCCTCTGAAATGCCCTGCGGGAGGGCAGAGGCCTGGGACAGGGACTGTGCCGTGATCTTGGGGGCTGCGGAAAAAACGACGTACCGCTGCGCGCGTGTGGTGGTCTCCGTGCTCATGATGCTCAACGTCGCTGGATCCCAGGTCCAGCGCCCGTTCAGGCCGTTCACGGAGGCCGGAGCAAACGGAGCAGGGAGGTAAGGGCTGGTGAACAGGCCCGCATTGACGGAAGTCACGGCGTTGACCACCTCGCCTTGCACGGCGTACCCCGTCTCGATCCTGTCGGCCCCAACACGGCGCTCGGCGGCACGATCATCGGGCGCCCAGGTTTCGCCGTCGAAGTGGTCGATGGTAACGGACCTGAGGTACAGGGGACCGCTGGCGCTGGTTGCATAGGTGATGCGACCCGAACCGGTGGGGCTCCGGAGGCTGTTGCCCAAGGTGATCATGGGGTTGAGGCCATTGGACGTTCCCCACGGGCTCAGCCGTGAACCCTGCGGAAAGGTTCCGGTCTCGAACCCGGGAATGGCCAGGGGGACAGTCATGGTCAGAGCCAGTGCCAGCCCTCCGGTGACCACCGAGCGCTTGAACTGGCCGGCGCCACGTCCAGAACCGGACTGGAGCCTGGCATCAGGGGCGAACCAGTGGCTGCAACCGAGGATGAGCAGGTAGCCCACTGCCGCGCCGATGAATCCAGCCACTCCCACGCTCTGGGGTTTGATGGTGGCCGGGACCACCATAACCGCCAGGAGTCCAATGCCGCTGGCCGCAGGCATGGACAGGGGAACGGCCAGGGCATCGATCAGGATCACCAGGAGCCCAAGGCAGGCGCACATGACAAAGACGATCCCGGCGTTGGGGGCCACAGGTGCACTCTCGGACACCACCGTCTCGGCGGCACGTTTAATATGGCGTCCGACGGCGGCGAAGGTTCCGGTAGTGGGGATGAATCCCGCCAGACTTTCCTGGCGGCAGAAGATGAAGCTGAGCACACCGGCGAGTGAAGCAAAAGAGGCCAAAGTGGCAATCAGCGGCTGGGCACGGATTGCCCGGAGGACAGCCAACGTCAGCGCAACCACTACCACCGTGGTGACCAGCGGCATGAACCAGGCCCAGCCCCTGAGGACACCGTTCAGGGACAGTCCGGCGCCAAGTATAGCTACCACCACTGAACCTGCCATGGCCCACGGATACGGCCCAGGGCCCGGGACATGGGGCCGAGGAGTCCTACCGGATGCAGGGGTGCCGGCCGGTTTGGTAGGGACGCCGGGGGAGTTGCGGTGGGACGTAGCGGTCATCGTGGCACCGCCGCTCCACGCCGGACATCCATGGCGGCGTCCGCGGCAGCTACGATGCCGCCCTCATCGAAGGATGACCAGGCAGCCGTCAACTGGGTCTTTGACGTGACAGCGGCCGCCCTCCAACCTGCGAGGCGCAAAATCTCCAGTACTTCCTCGTTGTTCCGTGACGCATCGGTCATCACCAAGGCGAACGCGTTGGCGCCGTAGCCGGCCGCCGGGGCAAGTGACCTTGCCTCGGTGAGCGACAGGTTGCCCACCAGGGCAAGCAGGGGACCGCGCAAGCGATGCGCCGAGAGCTTGTCCATCAGGCGGTCATTGAAAGGAAGGTCGGCACTTTCCGTGCCCGCCGGACCGATGTGTTCTGCGCCGTGCCTGTGTTCTGCAGTGTGCTTGAGTTCGGCATTGTGATCGGTCCGGTGGTGCTCCACCCTGACGTGCCTGGGTCCGCTCAGTTCCACGGCCGCCAGGCCTTCGGCGATGGCCTGAAGGCCGCCCGTGCCGGCAAACTCCTCCGCATCCGGGTCCGGCGCCGAGCGCGAACGGAGGAAAGCCGGGCTGCCAAAGGAGTCAAGGAGCCGCAACGAATAGTTCCGTTCCGCCAAATGCGCCGTGATGGACATCGCGGCCGTGACAACCCACTCAAAGTTGGTGCTGGTGACCAGGTCCGAATCTTCGTCGTGGCTCCCGAAGACGGACCCGGTTCCGGCGGCAAAAGCGGTGAATCTCTGGTCAAGAATGAGGGTGGCTTCCGGTGTGGTCACGGACTCCTCCTGGCGCACCATGAGCTGGCCGTGGCGGGCAGTCGCCGCCCAGTGAACGCGGCGCATGGGATCACCGTGCCGATACTCGCGGGTCATGATGTCATCGTCGCTCGGGTTGGCGCGGATGCGGGTCGCAGTGACGCCATCGTTGCCGCGCGCACCGGCAAGGCCTGTGACGGGAAGTTCGACGGCGGCCGGCGTCACGGTGAGGATATCGCCGTCGTCAATTGCATGCCGCCGCAGCGACAAGCCGAACGGGTCACTGAACTCGGCAGTCACCGGACCAATCCGGAACTGCCCACGCTTGCCGGAGCGCAGGTGATACTCATAGCGGCTGGTCCCTCCGGATGCTGACCGGGCGGGAAAACGGAAAGCGGGCGGCTCGCCGAAACGGGGAGGCAACTGCTCCTCCATGATGACGTGCCCCGTGGAATACGAAGACCGGGCAACGGCCAGGCGAACTGTGGTGGTGCTGGAGGTCTCCACCGTGGACGGGTTGAACTCCCTGTACACCTGGAATTTTGGTTTGAGCACCCGGACGCCGGCAAGCGCCACCAGCGGCAGGACAATCAAGAGAACGGACAGCGTCAGGAGATCACGCCTGCCCATGACGTAGGCGCACCCCAGAGCAAGCGCCCCGGCAGCCAAGAGTCCCCAGCCACGGTTGGTGAATAAATGCTTGGGAAGCCGATCCATGAGCGCCATTCCGGCATGTCTCCTAAACGCTGTGCCTGTCCCTGCCCCACGCGCCCGGCGGTTCCTGGGCAACGGGCAGGGAAGCGAAGATGCCCCGGAGAATGCTCTGCGGGGTATCGCCCGAACTCGCAGCCTTGCGGTCCAGGATGATGCGGTGGGCCAGCACCGATTCGGCTACGTCCACTACGTCATCCGGAAGGACAAAATCGCGACCGTCCAGTGCTGCCGTGGCCTTGGCCGCACGCAGCAGCTGCAGCAAGGACCGCGGGCTGGCTCCAAGGCGAAGGCGGGCGCTGTCCCGGGTGGCCCGTCCGATGGCCACGGTGTACTCCTTAATGGCTGCGGAGACGTAGACCTGCTGGACGGTGGCGATCATGGCGGCCACATCAGCGGCCGTGACCACGGGAGTCACCTTGGTCAAGGGTGAAGACGCCTGATGAGTCTCCAGCATCTCGATCTCTGCGTCCTTGTCCGGGTAACCCATGGAGATCCTGGCCATGAAACGGTCCCGCTGTGCTTCGGGCAGCGGGTACGTGCCTTCCATTTCGATGGGATTCTGTGTAGCTACCACCATGAACGGCAAACCCAGCTGGTACGAATGCCCATCCACAGTCACCTGATGCTCTTCCATGCATTCGAGGAGCGCGGACTGGGTTTTGGCCGAAGCCCGGTTGATTTCGTCACCGATGACGATGTTCGCGAACACGGCGCCGGGCCGGAACTCGAACTGCCGGGACGACTGGTTATAGATGGACACTCCGGTCACATCGGAGGGCAGCAGGTCCGGGGTGAACTGGATGCGGGACACCGTGCAGTCCACAGTGCGGGCCAGCGTCTTCGCAAGCAGGGTCTTGCCGACGCCCGGCACATCCTCCAACAGGAGATGGCCCTGGGCCAGCAGTACGGTGAGGGCAAGCTTCGCGGCATCGGCTTTTCCGTCGATGACCTTGTTGATGGAGCCAAGGATGCGTTCGCTGGCATCGTGGAACCGTTCCGCATCCATGACGTGCGGCCTATGCCCGTTGAGCCCCGCGCCGTCACGTGGCAGGGGACTGTAATCCTCGCCCTGAACAGGAGAAGGTTCAACGGTGACTTGTCGCTTGGACTCCATGGATTGCCCTTCAGCCGTGGCCTCGGCAGCAGCTGTCTTCGCTGAGCGCTGCTGGTGTTGGCCGCTTGTCCGTTCCAGACTACCCAGACTTTGGCCCGCGCTAACATACTGCTCCGGAATTTATGTTCCGCTGGGAATTTACCGTGTAGTCGTCCTGCGCCGCCCAAGGAGGACCGCGGTCCGATTAAGGTGGAAGCATGTGCAATTCCCTCGCCCCCGCACCCTACCGGGCGCCCGCCGGCGCAGCAGACGAAAAAGAGTCGCGCCGGGAGTACCCGCCAGCGCCCGAACCCCTGCCCGTACCCGTGATGGACAATCACACGCATCTGGACTTCAGGCACGGCCTGATAGAGGTCTCGGTCCGGGACGCGATGGACTCCGCGGAAGCCGTGGGTGTCCAGGGCGCTGTCCAAGTGGGGTGCGACCTCGAATCGTCACGATTCACGGTACAAGCGGTGGAAGCTGATCCCCGGCTGCTCGGAGCCGTAGCACTTCACCCCAACGATGCCCCCGAATACGCGGCCCGCGGTGAACTGGAATCGGCACTCGCTGAAATCGAGGCGCTGGCCGGACATCCGCGGATCCGGGCCATCGGCGAGACCGGGCTGGACTTCTTCCGGACCCACGGCGAGGGATTGGCCCATCAGCGGTACTCCTTCCGGCGCCACATCGACATCGCCAAACGGCTCGGGCTGACGCTCCAGATTCACGACCGCGACGCTCACGACGACGTTGTGCAGGTCCTCCGGGAGGAAGGCGCCCCGGACCGCGTGGTTTTCCACTGCTTCTCCGGAGATGAGGAACTCGCCCGGATCTGTAACCAGAACGGCTGGTACATGTCGTTCGCCGGCACCATGACCTTCAAGAACGCAGGAAATCTCCGCGCCGCCCTGGCCATTGCCGAGCCAAGCAGGATCCTGGTGGAAACCGATTCGCCGTTCCTCACGCCGCATCCCCACCGCGGAAGGCCAAATGCGAGCTATATGGTTCCCTACACGGTCCGCTCCATGGCGGACGTGACAGAAGATGACTTGTCCGAGCTATGCTCGCGATTGGCCGAAAACACCCTGAATGCCTACGGATCCTGGGCCTAGGCCGCCCTCTTTGCACACCGGCGGAGCCGACTGCGTGGATACCCGGTATGCACCTTTCTTGGCTCGTTTATAACGGATCGGTTACTGTGTTAAACAAGTAGCCGGGGTCGGGGAAGGCCTTCGGACAACTGTTCCGGATAATTTCGGGGCAATAAGTTGAATGTTTTTTGGCGGCGCAGATGCCGGCAGCAAAGGTGGGACCAGGCTTTTTGCCTGGCCCTCCGTTTTTGCGGTCGGCATTACTTTTGCGCTTTTCCCCGTGCCCGGATGGTCTGAGAGTAATGGGCGATCGTGATCAAGTTCTTCACAACGGATGGCAAGTTCAGCTTCCTCAAAGTAGGTACCCAGTTGCTGGTAGTCGCAGCGCTGGTAGTTGGTGTCGTGGCATTTGTCGGCAACAACAAGACCGTCACCCTCAATGTGGACGGCAAAGTGAGCTCCATCCAGACCTTCGGCGGCACTGTTGACCAAGTGGTCAAAGCAGCCAAGGTCGAGTTGAAGGACGCGGACCGCGTTTCGCCGGCTCTCGACGCACGGGTCGACAACGGATCCGTAGTGAACGTCAACCTGGCCAAGGCCGTGTCCATTGAACTGGACGGCGCCCGGAAGACGGTGAACACCACCGCCCCTGACGTTGCAGGACTGGTGACCGAACTCGGTGTAGCGAGCTCCTCCGAGATCTCCCAGCCCAAAGAGGCATCCTTGGAAGTGACCGGCTCCTTCGTTTCCATCTCCACGCCCAAGACCATCAGCGTGGTGGCAGACGGCAAGGACACCAGCACCACCACGACGGCGACCGACGTCGCCACCGTGCTCAAAGACACCGGAATTACCGTTGGCGCCAACGACCACATCTCCCAGCCGGGCAACGCACCCATCGTCCAGGACATGGTGATCAAGGTCTCCCGCGTGGACACCAGCAAGACCGCCGAAGCCACCGAAGAAGTTCCCTTCGAAAGCGTGAAGAGCGATAGTGCCGAGCTCTTCAAGGGCGAAGAGAAGGTGACCCAGGAAGGCGTCGCAGGATCCCTGGTCAAGACGTTCAAGCTGGTCCTCGTGGACGGCCGCGAAGCGTCGCGCACCTTGGTCTCCAGCAACGTAGCCACCCAGCCGGTAGCCGAAAAGATCAGCGTCGGTACCAAGGCCCGCCCCGTCCCGGCTCCCACCCCCCAGGCAGCAGCCGCAGCCCCCGCAGCCAGCGGCCCCACCGGCGCTCCGAACGAAGCCATGTGGGACAGGATTGCCCAGTGTGAATCGGGTGGAAACTGGTCCATCAACACCGGCAACGGCTACTACGGCGGCCTGCAGTTCTCCAGCCCCACCTGGCTTGCCAACGGTGGTGGAGCCTACGCTCCCAACGCCAGCCTTGCCACCAAAGCACAGCAGATCGAGATCGCCAACCGTCTCTACGCCAAGAACGGCCTCAGCGACTGGGGCTGCGCCCACGCGGCCTGACCCCGCACAGGCGATACGATACCTAGGTGACTGAACCGAATTCCGAACCCGCCGCCGTCGCGCCTTTGATGGGCGCCACAGATATCCGACGGCTCGCCGAGGAAATCGGTGTACGCCCCACAAAAACCCTGGGGCAGAACTTTGTGATCGACGGCAACACGATCCGCAGGATCGTGGCCGCCGCCGCCATTGGCGATGATGAAACCGTGTTGGAGGTAGGCCCGGGGCTGGGCTCCTTGACCCTGGGTTTGCTGGACGCGGCCAAAGCTGTCGTCGCTGTCGAAATCGACCCCGTGTTGGCAGAAAAGCTGCCGGAGACCGTGCGCGCCTGGCGGCCCGGGGCGGAAGAGAACTTCCACCTGGTGCTGTCCGACGCCATGAAGGTCACCGAACTGCCTCTGCCTCCCACAGCGTTGGTGGCCAACCTGCCCTACAACGTGGCTGTTCCGGTGGTGCTTCACCTCCTGCAGCACTTTCCAAGCCTCCAGCATGGCCTGGTCATGGTGCAGGATGAGGTTGCCGATCGCCTAGCCGCAACACCTGGTTCCAAGATCTACGGAGTCCCGTCGGTCAAGGCGGCCTGGTACGGGCACATGCGCAAAGCCGGTGTCATTGGCATGAACGTGTTCTGGCCTGCTCCGAAAATCCATTCCGGCCTGGTTGCCTTCACCCGGCACGACCCCCCGGAAACGCATGCAACCCGTGAGCAGGTCTTCGCCGTCATTGATGCAGCCTTCGCGCAACGGCGGAAAACACTTCGTGCCGCACTTGCCGGTTGGGCCGGGAGCGCCTCGGAAGCTGAGCGGTGCCTCGTGGCCGCCGGCGTTGACCCTACGGCGCGCGGCGAGGTCCTGGACATCAATGCCTATGTCAAGATCGCCGAAGCCCGCCACCCAGTGGACGCATGAACCCGGGTAACCGCAAGCCAAGCAGCCTCCCGTTCGTGGGGGAGCGCTTCCATGCCCGCACAGTCCGCGTCAAAGCCCCGGGCAAGGTCAACGTCTCCCTGAGCGTCGGGCCGTTGCGGCCCGATGGATACCACTCGGTAGCCAGCGTGTACCTCGCCGTTTCCCTGTACGAGGAAGTGGCGGCCACCAGCACAGAGGCGCCAGGAATCACTGTCAGCATCAGCCCGGACAGCACACTGGACCTGGACGGCGTGGACATCCCCCTGGACGAGCGCAATCTGGCGTACAAGGCTGCAGCCATCATGGCTGAAATGTCAGAGAAGCCAACCGGCGTGCACCTGGAAATCACCAAGCGTGTGCCCGTGGCCGGTGGCATGGGCGGCGGTTCTGCCGATGCCGCAGCCACCCTGTTGGCCTGCGATGCACTCTGGAATAGTGGTCTTTCACGCGAGGAACTCGCGCACCTGGCCGCCGAGTTGGGCGCAGACGTGCCGTTCTCGCTCCTGGGAGGCACCGCCGTCGGGCTTGGCGTGGGAGACAAACTCTCGCCGGCCCTGGCCAAGGCCCAAATGGATTGGGTGCTGGTTTTTGCCGACTACGGGTTGTCCACACCTGACGTGTTCCGCACGCTTGACGGACTTCGGGATTCGGAAGGCGTCGAGATTCCAGAGCCCGTTGACGTGGATCCCACCATCCTCCAGGCCCTGCGTAAGGGTGACCCTGAGACCCTCAGCCGCGTGCTGATCAACGATCTCCAGCGGGCATCCATCACACTCGCGCCCCAACTTCGCGACACCATAGGACTGGGTGAAGCGCGAGGCGCCCTTGCCGGCATGGTCTCAGGCTCGGGACCAACCATCGCACTCCTGGCCCGGGATTCCGTCTCAGCCAGCGTTCTTGCCGAAGAGCTGACTCACCGTGGACACAATGCCCTGGCCGTTCACGGTCCCGTGCCCGGCGCCCGGATCATCTCCGATACCCTCCTTTAGTAACTCCGCATTCCAGCAGTAGAAAGTAGTACCCATTGGCCCACCTGCTTGGCGGCGAAAACCTCACCGTTTCGTTCGCGACCCGCACTGTCCTCGACGGCGTCACCCTCGGCTTGGAAGATGGCGACCGCATCGGCATGGTGGGGCGCAACGGGGATGGTAAATCGACGCTCATGCGTCTGCTCGCCTTGCGCTCGACGCCGGATTCCGGTCGCGTCACCAAGCGCGGGGACGTCAACGTCGGCTACCTGGACCAGGGCGACGTGCTCGACGGCGACCTGACAGTAGGCGCTGCGATCGTCGGCGACCGCGCGGACCACGAATGGGCGGCCAACGCCAAGATCCGCGAAGTCATGGGCGGACTGGTAGGCGACGTCGACTGGCACGCCAACGTCCACGCGCTGTCCGGTGGACAGAAACGCCGCGTAGCACTTGCCAAGCTCCTCATCGAAGACCACGACGTCATCATGCTGGACGAACCCACCAACCACCTCGACGTCGAAGGCGTCGCCTGGCTGGCCCGGCACCTCAAGACACGCTGGCGCGCCAACCAGGGCGCGTTCCTGGTGGTCACCCACGACCGCTGGTTCCTCGACGAAGTCTGCAACTACACCTGGGAAGTCCACGACGCCATGGTGGACATGTTCGACGGCGGGTACGCCGCGTACGTTTTGGCGCGCGCCGAGCGCGACCGCATGGCCGCCGTCGTCGAAGGTAAACGTCAGCAGCTCGTCAAAAAGGAACTAGCGTGGCTTCGGCGTGGTGCGCCGGCCCGAACTGCCAAGCCCAAGTTCCGGATCGAAGCTGCCAACGACCTCATTGCCGACGTACCCGATCCCCGCGACTCCGTGGCCCTCAGCAAAATGGCCACCGCGCGCCTGGGCAAGGACGTTCTGGACCTCGAAAACGTGACGCTGGACTTCGAGGGCGGCGAAACCGGGCAGAAGCTGTTCGACAACATCACCCTGCGACTGGCGCCGGGCGAAAGACTTGGCCTGGTGGGCGTCAACGGAGCCGGGAAGTCCACGCTCCTCAAGCTGCTGAACGGTGAAATCCAGCCGAGCTCCGGCAAGGTCAAGCGGGGCAAGACCGTGGTCACCGCCGTGCTCACCCAAGACGTCAAAGAGCTGGACGAAGTATCGGACCTGCGCGTCATCGAGGTCATCGAACGGGAAAAGCGGTCCTTCAGCGTGGGCGGCAAGGAATTCACCGCGGGCCAGCTCGTGGAACAACTCGGTTTCACCAAAGAAAAGCAGTGGACCCCCGTCAGCGACCTCTCCGGCGGTGAGCGGCGGCGACTCCAGCTCCTGCGCCTGCTTGTGGGGGAGCCCAACGTCCTCATGCTCGACGAACCCACCAACGACCTCGACACCGACACCCTTGCCGCCGTCGAAGACGTCCTGGACGGCTGGCCCGGAACGCTGGTGGTCGTCAGCCACGACCGCTACCTCCTGGAACGCGTCACCGACAACCAGATGGCTCTCCTGGGAGACGGCAAACTCCGCGGCCTGCCCGGCGGCGTGGACCAGTACCTCGAACTGCGCGAAGCTGCACTGGCCTCGGGCGCCGTTGGGGGCGGCTCCGGCGCTCCGACCGCCGCCACCGGCTCCGCCGCTCCATCCGGTGCCAGCGAAGCCGAAAAGCGCGAAGCCCGCAAGGACCTTAACAGGATCGACCGCCAACTGGGCAAGATCTCCCAGCAGGAAGAAAAGCTCCACACCCAGATGGCCGCCAAATCCGAATCCGGCGACTTCGATGCCTTGGGGGAGCTCAACGCCAAGCTGCAGGAGTTGCTCGAGGAGAAAGAGGGCCTGGAGCTGGAATGGCTGGAGGCCGCCGAAGTCCTCGGCGAATAGGGGTGCTGCGGCCCGACAGTGCCGCTTCGCCGTCGCTTAGCGGTGGTCAGCGCCGTTTCGGCGTCGCTTAGACCCGGCGCATAGGGGCACCTGCGGTCGCGGGGCGACCTGCGTTTCCCGATGCGCCGCGATGCGCTCCTACGCGAAACGCCACTGACGATTACCAACCCTCTCTCACATCCCTCGGGTTTGGGGTGGATCCTCTCTCACATCCCTCGGGTTTGGGGTGGATCCTCTCTCACATCCCGTCGGTTGACGACGCCGGCTCGTAGCCTATGAGCCAGCGTAATCCGTGACGATCGACGACTTGGCCGTCTGATGCACCCCAGGGCTTCGGCTCCAGCGGGTCCAGAATCCGGCCGCCCATGGCGAGCTTGTCGAACCACTGGTGGAGGACTGCCGGTTCGGCTGCTCCCAGCAGAGAGAGCATGGCCCCTTCGATCTTGACGGACTCCTCGCCAGCCGCTGCGTCAGATCCGCTTAGGGAGACGACTCCGCTGAGGACTCCATGGGCGACCGCGTCCGGCGGCCCGTCGGTGCGTCCAAAGTCCTGGTACGAATGCAGGGAAAGTTCGCCTCCGAAGACCTCGGCGTAAAAGCCAAGAGCATCTCGTGCTGTGCCGGGAAAGCTGATGTATAGCTGGGGCGCTGTCATGAGCAAAGCTTACAAAAGCACCGGGGCAGGGGGATGTGAGAGAGGGTGGGGCTCAAGGGCGGGGGATGTGAGAGAGGGTGGGGCTCAAGGGCGGGGGATGTGAGAGAGGGTGGGGCTCAAGGGCGGGGGATGTGAGAGAGGGTTGTGGCAGGCATCCGGCAGCGTGCGTCAAAGCGACGAAGGAGCAGCACGCAGAGGATGGCAGCCCCAACGCGGATGGCAGCCCCAACGCGGATGGCAGCCCAACGCGGATGGCAGCCCCAACGCGGATGGCGGCCCCAACGCGGGAATAGACCTAGTCCTCGCTGCGGAGCTCGGGCTCTTTTTGCAGCCCGGTGAGGCCGTTCCAAGCCAGGTTCACCAAGTGCGCGGCAACGGCCCGCTTGTCCGGTGTGCGGCTGTCGAGCCACCACTGGCCCGTCATCGCCACCATACCGACGAGCATCTGCGCATACATCGCTCCGTCTGCCGCGCTGAATCCACGGCGCGCGAATTCGTCGGAGAGAAGATGTTCCACCCGGGCGGTGACGTGGGAGAGCAGTGTGGAGAAGGCGCCCTCGGGCTGTGAGGGCGGGGCGTCACGCATGAGGATGCGGAAGCCGTCGGTGCGGTCTTCGATGTAGCCAAGGAGTGCCAGGGCAGCGCGTTCAACCAGTACCCGGGGCTTGGCTTCGGTGCTGAGGGCCTCGGTGATGGAATCCAGGAGGATCCGGAATTCGGTCTCCACCACCTGGCGGTACAGGCCTTCCTTGGAGCCGAAGTGTTCGTAGATTACGGGCTTGGAGACTCCGGCGGAGGCGGCGATTTCCTCGATGGTGGTGCCATCCAGTCCACGTGCCGCAAAGAGGGCGCGTCCGATGCCGATGAGCTGTGATTTGCGCTGCTGCCCGGTCATCCGTACACGCGCTGCCGGACCGCTGGCGGCGTGTTCTGCGGGCTCGGATGCGGCTGCCGGCCGGGGGAGTTCAGTGCGGTTGCTCACGTGACCATCATGCCCTAAATGCCTTCTGGAAGGGGTGCTGGGCGGGTCCTCCGGGGGCGGAACAGTGGGTCGTGGAGCGGGCGCAGGGCGGTCAAGTCGCGAAGCACGCATGGGTCATGGCAAACTAGATTCTTGTGTGTGCATCCCGGTGATCCGGGAAACCCTCCGGGCCGCAAGATCCGGGGGATGAATCATGCACGGTCCGCTCTGGTGTAATGGCAGCACCCCGGCCTTTGGAGCCGTGGAGTATAGGTTCGAATCCTATGGGCGGAACGGTCGGAAAATGCGCTCCTTCTCTGTACCTGTAGCGGCTCTCACGGTGCCTGGGTCCATTGTTGGATGGCAGCAATCCGAAGCCGGGTTACCCGGGACATACCGAGCAAGGAGAGCCAGTACGTGAGCCCCGAAACCATCGGTCCCGCAGCGGTGATCGTTTTGGCCGCAGGTGCCGGAACGCGCATGAAGTCGCGGACTCCCAAGATCCTTCACGAAATAGGCGGCCGCTCCATGGTGGGCCACGCTCTTCTCGCCGCGCGTGCCATTAATCCCCTGAAGCTGGCCCTGGTTGTCCGCCACGAGCGGGACCGCGTGGCTGAGCACGTCACGGCCTCGGATCCGGAAGCCCTCATTGTTGACCAGGACGACGTTCCAGGCACCGGCCGGGCAGTGGAAGTTGCCCTCAAGGCGCTCGACGCCGAAGCGGAGCTGACCGGCACCGTGGTGGTCACTTACGGCGACGTTCCCCTCCTGACCGGTGAATTGCTCGGAGAGCTTGTGGCAACGCACGAGGCCGAGGGCAACGCCGTCACGGTCCTCACAGCAGTCCTGGACGACGCAACCGGTTACGGCCGGATCCTGCGCGCCGAAAACGGGACAGTCACCGGCATTCGCGAGCACAAGGATGCCAGCGAAGCCGAGCGCACCATCCGCGAGGTCAACTCCGGCATCTACGCTTTCGACGCCGCCGTGCTGCGGACCGCCCTGGAGAAGGTCACCACGGACAACGCTCAGGGTGAGATGTACCTGACCGATGTCCTCGGCTTGGCGCGCGACGCAGGCGGCCGTGTTGCCGCCGTCGTCACTGAAGACCGTTGGCAGGTTGAGGGTGCCAACGACCGCATCCAGCTGTCCGCCCTTGCTGCCGAACACAACCGCCGCATCATCGAGTCCTGGATGCGTGCAGGCGTAACCGTGGTGGATCCCGCCACCACCTGGATCGATTCCACCGTCACACTGGACGAAGACGTCCGCTTGTTGCCCAACACCCAACTGCACGGTTCAACCACGGTGGCGCGGGACGCCGTCGTGGGTCCTGATACAACCCTGACCGACGTCAACGTTGGCGAGGGCGCCAAGGTGATCCGTACGCACGGCTCCGGTTCCACGATCGGTGCCAAGGCAAGCGTTGGACCGTTCACTTACCTCCGCCCGGGCACGGTCCTGGGCGAGACCGGCAAGATCGGCGCGTTCTATGAAACCAAGAACGTGACAATCGGCCGCGGCTCCAAGCTTTCCCACCTGGGCTACGCCGGTGACGCTGAGATCGGCGAAGACACCAACATCGGTTGCGGCAACATCACCGCCAATTATGACGGCGAGAAGAAGCACCGTACGGTGATCGGCTCGGGCGTCCGCACGGGTTCGAACACAGTCTTCGTAGCACCCGTAACAGTTGGCGACGGCGCGTACAGCGGCGCCGGGGCGGTCATTCGCAAGGATGTTCCCGCGGGAGCCCTGGCCCTCAGCCTGGCCGCACAGCGGAACGCCGAGGGCTGGGTAGCCGCCAACCGGCCGGGCACCGCCTCCGCGAAGCTGGCCGAAGCCGCGCAAGAACTGGCATCCACATCTTCACAATTCCCGGCAACCATAGAAGAAGGCAAACAGGCATGAGCGAAATTACCGCACACGGCGAGAAGAAACTGATTCTCGCCGCCGGAAGGGCGCATCCGGAGCTGGCGCAGGAAATCGCCAAGGAGCTGGAGACTGAGCTCCTGCCCATCGACGCCTACGACTTCGCAAACGGGGAAATCTACGTTCGTTCGGCCGAGAGCGTGCGAGGCACCGATGCCTTCGTCATCCAGGCCCACCCGGCTCCGCTGAACAACTGGCTCATGGAGCAGTTGATCATGATCGATTCCCTCAAGCGCGCCTCCGCCAAGAGGATCACGGTTGTCTCGCCGTTCTACCCGTACTCCCGCCAGGACAAGAAGGGCCGCGGCCGCGAGCCCATCTCCGCCCGCTTGGTTGCCGACCTGTACAAGACTGCCGGCGCAGACCGCATCATGTCTGTTGACCTGCACACCTCGCAGATCCAGGGCTTCTTCGACGGTCCCGTGGACCACCTGATGGCCATCCCGTTGCTGGCCGACTACATCCGCACCAAGGTGGAAGCCGACAACATCACCGTTGTTTCGCCCGACACCGGCCGCGTCCGCGTTGCCGAGCAGTGGGCTGAGCGCCTGGGCGGCGCCCCGCTCGCGTTCGTTCACAAGAGCCGCGATCTCACCGTCCCCAACCAGGCCGTCTCCAAGACCGTGGTTGGTCAGGTTGAAGGACGCACCTGCGTCCTCATCGACGACATGATCGACACCGGTGGAACCATCTCCGGTGCCGTCCAGGTCCTGAAAAACGCCGGCGCCAAGGATGTCATTATTGCTTGCACGCACGCGGTCTTCTCCGATCCCGCCGCACAGCGCCTCGCTGATTCCGGTGCCCGCGAAGTTGTGGTCACCAACACGCTGCCCATCCCGGCAGAGAAGCGTTTCCCGTCGCTGACGGTGTTGTCGATCGCACCGTTGATTGCGCGCGCGATTCGCGAAGTGTTCGACGACGGTTCGGTCACCAGCCTGTTCGACGGCAAAGCATAACGCCGGGCTGCTGAGTTTGAGCGGGCCATTCGCCACCTTCGGGTGCGCGGGTGGCCCGTTTTCATTGCCCGTTTTCAGAAAGAGCGCACACCGCTGCTAAACTCTTGGGGATACCTTGGCGAGGGAGAGCACATCCGGTTCGCATTTTGTGAACCAGGGTTGCGGGTCTCCGTTATCGACTGGGTCTGCATCTCCTTCAACACAGGCGGAACGGCTGCTCGGCGGCCGATCTCGGCCGGGCGTAGAAGGTCTCCAGACCTCCGCCCTTGCTGATAGACCAGCCCGGACTTTCCGGGTGCCACAGTAATCAAGGAGTACATATGTCTGAGCAGAAGCTCACCGCAGAACTGCGCACCGAATTCGGCAAGGGTTTCGCCCGCCGTGCACGCATGGCCGGCCAGATCCCGGCTGTCATCTACGGTCACGGCGCAGAGCCGATCCACATCAACCTGCCGGGCCGCGCCACCACGCTGGCAGTGCGCGTTTCCAACGCCCTCCTCGCAATCGACGTCGACGGCGAGCAGCACCTGACGCTCGTCAAGGACATCCAGCGCGATCCGGTAAAGCAGATCATCGAGCACGTTGACCTCCAGACCGTGAAGGCCGGCGAGAAGGTTACCGTCGACATCGCCATCCACGTTTCCGGTGAAGTTGCTCCGGGTGCTGTCGCCAGCCTCGAAGCCACCACGGTTTCCCTCGAAGCCGAGGCAACCCACGTTCCCACCGCCGTTGAGGTCACCATCGATGGCCTCAAGGCCGGCGAGAGCATCCACGCTTCGGACCTGGTCCTGCCGAAGGGTTCCACCCTGCTCACCGAAGGCGACACCCTGGTGGTCCGCATCGCTGAAGCCGCTGGTGCAGAAGAAGAAGAGAGCACCGAAGCTGCAGCCGAGTAGTCTTCTGACTGCTTGAGGCTTATGCCGTTGAGTGGCCGGGCACCCTTGGGGTCCCGGCCACTTTCTTCTTTGCCCCCAACAATCCCTGCTGATTAACCGAACGCTCCCTAGGATGAGACCATGACTGACACTTGGCTGATTGTCGGCCTCGGCAACCCCGGCAGTGAGTACAGCAACAATCGGCACAATGTTGGCCAGATGGTGCTGGATGAGCTGGCTTCCCGCATGGGCGGGAAGTTCAAGGTCCACAAGGCGCGCGCCCAGGTGGTGGAGGGCCGGCTCGGCATCGGGGGTCCCCGCGTGGTGCTGGCCAAACCCATGACGTACATGAATGTCTCCGGTGGACCGGTGGCCGGGCTGTGCAACTTCTTCGATATAGCGCCGGACCATGTCATAGCTGTCCACGATGAGATCGACATTCCTTTTAACACAGTCAAGCTAAAAATGGGTGGCGGTGAGGGCGGGCATAACGGCCTGCGGGACATCTCCAAAGCACTTGCCACCAAGGATTACCTGCGCGTCCGCGTAGGGGTGGGTCGGCCGCCAGGCCGGATGGAGACAGCCGACTATGTCCTCCGGGACTTCGCCACTGCGGAGAAGAAGGAACTGCCGTTCCTCCTGGACGAAGCGGCCGACGCCGTGGAGTTGCTCATGGACCAGGGCCTGCTCGCCGCGCAACAGAAACATCACCCTGCCAAAGCTTGAGCAAATCTTGAGGAAAGCCTGATCAAAGCCTGACGGTCCCAAGGACCTTAAGGCCTACACACAGTGGGCGCCCGACGGTAGTGTGCAAGTTACGCAAGTAAGCGGTGGGGGACTGTCGCGGATGTGTAGCTAAGGATGCAGATGTCGGCGGAGTTGCTAAACAGGAGCGGGGGAGGCGTAGCAAGGGCTGCGGCTCCCGATCTTGTGGGCGGCCCAACGGACCGTCAAACATGGTCTCTGTTGGCCCGGAGCCACGATTTGTCCAAGGCGGGTAAACATCTCGAATCTCCCGATTCCTACGGAGTGGTCCTCACCGGGGAGCGAGGAATCGGCAAGTCAGGCCTGGCAAGGGCGGTGGTGTCATCCCTCGGCCCCAAAGTCCATAGCCTTCAATTGCGTAATACCGTAGCCAGCGGTCAAACCCCTTACGGTTGCCTTGGTTTCCTTCTGGCCCGCTTGCCGTCCGGTGCCGTGGGTTCGCCCACCGGTATCCTGCACGCGGTCACCAACCTGATCAGGTCGGAAGCCGCTGGCCGGGACACTGTCTTCATCGTGGACAACGCCGGGGGTATGGACCCCATGAGCACAGGCGTGCTGCTGAACCTCATGGCTACCGGCACCGCGAAGGTCATCGCCACCGTCCAACGCGCCAGCGACCTCCCGGCGGATTTCCATCGGCTGGTCCTTGAAGGTGCGCTGGGCGAGGTGCATCTGAATACCCTCACTGAGGAACAAACCAAGCAAGTCCTGGGCTCGGTCCTTGGCCATTATGTTTCTTCAACATTGGTGGGTTCACTGCACTCCGCCGTAGGTGGAAACCCCATGCTCCTGCACGCGCTTCTTGAAGAGCAGCGGCACACGGGCAACTTGGTCCTCAACGACTCCGTCTGGACACTCCGTGACCGGATCAAACTGGAGGGCGCCACGGTAGTGGAGGACTTTGTCCGCTCCAGACTGGCGCGCGAAGCGCAGGCCAACAGGACCGTCGTCGAAATCCTTGCCTGCGCGCAGCGCGCAACACTGTTGGATCTTGCAGCCATCTTCGGTACCGAAGTTCTGGTGGAGATGGAAGAGTCGGCACTGCTGACCATTGAAAAAGGTGGCGACCACTGGGTCTCGCTCCGGGACCCGTACGTAGGGGAAGTAGTCCGTGGGTGGCTGAGCACCCGCCGCATGCGCGAGCTGCGGTTGATGCTCCATGGTCCCAAAGAGCCGGAACTTCAAGCCTTGGCACCGCAGGACCTCTTGAGCTATGCGGCGTGGATGCATGCCTGTGAGGACGAGCCCGCGCCGTCGCCGGCGCATGCACTTGCGGCAGGGCGGGCCGCGTTGGATGACTACGACCCCAACTTCGCTATTCAGTGCACCCTTTCATTGGACCCGAAGGACAGCGAATGGGTGCCAGGGCAGCGCCTGAAAGCTGCGGCCTACCTCATGCTGGACCTGCCGTTGCACGCGGCCCAGGCATTGGACGAGGTGTCCGAGTCTCACATCGAGGCTCTGGAGCCGTTGGAGTTCGCTGAGGTCATCGCAGCAAAATGCCAGGCAATGACGTGGATTGACGGTCGTTCCGGAATGGTGCCGGGAGTGATCGCCGCCGGTCTGGAGACGCTCGAGGCCAAAGCCGCGGACCATCCCGCACACGCCATGGCCCGGGCGCGAAACCGGCTCCGGCTTTGCGGCTACGAGTACAAAACCTATATGGGCGAGTACGCGGAAATGATTGACGCCTTGGAAGAGGAGCATGCCAAGGCCCCGTCGGATGACCGCGAACACTGGCTTAAGTCCTCCTTCTTCCTCATTGAGGCCCGCTGCATGTTGGGCAGGGAGTTGGAGGCGCAACAACTCGCGCGGACCGTTTCGCGGCACTTGGGGGACACGGACCGCTCTTCGCAGTTGGAGGAATCCTTTGCCAGGCATGCATACTTGGTCCTCCTGTTGTCCGGGCAGTGGCGGAAGTGCATCGAACTCATGCGCCGAACCCCCTCCGGGTCGTCACGCCTTCAGTACCGGGGTGCGCTCACCGAACTCGGCGTGGGGCTCGCGTTCGCCTATGCGGGCAAGCCCGCCAGCGCAATCGAACCCTTGCGTTCGGCCGTGGCCCAACTGGAGCTCCGCCCGAGCATGAACATGAACAAGGTGGCCTACGCAGCCACCGCTTTTGCCTACGCTCAACTGGGCAACTCCGTGGAGGCCGGCCGATACCTGGACCTCTACAGAACCTGCAGGGGAGTGGGAACGTGCTTCTCCGAATCCGTTGCTGAGTTTTGTGCGGAGATGGCCGGGCGGTGGATGGGTGACCCGGATGTGAAACAGCGGCTTCTGGCCCGGGTACGCAGCCACCTTGACCAGCAGCGCTTCACCACGGCCGGCATCTACCTTTTTGGCGCCACTGTGCAGGGAACGGACGAGGAATACCGGTTGTTGGAAGACATTGCCGCCCGTCGGCAGGGCCCATTGGCCAAGATCTCCGGCGACCTTGCGCGCGGCGCCCTGACCAAGAGCTCCCGATCCCTTTTGGCGGCCGCTGATGCCGCAGCATCCCTCGACTTGCTGGTGGTTGAAGCCCGGTGCGTGGCCATGGCACTTGATTACGCCAGGGAAGCCGGCGAAACAACAGCAGCCCGAACGGCGCAGCTCAGGCTTGAACGGCTGGAGCATTCCGTCCCTGCGTTACCCATCCAGCCACGCAGCGACGCGCCGGTACTGACCGAACGGGAACGCCAAATTGCTAAACTCGCCGGAAAGGGTGTCAGCAACCGTGAAATCGCGATGGATATTGGGGTGTCTGTGCGAACTGTAGAAGGTCATCTGTATCAAGTGTTCACCAAGCTCGGCGTATCGTCTCGGGGCGAGCTCAATGGGCTGCTATGAGGCAAGGCAAGGAACTTCCGTAGACCTGGCGTGGGTTGCCCATGCAGGCTGAGCACCTTGTAGGCCGGGACGCTGAACTGGAACTGGCCACGGAGATTCTGAGGCAGGAAGGCGCCGGGGCCGTACTTCTGGTTGCGGATCCCGGCATCGGTAAAACTGCTCTGGCCGCCGAAATCGCCGCCCGGCTGGCCGGGGAAATGGTGGTGATGCGCGTTCATGGCAGCCCCGCATTGTCCGCCGTTCCCTACGGCGTGCTGGCCCCGTATCTGCTGGACCTTCCGCTGGAGCAAGCAACATCGCCGGTAGCGATCCTCCGCGAGTTCTGGTCCCAGTTCGAGAAGCGGCGTGGAGGCGAAGGCGCGCGCCTGCTGTTGATCGTGGACGACGCCCACAACCTCGACGAAGGCAGCACGCAGATCCTGGCCGAGCTGGTCACTGCCGGATGGGCGCGGCTCGTAGCAACCAGCAGGCCCAGGCCCGGCCTGCCCGCGGCCTTGCTGCAACTCTGGTACGACGGACTCGCAGAGCGGCTGGAGCTGCATCCGCTGGATAAAGAAACCGTCACCGAGCTTGCGGAAAAGACCCTCGGCGGAACGGTCATGTCCAGCGCCGCCGAAGTCCTGCATTCAGTGTCCGAAGGCAACCCACTGCTGCTGCACTGCCTCCTTGAAGACTCGAAGGCTGATGGAAACCTGGTCCGCCGGAACGGAGTGTGGCTGCTCACGCGTGCACTCTCCGGCAGCGGGGAAAGCTTGGCCGAGGTAGTCCGGAACAGGGTTCTCAGGACCAGCGAAGCTGAACGGGAGGCGATGTATGTCATTGCCTTATCCGAGCCCGTCCCTGCCGCCGTGCTGGACACGCAGGTAGGCAGGGACACCGTACGGGCATTGATGGACAGCCGGCTTGTCCTCTCCGCCAACGGACCCGGCGGGCCCCTGAAAATGTGGCACCCCATGTACAGCGAGGCACTACGCAAGATCGTTTCACCGGCCCGCAGCCTCCAGATCCGCCAGCGCATGGTGCAGCAATTGCCCCCGGAGCCGTCCACGGCGGAGGGACTGCTCCGGATGGTGAGCTGGGCGCTGGACTGTGGTGCCGACGTCGATGATGAACGGCTGCTGCAGGCCGCATTCCTTGCCGCCAAACTGCTCCAGAACCCGTTGGCAATGGCGGCTGCGGGCAAGGTTCGCTCGGAGGCGCTGCGCCCGCGGGCACGCGCAGTCATGGCCTTGGTCAACTACAACGACGGCGACTACCGCGCTGCCGTGCGGCTGCTGGAGGAGGGTTCCGGGTTCCTGGACGCTGATCCTTTGGGGCCAGTGGGGGCGGGTCTCTTGTGGGCGGCTGCCAGATTTGCCCTGGGGGATTCGTCCGCCGACATCGCAGCTGCTGCCCGGACAGCCGCAACTGCCTTGATCCACGGTCAGCCTGCCAGCGACCCCGCTGTCCAACTGATCAGCAGGCATGCCCATGCCATTGGGCTGCGCGCATTGGCCCACGAGGGCAGCTTCGAAGATCTCCGAAAGGGCCTGGAGCGGTTTGCCGAAGCGCTCGGATCGGAGGGGCCCGATCTTGCCATGGACCGGATTTTCCTGCTTGCAATGCAGTGTGAGCTCCTGACCGTGGAGGGCCAGGCGGTGCAGGCGTTGGAAGCCGGCCGTGAAGCCTTGCTGGTGCTTGAAGAGCACCACAAGGACCTCCTGTACTTCAGCGACTTCGTTCTGCTGCGTTACACCTTGGCCGCTTTGGAAGCCGGAGATTGGGAAGCTGCTGAGTCTGCTCTCGACCGCCACGCCGCCGGTTCGGCCATGGGACTCATCTACTTTGGCGCAGGCATTGAAGTGCTCAAAGGCATGTCAATGCTGCGCCAAGGCCGTCTGGAGAAGGCCGCCGAGCTGCTGACGCCCGCCGTCGAAGCGCTACGGGTCAAAGATCCACTGCAACTGAGAAACCTCGGAAACGCCTTGGCGTTCTACGCCGCAGCAAAGTCCGGCAACGCAGTGCTTGCCCAACGGTTGGCGAGCGAGCGGGGGGAAGCTGCCGCCGGTGGTGCCTACGTGGAGGCCCTCGCGGAGCTGTTCAGGCTTGCTGGCGAGGAACTCGTCACCAAGGGCACAGGACTGCAGTCACTGCGTCGTCTACCGGAATCAGAAGACCTGCATCGGCTGCCAGGCATATTGATGCAGAACCTGGTCCTCAGGGCCGAGCTGGGGGACGTGCAGGCCATGGAGTCCATCCAGGAAACAGCGTCATCGATGGCCGGAGGCTGGGCAGGGGGCTGGCAGTCGCTCGCAGCGGCACAGTTGGGCGGCGAGGGCCAGGGATTCGTGAATGCGGGCAACCTCCTGGCAGCATCAGGAATGCCCGGACCGGCCGCGGTAGCGTTCGACAAAGCCGCTGTGACGTTTGATGCCGAAGGCAAACGCCCGGAGGCGCGGCAGGCAGCGGTTCTGCGCGATGTCAGCGAGGCCAGCTTGGGTGACGCCCTGGTTCATGATCCGCACACCGAGACGGACCGATCCGTGCCGCTGACCCGACGTGAGCAGGACATCGTGGCCTTGGCCGTCTCCGGACTGACCGACCGCCAGATTGCCGAGAAGCTCATGGTGTCGGTCCGGACCGTGGAAGGTCATTTGTATCGGAGCTACGCCAAACTGGGCATTCGCCGCCGTGAAGATCTGGGCGCTGCCGTCCGTCACTGACGCCCGCTCCTGAGTACCTGCTAAACGAGGGCCCAGCCCACCTATCCCCGGAATGCCGCGGAATATACCCATTCATTGGAGTAATGTGCGGGTAGTCGGTGCTGAAACCAAGTAGTGCCCCGTCCGGGGACTGAGTACAAAAGAGTACCGGGGCATCAAAAGCGGCCCACTTTTCGAGTACCAACTACTGATGTACGGCATGTTGCGTCCCGGCAGTATTGATCTTGGAAGAACGGTTCAGCCCCAAGCATCACCGGGATTCCGAAAGTTGCACCACCCGCATCGGAGGTCTCTTGATCCGATGCTCCGGCCGCCGAAAGGTGGTCCGGCCCTGTACGAAGCCGGCGGCGACAGAGTCTTCTGAGACCGAGACTCTCCCCCCAGCCGCCGCCGGCTTCTAGGCCAGGGACCCCGCACATCGCGGAACCCAAAACCCCTCCCGCATCATGGGACTGCTGCTATTGGAGTGTGCATGTTGCCGGACCCCTGGCTGGACGAAGACACCGTCACAGCAGGTCTGAGGCCATCAACATTCCCGGACAGGGCGCAGCTGCTCGAACTCATCCTCTCCGCCGTTCCTTCGGCCTCCACCAGTGGCATCGTGGTGGTGGGGGAACGGGGATCCGGAAAGAGCCACCTTTTGCTCTCCATCAAAGCCGGCCTTCCCAACACCGTGGATGTCCGCACCTTCACCGGAAAGCCGGAACTCAAAGCCCTTCAGTTCGGGGCGTTGGGAGCCCTTTCCGGAGCTGAGGCGGATGAGCCGGTAGCGCCGGGCCTCCACGTTCTCCGGGCCCTTACCAGTACGCTGGGGCCAGCGGACTACCTGTACACACCACCAGTTGGACGACGGCGGAACAGGCGGCACGCTCAACCGGCACGGCCCCAGCTGGTCCTCTTGGTGGACGACATCCACTACATTGATCCGGCCTCGCTGGCGGTCCTGCTGCAACTCATCCCCGGCTTCGGCGCAACCCTGGTAGCCACGGCGGAAAGCCGCCACCCCCTCCCGCAGGACCTCTACCAGCTCTGGGAAGACGGCTTCCTGGAGCAGTACTTCCTGCCGCCCTTTACCTTCAGCGAGGCCCACGCCCTGTGCGAGTCCATCTTGGGCGGGCATGTCCAGCGACGCGCCAGCAGCCTCCTGGCCGCTATGAGCGGCTTCAACGTAGGTTTGCTGTGCCTTGCAGTGAACGATGCCCGCCGCGCAGGCTTCCTGGCGCAAGTGGATGGTTTCTGGACCATCGATGTCAGGGCACACTGCCACTGGCCCGGCATCGTTGAACACATCCGGGCGGAAAACGCTGCGCGCTCGCCGGAAGAGCGGCAGGCACTGGAACTCATCGCGCTCGCAGAGCCCGTGGCGCTTGACGTGGTGGAGCGCCACTTCGGCCAGAAGGCCATGGAGCACCTTCTCGCGAACAACGACATCAGGATGCTTCCCGGCCTGCCCCCGCTGCTCCGGACCAGTTCCTGGCTGCGAGGAGAGGGAACCCGTCTGTCCGTACCGCGGTCCCGGAGCGTGGCGCTCAGACTCGGGGTGGAAGAACCTGGGCTGACCCCGGAGACTGCGCCCACCATGCTGCGATGGATGACGTGGACCCTCGACTGCGGCCTGACGCTCTCTGACGAGCTCCTCCTGGCTGCCGCTCCCGCCGCTGACAGGCCCTCCACTGCCGAACTTGCCCGAAGGGCCGCCTCAGCGGTGACGGGGGTGGATCACGCGGACGAGGCAAGGCTGCTCAGGGCGCGGGCGCTGATCGCCGAGGGCCAACTCCGGGAAGCAGCGCCGGAACTTCGGCAGTTGGCAACCGCGGGCGGGTCTTCTGGAGTGAAAGTGGACGCCACACGCCGGCTATTGGCCCTGGGGCTGCTGGGCGCGGTACCTCTTGAAGCGGACCCAGCCGGGCCGGACCCAGCCGGGCCGGCGCCTGCCGACCGGGGCTCCGGGGAACCGACGGACCCTGCCGCACTGATCGCATGGAATGTGCGCGAAGCCGAGCGCCTGCTGCTCTCCGGGGCCGCGCCGGAAGCGCTGCTAAGGTCTTCTGCTGCGATGGAGGCCATCAGTGCCGACCAGGCCTTGGAGATCTTCATGCCGGGGACGCTGCTACGGCATGTGATGAGCCTCCGGTACAACCTCGCGTGGGGGCTGGTAGACCCGCTTTTGGACTGTCCCGCCGACTACACCATGCCGCCGCACCTTTCGGCATGCTTGGGTGTCGCCCGCGGTTACGCCCAGCTCAGCCAAGGCCTCCCGCGCGCTGCCCGCGCCACTTTGGAGCCCGCCCTTGCGGAACTGCACGACGCCGGCCTGCCGCCGGTACTCGCTCTGGCTGCGGCCCTGCTGGCCTACTCCGAGGCGCTGTGCGGGAACCCGCGTCAGGCGTTATTGAGGGTCAGGCAGAGCTTGGCCGCGCAGGAAACCGCGCAGAACAATGTGAGCTCTGTTCCCGCCGGCCTCTTGCCGCAGCTCACTGCTGTATTTGTCGCCGCCGCGCAAGACCAGGCTTCGGGTACGTCACAACAGCTGGTGGCACTGGCGGCAAGGCTCCACTCCCAGGACAGCATCTTGATGGAGACGGAGGCGTTGTCCCTCCTGACACTCAACGCGAGCAGTGCCGCCGTCGACGATCTTGAGATACAGCGCCGCCTGGGCGCCTTGGCCACGGCTGTTCACGGTCCGGCCGGGGCAGCGCTGGGGACGTTTGCCGCGGCTTTGGGGGACAACGACCCCAAGACCTTGGAGTCGGCGGGGCGGAGCCTGTCCGCAGACCGGCAGTTTGCCCATGCAGCCCTTTGCTATTCGCAGGCAGCCAGCGGCTACGAGGCAAGGACACGCGCCGCTGCGAGCCGCCGGGCCTCGGTGCTCGTCGAGCGGCTCCGGAGCGCCTTCGACAGCGGAATGGTTCCGCCGCTCGGATGGGTGCCGGGGAGGGCCGGGAGCTGACGTGCTGTACGGCACACCTGTGGGACCGCACGTCAAGGACCACCGTGGGATAATGAAGAGTCCCTGAAGGATTTCCAAGGAGCGTCCCTTGACTGCCGTATCAACTCCCGCGTCACTGCAGCGGTCCATGCATGCCATGGACAACGCGGAGGTGTTGCGGATCCGGAATGATTTCCCGGTGCTGGACCAGCTGGTCAACGGCAAACCCTTGATCTACCTCGATTCCGGCGCTACATCGCAGAACCCGCTCAGCGTGATCGAAGCTGAACAGGAATACTATGAGCAACGCAACGCCGCCGTTCACCGCGGCGCACACCACCTTGCTGTGGAAGCCACCGAAGTATTTGAGGACGCCCGTCAGACCGTGGCGGACTTTATTGGTGCGCAGTACGAGGAAACCGTCTGGACCTCCAACGCCACGGAGGGCCTCAACCTCATCAGCTACGCGCTGTCCAACGCTGCCCTGTGGGCTGCGCAAGGCCGTGGCGGTTCCGCCCTGAAGGACCTCGCGATTGGTCCGGGCGACGAGATCGTGGTCACTGAGATGGAGCACCACGCCAACCTCATCCCCTGGCAGGAACTGGCCTTCCGGACAGGGGCCACTCTGAAGTACATCCCCGTGACGGACCAGGGGACCCTCCGCCTCGATGCAGCCGCCGACATCGTAGGGGAGCGAACCAAGCTCCTGGCCTTCACCCACGCCTCGAACGTGCTGGGCACCATCAACCCCGTAGCCGAGCTTGTAGCCATGGCCCGACGCGTGGGCGCGTTGGTGGTCCTGGACGCTTGCCAGTCCGTTCCGCACATGGCCGTAGACGTCAAGGACTTGGACGTCGACTTCGCCGTATTCTCGGGGCACAAAATGCTGGCGCCCACAGGAGTTGGCGTTCTGTACGGCAAACAGGATCTCCTGGATGTCATGCCACCATTCCTGACGGGCGGCTCCATGATCACCACGGTCACCATGGAACGGGCGGAGTACTTGCCGGCACCGCAGCGGTTCGAGGCCGGAACCCAGCGCATCTCCCAGGCCGTGGCGCTCGCAACCGCCGTGAACTACCTCACCGAGACCGGCATTGACCGTATTCACGCTTGGGAAACGGCTCTTGGCCAGCGCCTGGTCAAAGGCCTTGAAAGCATCGACGGCATTCGCGTGGTGGGCCCGGCATCCGGTGCCGAGAGGATCGGCCTGGCAGCCTTCGACGTCGCCGGTGTGCACGCGCACGACGTCGGACAATTCCTTGATGACCGCGGCATCGCCGTCCGCGTCGGTCACCATTGCGCCCAGCCGCTGCACCGCCGCCTGGGCCTGACGGCAACCACCCGGGCGAGTACCTACCTTTACAACACCACGGACGACGTCGACGCTTTCCTCGACGCAGTTTCGGGTGTCAGGGCCTACTTCCAGGCCTGACACGCGGCACAGGCCCCTGGCCGTGCAGCCGTCAACCAACGATTTTCCCCAGATAGGCAACAAGCATCATGAGTCTTGACCAGCTGTACCAGCAGATTATCCTGGACCACTCCAAGCAGCGGCACGGCAGCGGGCTGGCACAAACGGATGCCCCGGCCGATACTTCCACCGGTCAATCGCACCAGCTGAACCCCGTATGCGGGGATGAAGTGACGCTGCGGCTCGCAGTCTCCGACGGAACTGTCCAGCAGATCCGCTGGGACGGTGCCGGCTGCTCCATCTCCATGGCTTCGGCGTCGGTGCTCAGTGAACTCGGTGAAGGCATGTCCGTGGAGGAACTGCACGCTGTCATCGACAACTTCCGCGAGGTTCTCCGTTCACGCGGAAAAGTACAGGCTGACCCCGAGATTCTGGGCGACGCCGCCGCGTTCGAAGGAGTGGCCCGCTACGCGGCCCGCGTGAAATGCGCCATGATCTCCTGGGTTGCCGCTGAGGACGCCCTCAACCAAGCCACCGCGTAGCTTCTACCGGAGCACCCCCGCATCAGGAGCGGGCAAAGACGTCGGGTACCCCGTCGCCGTCGTCGTCCCGTTCTTCATCTGCCTGCACTTGGCGGTAGCGCCGATTGCGGGCCCTAAGCACAACGGCGGCCAGCAGCGCCGAGATCAAGGAACCTGCGAGGATGGCCACTTTGGCGTGGTCGTTATGGGCGGAGCCGGCGCCGAAGCTCAATTCGCCGATCAGCAATGAGACCGTGAAGCCGATGCCAGCCAGCAATGCAAGCCCGAAGAGGTCGATCCACGCGATGCTGGAATCCAGGCTTGCGCGGGTGGTTTTGGTGACCAGGAACGTGGTGCCGAAGACACCAACGGCCTTGCCCACCACCAATGCTGCAACAATCCCGAGCGCCACGGGGTCCCTAAGGGCGGCTCCCATGCCGTCCAACCCGCCCAAGGCCACGCCTGCGGAGAAGAACGCGAAGACAGGTACCGCAAAGCCTGCCGAGAAGGGGCGTAGTTTGTGTTCGAGGTGCTCGGCCAGGCCCTCGGCTGGTTCTCCCTTTTTCCCGCTGGCCAGAACAGGGACGGCGAAGCCCAACAACACACCGGCCACGGTGGCGTGGATGCCGGAAGCGTGGACGAAGCCCCACGTGGCCAAAGCAAGGGGCAACAAGAGGTACCAGCTACGGATCCGCTTCTGCACAAGGAACGTGAAGAGGGCAAGCGGCACCAGGGCGGCCAAAAGCATGAGCGGCTGGAGCCCCGTGGAGTAGAAGAAGGCGATGATTCCGATGGCGATCAGATCGTCCACTACGGCGAGGGTCAGCAGGAACGTCCGGAGCGCGGCGGGCAGGTGCGTGTTGATGACGGCCAGCACCGCAAGGGCGAAGGCAATGTCCGTGGCTGTGGGAATGGCCCAGCCTTTGAACGTTTCTCCGGCAGTTCCGAGGTTGAAGAGAACGTAGATCAGGGCCGGCACCACCACTCCGCCAACGGCTGCGGCGACGGGGACTACGGCGCGGGCTGGTTTTCGGAGTTCGCCCGCAACGAATTCACGCTTAAGTTCAAGCCCAGCGAGGAAGAAGAACACCGCCAGCAGGCCATCTGAAGCCCAGTGGCCAAGGCTCAGCTCAAGATGCCAGGGTTCGTAGCCGATCTTGACGTCTCGGAGTGCGAAATAGCCGTCCCCTGCAGGGGAGTTCGCCCAAATGAGCGCGACCACGGTAGCTGCAAGGAGGAGGGCGCCGCCCACGGTTTCCGTGCGGAGGATCGAAAGGATCCTGCGGTACTCGGGATAGCTGGAGCGGGAGAAGACTTTGCCGGTCTGGGAAGAGTTGTTCGGCAGGCGGGGACGGTCAGCCACGAAGGCTCCTTCTATGGTGTGCGGGCATGGATAATGACTCCGCCGACCAGACTTCCCGGCACACCAACAACCATCTTACCAACTGGGGGACAGCACATGTTCCAATGAGGGCTCATAGAGCATGTGCTGTCCGCCGGTTGGGACGAGCGTTAGGCGACGAGGCCCGCGATCCCGATGGCCGCCGTCGCGAGCCCGAGCACCATGGAGATGGTGACCAGCACAACGTGGACCGTGAAAAACTTGGTGGCTTTCCCGGCGGCGTCGCGGGCGCGAGGGTCCTTCATGACGCGCTTGAGGAACTGCGGCCACACAACCAAGGACCAGACACCGGCAACGATCAGGACAACCGCCAGGATGGCGGGGATCTCCACGCTAGTGGCTTTCGAGCCAGGCCTGCGCCTGCTGCGACTGGATGCCCAAGGCTTTGCCGACCATCGGCTCGGCAGCGTCAGCGATCTTGCCACCGAGGAACGGAACTGAGGAGGTCACGTTACCCTCGAGCTCGATCCGGGTGCTGCCGCCCTCGGCGACCAGGCGCTGGACCGCGGTGACATCGAGCGGAGCGCCCGAGATCTTGAGGGCAATGGTGCTGGCACGTGAACCGTCGGCAGCCGGGGCTTCCCACTTCTCGGTTTGGGTGACTTTCAGGGTCTCGCCGACGAACTTGCGGGCGATGTCCGGCAGACGGGTTGTGGGCAGCGTGCGAACCGTGGTGGTGGTGAACGCGCCTGCAGTGTCGCCGTCGACGGTGAACGATTCCAAGGAGCCGCCCACGTATTCGCTGGTGTGACGCAGGAAATCTTCGTTGACGAAGACGGCAGCTACGCGGTCAACGCTGTGGGGCAGGGTGGTGGATGCACTCAGGGCCATGGGTCCTCCGTGGTGGTTTGTGGTGAAGCTTTTTAGCTCCCAACATCCTACGGGGTCTCGGTGGACACGCCTGAACCGGCCTCCTGGAGGGTAGTGGCCGCGGCCGAAATGTTGCGGGCCATTGAGGGAAAGATGAACCCGTGGAAGGGATACACGCCAAGCCAGTACAGCCTTCCGGCCAGGCCCCGCGGAAAGAAGATGGCGCGTTGCTTGTAGAGGCTGCCGGCGCCGTCGGGCTCCACAGCCAACTCAAGCCAGGCGCCGCCCGGGGCACGCATCTCGGCTCGCAAACGCAGCAGACGCCCGCGGTCGATCGCCTCCACCCGCCACCAGTCCACTACCTCGCCGGTGTTCAGCGTCCGGGGGTGTCGGCGACCCCTCAAAAGCCCTGCACCGCCCTGCAGTTTGTCCAGCCAACCTCGGACCCGCCAGGCCAAGGGAAGGGAGTACCAGCCGTTCTTGCCGCCGATGCCCTCAATGATGGTCCACACATGTTCAGGCTTGGCCTCGCTGTGGAAGGTCCGTTCGTCAAGGAACACTTTGTACCCGGCCCAGTCGGGGTCGCTCGGCAGGGGATCGGCGTCAATGCCCGCGTTCGCCCACGTCGTCTCAACCTGTCCGTCCCGTTCCTTGCCCAGCGCCAAGGCGACGGCGCGCCGGTAAGGCGTCAGGCCGCCGTCGGGCTGTGGAAAGTAATCGTCCACGTCGTGCTCCCGCGACACCGCATCGTGCTGCAGCGATTGCACCAGCGGCAGGGACATGGACAACGGAATGGGCGTCACCAAGGCCACCCACAAGCCCGCGAGCTTGGGCGCCGGCACAGGAAGCGCAATCACCAGCCGCCGGGGGAGCCCACGTTCCACGGCGTACTCGTTCATCATGTCCTTGTACTTCAGGACATCCCGCGAACCCACATCGAAGGAGCGGTTCAGCTTCTCCGGAACGGACGCGGCCGCCACCAGGTAATGCAGGACATCACGGACGGCAATGGCTTCAATCCGGTTATTAACCCAACTGGGTGCCGGCATCACGGGCAAAGTATCGGCCAAGTGGCGGATCATCTCGAACGACGCAGAGCCCGAACCGATCACCACACCCGCCTGGAACACAATGGAATCAACCGCGGATTCAAGGAACACCCGGCCCACTGTCTCCCGGGACCGCATATGGGTGGACAGCTCCGTGTTCTCCGGGTGCAGGCCGCCCAGATAGACGATCCTGTCCACACCGGCGTCAGTGGCCGCGCCAGCCACGAGCCGGGCCATCGCTTCTTCCTTCGCCTCAAAACCGCTGCCCGACGCCATGGAATGGACCAGGTAATACAGGACATCGACGCCGGTCAGGGCTTTCGCCAGGCTTTCGGCCTCGGACAGGCTGTCCTGGATAATCTCCACCTGATCGTGCCAGGGAACATCAGCGATCTTTTGGGGCGTGCGCACCAGGACCTTGACCCGGTGACCCGCCTCCAGGAGCCGGGGCACCAAACGACCGCCGATGTAACCGGTAGCGCCGGTGACCAGCACGGTCTTGGTGTCCTGCGGGGTATTGGAATGCGTAGCTTCCGAAGGCTGCAAAAGGAACTCCTGTGGCTGGGGGTAGAGGTAGGCTGGAATGACCCGGCATTCATCTGAATTTCCGGGCATTTGTGTTGCCTGCCCTTGGACCCACCCTAGGAGTTTCTGCCATGAGCCTCAACGGTCTGCGCCGCGCACTGGCGGAGGACAAGACTTTTGCGCGTGTTCGCACGGAGGCGCAGCGGTCCTTCAACGACCGGAACGCCGACTACCAGATCAGCGCCCCCCAAGGGATGCGCGCGGTGTTGCTGGCCGAAATGGCCGACGCCCTGGCTGCCGTTGGTGCTGATGGCGCGGGCGCTCCTGTGGTCCTCGCCGTCACCGCAACCGGCCGTGAAGCCGAGGACCTCACCGCGGCGCTCGCCTCTTACCTCCCCGCAGAGTCCGTAGCCACCTTCCCCAGTTGGGAAACCCTCCCGCACGAGCGGCTCTCGCCACGCTCGGACACCGTGGGCCGCCGGCTCTCCGTCCTGCGCCGTCTGACGCACCCCGAAACCTCGACGACGGCCCCCTTGCGTGTGGTGGTGGCTCCGGTCCGCGCCGTGGTCCAGCCCATCGTTGCCGGCTTGGGTGACTTGGTGCCGGTGACATTGCAGGTGGGACAGGAGCGTTCCTTCACCGAAGTTGTCCGTGCCCTGTCCGACGCCGCGTATGCCCGCGTTGACATGGTGACGCACCGCGGCGAGTTCGCGGTCCGCGGCGGCATCCTCGACGTTTTCCCACCCACGGAGGACCACCCCATCCGCGTGGAATTCTTCGGCGATGAAGTGGACCAGATGCGCTGGTTCGCCGTGGCGGACCAGCGCTCGCTGTCCGCACCCGGAATCCACCACCCCACCGAACTGCACGCCCCGCCATGCCGGGAAATCCTGATCACCGCGTCCGTCATGTCCCGTGCAGCCAAGCTCAAGGCAGACATGCCTGCCGCGGCAGACATGCTCGAGAAGATCGCCGGCGGAATCGCTGTTGAAGGCATGGAATCATTGGCACCTGTTTTGGTGGATGCCATGGTGCCGTTCGTGGATCAGCTCCCCGCCGGTTCGCTTTCCGTGGTCATCGAACCGGAGAAGGTGCGCACCCGCGCGCACGACCTCGCAGCGACCAACGAGGAGTTCCTGGAAGCTGCTTGGTCAACGGCGTCCGACGGCGGTGCGGCGCCCCTTGACCTCTCATCCCAGGCGTCCACCGATTTGCACGCTGCCAGCTTCCGTTCGCTCACCGACACCCGCTCGGCCGCCCTGGAACATGGCGTGTCCTGGTGGTCCATCACCTCGCTCGCCTCGGACGAGGACCTGGTCCTGGACATCGATGTCCTCAACATGCGTGCACGCGAACCTCGTGGCTACCAGGGTGACGTGGCTGAAATGCTGGAATTCATTGGCTCCCGCGTCCGCGAGCAGTGGCGTGTGGTGGTGGTGACCGATGGTCCCGGACCCGCCCAGCGCCTGGCTGAGTTGTTCCACGACGCCGAGATTCCCTGTTCCCGCGTTGACTCGCTGGATAAAGAACCCCAGCCGGGCATCATCGAGGTGACCACCGCCGCCGTCGGACGTGGTTTTGTCCTGGACGGCCTCAAACTGGGCCTGCTGACCGAAGCCGATCTGTTGGGTCGCGCCACGGCGAGCTCCACCAAGGACATGCGCCGCATGCCGTCCAAGCGACGCAACGCCGTGGACCCGTTGCAGCTGCATGCCGGCGACTTCGTGGTGCATGAGCAGCATGGCATCGGCCGGTTCGTGGAGCTCATCCAGCGCAAGGTGGCCGGTACATCGTCCTCCGATGCCGGGCTGCGCGAGTACCTGGTGCTGGAGTACGCGCCCTCCAAGCGCGGTGCGCCGGGTGACCGGCTCTTCGTCCCAACGGATCAGCTGGATCAGGTGACCCGCTACGTCGGTGGAGATGCGCCGGCGTTGAGCAAGATGGGCGGCGCGGACTGGGCCAGCACCAAGTCCAAGGCACGCAAGGCCGTCAAGGAAATAGCCGGAGAGCTGATCCGGTTGTACTCCGCCCGCATGGCGTCCCGGGGCCACGCTTTCGCACCCGACACCCCGTGGCAGCGAGAGCTTGAGGAAGCGTTCCCCTATGTGGAGACACCGGACCAGCTGACCACCATCAACGAGGTCAAAGCGGACATGGAGCGGGAGATCCCCATGGACCGGCTGGTCTCCGGCGACGTGGGCTACGGCAAGACCGAAATCGCCGTCCGGGCTGCCTTCAAAGCCGTCCAGGACGGCAAGCAGGTGGCGGTCCTGGTGCCCACCACCCTGCTCGCACAGCAGCACTACGAAACGTTCACCGAGCGTTTCTCCGGCTTCCCTCTGCGCGTGAAACCACTGTCCCGGTTCCAGAGCAGCAAGGAAGCCAAGGAAACCGCCGAAGGCGTCAAGAGCGGCGCTGTGGACGTGGTGATCGGTACCCACCGGCTGCTGTCCAAGGACTTCCAGTTCAAGGACCTGGGTCTGGTGATCGTTGACGAGGAGCAGCGCTTCGGGGTGGAGCACAAGGAAGCGCTCAAGAAGATGCGCACCAACGTGGACGTGTTGGCCATGAGTGCAACGCCGATTCCCCGAACACTGGAAATGTCGCTCACGGGCATCCGGGAAACGTCCACCCTGGCGACGCCGCCGGAGGAACGCCACCCCGTGCTGACCTACGTGGGCCCGTACACCAACAAGCAAACCTCCGCCGCGATCCGTCGTGAACTCATGCGCGAAGGGCAGGTTTTCTTTGTCCATAACCGCGTCTCGTCAATTGAGCGCATCGCCGCGCAGATCCGCGAGCTTGTCCCCGAGGCCAGGGTGGAAGTGGCACATGGCCAGATGTCCGAGAGCCGCCTTGAGAAGATCATTGTGGACTTCTGGGAAAAGCGTTTCGACGTCCTGGTCTGCACCACCATCATTGAGACCGGCCTGGACATCTCCAACGCCAATACCCTGATCGTGGACGGGGCCGACAAGTACGGCCTCTCGCAGCTCCACCAGCTCCGAGGCCGTGTTGGCCGTGGCCGGGAGCGTGCCTACGCGTACTTCCTGTACCCCTCGGAGAAGCCCTTGGGCGAGGTGGCCTTGGAACGCCTCAAAGCCGTGGCAGCGCACAACGAGCTCGGCGCCGGCATGCAACTGGCCATGAAGGACCTGGAAATCCGTGGCGCAGGAAACCTGCTGGGCGGTGAGCAGTCAGGCCACATCCAAGGAGTGGGCTTCGACCTCTACATCCGCCTGGTGGGAGAGGCTGTGGCCGAATACCGCGGCGAGGCCGAGGAGAAGGCAGCCGAAATGAAGATCGAGCTGCCCGTCAACGCCCACCTGCCACACGACTATGTGCCCGGCGAAAGGCTCCGCTTGGAGGCGTACCGGAAACTGGCATCCGCCATCACGTACGAAGCCATCGACGAAGTCCTGGCGGAACTCGTGGACCGCTACGGCGAGCCCCCGCTGCCGGCCCAAAACCTCATTGCCGTGGCCCGCTTCAGGGTAGGTGCCCGCGAAGCCGGCCTGTCCGACGTCGCACTCCAAGGCAACTTCATCCGCTTCTCGCCGGCGCAACTGCCCGAGTCCAAAACCATGCGCCTCAACCGCATGTACCCGGGCTCGCAGGTGAAGCCTGCCCTGGATGCGGTGCTGATTCCCAAGCCCAAGACGGCCAGGATCGGTGGACGCGATCTGCAGGACGCCGAGATCCTGCAATGGGCCAATAACGTCATTGAAGCGATTTTCGCTGAAGTACCTGTAAAGGCTGGCTAACTGCATGATGGGAGGACATCACGCCGCGTCGGGAGCCGCGGCGTGGATTGCTATTGCCTCGACAGGCCCGTACGCCTTGGGTTGGTACCCGTTGGACTCCACCGGGATCCTGATCGGCGCCATGGCGACGGCGGGAACTGCTTTGGTGGTCGACTGGGACCACCGCCACAGCACCATCGCGAATTCGCTGCCGCCGCTGTCCAATGTGATTGCCGTGGGGATCGAAAAAGCCAGCGGAGGGCACCGCCAAGGGACACACTCGCTGTTGGGGGCTTCCGCGTTTGTGGTGCTCGCAGCCATGGCGGCCCAGTTCCAAATGGTGACGCCGGTAGGCAAGCTCTCCATAGGAGCCGGGCTGCTGTGCATGTTCATGATCAACCTGGCGGCCAAGGCGTTGAACTTGTTTCCAAAGTCCGGCTGGATTACCAACTGGCTGTTCGCTTTGGTGATGGCCGGCCTAGTGACGTGGTTTGCGCCGGATCAATGGGGTTGGTTGCCGCTGTCCATGCTCACCGGGGTGGTGGTGCACATTGTGGGGGACATGATCACTGTCGGCGGGGTGCCGCTCTTATGGCCCATCGTCATCAAGCCACCCAAGTTCCTGCGGAAATCCATGATCCGGGGGATTTGGCGGCCCAACGGAGCCTTCTCCATCCCGCTGCTGGGGCGGGCCGGTTCCCGCCGTGAATGGCTGGTCCTGATACCCGTCAGTGGTTACGCCATGGTGGGCATGGGAGCTGCGGCGTGGACACTGGCGCAACAGCATTGGCCTGGGGTTCTTGCAGCCCTGGGCGGAGTCGTGCAGCTGCCGTAAAGGGACGCCTTCGGGCGACGAACTTGGTCAATAAAATTTGGTCAACAAAAAGGAATGGCCCGGGCGAGTGCCCGGGCCATTCAACGTGATAAGAGGGTTTAGCTTTCGCCGGCGGAATCTGAGCGGCCAAAAATGGTCTGCGGGATCCAGAAAGCGAGGGCGAACAGGCCGAGGCAGACTGCCATGGGCCAGGGGTTATCCAGGGTGAGGAACGACAACGAGTAGATGGCACCCAGGAAGAGCACGATCATCACCAGGAACAGCACAATGCTGGTGCCCAGGTTGTTCTCTCGTTCAATGGGGGCGCTTGTGGCGTTCTTGGACATTCATTCCTCCTCGGCCCCGCAGGGCTCAAAAATCTCTGACGGCAGCGGAAGCCTTAGTAGGCAGATGAACCCTGTTCACCCTTGACGATCGCAATTCCGGAACTCGCTCCGATACGTGTTGCACCAGCAGCAATCATAGCCTGTGCATCGGCGAGGGAGCGCACTCCGCCTGAGGCCTTCACCCCCAGGTCCGGTCCGACGGTCTTGCGCATCAAGGCAACGTCTTCAACGGTGGCGCCTCCGCCGTTGAATCCGGTGGAGGTCTTGACGAAGTCAGCGCCCGCTTCCACGGCCGCTTCGCAGGCGATGACCTTCTGCTCATCGGTCAGCATGGACGTCTCGATGATGACCTTCAAGATGGCTTCACCGGCGTGAACTGCCTCGGATACGGCCCTGATGTCATCCACCAGCGCACCTTTGTCGTTGGCGCGGGCGGAGGCCATGTTGATCACCATGTCGATTTCATCCGCGCCGTCCAACACAGCTCCGCGGGCCTCGAATGCCTTGACGTCGCTGGGAGTGGCACCCAGCGGGAACCCGATCACCGAGCACGTCAGCACGCCCGAACCCTTGAGGGCTTTGGTGACGGTCTTAACCCATACGGGGTTCACGCATACTGACTTGAACTTGTACTCGATAGCCTCGGCGCACACCTTGAGGACGTCAGCCTCGCTGGCCTCCGGCTTCAACAGAGTGTGGTCAATGTAGGAGGCGATATTTGCGATGTTTGCAGGGGCGACGGCTTCGTTGCTCATGGGATCCTTCCGTGCAGGGCGTGGCCGGCCCGGTGGCCGCAGGGTTGTCACTGCCCGTCAAAGGACCATCTTGCCACATGGGCCGTTGTCCGCTGGGGCCGCCGCCGGCGGCAGGTTAGGCGGCGATCAGCGCCTGCTGATCTTCCTTGCCCGCACCCAGCAGCAAGCCTGAAGCGCACAGCATTGCAGAGGACTCGGCGGAAAGGAGCAAGCCCAGGCGAAGTCCGTCGCATGATGCGGCATCGCCAATCGCCCAGATGCCCGGGACGGATGTGGCGAGGTCGCGCCCCACTGCAATACCGCCGTCGGAAGCTGTTGTGAGTCCGGCACTTTCGGCGAGGTCGTTGCGGGCTGTGCGCTCCTCGGCCAGGACCACCAGATCGCCCTTCATGCTGCTGCCGTCTTCGAACAGGATGCCGCTCGCCGGCAGCAGGCCGCCTGGCGCGGCGGTACCGGTGGAAGGAACGACGGCGGTAGGGCGGAGGGTGGTTCGTACGGGGCGGACTCCGCGGGCCCGCAGCACAGCCTCGGCCTGGCCCGCCGCTGGTCCGTTCCCGACCAGGATCCCCAGGGGGCGGCGGCCCACAATGCGCGTGACTTCCTTGATCGCTTCGCCGATGTTAGCGGCATCGTCGATGGTGGAGTAACTGAGGCCCGACTCGGAGCCCGCCACCGGGGGGAGGGTCGGGGCAGAACCGGTTGCTATGACCAACTGGTCGTAGGAGAACTCCATGCCGTCCACGGTGGTGACTATTTTCGCGTCGGAGTCAATGAAGCTGGCCGCCTGCCCGAAGCGAATTGAGACCTGGGGGAGTTCTGCGAGTTCCAGCAGGGCGTCCGGGCACTCGTCGCGGTTGCTGAGCACGGTGATGGTTCCGTGGAAAGCGCGTTGCCGGGAGTCGGATCCTCCGGCAAGTCGCCGCACCAAAGACTGGGCCGCGGGACCTGCCCCTGCGATGACGATGTGAAGGGAAGATGCGGACGGGATGGCGGACATGTTTGGCCCTTTCGCTCATGTGACCTGCTGTTGGTCTTCAGCGTAGGTGGCCGGTTTTTCGCGGGTGTTTCCCCGCTGTTGCCATCTTTGGCTGATCCGTAGCGTGCCGTTTACCCGCCGGTAATAACGTGGATCACATCGCTTTGGAAAAATGAGGTTTCCGATGAGTGCGGTGGTGGCCTCTAACGTGCCCGGACCCGGCTGTACACCATATCGAAGTCGTGCTCCAGCGGACCCCCGGGGTAGGTTCCCCGCTCCAGGCGGGCGTGGATGGTATTTCCGTCCTCGCTCACATGGCCCACGAATCGCTGGGGCCAGTCCGGGCCATCCCGGAATATCAACAAGACGTTGTCCTTCAGCACCACGTCGTAGATCCGGGCGACGCCTCGTGAATCGAAGTAATGCTGCTGCAGTGCCCCATCGGAGCCTGTTGCACCGATGACGCTGATCGAGTCGGGGTAGTCCGGTTGTTGAACCGTGGAGCGCTGGATCAGGAAGCCGCCGCTTTCCAGCCACTCGAACGTTGTCCGGCCCTGCACGTCCCTCTCCGGAACGGTGGTTTCCCACTCGCCGATCAGGATGTTCAATTGGTCCACGTTTGATGAGCGTGTCATGGGTCCTCCTGAAGGTATAGCCATAGTGTCCGCCTTGCTGAGCCCTTTGGCGAGCTTTGGACGTCGACGGGGGAAGGCACATCAGGGTGGTAGCTGTCATGATGGGCGCATGAGCCGAGTCACATGCGATCTGACTGTTTCACTCGATGGATTTGTTGCTGGCCCCAACCAGCGCGCGGAGGAGCCGTTGGGCGACGGCGGAGAGCTGCTGCACAGATGGATGTTTGAAGACCCGGAGGCGAACGCACCTGAGATCGAACAGATTCTCGCGGCCGGTGCCTTCATCATGGGGCGGAACATGTTCGCTGGGCCTGGTCCCTCGGTATGGGACAAGGGCTGGAGGGGATGGTGGGGCGACGAGCCGCCTTATCACGCACCTGTCTTTGTCCTTACCCACCATCAGCATGAACCGTTGGAAATGGAAGGCGGGACCACCTTCCACTTCGTAACCGACGGCATCGAATCGGCGCTGGCCCAGGCCCGGGAAGCTGCCGGAAACCGGGATGTGGCCATTGCCGGGGGAGCACAAACCGCACGCCAGTTCCTCTCAGCCGGGCTCATGGACGAGCTGCGGCTTCACATTGCACCCATGATCCTGGGCGGTGGCGAGCGATTGCTCGACGGTGTGGGGGACGTGAAGCTGGAACAGGCCGAAGTGCGCGGAACCGGCCTGGTCACGCATGTGCGGTATCGGGTGGTCCGCTAGCCCGGCGGACCTCCTTGTAACTGTCCCCGAAATGGCCCTGGTTTTCACATCGGCGCCTTGATCCGGCATGGCGTTCCGCGCCTGAGGACGAGGAGCCCGTGATTGGGCAAACAAGGGAAGAGTACAGAATTGCGTGAATACAGCGGTCAATGTACTTTTTTCGTATGGAGACACTCACTCAGGCGCCTGTGCTGGCCCGGTTTGGCTATGCGGTGTCGGATGCGACCCGCGCACGGATTCTTCTTGCCCTCTCTGACGCCTCGTCCTATCCCTCGGATCTGGCTGATTCGTTGGGGGTGTCGAGGCAGAGCATGTCCAATCATCTGACGTGCCTTCGCGGCTGTGGCTTAGTGGTGGCGGTTCCTGATGGGCGGCGGAGCCGGTATGAGCTGGCGGATGCCAGGCTTGGTCATGCGATCAAAGACCTGATCGGCGTGGTTCTGGCCGTGGACCCGGCTTGCTGTGCGCCGGATGGGGAGTGCTTCGCATGACGGTAGTGATGAACGCAGCGGTATCGGATCGCCGAACGGTCCTGAGCCGCAGGATCCGGCTGTTCGCTGCAGCGACCATCACTTACAACGTCATAGAGGCGGTCGCGGCGCTCTGGGCCGGAGGGGTCGCGGATTCCTCGGCGCTGATCGGCTTCGGACTGGACTCGGTCATTGAGGTGACCTCTGCTCTGGCGTTGTCTTGGCAGTTCTCTGCCGAGGATCCGGAGCGGCGTGAGCACCTGACGTTGCGGATCATAGCCGTCTCCTTCTTCGTCTTGGCTGCGTTCGTGACCGTGGACGCTGTCCGCTCACTCTTGGGGGCGGGGGAGGCTCAGCATTCAACGCCGGGCATCGTTATCGCTGCGTTGAGTTTGGCGATCATGCCGGTGCTGTCGTGGGCTCAGCGACGTGCCGGGCGTGAGCTCGGTTCCAGGACCGCCGTCGCCGATTCCAAGCAGACCTTGCTCTGCACGTACCTTTCCGCCGTTCTGCTGATCGGCTTGGTCCTGAACAGTACCCTGGGCTGGTGGTGGGCCGATGCCGGCGCGGCGCTGGTCATTGCCGGAATAGCCGTCCGCGAAGGTATCAACGCCTGGAAGGGCGAAGCTTGCTGCGCCATTCCGGACGCCGATCACGGCCATGCGAATTCCTGCTGCGCCGAGTGCGGATCGGATGCTGTGGCTGTCACTGTTGCCGCGGAGCTTGGAACAAAGCCGGCCGAACGATGAGCGCAGTCATTTCCGGTCGAAGGGTCCGCATCGCGATCTGGATCCTCCTCGGCGCAATCGTTGGTGCGGGAGCGATCTGGTACGCAGTGCTCACCGCCAACAAGCCGGCTCCGGCTGCCCCACTTGCGGCCGCTGAAGCTCGGCTTGTCAGGGAGGACAGTCACCGGGTGACGAGCCCGGCCATGGAGAAAGCCCAGCTGGTGGAGTTCCTGGACTTCGAGTGTGAATCCTGCCTCGCCGCTGAGCCTCTGGTGGAGGAGTTGAAAAAGGAGTACGGGGACAGGATTACGTTCGTCCACCGCTATTTCCCGCTGCCCGGTCACCGAAACTCAGGCGCCGCTGCACTGGCCGCGGAGGCTGCTGCCCAGCAGGGTAGGTATCAGGAAATGGCAGCGAAACTCTTCGCGACACAAAGCGAATGGGGCGAAAAGCAGACCTCCCAGGCAGCGCAGTTCAGGACCTTCGCCCAAGAAATCGGCCTGGAGATGGATCAGTACGATGCCGCGGTGGCAGACCAGGCCAGCAAGGACCGGATCAGCCGGGACGTCGCCGACGGGAAAGCGCTCGGCGTGACTGGCACGCCTACGTTCTTCCTGAACGGAAAGAAGCTCACCCTGAATACCGAAGCCCAGTTCCGCCAGCTCCTCGACGACGCCGTGCGCTAAATGGCCGGAAAGGCCTAGGCAGCTGCCACGTCCTTTCCCTGAGCGCACCATGGTGGTCCGCTAGCCCAAATGTCCGCCCTTGGCTGTACACTCAATTATCGAACATATATTCGAATAAAGGTGTGTTGTGGGCGTGATAGTCGGCCCCCGCGTGATAGATGCGGGCTTCTCCCTAATGTCAGTACTGCTGGCGCCTATACCGGTGGCGGCGGGGTATCCGTCACCTGCGCAGGACTATTTTGATGGCCGCATCGATCTCAATGAGCACTTGATCAAGGATGTCACCAGCACTTTCGTGGTGAGGGTGACGGGTCAGTCCATGGAGGGCGCCGGGATCAGCGACGGCGACGAGTTGATCGTCAACCGGGCCCTCGAGCCCAAGGATGGGTCCGTCGTCGTGGCTGTCCTTGATGGCGAGCTGACCATCAAGAGGCTGCGCGTCACGCCGTCAGGTGTAATTCTGCAGGCGGACAATCCCAAGTATCCGGACATTCGCGTTCCGGCGTTGTCTGAGCTGACCATCTGGGGCGTCGCCACCACGTGCCTGCATCACATCTAGGTGACGCGCGCCGGTGGTGCTGTCGAGTTTCTCACCACCAGTTTCGGCGTGACTCGCCTGTCAGCGACGGGCGCCTCGGGATTGCTGAGGCGTTCCAGCGCGACGGTGCCCGCAATCTGTCCCAGCTCAGTAGCGTGAAGGTCGACGGAGGTGAGATCGATGCCGTGGAGTCCGGAGGTCCTCGAATTGTCGTAACCCACCAAGGAGAGCTCGGATGGCACCGAGAGGCCTTTGGCATACGCGGCCTCCCGGGCACCCAGGGCCAGCTGGTCGTTGTGGGTGAAGATTGCCGTTGGTCGCTCGGTCATGCTGAGCAGTTCGGTGGCCGCGCGCTGTCCGGCGTCCTGGGTGAAGTCCTCAGCCGCGAGCATAAGTGGCTTCAGCCCGGCGTCGCGCATGGTTTTCGCGTAGCTCTGCCTCCGGACCGTATGCCCGTCGTACACGGGCCCGGCCAAGTGGGCGATTCTCGTGTGACCCAGCCCGATGAGGTGTTCAGTGGCGGCGCGGGCGCCGGCAGCGTCGTCCGAATAGACGCTATCCACTCCCTCTACGGGGCGCGTCACGCTCACGAGCGGGACAATGTGGGCCAACTCCCGGACCCGCTCCTCGGAATCCAGCAGCGTGGCGGCGATGATGATGCCCACCCGTGCCTCAATCAGCGACTCCAGCGCGCCTTGATCCTCACCGTCAATGGACCGCGAGACGCTGAGAATGAGTCTGTTACGGTCTTGGGGCAGTGCCGTGCGGACACCACTGAGGATGTCCGCGTAGACCTCATTGCGGATGTCCATGAGATAAAGCCCGACGGCGGAGCGATGCTTGCGTGCGAGATCGGCGGCTACTGCGTTGGGCCGGTAGCCCAGCCGCTTGGCGGCTTCGAAAATGGCCTGCTTGGTTTCGTCGCTGACGCCAGGCGCGCCGCGGAAGGCAAAGGACACGAGGGTTCGCGAAACGCCGACTTCCTTGGCGACGTCACTTTGCGTGGCCGAACGATGGCGGTGGTCCATAACCATGTCCTCATCCTCCCATGGAGGAGAAACTGCAAAATTAAGTCATTTGTAAGTTTGACCTTACATTTAAGCCTTTCGCGCGTTAGTCTGTATTCAGAGCGGGTGGATATGACCCGCGCCACACTGACAAAGGAGTCCTGATGTCTGCTACGCAAACGCAGCGGGGAGGCGCCAACGGCGTTTCGCTCCCTCCGCTGACCAATGGCCCGCACCGAAAGCGCCTGGGGCTCGTCGCACTGGTAGCCACCTTCGGCGGTCTCCTCTTCGGCTACGACACGGGCGTTATCAATGGCGCACTGCGGCCTATGACGGCCGATCTCGGCCTTACGCCGTTGACTGAAGGGATTGTCACCAGCTCGCTTTTGTTCGGAGCGGCTGCCGGTGCAGTCGGCGGCGGTCGGTTGTCTGACAGTTGGGGTCGCCGCAAGACGATCATCCTGCTGGCCGTGCTGTTCTTTGCCGGAACCGTCGCCTGCGTTTTCGCGCCGAGCTTTGAAGTGATGGTGCTGGGGCGCGTCATTCTCGGCCTGGCCGTGGGCGGCGCCTCCACGGTGGTCCCCGTATTCCTCGCAGAGTTGGCACCGTACGAAATCCGAGGCTCCCTGGCCGGCCGGAATGAACTCATGATCGTCATCGGTCAGCTCGCGGCCTTCGTGGTCAACGCCATCATTGGCAACGTCTGGGGTGAGTTCGGGGGAGTGTGGCGCATCATGCTCGCCATCGCCGCACTGCCTGCCATCGCTTTGTTCTTCGGCATGCTGCGGATGCCCGAGTCGCCGCGTTGGCTCATCTCGAAGGGACGCTGGGAAGAAGCCCTGGTGGTCCTGAAGACCATTCGCTCCGAGGAGCGGGCCGAGGCTGAAATGGCCGATGTAAAGCACCTCGCCGACGAAGAGCGGGCCTCCAAGGCCACGTCCTGGGGCGCGCTGAAGGACAAATGGATCCTGCGCATCATCCTGGTGGGCATTGGCCTGGGTGTTGCCCAGCAGCTGACGGGCATCAACTCGATCATGTACTACGGCCAGTCTGTGTTGGTTGAGGCAGGGTTCGACTCCAATGCTGCCCTCATCGCCAACATCGCACCAGGCGTGATCGCCGTAGTTGGTGGCGTGATTGCGTTGACTCTCATGCAGCGCGTCAATCGTCGCACCACGCTGCTTTTGGGCTTCACGCTGACCACCGTGTGCCACTTCCTCATCGGCATCGCATCCATCGTCCTGCCGGTCGGCAATGCCGCACGCCCGTTCGTCATCTTGTTCCTGGTGGTCGCGTTTGTAGGATCCATGCAGACCTTCCTGAACATCGCCGTGTGGGTGATGTTGTCCGAGATCTTCCCGCTGCATGTTCGCGGTTTCGCAATCGGCCTATCGGTGTTCTGCCTCTGGATCGCCAACGCACTCCTGGGCCTCTTCTTCCCCACGCTGGTAGCCGGCGTCGGGATCACGGGAACGTTCTTCCTCTTTGGAATAGTTGGAATCCTGGCCCTCATTTTCATCTACACGCAGGTTCCCGAAACCCGCGGACGCACGCTGGAGGCACTCGAAGAAGATGTGACCACGGGTGCCATCTACCTGGTGCACAAAAAAGAATCGGCCGGAGTTTCCTAGCCTTTCCGCCCCGCAGCGTCCCGGCTTTTTCGTATCGCCGCATCCCGCCCGCCGGACTTTCCACAGTCCGGCGGGCGGGATGCTTTTGTCTGCTGCCAGCTATCCGGTTCTTTATCCGGATCCCTCTAGGCACTGCCTACGCCTCGGCTGAATGGGTCGTGAATGCGGGTCCCCAGTTCTTGGTCTATGTCTTCGAACCTCAGGACTGCACGCTTGCGGGATGGCTTCGGAGTGGCCGAGGCCGGCGCCTTGTTGGGATTGTCGGCAACGGCTGCCAGGACTCGCTACTCAAGAGCCCGGAAACACTTGAGAGCCAGCATGGCCAGTAACGGCAGCTAAATCCCTACTCAGAGAACGGCAGGTTCCTGACGTAGCTGGCTAATACGGCGTTGTTCCAACGAACTGCGGTCAGACGGTTGAGGAACACGGAAGACTCCATGAAATCCTCTGGATCCATTGGGCAGCGAAGTTTTTGTCGGGGCCAAAAGGTACAGTAGAAGTATTCGAATATATGTTCGAATGCACGGCGTGTCCTGCACTGAAACAGGAGCGCGCGTGCTATTGCCGATCAAGGGATGGAAATGTCCAAGCCAGCGCTCATGCACCGGATGCAGGAGATTGCCCACGTGGATATCAACTGCTTCTATGCCTCGGCGGAGCGGGCCTTTAACCCGGCGTTGGAGGGCAAACCGCTGATCGTCCTGTCCAACAACGACGGCTGCGCCGTGACAAGGTCGCCGGAGGCCAAAAAGCTGGGGATAGGACTTGGGGAGCCGTGGTTCAAGCTTGCTCCGCGCGCCAAGGAGTGGGGGCTCGTGGCACTCTCAAGCAACTACGAACTGTATGGAGACATCAGCTCGCGGGTCATGGAGCTTCTGGCCCGGTACTCGGCATGGCAGGAGGTGTACTCCATTGATGAGGCGTTCCTTGGAGTGAAGGGACAACCGGACGATCTGCTGGAGCTGGGACGGACTATCAAGGCCGCGTGCCAGCAGCACGTTGGGGTTCCCGTCTGCGTAGGAATCGCGCGCACCAAGACCCTGGCCAAGCTTGCCAACAAGTGGGCCAAGCACAATCCGGCCTTCAAGGGAGTGTGCCGTTGGGACTCCATCCCGGAAGTCCAACGCGAAGCACTCATGGCACGGCTTTCGGTAATCGAGATCTGGGGCGTGGCCACCAGGCTCACCAAACGCTTGAATGCGATGGGAATCTTCTCGATCCTGGACCTGGTCCGCGCCGACCCGGTGGCGTTGCGGGACAAGTTTTCCATCGTCATGATGCGGACCATTTTGGAACTGCAGGGCACGCCCTGCATCCCCATGGAGGAGGAACGGATAGGACGGGACCAGCTAATTTTCTCCCGTTCCTTCTCCACACCGATTACCACTGCAGCCGAGTTGCGGCAGGTGCTCAGCGTCTACGGCCAAATGGCCAGTGCCAGGCTGGCCAAACATGATCTTCAGGCCAAGCTGCTGACTGCCTTTGCCGCAACATCGGTCTATAACCCGAACGACAAATCATTCCCCACAGTCAACGTCAGGCTGCCCATGCCGACCTCGGATCCCGTGCTGCTGACCAAGGCCGCGCACGCACTGGTTCCAAAGATCCAGGAAGGCGTGAAGTACGCCAAAGCCGGGATCATGGTCACGGATCTCCGGCCAAGCGGCAACCAGAAACCGTTGGAGATCTTCGAGAACCGGCATGAGGAACGCGGGATCGGCACCTTGCTGGAGCAAGTCAGCAAGCGGTACGGCCGCGGTTCCATCGGTCTGGGTCATGCCGGAATCAAGGGCGGCCCGGACTGGTCCATGAAACGCGACATGCTCAGCCCCCGCTACACCACCAACTGGGACGAACTCCCCTTGGTGAAGGCGGCGTAGCGTGTCAGAGAATCTAAGCCCGCAGCCGGTAACCGCGCTTCACCACGGTTTCCACGAGCTTGCCGTCCGGAAGAGAGGACCGCAGCCTGCTCACTGTCATATCCAAGGCGTGCACCGAACCGCGCAGGTCCAACAGGTCAGAAAGAGCTTCCCGGGACAGGACAGCCCCACCCGCGCCGAGCAGCGCTCGCAGCAGCAGCAGGGGAGCCGGTGCGAGGTCCACCACCTCACCGTTGATACGCAAGCAGCGCCCGCGCAACTCAATGGTGGCGCTCTTGGTCTCCAAACGCCGCACATGGTTGAGGGACAAATGTTCCGTCACCAGCCTGATGAGCGCGCCCATGCGGTAACGGTCGGGAATCAGTGGCGTCAGCCCGGCGTCGACCAGCGGCTGTGCAGTGACCGGCCCAACGGCCGCAACAGTCACCGGACCCTTGAGGGCCTCGATGAGCTGGCGGTAGAGGCCCATTTCGTGTGCAGTGCTCCACATCGCGTCCACGGCCGGGGCGCTGGTAAAGGTCAGCACATCGAGGTTGCCGCTGACCACGGCTTCGATCAGGCGCGGCAGTTTGTCTTCGCCGTCGGGCTTCACCCAACGGTACGGAGTCACTGTAAGGACAGTGGCCCCGGACATGCGGAGCCGTTCCAGCTGGCGCACATCCGTGTATCCGTGCAGTTGCACGGCCACCGTCTTGCCGCGCACGCCTTCGGCCAGCAGCATGTCCACCAGCGTCGCGGTGGTTTCGTCACTGCTGATTCCGACGTCGGCAAGACCGGCCGCCCGCACGGCGCCGCGGGCTTTGGGCCCACGGACGAACATGCGGCAGGCGGACAGGGTTTCCAGGAGTTGCTCGCCGATGCCAAAGGAATCGGCGGCCTCACACCAGCGACGCATCCCGTAGGCCGTAGTGGCGATGCAGATATCAGGCTTGGCCGCGATGATGGTGCGCGTGTCCTCGATGAGGACCATGTCCTCCTGCACAGGGGCGATCTTCAAAGCGGGGGCGTGCAACACGCTCGCACCGCGGCGCTCCAGTGCCTCGATGAGGTCACGGGAACGGCGGTGCGAGGTGACGCCAATGCGGAATCCATCCAGCGGCGCTTCTACGGCTTCGGAAACTTCCGGCGCGGCAGTAGCGTCCTGGACTTCGATGGCACGTGCAACAGTCATGTGTTCTTACCTTCAGGCTTCAAGGAGCGAAGCCGCGAGTCGGCTCAGTTCAGCGGACGCTTCGGCATGATTCCGGTTGGCTTCAGCCACCCGGACCACCTCGCCGATGACCAGCACGGCCGGGTTGCTGCAGCCGGTGGCTGCTGTTTCGATGGTACCCAGATCGGCGATGGTGGTGCGCTGTCCCGGGCGGTACCCGCGTTCCACCACGGCCATGGGCATGTCCGAATTCATGCCCGCACGGCGCAGTCCGGCCGCCAGCTGGGGCAAGGTCCCAATGCCCATGAGGACCACGATCGTCCCACCAAGGCCGGCAAGGTGTGTGTGTTCCTTCTCCGTCAAAGGAGCGTGGCCGGAAACCACGGTGAACATGTGGCTCACCTCGCGGTGTGTCACCGGAATTCCGGCTGCGGCCGGAACAGAGATGGCACTGGTGACACCGGAGATGACTCTGACCGGGACCCCGGCAGCAACACAGGCAGCCACTTCTTCGCCGCCGCGGCCGAACACGTACGGATCGCCTCCCTTGAGCCGGACAACATTCTTGCCCAGCAGCGCAGCTTCCACCATGAGCTTCTCGATGTCCCTCTGCGTCACCTTGTGGAGCCCGGGCTGCTTTCCAACGTCCACCAGTTCCGCAGACGTCAGGTCTGCCAGCTCCTGATAGGGAGCCAACCGATCATAAAACACCACGTCGGCATTGCGCAGAGCGTCCACGGCACCCACCGTGAGCAGATCCAGGGCTCCCGGACCTCCACCCACAAGGGTCACATGGCCGTCGGCGCCAGGTGCAGGCTCAAACGCAACGGGAATCCCGGCGTCGCGGCAGCGTTCCACCAACGGCAGCCAGCCAGCCTCGCCGTCGTCCACTACCGCCACCAGGAACGGGCGCTCGGGGAGCTGACCGTCGCCCGGTACACCTTCAGGGGTGCTGAGCCGGTAAACGTTGGCGCCGGAGGTCTGGTAGCGGCGCACCGCTTGGCGGGCGGACTTTTCAGATCCCGTGACAAGGACGTCACGGCCGGTGAGATCAATGGTGAGCTGCATGGTGGACCCCTAGTTTTCTGCGCCGACGGTTTCGCTGCGGACCGGGATAGTGGAAGCGATGAGCACGCCGCCCTTTTCCGCGTTGGTGGCCGGACGGATCTGGCCGCGCTCCGGAACGAAGGAGATGGACTCGTCCTTCTGGTTGGGGGCGTTGACGAAGGAACGGAAACGGCGGAGGCGCTCCGGGTCCTTCAGGGTCTCGGCCCACTCGTCCTCATAGGTATCGATGTGCTTGGCCATGGCGGCTTCAAGCTCTTCGGCGATGCCCAAGGAGTCGTTGACCACTACTTCTTCCACGTGCTTGATGCCGCCGTCGAGCTCTTCCTGCCAGCGCGCGGTGCGCTGGAGGCGGTCAGCGGTGCGGATGTAGTACATGAGGTAGCGGTCGATGTACTTCAGCAGGGTTTCGTCGTCCAGGTCCTTTGCGAGCAGTTGGGCGTGCGCCGGGGTGGCACCGCCGTTACCGCCGACGTAAAGGTTCCAACCATCAGCCGTGGCAATCACGCCGACGTCCTTACCGCGGGCCTCGGCACACTCACGGGCGCAACCGGAAACACCCATCTTCAGCTTGTGCGGGCTGCGGAGGCCGCGGTAACGCAGCTCCAAGGCGATGGCCATGGCCACCGAATCCTGCACACCAAATCGGCACCAAGTAGAACCAACGCAGGATTTCACCGTGCGAAGGCTCTTACCGTAAGCCTGCCCGGACTCGAAGCCGGCGTCCACCAGTTCCTTCCAAATGTCCGGGAGCTGCTCAAGCCGGGCACCGAACATGTCGATACGCTGGCCGCCGGTGATCTTGGTGTAGAGGTTGTACTTCTCAGCGACGGCTGCGATGACGCCCAGGCCCTTCGGCGTGATCTCACCACCGGCGATGCGGGGGACCACCGAGTAGGTGCCGTCCTTCTGCATGTTCGCCAAAGCACGGTCGTTAGTGTCCTGCAGGGAGCCGCGGCCGGCATCCAGCACATAAGCGGAGTGCTGGCTGGCCAGGATAGAGGCGATGGTGGGCTTGCAGATATCGCAACCCGCGCCCGTGCCGTACTTGGCCATAATGTCCTCGAAGGACGTGAGCTCCAGGACGCGGATGGCGTCGAAGAGTTCCTGGCGGGAGAGGCTGATGTGCTCGCACAGTGCCTTGGAAACCTCAATGCCAGACTTCTTCAGTTCGCCTTCAAGGAGCTTTTTGAGCATGGGAACGCACGAACCACACTGGGTGCCGGCCCGGGTGCAGCCCTTCAGCTCGCCGAGTTCCTGCACGGGGGAGTTGCCCTCGCAGGCACCGCAGCCGTTGATGGTGTCGCGAATGGTTCCGGCGGCCACGTTGTTGCAGGAGCACAGGATGGCATCGTCCGGAAGCTCGGTCTCCGGAGCCTCACCACCACCGGCAGCGCTCAGGTATGCGCCGGGCTCGGCGGACAGCTCGCGGCCCAGGAGCGGGCGGAGGCTCATGTACGGGGACGCGTCGCCCACGAAGATGCCGCCCAGGAGAGTCTTCGCATCATCGGTGGTGACAATCTTCTGGTAAACGCCACGAGCGGGGTCGGCGTACACGATTTCCAGGGAGTGCTCGGTCCGGGCAAACGCGTCGCCGAAGCTGGCCACGTCAACGCCGGACAACTTGAGCTTGGTGGCCGTATCAAAGCCGGGGAACGTTGCTTCGCCGCCGTGCAGGCGGTCGGCCACGATCTCAGCCATGGTGTTGGCAGGAGCCACGAGACCCAGGCACATGCCCTCGAAGTTGGCCACTTCACCGATGGCCCAAATGCCGTCCACTTCGGTGGCACAGAAATCATTGATGACAACGCCGCCTCGCTGGCCAAGGCTGAAGAGCTGCTCTTCGCCCTCCGCCGCACGGAAGAGGTCGTCGCGGGGCTTGACGCCGATAGCCACGATCACGAGATCCGCGTCAATGGTGCGGCCGTCGGCCATCAAAACACCGGTGACGTTGCCGTCGTCGTCCGCTACTACCTCGGAGGGGAATACGCCTCCGTGCACTTCGAAGCCCTTGGCTTCAATCAGGCGGCCGAGGGCCTGGCCGGCACCCTCATCCAGCTGGGTGTTCATCAGCCACGGTGCGCCGTTGATGACGATCGGTGTGGCGCCCAACTGCTCGGTACCGGCAGCGGACTCAAGTCCGAGCAAACCGCCACCAATGGTGACCGCGTTGACCTTGCGGCCCAGCTTTTCGCGCAGCTCGGCGATGGCCTTGTTAATGGCCCAGACATCCTCGAGCGTGCGGTAAACGTGGGTGTGTTCGGAACCCGGGATGGGGAGTCGGGCCGCGTCGGAACCGGAAGCCACCACCAGGTGGTCGTATTCGTACTTGTTGCCGGCGGCGGTGAGGACGCTCTTGGCAACGGAGTCGATCTTCACGGCCCGCTCGCCGGTGACCAAAGTCAGGGCTTCGTGGTCCCACATGGACGCATCGCCCAAGGTGAGGTCCACGTCGGTTTCCGTGAGGGCCTTGCTCAGCGCAACGCGGTCGTAGGGGAGGTGGGCCTCTTCGGTGAGCACCGTAACCTGCCAACCTTCAAGTCCGCGATTGACCATGGCATCGGCGAAACGGTGGGCAGCGGGGCCGCCGCCGACGACGACGATGCGGCGCGGGTTCTCTGTACTTGAAGTGTGTCCGGTCACTGGTGGGCCTTTCGCAGATGTTGCAGACGGATCTCCGCAACTTGTGCTTCCAGCCTAGGGACGGGCAGTTTCGCTTCAGTTTCCCTTATGTTTCGTGATCTTAACTTCTGCATCACGAACGCATTTCGCGAGGTGTGAGGTCTCTTTTACGCATTGGACACAAACCCGGACAACCGATGAAACACCCGGGTCCTAGCTTGGAGTAGTGGCCGCAAGTGTGGCCCGGTCCGGGGGAGTGACGGTGGAAATGCCAGCACCCGGACACAGTGAGAGGGGCTGAAATGACCGTAATTCTTGACAGGGCCGAGGACCTGACCACCACCGCCACATGGCACCGTGTTTGCCCGGTGGATGAACTCGAACTGGCTTGGGGCGAGGCTGCGCTGATCGCCGGCCGTCAAATTGCGCTGTTCCGCACAGCGCCCACCGAGGTCTTCGCTGTGGCACAGCAGGACCCGGCGACTCTCGCCAACGTCATGGCCCGCGGAATCATTGGATCCCGCGGAAGCCGTCCGACCATCGCGTCGCCGCTGCACAAAGAGGTCTACGACCTCGAAACCGGCGAATGCTTCACCAACCAGGAACTCAAGCTCGCGGCCTTTGCCACCCGTTTGGTGGATGGCTTCATCGAAGTTGAACTCTAAAAGTCCTACAAGCCCAACGCTTCGCGGACATCCCTGAGAACATCGTCCAGGGATGTTCGCGCTGCTTGGCGTGCAGCGGGAAGCTCCGCGGCCGACTCCACGGCTTGGATGACTTCCAGGTAGCACTTGAGTTTTGGCTCCGTGCCACTGGGGCGGATGATGACGCGGCTCTGGTCCCGTGTCAGGTACAGCAGGCCGTCCGTGGGCGGCAGGTTTTCGCTTCCTTCCGCGAGATCAGCGGTAACCTCGACGGCGGAGCCCCCGAACGCTTCCGGCGGATTGACCCGCAGGCGGTTCATCATGGCGTCCAAAAGACCCAGATCCGCCACCCTGATACTGAGCTGGTCGCTCGCATGGAGCCCGTGCACCAGATACAAGTCATCCAGGGTGTCGAAGATCGTCTTGCCCTCAGCCTTGGCAGTTGCCGCGAGTTCCGCAATCAGCACTGCTGCTGAAATGCCGTCCTTGTCGCGCACCAGGTCCGGTGCCACGCAGTATCCCAGCGCCTCCTCGTACCCGTAGGTGAGACCGGGGACCCGCGAAATCCATTTGAAGCCTGTGAGTGTTTCCTCGTGGGCGTACCCTGCTGCGGCCGCGATGCGCGAGAGCAGCCGGGAGGACACGATCGAGTTGGCGAAGACGCCGGTCTGCGGCTCGTCCCCGGCCCCGGCAGCCATACGCGCCACGACGTGCGCACCCAAGAGCGCCCCCACTTCATCACCCCTGAGCATCCGCCAGGCTCCCGTGGCGGGATCCAACGCAGCAACCGCAGCCCGATCGGCGTCGGGATCGTTGGCCAAAACGATGTCCGCACCCGACTCAGCGGCTGCCGCAAGGGCCAGGTCCAGCGCGCCGGGCTCCTCCGGGTTGGGGAAGGCGACGGTGGGGAAGTCCGGGTCCGGCTCGGCCTGTTCGGCCACGAGCGTGACGTCGGTGAAACCGGCGGCGTTCAACACGGAGACGGCCGTTTCGCCGCCGACCCCGTGCATGGGCGTCAGGACGATCTTGAGGTCGCGGGCCGGAAAGTGTTCCCGATCCACCAATCCCGCCATCGCGGCTTCATAGTCGGAGGCGATGGTTGTTGGCAGCACAGTCCATCCGCTGTCCGCGAGTTCAATCGAATCCAGCGCGCCTACGGCTTCGATCTTCGCGGCGATCTCGGCGTCGTACGGTGCCACGATCTGCGAACCGCGCCCGCTTTCGGACACGGCGTGCCGCCCAAGGTAGACCTTGTAGCCGTTGTCCTGCGGCGGGTTGTGGCTCGCTGTGACCATCACGCCGCCGTCGCAATCCAGTGACCGGACCGCATAGGCGAGCAACGGCGTCGGAAGCGCTGCCGGCATGAGGAACGTCTCGATGCCGGCGGCTGTGAAGATCGCGGCCGTTTCTTCAGCGAAGATGTCCGAGTTGTAGCGGGCATCGTAACCGACGACGGCGCGCGGCCGGGTTCCCGGCGCAGCTGCGGCCACCGCATCGGTGAGGAAGGCTGCCAAGCCTGCCGCTGCCCGGCGGACGACGACGCGGTTCATCCGGTTGGGGCCCGGGCCGAGCGCTGCGCGGAGACCGGCTGTGCCGAACTGAAGCGTGCCGTTGAAGCTGTCGCCCAGTTCCTGGACAGCTCCCGCGTCACCGCCGCTGGCGAGGTCGGCCAGCTCGACGAGAGCAGCCGACGTCGCCGGGTCCGGGTCTTGGGAGGCCCATTGGCGGGCGTCGGTGATCAGCTGTTCAAATGCGGCATCGCTGGATGTCATAGGGACAAAACTATCCTCAATGAGCGCTTCAGGGGCAACGAGGAGTGAGATCTCGCCTTTAAGAGTGGTTGTAAAGGGTGAGATCCCGCCCCTCGGCGGGTCTAGAGAGTTCGGGACGTGACCGTGAAGTCCGTGTCGCCCTCCATGCTGAAGACCGAGGCACCGGTGTTGTCCCAGTCCGGGAAGAAGGTGTCCGAAACAACTGCCCTTCCACCCGCAGCGAAGACTTCCACCGAGGACGAGTCCAGGAGGATCATGAAATGGACCTTGCTGCTGGGGGAGGGCAAGGCCACTTGGTGAAATGGGCTGAATTTCTCGGAGAAGTTGCTGGTTCCGGCCTTGGAACGGTCCACCCTGACAGTGCCTGTTTCCTTGTTATAGGAGATGCGCAGCCCGGAGTCGGAGCCGGATGATTGGCGGAGGAGAACGCCCGCCTCGCGAGCTGAGGTCAGGTCCATCTCCAGCTCGATTAGTTGCGTACGGCCCTTGAAGTCCTGGCCAAGGTCCTTCGGTGAAGAGCCGACGGTGAGGTTTTTGCTCTTCACTTCACCGGAGTGTTCCATCGCTTCCCGCGCAGCGCCGGCAATGGCGGATCGCAACTCAAACCTCTTCTCGCCCCGAACCAAGGTGAGTTCGCGGGGAATTGCCATGGAGCCGCGCCATGGCGTGGTGGGCACATCCTGGGCGTAGTCCCAATTGCCCATCCACCCCAAAAGAACGGGTTTGTCCCCGGGCGCGCCCGAGATGGAGTTCGCGGCGTAGTAGTCGGCGCCGTGGTCCAGCCACTGGGATTCGTCGAGCGGCGCGTCGGGAGCGGCCGCATCTTCGGCCGTAAAGCGCGTCCCGTCGAATTCGCCCACGAAGTACTGCATGCCCGAACCGCCCGCAATGCCGCCGGGGTTGATGCTCAGGAGCATCACCCACTTCTTCGCGGTGGAGTCCTCCACGTTCATCTGGATGAGTTCAGGTACTTCCCAGAGCCCGCCTTGGGCACCGGCGCCGGAGAAATCGCTCAGGTATTCCCAGCGGAGGAGGTCCGTGGACTTGAACATCTTGACCACCTGGGCGTCGGCCACCACAGTGGTCATCACCCAGTAGCGACCGGGCTCGTACCACGTGACTTTGGGGTCGCGGAAGTTGTTGTTGGTGGGTGCGAGGTTCAGAACAGGGTTTCCTTGGTACTTCTGCCACGTGGTTCCGTTATCCAAGCTGAAGGCCACCGACTGTGCCTGCGCGCCTTGCGGGAGCGCGCCGTTCTTACCGTACGCGCTGGTGTAGAGAGCCACCATGGGTGGGTTTTTGGCTGAGCCGAGACCGGAAGCATTGTTCTTATCCATCACGATGCAGCCGGAGAAGATTTCTTCTTCGGGGCTCGCCTCCATGGCCACGGGCTGCTGTTCCCAGTGGATCAGATCCTTGCTGGTGGAGTGCCCCCAGGACATGTTGCCCCACGAGTTTCCACGCGGGTTGTATTGATAAAACGCGTGGTAGGTCCCGTCGTGATAGACGAGCCCGTTGGGGTCGTTGAGCCAGTTCTTCTCAGCCGTCAGGTGGGCTACGGGCCGCCAAGGGTCCGAAGCGGTGGGTGCCGGACCCGAGGGTGTTGGCACCGGCGTCGGGCTTGCTGTGCAGGACGCGGCAGAAAAGGCGACCACGACGGCGGCACTTGCGGCCAGCATGTGGCGGCGGGACAGGTGGGGGTTGGGGTAAGTCATGGGGGAGAAATCCTGAAGGTTTGGGGGTGGCAGGGATGCCGGCTCTTCTGGAGCCAACACCCCTGCCGCGGCCTCATGGCCAGGGTGTTACGGCCTACTTGTAGTGGCCTTCGCCGCCAACGCGGAGGTTGGTGGGCAGGTAGCCGAACGGGCCGAGGCCGTTCTGGCCGAAGCTGCGGTCAACCTGGGTCACGCCGGCCTTGAAGTTCATCTTCACGGTGGGTGACAGGGAACCGCCGCGGACGCCGTCCACGTTGTCGATGAAGGACTGGACGAGGCCGCCGGGCTGCACATAGTGCGAATAGGCCTGGAACTGGCGGCCGTTCTGCCGTGGATCCGGACCCTCCGGCGCGTTGGCCGGCATGTTCAGGTCCGTCGGGGAGCCCAAGGCCAATCCGCTGTTGTTGACCGGCTGGTAGTCCGAACGGACGCCGTTGCCGACAAAGCCGTACACGCCGTCGGGGCCGCGCATTCCATCTGCATACGTGAACTGGTGGCTGATGGTGAACAGGTAGTACTTGTTCTTGCCGTTCTCGTTCTGGATGTAGATCTGCGGACGCTCAGTTTGGTCGTTGACGCAGTTGGCGGACAGGATCGGCGGAAGGAAGCTCCACTTGGTGAGGTCCTTGTTGTCCGCCACTGCCAGGCCCACGTTTGCGGTCTGGTACCAAGCGCCGGTGCTGTTGACCTGGGCCACGGTTTCGGCGTTGGGGTCGCCCGGCTGGTAGCCGAGGTCTTCCTGCTTGCACTTGTAGGAGCCGCGGGTGCCGCCGGTGTTGCCCTCGAACACCATGAAGGTCTTGCCCGGATGTGCCGGGTCCGCGAAGGTGTACGGGTCACGGAACGCGAAGCCGGGGTTCTGGGCTTTGTTCTGGTACAGCTTTCCGTCCGGCTCCAGCAGTTTGGTGTGCTGGAAGCCGTCGAAGGTCACGCCGTTTTGGTTGGCATGGATGTTACCCAGTGCCTTGGCAATCACGGCATCCGGAGCGATACCGCCGCCGCCCGCATTTCGCTCAGCGACGTCGTAGAACGTGGTAGCGGTGTAGAAGACGTTGATCTTGTTGCCCTGCATGAGGCGCGTGGAACCGGACCACTCAGTGTTGCCGATGGACGTGTTGTCCAGGAACAAGTGTCCGCCGTAGTTCCATTTGTCCTTGGCAGGATCGGCGTTGGTCTTCCGGAAGAAGTAGCCGATCCGCGCGTTCCAGTGGCGCTGGTCGAAGCCGTATCCGGCGTGCCGGTCGGCAACCAGGGCGAAGATGACGTCCCAGCCCTTGTAGCTGATCTGGTTTGCGTTCTCGTCCGTCAGGGACCAGGTGTCCCAGACCCAGACGTCGTCGTTCATGGCCGGGAAGTCCTTGGGGATTTCCGGCATGGTGACGTTGGGGCTCATGGAGTTCTGGCCGGGGGCAACGTTGGGGTTGCTCTGGGCCATGATCTGTTTGGCGTCAGCTCGCGTCCATTTGGACGTGAAGTCAGCCGCGGGATCGTATGCCTGCTGCGTGTGGGTGGTTGGCAGCGGGAAGCCGGGCGTGGGTGCCGGCATAGTGCTCGACGGCGGGTCTGCCGGGAGGTTGGCCTGCGCGGCTGGCGTCACCAGCAGGATGCTGCCGGCCACGCCTGCCGCCGCTGCGAGGGCTACGGCCTGTCGCAACCGGCGGCGCGGCCGTTGAGGGGTTGAGTGCGTGTTCATGCTTGCTCTTCTCGCGGAGTGTTGGACTTCGTGGAGTGGGGCGCATGCCCTGACCCCCTGTTGGGGGTTCTCTACTCAGGCGTCCATCGATCCGCTGTAGGCGTCATCGAAGGACGCCATCGTTTCGAGGTGCGGGGAAGCTTTGTAGCTATCCGCCGCGGTGGCTCCGGCACGTCGACTTACCGGAACGCTCTCCACGCTAGACACGTGTTAGGTCCCAAATCAAAAGGGTGTTTCGCAAGCATTTGCGGTTACCCGCCGGTACTTGCGCAAGCGCTTACATTGCCAACGTGCGCGCGTGACATTTCTGTGCGATGCGGGTCAAATGTTGCGTCACCTACCGGATTCTTCCTGAGAATTTAGTGTGCGTTTACTTCCGCTGTGGAATTGTTAGCGCACACCCTTAAACAGCAATGCGGGGCCACCCGTAAGGTGACCCCGCATTGTTGTAGGTAGCGGTCAGAGCTTGGCGATGATCTCCGCCAGAAGCGTGGAGATCCGCTTGCCCGCTGCGTGTCCGGCTTCCAGGACTTCCGCGTGGCTCAAAGGAACCGGGCTGATGCCGGCTGCGAGGTTGGTGACCAGGGAGATACCGAAAACTTCCATGCCTGCATGGCGGCCGGCGATGGCTTCCAAGGCGGTGGACATGCCCACCAGGTCTGCGCCGATCCGCTTGGCGTATTGGACCTCTGCCGGAGTCTCGTAGTGGGGCCCCGTGAACTGCGCGTACACGCCCTCCTGCAGGGAGGAGTCGACTTCGCGGGCGAGCTCGCGGATCCGGGAGGAGTAGAGGTCGGTGAGGTCAACGAACGTTGCGCCCTCAAGGGGTGAGGTTGCGGTGAGGTTGATGTGGTCACTGATGAGAACGGGTGTGCCCGGGGTCCAGTCTTCATTGAGCCCGCCGCAACCGTTGGTGAGGACCAGAGTCTTGCAACCGGCAGCCGCGGCCGTGCGGACGCCGTGGACTACGGACCGTACACCCCGGCCTTCGTAGTAATGGGTCCGGGCGCCTAACACCAAGGCGCGCTTGCCCTCCTTGGTGAGGACGGAGCGGATGGTGCCAACATGGCCCACCACCGCTGGTTTGTGGAAGCCCGGGACCTCGGATGCGTTCAATGTGGCGGTGGTTTCGCCGATCAGATCGGCAGCCTCCGCCCATCCGGATCCGAGCACCAGGGCCACGTCATGGGACTCGACGCCGGTCTCCGCGGCGATGAAGTCCGCGGCGGCCTTCGCGGCCTCAAAGGGGTCAGTGTTCATCAGCTCAGTGTTACTCACTGGTACAAGCTACCTTGCGGCTACAGCACTTTGGTAGGGACCCGGGTGGAGTGAGGTTCGGCTGGGTGGCAACCGGCGTGGCAATGAGCGAGAATTGAGGACTGTGACCACCCAAGTTGACTTTAGTGCCCCCCGTATCGCGATCCTGGGAGGTGGTCCCGGTGGATATGAAGCTGCCATGGTGGCCGCCTCGCTCGGCGCGCACGTCACGATCATCGAGCGGGCAGGCCTCGGCGGCTCCGCGGTGCTGACCGACGTCGTGCCTTCCAAAACCCTTATTGCCACCGCTGACCTCATGACCCGCGTCGGTGAGGCGGACGAACTCGGTGTGAAGTTCGACGGCGACGGTACGGCTTCGAAGCCCCGTGCCGACCTCAAGCACATCAACGATCGCGTGCTTAATCTGGCTCATGGGCAGTCCGATGACATCCGTGCAGGCCTTGAGCGCCTGGGTGTGGAGATCGTTATTGGTTCCGGCAAACTGCTGGACAACAACACCATCGAGGTCCTGACCATCGACGGAATCCGCACCATCGATGCCGATGCCATTCTGTTGGCTGTCGGCGCTCATCCGCGTGAACTCCCCACCGCCAAGCCCGACGGCGAACGCATCCTCAACTGGGCGCAGATCTACAACCTGGACGAGCTTCCCGAAGAACTGATCGTGGTGGGTTCGGGCGTCACCGGTGCCGAGTTCGCATCCGCCTACAACGGCCTGGGCTCCAACGTCACGCTGATCTCCAGCCGCGACCAGGTTCTCCCGGGCGAGGACACGGACGCCGCCAAGCTGCTGGAAGGCGTCTTCGAACGTCGCGGCGTGCGCGTTCTGTCGAAGTCCCGTGCAAACGCAGTGGAGCGAACGGACGACGGCGTTAAGGTCACCTTGGGTGACGGATCGATCGTGACAGGTTCGCATTGCCTGGTATGTGTCGGCTCCATCCCCAACACCGCCGGCATCGGCCTCGAAGAAGCCGGCGTGACGCTCACAGAGTCCGGGCACATCAAGGTGGACGGCGTTTCCCGCACCACTGCCCCCAACATTTACGCTGCCGGCGACTGCACGGGTGTCTTCGCCCTGGCATCCGTTGCCGCCATGCAGGGCCGCATCGCGATCGCACACTTCATGGGCGACGGCGTGAAGCCGCTCAAGCTCAATCAAGTGGCGTCGAACATCTTCACGTCTCCGGAGATCGCCTCGGTGGGTGTTTCAGAAGCAGACCTCGCTTCGGGCAAGTACCAGGGCGACGTGGTGATGTTGTCCTTGCTGAGCAACGCCCGAGCCAAGATGCGCAACACCAAGGACGGCTTCGTCAAGATCATTGCACGCAAGGGATCCGGGACCGTAATTGGTGGCGTGGTGGTGGGCCCGAATGCTTCGGAGCTCATCTTCCCGATCTCCGTGGCTGTCACCCAGAAGCTCCACGTGGATGACGTAGCCAGCGCCTTCACGGTGTACCCGTCGCTGACCGGGTCCATTTCGGAGGCCGCGCGGCGCCTGCACGTGCACATGTAGCTCCAACGCCGGCGCCCGTTTCGGGGGTTCCCTGCTGATCATGCCGTGCGCACGGCACTCCTGGCAGGGAACCATCGAAGCGGGCTCCGCAGGCCCTACACTTGCAGCACGGCGAGGGCCTCAGTCAATGGCATATGCAGGGCAGTTCCGTGGCCTGGCAGGATCACCTTCGCCTGGACAGCAGCGAGGGAGCGTGCCGAAGCGAGCGCGGCGGCCGGGTCCGAGTGGTACATCCGGTGCAACATCTGCGGGCCGGACGTGGTGCTGATCGGGTGGCCGCTGACGAACGAGTCGCCCACGGCGATCGCCCCGGCTGTTGGCAGCAGCAGGGCCACGTTGCCGGGGGTGTGCCCGGGTAGAAGGATCGCTTGGGGCTGCCCCGGAAGGTCCTTGAGCTTTTCGGGCTTCCAGGCTTCGGCGTGCGTGGCCGGCTCTGCCTGAAGGGCCTTGGCCTTGATGACGTGCAGCATCCACCGGAACACCGTGGGACGCCAGGCCCTGACGAGGACCTGCCCGAACGTGACCTGGTGCTTCTCCTTGCCCTGAACGTGGGCAAGTTCCTCGGGGGAGCAGAGGATGGGTGTGCCAAAGGTCCGGGAGAAGTAAGCCGCGGATCCTGTATGGTCCACGTGTCCATGCGTGATCAACATTGCCTTGGCGTCGGCGGGATCGAGTCCGAGCCCTCGGATGGACTCTAGGACAAGCTCGCGGTCCGCCGGATAGCCGCCGTCGATCAACATGAAGCCTGAAGCGTCACGGACAATGAGCCAGTTGGACGCAGGCCCCTCAACAAAATGGACGCCGGGCGCGGGTTCGGATACCTTCACTCGGGAATTCTAAACCAGCGAGATCGCCGGAAAGCTGCGAGACCGCGGTTCCGGACCGGCGATTTCGCAGCCTTTCAGGGTGCTGGCAACTGTACGACGTAGAGGGGGCTATGCGGCCTCAGGCGGCAGCCGCTTGGAAATGTTTTTCGATGATCCCCTTGATGTCCTCGTGGCAGCCCCCGCAGCCTGTTCCGGCGCGGGTGGCCTTGGAGACCTCGCCCACTGTACTGCAGCCCTCCACCACGGAAGTCTCGATGCTGGCCGCGCTCACTCCGGCGCAGCGGCACACGGTCCGCTGGGGATCGTTGCTGGTGGCGGCTCCGGCATCGAGTTGGTCGGGTCCATCCAAGCGGAGCAGCAGGGACCGGTCAGCGGGCAGCTCCGAGGAACGCTCGAAGAGCACCACAAGCTCAGCAGCGGTCCGGGGCATGCCCACCGCTACCAAGCCTTCCAGCACTCCGCCGCGGGTGGTCATCTTCACGTAGCGGCCGTGTTCAGGATCAGCCCACTGGGAGATCTGCCGGCGGGCACGCCCGGACGCGGCACCGGCTTCCAGGAGCTCCTCATCCCAAGGATCGGCCTGGTTGTCGCCTGCCACCGCAAGGTTGATGCCCCGCGCCTTCAAGACCACCACTCCGGGCTTCTCCATGGGCAGGGCTTCCAGTGCCTCGGCGGCGGCCTGGCCGTCACGGGCCAGGACCACGAGGTACTCAGCCAACCATTCGGCCTGACGCCAACCAGGACCCACCAAACCTGAGGGCCCGCCGGCTGTTCGGCACTCGACACAGGCAGCATCCGGGCACCGCACTTCCGCGCAGTCTCCAATCGCGAACATGTGGGGCTCGTGATAGGCCCGCAGATGGTGGTCCACCAGGATTCCGGACCCCACAGGAAGGCCACAGCCCTCAGCCAGTTCAATGCGGGGGCGGACGCCACAGGACAACACCAGCAGGTCGCCGTCGATCGCGGAGCCGTCATCCAGCAGCAGAGCGGAGAAGCTGCCGCCGGGACCAGCCGTTTCCACGCCTGTAGAACGCGCGTTCCCGGCTATCCGGACGCCGCCGGCGCGCAGGCTGCTGGTGAGCACGGAGCCACTGCCGCGGTCGATGCTGCGCCCCAGCGGGAAGGGACCGTTGTGAACCACAGTGGCCTGCGCGCCTTCTTCGGCGGCCGCGAGTGCAGTCTCCAGGCCCAGCACGCCGCCGCCAAGCACCACCACGCGCTTGCCGTCAGCGACGGCGGCACGGACCACGGCTGCGTCCTTCAGATCGCGCAAAGCAGTAACGCCGGCTGGAAGCACAGGTCCGGAAGGATCCGGGTTGAGTCCGGTCAGGTTGGGAATCACGGGACGGGACCCGGTGGCGAACACCAGACGGTCGTAGTGTTCAGTGCTGCCATCGGACAGCGCTACGTTCTGGCGGGCACGGTCGATCCTTTTGACCTTCACGCCCAACCGCACTTCCACGCCGTCGGACTCCAATTCGGACGCATCAGCCATGGCCAAAGCCTCGGCAGTGGTGCGGCCGACAGCGAGTTCAGCCACCATGACGCGGTTATAGGCAGCTTCGCTTTCCTGCCCGATGACCAGCAACTGCACCAGCCCGGTGCGGACAGCGGGGAGCAGTTCGTCCACGAGCCGGGCAGCGACCGGCCCGAATCCAACAACAACAATGCGCTCGCTCATGATGCCTCCTTGACGTGCAGTGGCAGCCGCGTGCCCTCAGGGACGGTGTAAGAGTGCGGGTCCTGGGTGGAAACCGCGCGCCGGACCCATACCCGGCTGGTCTTGAACTCCGGCATACCGGAAATGGGATCTGTGGCCGCCTCCGTGAGGCGGTTGGCGTTTTCCTGGCCGGGGAAGTGGAACGGCAGAAAGACGGTGTCCGGGCGGACCGAGTTGCTGAGCTCGGCACGGCAAAGCACTTCGCCGCGCTGGTTCGTGACGGTGGCGTAGTCGCCGTCGGCAATGCCGCGCGAGGCCGCCGTAGCCGGGTGAATAAGGAGCCGGGCCTGGGGCTGCGATGCGAGGAGTTCGCTCACGCGGCGCGTCTGGGCGCCGGACTGGTAGTGCTCCAGAAGCCTGCCGGTGGCAAGGGCCAGTGAGTCGTCCGCAAAGGAACGGACAGCCCGCTTGGACGGGGTCACCGGCACCATGACGGCCCGGCCGTCAGCATGGGCGAATCCGTCGCCGAACAGCCTGGGGGTACCATGGCTGCCCACCGGATACGGCCAGTAGGCAGCTTCGCCGCGGTCCAGCATGGCGTAATCGATGCCCGAGTAGTCAGCAAGGCCGCCAGCAGAAGCCAAGCGCAGCTCTTCGAAGACGGTCTCGGGGTCATCGCTGAACGTTGAAGGAGCGTCAAGCATCCCGGCAAGCCGGGCCATGAGCCACAACTCGCTGCGGACACCCGGGGGAGGGGTTAGCGCGCGGCGGCGACGAATCACACGCCCTTCAAGGTTGGTGAGCGTTCCTTCTTCCTCGGCCCACTGCGTGACCGGCAGAACCAAATCCGCTTCGGCAGCCGTCTCGGACAGGAAGAAGTCGCAGACCACCAGGAAGTCCAGGCTGCGGAGCCCCTGGATCACTGCATTGGTATCAGGAGCGGACACCACCACATTGGCGCCGTGCACGAAAAGGCAACGGACGCCGTCGGGCTTTCCGAGCGACTTGAGAAGTTCGACGGCGGGCAGGCCGGGTCCGGGGATCAACGACTCGTCGACGCCCCACACGCCGGCGACGTGGGCGCGCGCAGCGGGATCGGTGATCTTGCGGTAGCCGGGAAGCTGATCAGCCTTTTGGCCGTGCTCGCGGCCGCCTTGGCCGTTGCCCTGGCCAGTCAACGTGCCGTAGCCGCTGCGGGCCGAGCCGGGGAGGCCAAGGAGAAGGCTGAGGTTGATGGCTGCGGTGGCGGTGTCCGTGCCGTCCACGTGCTGTTCCACGCCACGGCCGCTGAGGATGTAGCTGCCACCGTCGCGGGCCCCTTGGGCGAGCCGGCGTGCGGTTTCGCGGATAAGGGTGGCCGGTACGCCGGTGATGGACTGGACGCGCTCCGGCCAGAAAGCGTTGAGGCTGCGCACCACGGCTGCGTAACCGCTGGTGTTCTTCTCGATGTACGAGGCGTCGGCGAGTCCCTCGTGCACCACCACGTGGCTGATGCCCAAAAGGAGCGCCAAATCGGTGCCGGGCGTCGGCTGCAGGTGGAGGCCGCCGCCGTCGCCCGTGAAAGCAGCAGTAGCCGAGCGTCGAGGGTCCACAACGATCAGCCCGCCGGCGTCGCGGGCGCTTTGCAGGTGCTGGACGAACGGAGGCATGGTTTCGGCAACGTTGGAACCGAGCATGAGGATCACGGACGCGGTGTCCAGGTCCGTGACGGGGAAGGGGAGGCCGCGGTCCACGCCGAACGCCCGGTTGCCTGCAGCCGCGGCCGAAGACATGCAGAACCGGCCGTTGTAATCGATCCTTGACGTGCGCAGGGCCAGCCGGGCGAACTTGCCCAGCAGGTACGCCTTCTCATTGGTGAGGCCGCCGCCGCCGAAGACTCCGACGGCGTCGTTCCCGTACTGCTGCTGGGTGTCTCTGACGGCGGCCGTGATGAGCATGAGCGCCTGGTCCCAGGAGATGGGCTGGTGCACGCCGTCCGATCCCTTGAGCATCGGCTCCGTGACGCGCCCGTTGTGACGCAACAACGACGCCGATGTCCAGCCTTTGCGGCACAGCCCGCCCCGGTTAGTGGGGAAGTCACGCCCGGAAACTTCCAGGGGCGCGGCGGGTGCTGCGTCCGGCGCGGGCACTGCCCCGGCTGCAGGTGCAGCCGGGGTCAGCGTCATGGCGCACTGGAGCGCGCAGTAGGGGCAGTGGGTATCGGCGCCGTTGGGCATCTAGATGTGTCCGATCGTGTTGCGCTTCTGGGCGGGGCGGATGTAGCAGACCCAGCAGACGGTGAGCATCAGGACGTAGGCTCCAACGAATCCGTAGAACGCCGGTGTGTAGGAGCCGCTGGCGCTGTTGGAGGCATTGAGCACCTGAGGGATGACGAAGCCGCCGTAGGCGCCGATCGCGGAGATCAGGCCCAACGAGGAAGAAGCGAGCCGTGCGGTGGTGGCGCTCGTGGCGCCTGAACGGGCTGCTCGGCTGGACGTTGCAAAGATGACCGGGATCATGCGGTACGTCGCGCCGTTTCCAAAGCCGCTGGCCAGGAAGAGTAGCAGGAAGAGGGTGAGGAAGAGCCAGAAGTTCTTCAGTGGGAGGGTCCAGATCATGGTCAGGGTGATGACGGCCATGGAGGCGAACGAGGCGATGGTCATCCGGGCGCCGCCCATACGGTCGGCCATGCGTCCGCCGTAGGGACGGGCCAAGGATCCGACCAGCGGGCCGAGGAATGCAAGGGACAATGCAACGGCACCGACGTGGATGGAGGAGAAGTCCGGGAAGTAGTCCTTGATCAGCTTGGGGAAGACGCCCGCGAAGCCGATGAATGAGCCGAACGTACCGATGTAGAGGAACGCCATGATCCACAGGTGAGGTTCCTTGAGGGCGGCCAGGGAACCGGCCACATCACCCTTGGCGCTGGTGAGGTTGTTCATGTACTTGTAGGCGCCGAAAGCGGCGATGATGATCAGTGGGATCCAGATGATGCCCGCCATCGGCAGGTTGACGGTCCCGGCAGCCAGCAAGGTGATGGCGATGGGGACAACAAGCTGTGCGACGGCTGCACCAAGGTTTCCGCCGGCCGCGTTCAGGCCCAGCGCCCAACCCTTTTCGCGGGCAGGGTAGAAGAAGGTGATGTTGGCCATGGAGCTGGCGAAGTTGCCGCCACCGAAGCCGGCGAGTGCGGCCATGAGGAGCATGACACCGAAGGGCGTCTCCGGGTTGGACACACAGATGGCAAGGCCTGTGGTGGGGATCAGGAGCAGGAGCGCCGAGACGATGGTCCAGTTCCGGCCACCGAACTTGGGAACCATGAACGTGTAGGGGATTCGGAGTGTTGCGCCTACGAGGCTGGGGATGGAGATGAGCCAGAAGATCTGGTTGGTGTCGAACGTGAAGCCTGCTGCGGGGAGCTGGACCACCACGATGGACCACAGCTGCCAGACGACGAAGCCGAGGAATTCGGCGAAGATCGACCAGTAGAGATTGCGCTTGGCGATGGACCGGCCTTCGGCTTCCCACTGGCCCTTGTCTTCGGCGTCCCAGTTGGCAATCCAGCGGCCGGGGCGGTGCTCAAGGGTGGGGGTGGCGGTGGCAGTGGACTGGACGGGGGCCAGTTCTTCTGCGGAGCGGTCAACAGTCACGGAGTGCCTCCTTGGTGGGGGACGTTGTTATTCCAAGGTAGGTTTCGCGCATTTCGTGGACGGGCGCCGTTTGTAAACGTGCTGTGACATTTCCCTATCGGCGGGGTCACCGGCGCGTGAGGCAATGGTGAGGTAATGTGGCGCGGACCACAAGGTGAGATTTTCTTGTGTGTCCGCATGTTGGACTTGGTTGTCCGGTCAATGGACAGCGGGAACTATTATTGAACTCTCGAATAATCCGTCGCCGGTAGGTTCTGGGGCATCGGCCGGCGCAAAAGAAAGCTGCAAATACATGTCTTCCACCGCACCATCCAAGGAAGGTGAGTCCACTAAGCCAGTGAACTCACGGGGCAAGGTGATCTTCGCGAGCCTGATCGGCACGACGATCGAGTTCTACGATTTCTACGCCTACGCCACCGCGTCAGTACTCGTCTTCCCCAAGCTCTTCTTCCCCGACGCCACTGACATCAACGCGCTGCTCAGTGCGTTCGCCATCTTCGGTGTTGCCTTCTTCGCCCGACCCATTGGCGCAGTGGTGTTCGGCCACTTCGGTGACAAGATCGGCCGCAAGGGCACCCTGGTCGCCTCGCTGTTGACCATGGGTATCGCCACGTTCCTCATCGGTCTCCTGCCCACGGCCTCCATGCCGGGATGGGCCATCCTTGCCCCGATCATGCTGGTTATCCTCCGCTTCTTCCAGGGCCTTGCTTTGGGCGGAGAATGGTCAGGCGCAGCGTTGCTGGCCACCGAGAACGCCCCCGAAGGCAAGCGCGCCATCTACGGAACGTTCCCTCAGTTGGGTGCACCCATCGGCTTCATCATCGCCAACGTCATCTTCATCTGGATGAACGTGTCGCTCAGCGCGGAAGAGTTCCTTGCGTGGGGTTGGCGTGTTCCGTTCATTCTCAGCGCGGTGCTGGTTGTGGTGGGCCTTTACGTTCGACTGAAGCTGGTGGAGAGCGCCTCCTTCACCAAGGTGATCGAGCAAGAAAAGGTGCAGAAGGTGCCCCTCGCCGCCACACTCAAGAGCCACTGGCGCCCCGTGGTGGCCGGTACGTTCATCATGTTTGCCACCTACGTGCTGTTCTACATCATGACTACGTTCACGCTGTCTTACGGCACCAAGCCCACCCTGGCCGGTGCGCAGGCAGCCGCTGAGAAGGCCGGCACACCCATGACGGCAGAACAGATCGCGGCGTTCGTCCCCGGCCTGGGAATCACCCGGTCCGATTTCCTCTGGATGCTGATCATCGGCGTCGTCTTCTTCGGCATCTTCACCGTGGTCTCCGGACCGCTCGCTGAGAAGTGGGGCCGCCGCAAGTTCCTGCTGGGCGTCACCGCCGGCATCTTCGTGTTCGGTGCGCTCTGGTTCACCATGTTTGGTCCCGGCCAGGCAGCGGCGATGGTTGGCCTCATTGTGGGCTTCACGCTCATGGGCCTGACCTTCGGTCCCATGGCGGCGATCCTTCCGGAACTGTTCCCGGCCAACGTCCGCTACACGGGCTCGGCTGTGGCGTACAACCTGTCCTCCATGATCGGAGCCGCCCCGGCATCGTTCGTGGCAATTGCCCTCTGGTCCGCAGCCAACGGCAGCACGTGGCTGGTAGGTGTCTACATGGCCGCCGCTGCGGTGGTCACCTTCATCGCGCTCTGGCTGACCCGCGAAACCAAGGACATGGACTACGAGAACAACGTCGCCTAAGTACCCCGCTTACGACGTCGGCCCCGCACCAAACGGTGCGGGGCCGACGTCGTTAAGAGGTTCTTGGCGTTAATCCTCGATGGTCGCGATGACTGCGCCGGCGGCAACGGTCTCACCGGCGGTGGCAGCAAGGCCACGCACAGTACCGGCCTTGTGGGCAGTCAGGGGCTGCTCCATCTTCATGGCTTCCAGGACCACGATCAGATCGCCCTCGGCCACAACATCACCTTCCGAGGCTGCCACCTTGACGATGGTGCCCTGCATGGGGGACGTCAGGGCATTGCCACCGGCAGCTGCAGCCGTGGCACCAGCCGAGCGGGAGCGTTTCTTGGATTTGCCGGACTTGGAGCCTGAACCGCTGGAAACCGCGGCGACGCCGCCACCCAGGCCGGACGGCAGGACGACCTCAAGGCGCTTGCCGCCAACCTCGACGACGACGCGCTGGCGCTCACCGGCGTCGGGCGTTTCAGTACCGGCACCGCTTGCCGACCATGCCGGGAGGCTGTTGACGAACTCGGTCTCGATCCAGCGCGTGTGAACCTTGAACGGTCCTTCCGCCGGGGCAAAGGCGGGATCGGTGACCACGGCGAGGTCGAACGGGATGACGGTGGGAATACCCTCCACCACCATCTCTTCAAGGGCGCGGCGTGAACGCTGAAGGGCTTGCTCGCGGGAAGCGCCAGTGACGATCAGCTTGGAGAGCATCGAGTCGAAGTTGCCGCTGATGACGTCGCCCTGCTCAATGCCGGAATCGATCCGGACGCCGGGTCCCGTCGGGTTCTTCAGAGTGGTGATGGTGCCGGGGGCGGGCATGAAGTTGCGTCCCGGGTCCTCGCCGGTGATGCGGAACTCGAAGGAGTGGCCGCGGACCTCGGGGTCGTCATAGCCAAGCGCTTCACCGCGGGCGATGCGGAACTGCTCGCGGACGAGGTCGATGCCCGTGACTTCCTCGGAGACGCAGTGCTCCACCTGGAGGCGGGTGTTGACCTCAAGGAAGGAAATAGTGCCGTCCTGGCCCACCAGGAACTCGCAGGTGCCCGCGCCTAAGTAGTTGGCTTCCTTCAGGATGGCCTTGGAAGACTCGTACAGTCGCTTGTTCTGCTCTTCGCTGAGGTAAGGAGCGGGAGCTTCCTCCACGAGCTTCTGGTTGCGGCGCTGCAACGAGCAGTCGCGGGTGGAAACCACCACGACGTTGCCGTATGCGTCGGCCAGGCACTGGGTCTCAACGTGGCGGGGAGCGTCGAGGAAGCGCTCGATGAAGCATTCGCCGCGGCCGAAAGCTGCGACGGCTTCACGGACTGCGGATTCGTACAGCTCCGGGATCTCGTCCATGGTGCGGGCAACCTTGATGCCGCGACCACCACCGCCGAAAGCTGCCTTGATGGCAACGGGGAGGCCGAACTCCTCAGCAAACTTCAGGATCTCGTCCGCGGACTCAACGGGGTCGGCGGTGCCGGGGACCAGGGGAGCGCCCACCTTTTCGGCAATATGCCGGGCCTGAACCTTATCGCCCAAGGCCGAGATGGCCTCGGGGGACGGGCCGATCCACGTGATGCCAGCTTCAATGACCCTAGCCGCGAACTCGGCGTTCTCCGCGAGGAACCCGTAGCCGGGGTGGATGCCGTCGGCGCCTGACTGCTTGGCGACGTCGATGATCTTGTCCATCACCAAGTACGACTCGGCGGCGGTGTTGCCACCCAAAGCGTAGGCTTCGTCGGCGAGGCGGACATGGAGGGCGTCGCGGTCGGGGTCGGCGTAAACGGCTACGGAGGCAATGCCTTCGTCCCGGGCGGCTCGGATGATGCGGACCGCGATTTCGCCGCGGTTGGCAATCAAGACCTTGGTGAGAGGGCTGGAAATGGGCTGCGCCGGGTTAGCTGACAAGTTGTTGACTCCTTCTGTCCTTGAGGAGCCTAGCGCGATTGTGAGGGTTCCGCCCATATTGATGGGGGATTCCGTGTGTGAGGCGATGTTCCTTTGTAGGGTTGCTACAAATTGCCTTTACTGGCTATTCGCGTCCCACAGCTCCGTGATGCCAACGTTCGCGTGGACCAGCAGGTCCCGGAGTGTGGAAATGGAAAGCCCGACGACGGCGTGCGGGTCGCCGTCCACCTTGCGGATGAAGGCCCCGCCCAAACCGTCGATGGTGAAGGAGCCCGCGCAATGAAGGGGCTCTCCAGTGGCGATGTAGGCGTCGATGTCGTTGCTGCTCATCCGGGCGAAGTGGACCTCGGCGCTCGAAACCGCTCCGACTGTGGCGCCCGTGCCTTCGGGGGTCTCGTCACCTGCTGCATCCTCGTCTGCGTCAGCGGCGGTGTCCCGGCAGTCAACCAGCCAATGCCCTGTGTGAAGCACCCCCTGCGAGCCGCTCATGCGCAGCATCCGTTCCCGGGCGACCTCCGCCGTGTAGGGCTTGCCGTGGGACTCGCCGTCGAATTCAAAGACAGAGTCGCAGCCGATGACCAAGGCACCTTCGGCTTCGGGGAGGGCTGCGACGGCTTCGGCTTTGGCCCGTGCCAGCAACAAAGCGGTGTCGTGGGCGTCCGTCACACCGTATTTTGCCTGCACCGCATCCTCATCAACGTCCGACACCAGGACGTCATGCCGGATCCCGGCTTCCGTGAGGAGCTTGGTGCGGGCAGGGGACTGGGAGGCAAGGATCAATCGGGTCACGCCTCCCAGCCTAATACGAACCCTCTCTCACATCCCGCGTGCTTACGGCGAACCCTCTCTCACATCCCGCGTGCTTAAACCGAACGCTCGCTCACTTGCCTGAAGCAAGTGAGCGAGCGTTCGGATATATCAGCTGTGATGTGAGTGAGGGTTAGTGGACCAGTTCCTCGGATCCGGCTTTTGAACGGTCGCTCCGCTCCAGCTTGGCGCCTTCAACATCCACGTCAGGGAGGATGCGTTCCAGCCATTTGGGCAGCCACCAGGCCTTCTCGCCCAAGAGATACATCACTGCGGGGACGATGGTCATGCGAACCACGAAGGCGTCGATCAGCACACCGAATGCCATCGCGAAGCCAAGCGGCCGGACCATGGTGAGGTGGCTGAAGATGAAGCCGGAGAACACGCTGACCATGATGATCGCGGCCGCGGTGACAACGGCTGCCGCGTGGCTGAACCCGGAGCGGACAGCATGCTTGGCGGACTCACCGTGCATGAACGACTCCCGCATGCCGGATGTAATAAACACCTGGTAGTCCATCGCGAGTCCGAACAGCACGCCGATCAGGATGATGGGCAGGAAGCTCAGGACAGCGCCTGGATTGGCGACGTCGAAGATGCCTCCCAGCCAACCCCACTGGTAAACAGCAACCACGGCACCGAATGCGGCAGCGAGGGATAGCAGGAACCCGCCGGTGGCCAGCAGCGGCACCACGATGGAGCGGAACACCAGAAGGAGCAGCAGCAGTGAAAGTCCGACGACGATCGCCAAGTACGGCGGCAAGGCGGCGCCAAGTTTCTCGGACACATCGATGTTGCCGGCCGTCTGGCCGGTCAAACCGATTTTCACGCCCAGGTCCTCATTGATGCCGGTGCCCTTCGCGCGGAGATCGGACACCACCTGCACTGTGCCGGCGCTGGCCGGACCTTCCTTCGGGATGACCTGGAAGACGGCGGTGCGGCGGTCGTCGCTCAGTGCAATCGGTACGGCGGCAATGATATTCTCTACGCTGCGGAGCTGATCCGCGACGTCGAACTGCTTGTTCTTGGCATCGTTCTCGCTGAGGCCTTCGGGGAATTCGCCCACCACGATGATGGGCCCGGTCATGCCTTCACCGAAGCTGCTGCGAGTGAGGTCATACGCCTTGAAGGCCTGCGAATCGACCGGCTCGGAGCCGCCGTCGGGAAGTGCCAGCCGCAGCTGGGAGGCAGGCAGCGCCAAGGCACCTAACAGAACGACGCTTGCTACGAGGGCAACCCACGGACGACGCGTGACCAAGCCACCCCAGCCTCCGCTGCTTCGCTTCTCTTCGAGTTCACGGTCGGCAGCTTCGTGGCCCGGCTCGGCGTTGTGCTTTTCGGCCTTGGCCCAAGCGCGCTTGGAGATAAGTCGGCGGCCGATCAGGGCCAGTACGGCGGGTGTCAGCGTCAAAGCCACGACGACGGCTACGCCGACTGTCGCTGCGGCGGCAACACCCATCACTGCAAGGAAGGGCAACCCGGGAACCACAAGGGCAGCGAGGGCGATGATGACAGTGAGGCCTGCGAACAGCACTGCGTTGCCGGACGTCCCGGTGGCCAGTGCTGCGGACTCTTCCCCGTCCATGCCGGCCAGAAGCTGTGTGCGGTGGCGGTTGACGATGAACAGGGAGTAGTCGATGCCGACCGCAAGGCCGAGCATCAGGGCAAGCATGGGGGAGATGGAGCTCATGTCGATCACGCTGGTGAGCGCGAACGTTCCGCCGACACCTACGGCAACGCCGATCAGCGCCATGACAAGGGGCAGTCCGGCCGCGATGAGAGTGCCGAGCATGAGGACCAGGACCAGGGCAGCCACAGCGACGCCCACGATTTCAGCTACACCGAAGATTTCCGAGACGTCCTCGGTGATTTCCTTGCTGGCGTAGGCCGTGACGCCTGCCGAGGAAACGCCGTGGACGATCTCCTGAACTTCCTCGCGGACGGCGGGGTCAACGGCGTTGATGGAGGTCTTGAACTGGACCTGTGCGATTGCGGCTTTGTTGTCGCTGGACACGAAACGTAGGCCTTGAGAGGCTTCGAGCTGTCGCTTGCCCAGTGCCAGCGCTGTGGCGCCGTCGGCTGCTTCCTTGGTTCCGGCGTCGAGCTTTTCCTTGGCTGCGGCGAGTTCGGCGCGCTGCGGAGCCAGCTGCGCCTCAATCTGTGCCGACGTCAGGCCGGAGGCTGCCAGTTGCTGCTCGGCGCCTGCCAGTTGCGCTTCGCCCGCAGTCAACTGTGCGCGGGCGGCATCCAGCTGGGTCTGCCCTTCGGCGGCCTGAGCTTCACCGGCGGCGATTTCGCCGGCGGACTTGTCGAGTTGCTCCTGGGTGGTGAACGGGTTCACTGTTCCCTGCACGTCAGGCATGGCTTCAAGCTTGGTGAGTGCAGCCGCGACCGCGTCTTTTTTGGCCTGGTCAAAGCCGGCATCTCCGGCGTCGAAGACCACGCTGGCAGAGCCGCCGGAGGAGTCGGGCAGGGCCTCTTTGAGTTTGTCGGCCATCTGCTGGGTTTCAGTGCCCGGAATGGTGAAGTTGTTGGACATGGTGCCGTGGAACGCTGCGGCCGAGCCGCCCACTGCCACCATGACGGCCAGCCATATGGAGATGACGAGCCAGCGGCGGCGATACGAAAACTTGCCGAGACGGTAGAGGAACGAGGCCATGTCAGAACCGATCTTTGGTGGTTGGAACGGAAGGTGAGGCTGTTGCGGCTTGTGGGAACGCGTTCGACGGCGGCGCGAAGCCGGCACCGAGGAGACCCATCGCATCGATGAGGTGCTGGCGGAGGACCGCCAGGGATTCCGCCGAGAGGTCGGGTCCGCGCTCGACGAACCAGACGGTCATCGCCGCTTTGCCGCAGGAGATCACAGAACCCGCGAGGGCATGAAGGTAGAGCTCGCTGATGCCCGTGCCGAGCCTGCTGCGGGCGGCGTCAATGATCTGCTCGGTGCAGTGTTCCCAGGCTTCCAACTCGGAGCGGGCCAGTGATCGGTTGTCCTGGGTCAAGCTGAACAACTCGGCCATGGGGGCGACGGACATGGGATCGGCCAGGGCCATGAGGGCGGCCTGCGCGGATTCGAGGATGGACTCGTCTCTGGGACGCAGCCGGAACTGTTCCAATGCGTGGTCCATGAAGCCGTCGGCTACGGACGCCAGCGCAGCTTCAAGGCTGGGGAAGTAGTTGAAAAAGGTTCGCCGTGATACACCCGCGCTGGCTGCGATGTCTTCCACGGTGAAATTGCCGGACCCGTTGCTGCGCAAAAGGTCCAGGGCGGCGGAGGCGATAGAGCTGCGGGTGGCCGCCTTGTTGAGTTCGCGCCGTGAGGGCGCGGTGGGCTCAGCTGTGGCGGACGACTCCGCAGTGGCATCCTGGCTACTGGTTTGGGTCACATACTTACACTAAGTGCAAGTTTGCACTCTGCGCAATTTGAGCGGCTTTGAGCGCACGAAAAAACCCGCCTTCGTTTGCTCCCCTCCCCGTTGAGTGGAGAGGGGAGCAAACTAGGGCGGGATCAAAGGAGGGCTTGGCTCAGAACTGGTGCGGCGGCGCCGGAGGAGCCGGCGGGGCCGGGGGAGTGGGCTGGGCTGACTGCTGGGCCGCCGTCTTGGTCAGGTAAACAGACTGTCCGGTGGCTCCGGGTTCACCCTCTCCAAGAGGCAGCACGTACACGGCGGTTCCGTAGGCGCACACTTCGGTCCAGTTGGTGCCCATTTCCGAGGTGTCGAAACGCATGGCCACGATGGCGTTGGCTCCACGCTGCTGTGCTTCGTTGACCATGCGTGCCATGACTTCCTGGCGGCTTTCGTAGAGGGCCTTGGTCATTTCGGGCAGCTCACCGCCGCCCAGGGAGCGGAAGCCGGCCAGCATCTGTGAGCCAATATCGCGTGAACGGACAGTGAGGCCCATGACTTCGCCAAAGACGGCGTCGATGCGGTGGCCCGGGATTTCGTTGGAGGTGACGATCAACATGGTCCGAGCCTATCCAGACTTGACCCCTTAAACGGGGAAATCCCCCGGGGAGAACTCCCCGGGGGATTTGCGCCGTTCCAAAGAGGCTGAGCCTAGGCCTTTGAGTCGGCCAGCTCGCGCTCGTTGTTTTCAGCCGCTGCCTTGTCGGCGGCGAACTCATCAGCGAAGGCGGCACCGTTGCGGGGTGCGTTGTAGAGCGACTCGTCCAGGATGCCTTGGCGCTTGGCCACGATGGCGGGAACCAGTGCCTGGCCTGCCACGTTGACGGCGGTGCGGCCCATGTCCAGGATGGGGTCGATCGCCAGCAGAAGGCCGACGCCGGCCAGCGGAAGTCCCAGCGTGGACAGGGTCAGTGTGAGCATGACGACGGCGCCGGTGGTACCTGCCGTAGCGGCGGAACCGAGGACGGAGACCAGCACGATGAGCAGGTACTGGCTGAAGTCCAGGTTGATGCCGAAGAACTGTGCCACGAAAATCGCTGCAATGGCCGGGTAGATTGCTGCGCAGCCGTCCATCTTGGTGGTGGCACCGAGCGGCACGGCAAAGGAAGCGTAGCCGGAGGGGACGCCCAGGTTCCGCTCAGTGACGCGCTGCGTGAGCGGCAGTGTGCCGATGGAAGAGCGGGAGACGAAGGCCAGCTGCACGGCCGGCCAAACACCGGAGAAGTACTGCTTGACGGAGAGGCCGTGGACGCGGACCAGGATCGGGTAAAGGACAAAGAGCACCAGGGCCAAACCGATGTAGATGGCTGCGGTGAATTTACCCAGGGAGCCGATGGTGTCCCAGCCGTAGATGGCCACAGCGTTGCCGATCAGGCCGATGGTGCCAAGCGGAGCGATACGGATGATCCACCACAGGACCTTCTGGATGACGGCCAGTGCGGAAGCGTTGAACGTCAGGAAGGCTTCGGCCTGCTTGCCCACCTTGAGGGCTGCAACGCCGATGGCGATGGCGATCACCAGGATCTGGAGCACGTTGAAGTTGACTGCAGTGCTGACCGTTGTGGCGGCGTTGGCACTTTCAGTGACGGTGGAGCTGGCACCGAGTCCAAGGAAGTTCTTGGGGAACAGGCCGATCAGGAAGGCCCACCAGTCGCCGGTCTTACCTGTGTACTTGGCCTCTTCGGTGATACCCGTGGCTGCGCCGGGCTGCAGGAGGACGCCCAGCCCAATGCCGATCAGCACCGAAACCAGCGAAGTGATGGCGAACCAGAGCAGCGTGTTCCATGCGAGTCGGGCAGCGTTGGAGACCTGACGAAGATTCGCAATGGAGCTCACCACGGCGGTGAAAATCAAAGGAACGACGGCGGTCTGCAGCAACGAGACGTAGCTGGAGCCGATCGTTTGGAGAGTAGCGCCGAGGCCGTTGGGGGCGGTTTTGGTGCTGCCCGTGTACTTGGCAATAAGGCCGAGGACGAGGCCGATGATGAGGGCTGCGATGATCTGGACGCCGAAGGAACCGGCCCACTTGGGGAGCCGGAAGCCGGTCTTGCCAGCTGCTGGGGAAGTGTTGGTTGAGGTGCTCACCGGAACACGTTAGGTGCTTCTCAAATAACATAGCGAACGAACGTTGAGAAATGTTACGCGGGCTCGGGAACCTCGTTGCCGGTTGATCCCCGAATTTCCGGCCCTGAGTGGGGCGTGTGTGAAGTTATTCCTGGAAGCGGTGTGGCGATGATCTCTGCCGAAAGAGCGATCAGATGCGCGGGGCCGAGACGGCGCAGTCCCTGGTGCATAGGTGGTGCGCGGGGCGGGAAGGCGTGCGCTCCTGGCGCCGAAGGGGTGCGCGGGGCGGGAAGGGGTGCGCGGGACGGGAAGGGGTGCGCGGGGTGGGAATGAGTGTGTCTGGGACTTGGGGTTGCGCCCGCCCGGCTCCGTCCTGGCGGCGGCG
>NZ_JBXALT010000001.1:0-129373 GCF_058799755.1 Arthrobacter sp. GW822-FHT05G07 | reverse complement strand
GGGTGGGAATGAGTGTGTCTGGGACTTGGGGTTGCGCCCGCCCGGCTCCGTCCTGGCGGCGGCGTTGTAGCCAGCGCACCACTTTCCGCCGATCGCACCCGTAACCTCTGGTGCGCAATGGGGGAAAGGGTGCGCTCTTGACGCCGAAGGGGTGCACGGGGCGGGAGCGGGCGCGAACCCGCCCAGCCCCCAGCTAAAGCCCGCCCCCAGTTAGAACCCGCCTAAAGGCCAATGGCCGGAAGCGCATGAGCCTCAGCCCAGCAGCGCCCGGCGCAGGACGTCCAAACCGACCGATCCGATGTTCAGCGCTTTGCTGTGGAAGGACTTCAAGTCGAAGCCTTCGCGGGATTCAAGCTCGGCGCGGATCTGCTCCCACAAACGCTGCCCCACTTTGTAGGACGGCGCCTGGCCCGGCCATCCGAGGTAGCGGGTGAATTCGAACTGGAGCTGGCCTTCGCTGATGTCGAGGTTGGCTTTGAGGAAGTCGAATCCCTTCTCGGGTGTCCAGGTGCCGGTGCCCCAACGTTCGGGGACGGGGAGTTCCAAGTGGACGCCGATGTCGAACACCACGCGGGCTGCGCGCATGCGCTGGCCGTCCAGCATGCCCATATGATCGCCCGGGTCCTTGAGGTAGCCCAGTTCCAGCATGAGTTGTTCGGCGTAGAGTGCCCAGCCTTCGCCGTGGCCGGAAACCCAGCAGACGTTCCGGCGCCAGTTGTTGAGGAGTTCACGCCGGTAGGTTGCCGTGGCCACTTGGAGGTGGTGGCCGGGAACGCCTTCGTGGAACACCGTGGTGGTTTCGGACCAGGTGGTGAAGGTGTCTTCGCCGGCGGGTACGGACCACCACATGCGGCCGGGCCGGGAGAAGTCGTCCGACGGTCCGGTGTAGTAGATGCCGCCCTCGTCGGTGGGCGCGATCATGCACTCGAGGGTCTTCATGACGTCCGGGATGTCGAAGTGGACGTCGGCGAGTTCGGACACGGCACGGTCGGAGAGTTCCTGCATCCAGGCCTTAAGTGCGTCCGTGCCTTTGATCTGGCGGGCGGGATCGTTGTTGAGGATGCTCTTGGCTTCCTCGATCGATGCACCGGGCTTGATCTGGCCGGCAACTTTCTCCTGCTCGCTGATGAGCCGCTCGAGCTCTTGGACTCCCCAGGCGTAGGTCTCTTCCAGGTCGACTTCGGCGCCGATGAATGAACGGGAGGCCAGGGAGTAGCGTTCGCGGCCCACGGCGTCCTTTTCGGGGGCGACGGGGAGGAGTTCGTCGCGGAGGAAGGCCCCCAGGGCGCTGTACGCTGACCGCGCGGCGGATGTGCCGGCGTCGAGCTTGTCTTGGACTTCGGCGGGCAGCGGCGCATCACCAAGGGATGCGTCTGCGGCCATCTTGGCGAAGAAGCCGTCCTCGGCGGCGTACCGGCCGGTTTGTTCGATGACGATCCGAATCTGGCGTGCGGCGGCTACCTTGCGGTCGTCTTTTGCGGCGCGCAAGGACGCAATGTAGCCCTCAATCGCACCGGGTACGTTGGCGGCGCGGCCCGCGATGTGCTCCCAGTGTTCAACCGTGTCCGTGGGCATGAGGTCGAAGATGGCACGGATGTCCTGGGCGGGCGAGGCGATGTTGTTGAGGTCGGCTGCGTCCCAGCCGGACTGGTGGATTTCCAGTTCCAGGCCGAGTCGTTCCCGCATGGCATCGAGGGTAACAGCGTCCACATCATCGGAAGGCTCAAGGCCTGCCAGAGCATCCAGGGCCAACCTTGTGGCCTCCGCATGGGCTGCTGCCCCGGCCGGTGAGTAGTCCTGGTATTCGGTTTCGTGTCCCGGCAATCCCAGTGTGGTGGCGAAGCTGGGATTGAGTTCGATCAGCTTTTCTGTGTACGCGTCAGCGACGGCATCGATGGCGGACTTAGGGCGTACGGGAGTGTTTGCAGTAGTCACCCACAGAGCCTAACCGCGACGCCGCTTACGTGAAAGGGTTGTTGAACTTTTCTACACGCGAGGGAATTAACCCCGGCTGCGCTTCCACGCACCTGGACCCGGCGTGGGATCCAGACGCAGTTGCTGGCGACGCACCCAGTGCCGGACGTTCGGTTTGGACGCGGCAACCTCTTGCGGGGCGCCCAAGGAAAGCACGACGGCGGCAAGCGCCGCGAGCTCTTCGGCCGTCGGCTCGCCCTTGACCACCGAGAACATGGGTTCAGCGGGTGCTTCGGCGGGCGCCGAGTCGGCGCGATGCTTTGGCGCGCTCACAGGGGGATGTTTCCGTGCTTCTTGGTGGGCAGGCTCGCGCGCTTGTCGCGGAGGGCGCGGAGGCCGCGGATGATCTGCAGGCGAGTGTCCGAGGGAGCGATGACTGCGTCAACGTAGCCCAGCTGTGCTGCCTGGTACGGGTTGAGGAGTTCTTCCTCGTAGCCTTGGATGATCTCGGCGCGCTTGGCTTCGACGTCGCCGCCGGCCTCGGCCACGGCAGCGAGATCGCGACGGTAAAGGATGTTCACTGCACCCTGGGCGCCCATGACGCCAATCTGCGCGGTGGGCCACGCGAGGTTCAGGTCCGCGCCCAGCTTCTTGGAGCCCATCACGATGTACGCGCCACCATAGGCCTTACGGGTGATGACCGTGAGCTTCGGAACTGTTGCCTCTGCGTAGGCGTAAAGGAGCTTGGCGCCGCGGCGGATGATGCCTTGGAACTCCTGATCTTTGCCGGGCAGGAAGCCGGGGACGTCTACCAGCGTGATGATGGGGATGTTGAACGCGTCGCAGTGACGGACAAAGCGGGCGGCTTTCTCCGAGGCCGAGATGTCCAGCGTTCCCGCGAACTGCATGGGCTGGTTAGCCACGATGCCCACGGTGTGTCCCTCGACGCGGCCGTAGCCGATCATCACGTTGGGAGCGTACAGCGACTGCATCTCAAGGAAGTGGGCGTCGTCAACAATCTGCTCGATGACTTTGCGCATGTCGTAAGGCTGGTTGGCGGAATCGGGGATCAGGCCGTCAAGCGAGTGGTCGTCGTCGTTGAGTTCCAGTTCCTGGTCGTGCTCCACCACGGGGGCCTCGGACAGGTTGTTGGAGGGGAGGAAGTCCAGGAGCTCGCGCACGAACTCAATGGCGTCAGCTTCATCCGATGCCAGGTAGGTGGAGGTACCTGTGGTGGCATTGTGCTGGCGGGCGCCACCGAGGGTTTCCATGTCCACGTCTTCGCCGGTGACGGTCTTGATGACGTCCGGTCCGGTGATGAACATGTGGGACGTCTTGTCCACCATGACCACGTAGTCGGTCAGGGCGGGGGAGTAGGCGGCGCCACCGGCGCACGGGCCCATGATGAGGGAGATCTGGGGGACCACGCCGGAAGCATGGACGTTGTTGCGGAAGATGTCCGCGAACATGGCCAGCGAGGCGACGCCTTCCTGGATTCGTGCGCCGCCGCCGTCGTTAATGCCCACAACCGGGCAGCCGTTGCGGAGGGCGAATTCCTGGACCTTGACGATCTTTTCGCCGTTGACCTGGCTCAGTGAGCCGCCGTAGACACTGAAGTCCTGGCTGTAGATGGCGATCAGGCGGCCGTCCACTGTGCCGTAGCCGGAAACAACACCGTCACCCAGCGGCTTCTTCTTCTCCATGCCGAAGGCGGTGGAACGGTGGACTGCGAGGGCGTCGAACTCGACGAATGATCCGGGGTCAACCAGGAGGTCGATGCGTTCGCGGGCGGTGTTCTTGCCGCGCGCGTGCTGCTTTTCGATCGCTTCCGGGCCGGAAGGCTGTTCCGCACGGGCCTGGCGGTCGCGGAAGTCGGCAATCTTTCCCGCTGTCGTTGTCAGATCGTGGCTCATCAAGTGTCTCCGGCTCTGTAGCTGATTTTCGCTGGCGCAATTCCGGGTTCGGATAAGTAGCTGACTTAAGTAGCTTCCGTACAAAGAACAGGCCCCGCAGGCCAGTCTAGTGACGCCTTTGCCGCGAACCGCTGTAGAAACCCTACAATTTTCCGCGTTCAAGCCAAAGCCATCACTATGTTACCCGTCAGTAACATAGTTGGGCTAGAGTGTCCCCATGACTTCAAGCAACGGCGCTTCCTCCGCCTCCACAGAGGGTCAAACGCAACGCACCACCCCCTACGTGGCCACTGCTTCGCTCAAGGGCAAGACCATTCTCATGTCCGGCGGCAGCCGCGGCATAGGCTTGGCCATTGCCACCCGTGCAGCCCGCGACGGCGCCAACATTGTGTTCATGGCCAAGACCGGCGACCCTCACCCCAAACTTGAGGGCACAGTCTTTACCGCCGCAGAGCAGCTCGTCGATGCGGGCGGCCAGGCACTGCCGCTGGTCGGGGACGTCCGCAATGATGACGACGTCGCCGCAGCAGTCGCCGCCGCCGTCGAACGTTTCGGGGGAATCGACGTAGTGGTGAACAACGCCTCGGCGATCGATCTGTCCCGCACCGACGCGGTGGACATGAAGCGCTACGACCTTATGCAGGACATCAATGTCCGCGGCACGTTCCTGCTATCCAAACTGGCACTTCCCGCCTTGCGTGAATCAAGCCACGGCCACATTCTCACCCTTTCCCCGCCCCTCAACCTGGACCCCAAATGGGCCGGAATGCACTTGGCCTACACCATGGCAAAGTACGGGATGAGCCTCACCACCTTGGGGCTCGCCGAAGAGCTGAAGGACGACGGCGTTTCGGTCAACTCGCTCTGGCCATGCACCCTGATCGACACCGCAGCAATCCGGAACATGCCCGGTGGGCAGCAGATCGTACAGGCGGCCCGAGGCCCGGAAATCATGGCCGATGCCGCCCACGCAGTGCTGACGGGATCTGGCTCGACCGGGAACTTCTACACGGACGAAGAAGTGCTGCGCGCTGCGGGCGTGTCGGATTTCACTCCTTATAGTCTCGGCGCGCCCGAAGACCGCTTGGTGCCGGACATCTTCCTCTAAGCGGATTCACAGCCGTTTTTCAGGGCAGCCATCATCCGGGGACGCCGCAACTGGATAGGATTCAGCTATGGATGCCGAACAGCCAGAGAGCAGCGAACCACAGGTCTTGTCCGGAGAGGTAACGTCCGGGCAGTCCCGTTCCCCGTTGGATCGTGGGGCATTGGACCGTGATGCTCTGCTCCAGCCGGACTTCCTGTCTGCAACCGGCATCTCCCAGCTGAACATTGTCGAGTCCACGGGATCCACCAATCAGGACCTCGTCCGGGCTGTCACGGTTGAGCCCAAAAAATGGGCCGACCTTGCCGTGTTGACCGCAGAACACCAAACAGCGGCGCGCGGACGGCTAGACCGTCACTGGGAATCACCAAAGCGGTCGGCGGTGTCCGTCTCCATGGTGCTGCGTCCCGTCACGGCAGAAGGCATGCCGGTCCCGACGCAGAGCTACTCCTGGCTGTCGCTGCTAGCTGCAGTTGCGCTGCGCGAGGCCCTGCAGGAAACGGCAGGCATCACCGCGGAGATCAAATGGCCCAATGACGTGCTGGTCAACGGGCGAAAGGTGGCCGGCATCCTGGCCCAGATGACCCCTTTGGGCGATGGCTCCGTTCCTGCGGTGATCCTGGGTGTCGGCCTCAATGTTTCCCTGGCCGAGGATGAACTTCCCGTTCCCACGGCAACCTCTCTCGCCCTGGAAGGGGCCACGACGACGGACCGCACCGCGCTGCTGAAGAGCTACCTTTCGCGCTTCGCCAGGCTGTACCGCAGCTTTTGCAACTCCGAAGGAGACCCTGCGGCCGGTTTGGTGGGTGGCCCGTCGCTGCACAAGCGCGTTGAGTCTGCCATGGTGACGTTGGGCCGCGAAGTTCGGGCACACCTTCCCGGGGATCACGAACTCGTGGGCCACGCCTCGCGCCTGGACGAGCACGGCTCGTTGCTGGTGGTGGACCATGGCGGCAGGGAACACGTAGTGACAGCCGGAGATGTGGTGCACTTGCGCGCCACAGAAAGCGGTTATGCGTAAAGAGTTACTTCCGGGGGAGCAGGTCATCACGATCACGCGCCAACAGGCCCGCTCGCTCTTCTTTCCGGTGCTGGCCTTCATCGCCGTTCCGGCTGTTACCGGCTTTGTCTGTGCTTGGATCGTCAGGGAAAACCCGCAGCGCCTGGCGCCCGTCATCACGGCGGAATGGACGCCGTGGCTCATGGGTACTGTGGTAGTGCTCGCGGGATGGTTCCTCGCTGCGTACAGCCTTAGGCGGGTGTTGCGGTGGCGTTCGGCCAAGTACATCCTGACTAGCCGGCGCGTACTTGCCAAGAACGGAATGTTTCGGCGGAGTGATTGGCAGGTATCGCTCATGGCCATCCGCAACGTGGGTGTCCAGCAGAGCATGCTCCAACGGGCATTGCACTCGGGGAATATATCCTTGGATACCGGGCACTCTGGAACAGCCGTCCTGGCCGACGTTCCCGAGGTAGGGAAGTTCCGGGGCTACATTCTTGACGCGATGGACGAACTCCCGCAAGGTGAGGTTTTTGAGGGTGAAGTGCTGGGAGATTTTGAAGAATTGCCGTGGGAGTTGAGAGAAGGTGGAAGAGATGAGCGTTGAGGATCAGCAGTCCGGCGAGGACCTGGACCAGGAGTTCGACGCCGTACCGGAACCTTCCGTGGACGAAGATACTGAGGCCGGGCCTGCTCCGGCGTCGGTGCAAACAGGTCCGCCCACTGGCGTGATGTCCGCGGAGCGCCTGGCTATTAAGGCGCTCGAGGCGAAGCTCCTTGGCGGGGAACGCAAGCTCCGGCGTCGTGAGGTTGCTGCAGGCGCGGGCGTATCCATCCTGTCCGCACGGAAAATTTGGCGCGCGCTGGGGTTCCCGAACTTCGGTGACGAGGACGTTGCCTTTACTGAACGTGACCAAGCTGCCTTGTCCAGCATCCTGGATCTGGTCCGTGCGGGCCTCCTGACTGAAGAAGCCGCTATCTCCGTGACCCGTTCCATCGGGCAAATGACGGACCGCATGGTGGTCTGGCAGATCGAAGCGTTGGTGGAGGACATGGTTTCCGAGCAGGGAATCCCTGATGCCGTGGCCCGAAAACAACTGGTGGGTCAGCTGCCGGCGCTGGTGGATTCCCTCGAAGAGATCCTGGTGTACTCCTATCGCCGCCAACTCAATGCCGGCGTCCAGCGGCTTGCCGTTCGCGCGGAAGCCGGGCTCCAGGCCAGCGAGGAGGGCCGGGAGGGCGACGAAGACGATTCGCCGTTGCCCTTGGCCCGGGCAGTGGGATTCGCGGACCTTGTCTCCTACACCAGCCTGTCGCGCCGCATGAACGAGAAAACTCTCGCCCAATTGGTGCAGCGTTTTGAGAACAAGTGCGCCGAGATCATTTCGGTGGGTGGCGGCCGATTGGTCAAAACCGTGGGCGACGAAGTTCTGTACATCGCTGAAACCCCTGCGGCCGGCGCCGAGATTTCCCTTGCCTTGGCGCAGGCCTTCACCGAGGACGAGATCCTCCCGCAGTGCCGCGTGTCCATGGTGTGGGGGCGCATCCTGTCCAGGCTTGGCGACATCTACGGTCCCACCGTGAACCTTGCCGCACGGCTGACCACGCTGGCGCAGCCCGGGACAGTGCTCGTGGACGCGATGACTGCCGCTGCCCTGGGACAGGACGACCGTTTCGTCCTGGTTCCCCAGAAATCGGAGAACGTCCGTGGCTTCGGTGAGATCCACCCCGTGATGCTCGCCCGCGGGCGGGGCAAGGGTTTGGTGCTGGACTAAGCAACTTGCCGACTGCAGGAACCACCCACACTGAGAACTGCGTCACCACTTAGCAAAACGATGGATTAACCCGGTAGTCTGCATACCTGTGTGTTCCTGACGACGGCTCAGCCGGAGCCGGGCCGGATAGTAGTCCCCATCGCGGCCACCGTTCGTGAGGCCGTAGGCTGTCAGAGCCAATGGATAGCCCGGTCTCGGGTTCCTTGGCTGGCCGTCTGGCGCGTGGGATAGTCTTTGGGACTGAAAATTCCGCCGCCGTATGGGGGTACTGCGGAATGCACGGCTGCCGACACATGTCGGTTGGCCCGGACGTCGCTGGGGAGCGGCTGTACACAAAGGGAATTCTGGGGCTGTGACAACTTTCTTCGGCAAGCTGGGGCTGAAAAAGCGTCAAAACAAGAAATTCATAGCGGGAACTGCTGCCACTGCGGCGGGCGCTTTGCTGATCACCGGGGCAGTGCTGTATCCGGGGTTCAAGACCACCGAGGTGGACTTGAACGACGGCGGCGTATGGGTTGTGAGTAAGACCAAGAACGCGGTGGGCCGGTTGAACTACCCATCCCGCGTCCTGGATGGTGCCGTGACCCCGGCTACCACCACTTTTGACGTGTTGCAGCACGACGGCAACGTCTTCGTGGACGATGAATCGGGCTCCACCATCAATCAAGTCTCGGCCGCGAACCTGAAGCTGGGCGGCGACAAGCAGCTGCCGTCGTCGTCGCAAGTCAGCTATGGCTCCTCCGTGCTCTCGGTGACTGATTCCGCCCGAGGCAAAGTCTGGGCCTTGTCTCCTTCTACCGTCAACGGCTTCGACGAAGAAGGAACCGAACCCGTACTCACCGGCTCCCCGGGTATGGTGTCGGCGGTGGGTTCTGACAACCGGATCTACACGGCGGACCCCGGCAAAGGCGAAATCACCATCACCACTGTGGATGCCAACGGTGAACGGACCGATTCACAGGTCAACAAGGTAGATGAGCTGAAGGGCTCAGGCGACCTTCAACTGGCCGTGGTGGGCGACAAGCCTGTGATCCTTGACGCTGCTTCCGGCAACCTCTTCCTGCCGGGTGGCCGCAAGCTGCAACTGCAAGATGCCCGCGAAGCGAAGCTCCAGCAGAGCAGCGAAGAGAGCAGTTACGTGGCCATTGCCACGCAGAAGGCCTTGCTGAAGCAGCCCCTGGACGGGTCCACGGCAGCAACGGTCAATGCTGACGGCGAAGGCGTCCCCGCCGCTCCCGTTCAGGTGAGCAAGTGCGTTCACTCCGCCTGGTCCGGCGCCAACAAATACGTCCGTGACTGCGACAATGACGCCGACGACAAGAAGAACGACGTCCCAAAGGCCAGTGCCTCCCCAAGCTACGTTTTCCGCGTGAACCGGGACCTGGTGGTCCTCAACGACGTGAACTCCGGCAGCGTGTGGCTGGTTAACCAGAACATGCAGCTGGTGAACAACTGGGACGACGTAGTCCCGCCTAAAAACCAGTCCGATGACCAGGACCAGGAGTCCGCGGACAACAACACCATCAATGTCCTCCCGGACCGCACCAAGCCCAACCGTCCGCCCGAAACCAAACCGGACGAGTTCGGTGTCCGGCCCGGCCGTACTTCCATCCTGAGCGTCCTGGACAACGACTCAGACCCCGACGGCGATGTCCTCACCGCTGCCGTGGGTGCTAACGGGCCCAAGGCAGGTGCACTTGAGAATATCTATGGCGGCTCGGCCTTCCAGGTCAAAGTTCCAGCAGATGCCAAACCGGGCACAGAAGTCTTTGACTACAACGCTTCGGATGGCCGTGGGCTGTCAGCCGGAGGAAAAGTAACACTGCGCGTTGTGCCCCCGGAAGAGAATAAGCCGCCCTTCTTCAAACGAGGCGAGCCCACCACCATGCTGGTGGAACAGGGTAAGTCCGTCAGCCAGAACATCCTGACCGATTGGATGGACCCTGACGGCGACGACCTCGTGCTGTTGGATGCAAAGTCTGACAACGATCAGGACCAGGTAAAGGTACGCCGGGACGGCCTCCTCACCTACCAGGATTCCGGCGCAGCCCCGGGCAAGAAGAATGTCACCATCACTGTGTGGGACGGCAGGGCCACCACCACTGGCCGCATCGTAGTTAACGTGCAACCGCCGGGTGCCCTCGCGCCGGTAGTCAATGCGGACCACGTCACTGCGGTTGTTGGTCAGGACCTGGTCATCGCACCCTTGAAGAACGATGTGGACCCGAACGGTGGCGCACTTCGTGTAGCCCACGTGGAGGCTGCCGGCCCCGCAGAGCTCGGTCCGGTCACCGACGGCGGAACCTTCACTTTCCGGAGCACCACACCCGGACCGATCTACCTGACCTATATCGCCAGCAACGGACCCCAGAGCAGCCAAGGCCTGATCCGTGTGGACGTGGAGTCCGGCAAGGATCCGGGAGCTCCGGTTGCCGTCCATGACGTCGCGCTGCTCCCGGTGGGTGGCAGCGTCTTGGTTGATCCGCTGGCCAACGATTCCGATCCCTCCGGTGGAGTGCTGGTCCTGCAGTCCGTCACCGTACCCGACGGCTCATCAGCTTCGGTGAGCGTGATCGACCACAGCGTCCTTCGCGTCACGGACGTCCTTGGTGCCAAGGAACCGTTCGTTTTCAGCTACACCATGTCCAACGGCCGCGCCTCGGCCACCGGCACGGTGGGCGTCGTCCCGGTGCCGGCCCCCGCCGTCGTCGAGGCTCCCCAGCCGAAACCCGACGAAGTCAACGTCCGCGTGAACGACGTCGTGACCATTCCGGTCCTGGACAATGACACCCACCCGCAGGGTGAAGAACTGTCCGTGGACCCGGTGCTCGCGCAAAGCATTCCGGAGGAAGACGGAAAGGCGTTCATCTCCGAGAAGACCCTTCGCTTCATCGCCGGGCCCACGCCCAAAACCGTGCGCGCCATTTACAACGCGGTGGATCCGCAGGGGCAAAAGAGTGCCGCAGCCGTAACCATCCATATCCTTCCGCTGGAAGGCACCCAAAATTCGCGTCCGCAGCCTCAAAATCTGACGGCACGCGTCGTGGCCGGTGGCAGCGTCCGGATCCCGGTTCCGCTGGACGGCATAGATCCCGACGGCGACTCGGTCCAACTCACCGGCATCGATAGCACACCCACCATGGGAACCGCGACGGCGGGAAGCAGCTTCATCGACTTCGTCGCCGCCGGTGACGGCGCGGGTACGGACACGTTCCGGTACAAGGTGATCGACCGCCAAGGCGCGGTTAACACCGGTACGGTGACAGTCGGCGTCGCGCCCCGTGGGGAAGACAACCAAAAACCCGCTCCTGTGGACGACGAGGTCAAGGTCCGTCCGGGCCGCCAGATCGCTATCGATGCGACGGCTAACGACACCGACCCCGATGGCGACATCATTCGTATCCTGACGGACAGCATCGAAGCCGATGCCGGACTTGATGCCAAGGTCAGCCAGACCAGCGGCCGCATCCTGGTGACCGCTCCGGGAGCGGAAGGCACCGTCAACGTTCGTTACTCTGTTGCCGACGACCGCGACGCGGTGGGACAGGCCAGTATCCGCGTGGTGGTCCAGAACGACCTGCCTTTGCAGGCGCCGATTGCCCGCGACGACCGAGTGACATCGGCACAAACACTCGGCAAGACGGCCGTGGACGTGCCCGTCCTGAAGAACGATGAGGATCCGGACGGCGTGGGGGAGAACCTCAAGGTAGCCACCGATGTGGAGACCGCACGTCCCGGCCCCGAAGGCAACGTGATTGTTGACCTCACCGAGCAGCCGCAACTGGTGCCCTACACCGTGGAGGACGTAGATGGCCAGAAGTCCACGGCCATCATCTGGGTGCCCGGTATCGGCCAGCAGGTTCCGACGCTCGCCAAGGACGATGTGGTGGAACTTGTCTCAGGCCAGTCCGTCACCGTGAACCTTGCAGAGTGGGTGAAGGTCCGCGAAGGAAAGTCGCCGCGCCTTACCCAGACCGACCGCATCAAGCTCATTGGTGCGGACGGCAGCGATCCCATAGCCAACGGTGGTACCGCGCTGAAGTACACCGCTGGCGCGGAGTACGTGGGGCCCGGTTCCATCAGCTTCGAAGTCACGGACGGAACAGGGCCCGATGACCCCAACGGCCTGAAGTCCACGCTCAGCATCCGAACCAAGGTGCTGCCCGACCCCAACAAGAACAATCCACCTGTGCTGCTGGGCAGTGACGTGGAAGTTCCCAAGGGCGACTCTGCGAGCCTCGACTTGGAGAAGCTGACGTCGGATCCGGACCAGGATGACGTGCAAAACATGAGCTACGAGCTGGTGGGCGCGGCCCAGGGCGGCTTCAAGGTGAACGTGGAGGGCAAGACACTCAAGGTCTCCGCGGATGATTCCGTGCAGATCGGGCAGTCCGGCAGTGTTCAGGTGAAGGCAAAGGACCGGCGCGGGCTGGAAGCCGTGGCCACCTACAAGCTCTCATTGTCGGCCTCCAACAGGCCCAAACCGGTGGCCAACGACGATGCTGAGCCGGAAGCGCAGTCCGGCAAGCCTGTGACGGTCAACGTGTTGGCCAACGATTCGAACCCGTTCCCGGAAACTCCGTTGAAGATCGTCTCAGCCGTCACCGAAACGGGTCAGGGAACAGCCGAAATCAGTGGCGGCGATGTGACCGTCACACCCGCGGGTGGATTTACCGGAACCATGGTTGTTGCTTACACCGTGGAGGACAAGACCGGTGAGATCTCCCGGTATGCCACTGCCCGCATCCGGTTGACCGTTAAGGACAAACCCGCCGTTCCCACCACACCACTCGCGCAGTCTGTGGGCGACCAAACTGCCTTGCTTACGTGGAACGCGCCGGCTGATCGTGGCTCACCGATCACCAAGTACACGGTGTACGGCGAGAACGGCTTCAAGCAGGACTGCCCAGCCAACACCTGTACGTTGACCGGCCTGACCAACAACGTGAAGTACCACTTTGCGGTCACGGCCACCAACGCCATCAACGAGTCCGAACGCTCTCCTGTGTCGGCCGAGGTTCGGCCGGACGTGAAGCCGGATACCCCGGTAGCGCCGACACTGAAGTTCGGCGACAAGCAGCTGGCTGTGGCGTGGGTTCCTCCTGCGAGCAAGGGTTCGCCCATCAAGTCCTACGATCTTGAGATCTCGCCTGCTCCTGCCGGCCAGAATCCGCAGATTCAGAACCTCACGGGCAACAGTCATGTGTGGACCGGTCTGACCAACGGCGTGGCATACAAGGTACGCGTCCTGGCTCGGAACGACGCGAAGGAACCCTCGGAATGGAGTACCTACTCTGCGGCCGAGATTCCTGCCGGCGTGCCGGCAACTCCTGCGGCTCCGTCGGTAGCGGGCGCCGGGTCGGTAGGTAGCCAAAGCCAGCTCCAGGTCAGTTGGGCCGCGCCGAACAACAATGGCGACGCCGTGTCCGCTTACACGTTGACCACGTACATGGGCGGGGCCGTCGTGGGTACCCAATCCGTGGCCGCGACCTCGCAGAATGTCACCGTGGCCAACTCGGAAGCGGACTACACGTTCACGGTCTCGGCTACAAACAAGGCCGGCGTCAGCGGTGTCAGCCAACAGTCTGCGCCTATCCGTGCTGCTGGTAAGCCCGGAATGGTGGGCAGCGGGTCCGTCAAGGCGACCGGCGACTCTGGTCGGCTCGAGGTTGCGTTCACCCCGCTCACCGCGGCTGAGCGCAACGGCTCACAAGACAACGAAATAACGTACCGCTGGCAGACCGCCCACGGCTCCGGGCCAATTGGCCGGGGCGGTGGAATCATCGGTGGGCAGCCGAACGGAACAGACGTGGTGGTCAACATCATTGCCACGTCGGTGAAGAACGGCGTGTCCGGCGATGCGAAGAACATTGGACAGGGGAACCCCTACGGCCCAGCAAACGCACCCAACGTGAACGGCGGTAAGTCGTCTCGGGGCGACAGCGAGGTCCACTGGTCGTGGACGCCTCCCAACATGAACGGTCGACCCCTGAAATACTACGAAGTCAATTTGGATAATGGTGGATGGACGTCCGTAGGCGGCGCTACTTCGTATAACGCACCCGGCGGAGGGTGGAACAATACACGAAACCTGAAGGTTCGTGCGGTCACTGCGACAGAAGGCGCAGTGGGCAGTGCCAACGCCACGAGTGGCGACGCACCGGCCCCGACCTCGTGGACTGTGACTGCAACTCCGGACCGTAGTTGCACAGAACCACGCAAGGGGACTGACAGCTTCATTGATGGAAGCCCTTCGTCTTGTGTCGGAGAAGGGAAGTGGCTGAACGCAGGGGCATCAGGTGAGTCGGACCGCTACCAAGTCTGGTACAAATCCTCCAACAACCCATCCGGCATCTGGTACCACCTGACCAGCGGTATGGCGGCAGGTAACTGGGTGCGGTGCGACACCACGAATGTAGGGTGCAATCCACCAAATGGGATGCCGAATCGCTAGCTCAACTACAACTTCAACCCAACACCCACATACCCAAGGAACAGGATCTACCGATGACCATGACAAACGAGCAGGCCGCGTGGTTTGCAGAAACGTTCGAGAAGCTGGTTGCCAACGTGGGCAAGGCCGTGTTGGGCAAGGAACACGTCATCCGGCTGACGTTCACTGCCATGATGGCCGAAGGCCACGTGTTGTTTGAAGATGCACCGGGCACAGGCAAGACCTCGTTGGCCCGTGCGTTGGCCGCGACGGTCCAGGGTTCTCATAACCGTATTCAGTTCACGCCTGACCTTCTGCCGTCTGACGTGACGGGTGTGACCATCTACGACCAGAAGACCCAGAAGTTCGAGTTCCACAAGGGCCCGGTGTTCAACAACATCGTGCTGGCTGACGAAATCAACCGTGCTTCTCCGAAGACCCAGTCCGCGTTGCTGGAAGTCATGGAGGAGTCCCGGGTGACCGTGGACGGCACCACGTACGAGGCAGGCCGCCCGTTCATGGTTCTGGCTACCCAGAACCCCATCGAGCAGGCGGGTACCTACCGTCTGCCCGAGGCCCAGCTGGACCGCTTCCTCATCAAGACCTCCATCGGCTACCCGGATCACGCTTCCACGGTTCGGCTGCTGGGCGGGGCCAACCTGAAGGATCGCTCGAAGGACCTTACGCCGTTGATCACCACCCAAGCTGTGGCCGATATGGCGGACCTGGCAGCCACCACCCACGTGGATACCGCGGTTCTGGAGTACATTTCGCGTCTCTGCGAAGAAACCCGCAATGCCAGCGAAACGCGGCTTGGTGTCTCCGTCCGTGGCGCCCTGGCCATGGTTCGTGCCGCAAAGGTGTGGGCGGCGAGCCAGGGACGCAACTTCGTGTTGCCGGATGACATCAAGGAACTGGCTCCTGTGGTGTGGACCCACCGTTTGGTGATGGACCCTGAAGCCGAATTCTCAGGAGCAACACCCGAGGTGGTGCTCACCCGCGTCCTCGCCGACGTCGCCGCCCCGCAGCAACGCGCCAGCGCCTAGACCCAGCGCCAGCGCATAAACCCAGCTCCGCCGCCTACCACGGCGTCGGCGACTGGTCACAGCGCAACGCGATTCCCCACCGCACCCAGCTCGAACAAAGGCCCAGACATGTCCTCCAGCACACCCCTGAACAGGGCTGCTGACTCGTTGAAGCGCGCTGCGTCTGCCCTTGGCGGCAAGATGCGTTCCCTGCGCGGCCCTGGCAACGAGCCGGGCAAGCGCCCCGGCCAGCCAGGTAAACGCGGCACCACCAGCAAGCTCCACCCCGCAGCCGTATGGTCGGAAGCCGCTGGAACCGCCGGCGACTTCCTCGCGCCGGTGTGGGACAAGGTCCGGGCTGTGTGGCTGAGGTTCGTCTGGCCTGTCCTCGCCGTGGTGAGCCTGCTCGGCTGGGTAGTGTTGGCTGCCTCAATCGGGCTCTGGTGGGCCGGACAAGCGTGGGGCTGGCAGGAAGCGAAGTCGGCCGCCATGGTGGCTTTCCTGCTGTTCCTTCTGGCAATCGTGTTCATTGTGGGCCGCTCGGCGTATGGCGTCGTCCTGGACCTGGCCCGCACCCGGGTGGCAGTGGGGGATGACGCAGTGGGCAGCATTGCCGTGTCCAACGTTTCCACCAGGCCATTGTTGCCCGCGGCACTGGAGCTGCCCGTGGGTTCAAATACCGCCGTTTTCCATTTGCCCCGCATGAAGCCGGCCCAGGTTCATGAGGATCTTTTCACCATTCCCACCGCGCGGCGTGCAGTGATTGTGGTGGGCCCGGTCCGTTCTGTGCGTGCTGACCCCCTTCACTTGCTGCGCCGTCGCGTGATGTGGACCGATCCTGTGGACTTGTTCGTTCACCCCCGGACGGTATCGCTTGGCAGCTCGGCAGCAGGTTTTATCCGTGACCTTGAGGGCATGCCCACCACGGAACTGTCCAGTGCGGATGTTTCTTTCCATGCTTTGCGCGACTATGTCCCTGGTGACGATCGGCGCCACATCCACTGGAAGACCACGGCCCGCACCAATAAGCTCATGGTCCGCCAGTTCGAGGAAACCCGGCGCGCGCATCTTGCCATTTCTTTGTCCATCAATACCGATGAGTATGATTCCGAGGCGGAGTTCGAAATGGCCATCTCCGTGGCGGCATCCATCGGACGCCAAGCGATCAGTGAACAACGTGACCTGGACGTCCTGACCCAGAAGGGGCCGCTCCGCTGCGAGACGGGCCGCAACATGCTGGACGACATGACCCGGGTTGTCGGGGCACCCATGCGGAAGACCGCCGTCGACCTCGCACGGAACCTGTCCGACGCCGTCCCGAATGCCTCCGTGGTGTTCTTTGTCGTAGGCAGCCACGTGACGGCAACCCAGCTGCGCACCTGCGCTGCCTCCGTACCTCCCGGCGTGCGAAGCCTCGCGGTCCGTGTCCAACCCGGCGCAGCGCCGTCGAGGGCCAACATCGCGGACCTGACGGTTCTCACCGTAGGCGACCTGGACGATCTCGCCATTGTTCTTCGAAAGGCGGCAGCATGAGCACCGCGCCAAATCTCCGGGTGCGTCCGCGCGCCAACAAAGGCTCCAGGTCCGCCTCCCGTGCCGCGGCAGGATCCATATTCGACGACGGCAGGCCGTTGTGGCATTTCGCCGTTGACTGCGGCGCGCTCCTGGTGCTGCTGTTCCTTGGTGTCCTCGGGTTCACCCTGAGCTTCGGGGGCGACGCTCATTACATCGTCGCAGGTCTGGGTGGCGTGCTGCTGGGACTGGGTATCGCCGTCCTCAACGCGCACCTCCGTTTGGGGCTGCTGATCACCACAGCGGTGGCGTTCGGCGCGTACATGGTTTTCGGGTCGGCGCTTGCAGTGCCGGACTCGGCAGTTTTCGGATTCCTTCCCAGCCTCGACTCTTTGCGCACACTCCTGCTGGGCGTCGTCTTTGCCTGGAAGGACATGCTGACTGTTGGCGTGCCTGTGGGGACCGCGAACGGCATGCTCATTGTGCCGTTCCTGAGTTCCTTGGTCACTGCGCTGGCTGCCGGTCTGCTCACGTGGCGTCTGAAGAGCCCCTACTGGCCGTTGCTTCCCGTGCTGGTTCTCTTTGTTACGGGCATTGCCTTCAGTACCAGTGCGGGTTTCCTGAACGTGGAGCGCGGCGTCTCCTTGACCATTGTGTCCATTGTGTGGGCGACGTTCCGCCGCGACGTACTCCGCCGGAACAGCACCAAGGCGGTTTCGGCCAACAGGCCGGATTCCGACGCCGCCACGGCCCGCCGCGGGCAGCTCCGCCGGCTGGGAACTGCTGCAGCAGTGATCGCCGTTGCGGTGGGTGTTACTGCGATCGCCTCGCCGTTGGTCACAGCCAGTGATGACCGCAAGGTCCTCCGCAACACGATTGTCCCGCCTTTCGATCCCCGGGACTACATCACGCCATTGGCGAGCTTCCGCAGCTTTGTCAAGGATGAGAAGGACAAGACGCTGTTCACGGTCAAGGGACTGCCCAAGGATGCCCGCGTCCGCCTGGCGGCACTGGATGCCTTCAACGGCCTGAACTACACCATGGACCCCAACAGCTCCGGCAACTTCAGCAAGGTGGGCGATGCCCGCTCGCTGAACACCTTGGCTGACTCCGGGAGCCCGGTGGAGGGCACCAACTACACGCTGGACATCACCGTGGAGGATTATCAGGGCTACTTCGTGCCGGGTGGTCGTCACACCACCGGGATGAGTTTCGCGGATACGTCCGGTGCCGCTTCCGGGCTCTACTTCAACGCCGGCACGGACACCGCCGTGACCACCAAGGGCCTGGCCAAGGGCGACAACTACACCGTGCAGGTCTCGGACCCCGGGACCCTGGAGCACGGCCAGCTCACACAGTACGACTTCGCGAAGCTCACGCTGCCCGAGGCGGAGGAAGTGCCGCCAATCGTAGCTTCGCAGGCGAATCAGATTTCCGCGGATGCACCTACGGCCATCGACCGCGTCCGGCAGGTGGAGGCGCACTTCCAGAAGAGCGGTGCTTTCAGCAACGGCCTGGTAGCCGAAGGGCAGCTCCCGAGCCTTCCCGGACACAGCGCAGCGCGCGTCCGCACCATGCTCTCCGCCAAGCAGATGCTGGGCGACGACGAACAATACGCCGTATCCATGTCCCTCATGCTCCGCCACCTGGGTATTCCGTCCCGCGTGGTCATGGGGTTCTATCCGGACCCCAAGAGCCCAGAAAACGGTGCTGGTGACATCAAGATCACGGGCAAGGATGTCCACGCCTGGGTTGAGGTGGCGTTCGACCGCGTGGGATGGGTCGCCTTCGATCCCACTCCGCCCAAGGACAACGTGCCCATCCCGCCCGACCCGGAGAACAAGTCCAAACCCAAACCACAGGTGCTTCAGCCGCCGCCCCCGCCTCAGGAACCCGCGGATCTGCCGCCGGATTCCACACCGGACGCCCTGGACGCTGACGAGAAGAAGAACAACCCGTGGCTCTTCTGGGGTCCGCTGCTGGCGGCCATCGGCGTGGCGCTGATTCCACTGGGGATCCTCGCCTTGCCGCTGCTGCTGATCCTCCTGCTGAAATCACGACGCCGGAAGGCGCGTTTCCGTGATGGCCACCCCGCCCAGCGTGTGGGCGGGGGGTGGAACGAAGTGCTGAGCCTGGCCACCGACATGGGGGCCTCAATCGACACAAAGTCCACCCGACGCGAATCGGCCACGGTCATCGCTGATGCATTCCCTACCGCCGGGACTACCACCACGATGCTTGCCCACCGGGCCGATGCCGCCGTCTTCGGTGCCGGCCAGCCCAGCGAGGACCAGGTCAAGGAGTACTGGGAAATCGTTGATACGTCGCTGACCGACATTACGGGAAGCGTCGGATTCTGGAAACGGCAGCAGGCACGGTTCTCGCCGCGCTCCTTGCTGTCCGATGGCCGCGCGGCCCTTCGCCAGCGGCAACAGACGGCCAAGGACCCGGCAAAGCGCCGCTTTACGTTGCCATTCAAGAAAGACACCACCCATGAGCAATGAGACAGAACTTTGCCCGGCATGCCGGCACGGGGTCCGTCCGGGAGCGACGTTCTGCACCCAGTGCGGTTCACCGCTGAACAACCGTGGTGCCCGCAAGGAAGGCAACATCAACCATGCCCAAAAGGCGGCGCTGGAGTTCGCTAACCGGCAGGGCTCGCCCGATCCCGGTAGTATCTCGGTAGTGTCGGCGCCGGCGTCGCCGATGCAGCACGGCACGAAAAGCATGCCGGACCGTATGCCAGGGCCAGGGGGAGGGACCACTATGACCACCAAGCTTGAGTTGGCGCCCGCCTCTGCCGGGAAGCGCCTGGGCGCAGCTGTACTGGATTGGTTGGGTCCCGTTGCCGTGCTTGCCACCACGTTCGCAATCGGCATTGCCGGCATCACGCAAACCCGCAGGAATGGCTTCATTGTCTATGACACGGGTCTGCTGGTCCTTCTGGGCAGCATCGGCCTGGGCGTGACCGTGATTTACACCTTTGTCCTCCTTGGAATTGAGGCAAAGTCCGGAAACACCGTCGGCAACCAGCTCATGGGCATCCGCAGCGCGGATTCCGACGGCTATGCGCCCGGCGCCGGCGTGGTGTTCGTCCGTGGGATTCTTACCGGCGGCCTGCTGGTGCTGGGGTTCATCGTTGCCGTCATCCTGTCCGCGCTTGGCGCAATCGGCCTGGTTCTGTGGATCGCCCTGCCGCTGATGTTCCTTGGTGTTGTTTGGGCCGTCCTTGTGGTCATCTCCAACGCTTGGGACAACAACGGCAAGGTCCGCGGCTGGCATGACAAAGCGGCAAAGTCCTTGGTGTTCGACGTGAATTCAGGCCGCAATCCCGTGACCACCGGAGGCATCCAAGGTCCGTACAGTTTCGCCCCGATGGATCTCCCGCCGGTTCAACCCGTCGCTTCCCCGGTGCCTTCCGGTCCGGCACCCGGCCCGCGTCTGAACGCGCAGGCCGCTCCCGCGCCCGCTACTGCCGCGCACGCTACCCCCGTGGCACCGGCCGTGCAGCCTTCGCATGATCCGAACCAGTGGCGACCACCCACGGCCCCCTTCACACCGGCGACGCCCAACGCCGCGAATCCCAACGCCGCGTCTCCCGCTGTTCCGGCACCGCACACTCCGGCTCCGCACATTCCGGCAGCACAGAACGGATCACCAGCACCCCACTCCGTGACGGTCGCACCGCAGCAGCCTACGGCCGCCGCCGCCCACCCTGACGACGACGTGGAACGCACCCAGATGCGCCCGGGCGCAGCCCGTGCCCAGGCCGTCCTGCGGATCCGAATTGACGATGGACAGGACATCCAACTCGGCGGTTCAGTGCTCTTGGGCCGCAATCCGGCACCGCAGCCCGGGGAATCCGTGGAGCAATTACTGCCCGTGTCAGACCCCGGCCGGTCCATTTCCAAAACGCATCTGCACTTGCGTGTTGATGGCGACGGCGTCTGGGTCACGGACCGAAATTCCACCAACGGCAGCGCTGTCACTACGCCTGACGGAATACAGACCAGGCTCCACCCGGGCGAAGCAAGCTTTGTCCGTCCCGGTTCCACCGTTCACTTTGGGGACCGTTCCTTCCACCTAGGACAAGCATGAATTCACAGCCGGCCACCCCCGCCAACGCCGAAGCGGGTCCCGCTGCAGGCGGATCCTCTTTTCGACTCAGTTACGGGTATGGAACGGACCGCGGGCTACGGCGCGAACTGAATGAAGACTCGTTCATCGCATCGGACCCAGTCTTCGCTGTTGCCGATGGCATGGGCGGACATGAAGCGGGGGAGATTGCCAGCGGCATGTGCGTCCGGGCTTTGGGCAGTGCCCCTGAACTGTCGGCCGGCGTGCGCACCGCTTCAGCGGCGGATCTTCAGTCGTGCTTGTTGAAAGCCGATGCTGCCATCCGCAACGCGACAGGCGCTCGGGCGGGGACCACTCTGTCCGGCGTTGTGGTGGTGGAACAGATGGGCCTGCCCTACTGGCTGGTGATGAACATCGGCGATTCCAGAACGTACCGCCTCAGCCAGGGGGAGTTCACACAGGTGAGCGTCGACCACTCCGAGGTGCAGGAACTGGTGGATTCCGGGGATATCACCGCGGAGCAGGCAACGGTCCATCCTCGCCGCCACGTTGTTACCCGTGCTTTGGGCACCGGCGATGAGACCGAGGCCGATTTCTGGTTGCTTCCCATCCAGGAAGGCGACCGGATCATGGTCTGCTCGGACGGTCTCAACGGCGAACTGGGCGATGACCACATGTTCCGCATCCTCAGCACCGTGGGCCATCCACAGGATGCTGTGGACGCGCTGATACAGGCCGCCCTGCGTAGCGGTGGCAGAGACAACGTCACAGTCATAGTTGTGGACGCCAAGAACGTCTTGAACGACGCCGGCATCGCCACCACTGCGCCCCGCCCGGAAGTTACGTCAGACGTTGAAGAAGACACCCTTCCCCGGGCTTGGGTGAATGGTACGGACGAGGTTGCCGGGACTGGCCGGGAGGAAGGCGTCGATGGCAAGCAGTAACCACCTGTCGCTGACCCGCTACCGGCAGGGTGAGTGGTTCGGTATTGTGCGGAACGGAACTGTGGTGCTCCTTGGCCCGGACACGCCGTACGCACTGATCCACACCGTCTGGGAGTTGCTGGCCTCCGCGCCCGAAGCTCACGAAGTCCTCCACGAAGTTACAGACGCCTTTGGCGTTTCCCTCAGCCGCATCCCGCCCTTCGGGATCATCGACTCCAAAGACGCACTCCGTGTGTTCCTCCGGGGAGACCTCGAACTTCACGTGCGGCTGGGTGGGGCTGAGGAACGCATCACGGGACGTGACGTCACCACGTGGACCGAACGCCGGATCGCGGATGCCGCCTCCTTTAGCGTTCGGATCGGGGAGGGCACTGCCCCGTCCGCGGGAAGTCCGACGTCGGGTGGAAGCCTGCCGCTGAACAGCTCGCCCTTGAACAGCTCGCCCTTGAACAGCTCGCCTACGAACAGCCTCCCTTTGGGAGAGGGCGTGGTACTCCTGGCATCACTCGAGGCCTCGGCACGAGTTGCCAGCCACGCGGACAGTGAACCTGAAGTCCGGCCCGTAGCCGTGTCCGATGAAACCATGATCGGTTACACGGAGGCGGACATTGGTCTGACGATCGCACCCGGCCACATGATTCCCACCACCGAGGCTTCCTCCACCGAGCCTTCCGAAGGCGCGTCTCCCTCGAGCGCGGCTCCCATTGCCAAGTCACCCAGTGCCGATGAGCCTCTCACCGCTGTACCCGACTTCGCTGGCGTACCTGCTCCTGAGGAAGCTGCGGCCCCAACGGGAGAAACCGCTGATGAGGAACCGCCCTCGCCCGAGCATTCCGTGGTGCCTGCAGAACCGTTGGCGGAGCGTGAACCAGACACCGCGACAGAACCGGAACCTTCCGGGGTCTCCGTCCACACGAGTACCACTGATCCAATAGTTCCCTCGCTGGAAAACACCACAAACTATGACCATCTGTGGGACAAGACAGTGATGCGCAACATTGAGGACGCCGCTGTCCGCACGGAGGACGAGTCTGACGACCACGACTCACCTGCTTTGCCGACGCCGGCAGCCCAAACGCCGCCGGCACCGGATTCCCCGCCACTGACGCCCCCGCACGTTCCACAGGAGAATGCGTCCGCCGCACCGTCGTCGGGTGGCCTGATCGATTCGGTCCCGTGGCTGCGGAGCGGTTCTTCCACCCCTGCGGCGGTCAGCGACCAGCAGGCAGCTCCGTCCAAGCCCTTAGCCGATCCTCCGGCCCAGGTACCGGCCGCTTGGTCGTCGGCTCCTCAGGCCGCGGACGAGGATTCCGACCATGACGGGCAGACCATCATGAAGAGCAGTCTCCCCACTGAGGAGCCGGCGGGCGCCAAAACTGTTGATAGTGGCGCGGACGCACCCGCGGTCAAAGGGCCAAGCGTTTTGGCACGCATGTGCTCCCAAGGGCACGCCAACCCGCCCACCTACCCGCAATGCTCGGTGTGCGGGGTGGCCGTCACCGGTGACGCCGCGCATGTCCCGCGTCCCCGTCTGGGCAGAATGCGGCTTTCCACAGGTGAGTTGATAGATCTTGACCAGTCGCTCATTATTGGCCGGCAGCCGTCTGTTTCCCGCGTGCAAGGCGGCACCATGCCCCGCCTGGTTCAGGTGGACAGCCCGGGAGGGGACATTTCGCGCTCCCACGTGGAGGTCCGGCTGGAGGGTTGGCACGTCATGCTGTGCGACCTGAAGGCAACCAACGGAACCGTTCTCATACGGGAAGGCCAGGCACCCCGCCGGCTTGCCCAAAACGAGATGGCCATCCTCCTGGACGGCGATATCGCCGAACTGGGCGACAACATTTCATTGCGTTTCGAGGAGATTCTTTGAGTTCCAAGAGGCCCCCCGCGCCGCCTCCACCCATCCCGGGTTTCAAGTACATCAGCCTGCTCGGCTCCGGTGGCTTCTCCGATGTGTACCTTTATGAGCAGGACCGGCCGCGCCGAAAAGTAGCGGTCAAGGTCCTGTTGTCCGACTTGAAGACTGAAGGGGCCCGCCGCCGCTTCGAGTCCGAAGCGAACCTTATGGCGCAGTTGTCGTCGCACCCTTACATCGTGACGATCTTCGAAGCTGAAATTACCGAGAACGGGCACTCGTACCTGGCCATGGAGTACTGCTCCAGACCGAGCCTTGACGTCCGCTATCGTCGCCAGCGATTCAGCGTGGACGAAGTTCTGGCCGTCGGCATCCAAGTGGCTTCCGCCGTCGAGACCGCCCACCGGGCAGGCATTGTGCACCGGGACATTAAGCCCGCCAACATCCTGGTCACCGATTACAACCGGCCGGCCCTGACGGACTTTGGCATCTCCGGAACCATTGGCGCGGACACTGAGGACGACGCCGGCATGTCCATCCCGTGGTCTCCGCCCGAGCAGTTCCGCGGCGGTGCCGTGGACGGGGTGCCCGTGGACATCTGGGCACTGGGCGCCACTCTTTACACGCTGCTTGCGGGTCGGTCTCCGTTCGTCCTTCCCGGTCAGGACAACTCACAGCGGGAACTGATTTCCCGGATCACCAACTCGCCCCTGCCCAGGCTGGGCCGTGCCGACGTTCCGGAGTCCTTGGAACTCGTTCTGGCAACGTCCATGGCCAAGTCGCCGGAGTCCCGCTATTCGTCCGCCCACGCTTTCGCTTTGGCGCTCCAACGGATACAGGCTGAACTGAACCTGTCCGTAACGCCATTCGAGGTGCTTGAAGAACCAGGGCACGGGGATGAGCAGCATCCCGATGACAACTTCGAGGAAACCCGGGTCCGGAGTATTGCCTCAATCGATCCCGATGCTTCCGGAACGGCCACCACGGGTTCGGCGCCCACGTTCCCGGCTCGAACCTTCCCGACCACCGTTACGGGCGCCTCTGGGCAGCCGACCCAGCCCACCAACCCTCCGCAAACTGTCCAGTCCCACGCCGGGTCATCGGCCCCGCCTCAGTTTCACGCCCCTGCGCCGGGATCGTACACGGCTCCGGGATCGTACACGGCCCAGGGAACGTACAGGGCGTCAGGCAGCCACAATACAACCGCCGAGCCCGATACGGCAGAGTCCACAGTCCTGCGCGGCTGGCAGCCTTCGCGTCCACAGGACGATCTTGGCGCCACAGTCAGCCGATCCAACTCACCCGCAGGTGCCTCACCGGCCACTCGGGAAGACGCCCGGCCCGCAGATCACAGCAAGCGGAATCTTTGGCTCGCCGCAACGGGGGCAGCCGTGCTGGTGGTCGCCATCGTGGTGGGTGTAGTCCTTGGTGCCCAGGCACAGCCGAAAGTTGTCCCCACGGAGGCAGCCAGCAAGCCGCCCGCAGACGCCTTGGGTGACGGCAGCGTACCGGATGTGGAGGGCCTCATTGGCGTGAAGGACCCCGAAAAGCCGGATTTCGCTGATTTCCGGTGGACGAACCCTCAACCGCAGTCCGGCGACATGTACATGTGGCGTTACCGGACCGCCCTCATCCCGGAAGGCGACTACGAGGCCGTAACGGAGCCCCACGCACGACCCTATTTCGGCGGGGAGAAGCAACTCTGCATCCAGGTCATTATTGTCCGTCGTGACGGTACTTCCTCGCCTGGAGACACGGGATCCATCGCCTGCGTGGACCAGTAGCCGGCACATGAGACTTACTTATCGCCGACTGAGGAGGCACAGATCATGGGGGATCTAGCAATAGATTTCTGTGGGGAATGGTACGAACCATCCGACGAGGACATCTTTGATATTGGACGCGAAGGTGACTTGGAAGTGGACGACAATCCCTACCTGCACCGACGCTTCCTGCAGATCGCCCGTTACGACGGCATGTGGTGGCTCAGCAACGTCGGGAGCATGCTGTCCGCCACCATTGCTGACGGTTCGGGCGGTATGCAGGCCTGGCTGGCGCCTGGGGCGCGGATCCCGTTGGTGTTCAGCCACACCAACGTGATTTTTACCGCCGGACCCACCACCTACGAGTTCGCTGTGCACTTGAAGACGCCGTCCTTCCGGCACGAAGCACGCGACGAGGACCAGGCAGGGGACACCACCATAGGACCCGTGGTGTTCACCGATTCCCAAAAGGCGCTGATCGTTGCCTTGGCCGAGCCCATGCTGCGGCGCGACGGCACCGGCTTCAGCGCAATTCCGTCGTCTGCCGAGGCTGCGAAGCGACTGGGATGGGCCCTCACCCGTTTCAACCGCAAGCTGGACAACGTCTGCGACAAACTGGACCGCGTAGGCGTAGTGGGCCTGCGCGGCGGCGTGGGAAAACTTGCCACCAACCGCCGTGCGCGCTTGGTGGAACATGCCGTGACGTCTCACCTGGTGACGCCGGCTGACCTGCATCTTCTTGAAAAAATGAGTGGAGTCGACGAAGGATGAAGTTCCGCCTGACCTTGCGGCGTGACCCTGCGGAAGCAAAGGACCTCGCCGTAACGGTGGATGGTCGTGCCACCGTGGCTGACATAGCCACCGAACTTTGGGCTGCCGACCCCGCACGAAAGGGGACCGAACCGCCGTCGAACCTGTCCATCAGCGTGGACGAGGCTTTCGTTGGCGGCGGCCTCTCCGGGCACGTCCTCCGGCCTACGGACAACCTGTTGGAGTCCGGGCTGCGCCCGGGTTCCAAGGTCTCGCTCGCGCAGGTCAGCGAGCAGTTCGCGTCCAACGGCCACAGCAGGGGACCGGCAGCGGCGACGTTGCGTGTGATGTCAGGGCCCGACGTCGGACGCGAATTTTCGCTGCCATTCGGCACCAGCTACATCGGCCGGGACCGGGACGCCGACATCCGTTTGTCGGACCCGCTGACCTCCAAGCGCCATGCGCGGATCACCGTTGGCGAAACCGTGGAAATCGTGGACACGAACTCCGCGAACGGACTCCTCATGGACGGGCTGCCGGTTACCCGCGCAACGCTCGAATCCTCCGACACCGTTACCTTGGGCGATACTTCCGTGGGGGTCGTCGCCCTGTCACGGAACCATGGCGGTGGCCCGTCGTCGCCGCTGGTGGATTTCAACCGTTCGCCGCGGGTGCTGCCCAGGTTCGAGTCGCCAAAGCGCGTGCCTCCGGCCGGCCCCAAGCGCCCGGAACACCAGCCCTTCCCCTACATCATGCTCATCGCGCCGCTGCTGATGGGTGGTGTGCTCTTTGCGTTCACACAGAACCTGCTGTCCGTGATCTTCATGGCGATGATGCCGCTCTTCATCGTTGGGCACTACGTGGACCACAAAATGCAGAGCAAGCGGCAGGCCAAGGAGGGCCACAAACAGTTCAAAGCCGCGATGCTGGCGTTCCGAGAGGACATTGACAAGCAGCAGAATATTGAGCGCGCTGTCAGGCTCCAGGAAGCACCCTCCGTGAGCGACACGGTTGATGCGATTTACAAGCTCGGGCCCCTCCTCTGGACCCACCGGCCCGAACACCAGCACTTCCTGGGGGTTCGCTTCGGGTTGGGCTCCGCGCCGTCGCGTATACAGTTCGACGAACCGGGCGCCAACGAAACCGAACCGCAGTACATGCGGGAAATCCAGGAGTGCCTGCAGCAGGTCCGTGTCATTGAAGGCGTTCCGATCGTGTCGCAGTTGCGTACCTCGGGCTCCTTTGGCGTGGCAGGGGACCGCAGCGTGGTGGATGACGTGGCCCGTGGCATGGTGCTCCAGCTGGTGGGGCTCCATTCGCCGGCCGAAGTTGTCCTCACGGCACTGACCTCGGCCCGTTCCCGTGAGCGTTGGGACTGGCTGCAGTGGCTCCCGCACGTTGGTTCAGGGCACAGCCCCATATCCGGCGATCACCTTGCTGCCGGCCCAGGTGCCGGTGCTGCCTTGTTGTCCCGACTCGAAAACCTCGTGGAAGAGCGGGAAGCACTGGCCAAGGAGCCGGGCCCGCATCCGCGTCCAGGCCTCAAGAACGAACACGAGGAAGTTCCCGGTCCCGTGGTTCCGGCCGTCCTGGTGATCGTTGAGGACGACGCCCCCGTGGACCGGGGCCGCCTCACGCGCTTGGTGGAACGCGGCCCCGACTACGGCGTGCACATCATGTGGGTGGCGGCCAACGTGCAATCACTTCCCGCAGCATGCCGCGACTTCCTCTCGGTGGACGGCGATCACGGCACCACCACGGGCCAGGTTCGCTTGGGCCGCCACACGTACCCCGTGAGCTGCGAAAGCCTGGATGCGGACCTTGCCACGCAGCTTGCGCGCATGATGTCGCCGCTGGTGGATGTTGGAAACCCGCTCGACGACGATTCCGACCTCCCGCGCGCCGTCTCCTACGCCACGTTGATCGGCAAGGAACTGATGGACAACCCACAGGCCGTGGCGGAGCGTTGGCAGGAGAACAATTCTGTCCACGCCACAGCTGTGCCCAACCGGAAGGACAACGGCAGCCTCCGCGCACTGGTCGGCTCCAAAGGTGTGGAGCCGTTCTACCTGGACCTCAAGAACGAAGGTCCGCACGCGCTGGTGGGCGGAACCACAGGTGCCGGCAAGTCCGAGTTCCTGCAGTCCTGGGTGATGGGCATGGCAGCCGCGTACAGCCCGGACCGGGTCAGCTTCCTGTTCGTCGACTACAAGGGCGGAGCTGCGTTTGCCGACTGCCTGCACCTCCCACACACCGTTGGCTTGGTGACCGATTTGTCTCCGCACCTGGTGCGCCGTGCGCTGACGTCGCTTCGGGCAGAGCTGCACTACCGCGAAAGGCTCCTGAACCGTAAGAAAGCCAAGGACCTCCTGGCGCTGCAACGCGAAGCCGATCCGGAGGCGCCCCCGTACCTCATCATCATCGTGGACGAATTCGCGGCGCTGGCTACCGAAGTTCCTGAGTTTGTTGATGGCGTGGTGGATGTCGCCGCCCGCGGCCGGTCCCTGGGGCTGCACCTGATCCTGGCCACACAGCGGCCCGCCGGCGTCATTAAAGACAACCTGCGCGCCAACACCAACCTCCGCGTTGCCTTGCGCATGGCCGATGAAGTGGACGCAACGGACATCCTGGGTGTTCCGACGGCCGCTTACTTCGATCCGTCCATCCCTGGCCGCGGTGCCGCGAAGACGGGTCCCGGCCGTATCCAAGGCTTCCAGACCGGATACGCCGGTGGCTGGACCACTGAAAAGCCGCAGCGCCCCCGGATCGACATCGTGGAAATGGCGTTCGGATCCGGTCCCACCTGGGAACCGCCCCTGGTGTCACAGGTGGAAGAAGAGCCCGCCGGACCCAACGACATTGCCAGGATGACAGGAAACATCATCCGCGCAGCTGACGTCCTGTCCATCGAGCCTCCCCGGAAGCCATGGCTCAACGAGCTCGCCACTACCTACGATTTCTCCAAGCTTCCCAACCCGCGGACCGATGAGCGGCTCCTGCTCGGCGTGGCGGACGACCCCGCCCACCAGGACCAGCCCACTGTGTTCTATGAGCCGGACAAGGACGGCAACATGGCCGTCTACGGCACGGGCGGATCCGGTAAGTCGGCAGCACTGCGCGGAATCGCCATCGCCGCCGCGGTCACGCCGCGCGGTGGTCCGGTGCACGTCTACGGCATCGACTGTGGTTCGTCGGGACTCAAAATGCTTGATGGCCTTCCCCATGTTGGCGAGATCATCAACGGCGACGACGTGGAGCGCGTCGGGCGACTGCTGCGCTGGCTCAAGGACGTGGCGGACGATCGGGCAGCGCGCTTCGCTGAGGTCCGGGCGTCCACTATCGTCGAATACCGGCAGTTGGCCAACCGTCCCGAAGAAAAGCGCATCTTCATCCTGGTGGACGGTATGTCTTCCTTCCGCGAATCCTACGAGTACAGCAACCTGTCCGCGCTGTGGGACATCTTCCTAACGCTGGCAACAGACGGACGTCCCCTGGGCATCCACCTGGTAGTCAGCGGTGACCGCACCAACTCCGTTCCGGCGTCGCTCCTTGCTTCCATCCAAAAGCGGCTGGTCCTGCGCCTCAGCTCCGAAGATGACTACATGACTCTGGACGTCCCCAAGGACGTTCTCAACGCAGCTTCACCTCCCGGGCGTGGTTTGTTGGACGGACTCGAAGTTCAGCTCGCCGTGCTGGGAGGCAACTCGAACCTCGCGCTCCAGGCCCGTGAAGTGGCCAAGCTCAGCCAGGCGATGCTGCGCCAGGGCCTCGAGCAGGCTCCTCAGATTCAGCGGCTCCCGGAGTTGGTGGACTTGGACATCCTGCCCACCGGCGCGCCGGACAATCCTGTGATAGGCGTCGACGACGAAACGCTGGGTTCGGCGGCCATCGCCGCCAAGGGATCACTCCTGCTGGCCGGCCCTCCAGGCGCCGGACGTACAGTCGCGTTGGTCACCCTGGCATACGCGTTGCGGCGTTCCAACCCGCGCACCGACCTGATCTACATCGGTTCCCGCCGCTCTGCCGTGGCGTCGCTGAATATCTGGAGCAGGTCGCTGGTGGGGCCGGACGAAGTTTCGGATGTGGTGGATGACCTGATCGACAAGGCCTCGGATAACCCCGGCACCATGGCGATCTTCATCGAGGGCCTGACAGAGTTCACCGACACGCTGGCGGAATCCGGCGTGGGACGGCTGGTTACTGCCGCAATCAAGGCAGATCAGTGGGTGGTGGGCGAGTCCGAGACCTCTACCTGGTCTCAGGCCTGGTCCCTTGCCCAGCCGTTCAAATCCGGACGCCGAGGGCTCTTGCTCAACCCAGGAGATGTGGAAGGTGACAGCCTCCTCAACACCTCCCTGGGCCGCATCAGCAAGGACTTCATTCCCGGCCGCGGGTACATTGTGGGACGAGGAAAGGTACGCAAGCTCCAAATCGCCATGCCGCCTGAAAACCGCAGCTAGGACCTTTAATGTCCGTGGGTTACGGCAAGATAGAGCTGTGAGCACACCAGAGAATCCGGATCCGGTCGACACCACAACCCAGGACACCGCTGCGGCCATCGTCGCAGAGGCAGGGACTCCGCCGTCGGAGTCCCTGCGGGATGAGTACGAGCAACTGGCGGACCTTGTCCGCAAGTATCGGTATGCCTATTACCAGGAAGACTCGCCAACAGTCTCCGACGCCGAGTTTGATGAACTGTACCGCCGGCTGGAGGAACTGGAAGCACTCCACCCGGAGCTCGTGTCCAACGACTCGCCCACTCAGGAGGTTGGAGGCGAGGTCTCATCTGCCTTCGCGGCGGTGGAGCATCTGCAACGGATGTACAGCCTTGACGACGTCTTCTCCTTGGATGAGCTCGAAGCCTGGGTCCGCAAAGCTGAAGCGTCAGTGGCGAAGCTCGGCGATTCCGTCCCGCCCATCGCGTGGCTGACTGAACTGAAAATCGATGGCCTTGCCGTCAATCTGCTGTACAGGGACGGGAAACTGGTCCGTGCCGCAACCCGAGGCGACGGCACCACCGGTGAAGACATCACCCACAACGTTCTCACCATCAAGGAAATCCCACGGCAGCTCAGTGGTTCCGGCTACCCATCGGAAGTGGAGATCCGCGGCGAGGTGTTCATCCCTTCCAAGGCATTCCTTGAGTTCAATGAGTCCTTGGTGGCTGCCGGCAAGGCACCGCTTGCCAACCCCCGCAACGCCGCCGCTGGTTCGCTTCGCCAGAAGGATCCCGCGGAAACGGCCAAGCGGCCCCTCAGCATGTTTGTCCATGGCATCGGTGCCCGTGAAGGCTTGGATGCGAAGAGCCAATCGGAAACCTACAAGCTCCTCGAGGAATGGGGGCTCCCTGTCAGCCCATACCTCAAGGTGCTGGAGACCTTCGACGACGTCCTGAAGTTCATTGCCGACTACGGTGAGCGCAGGCATAAGCTCCTGCACGAGATTGACGGCATTGTGGTCAAGATTGATGACTTTGCCACTCAACGCGCCCTTGGGTACACGTCCCGCGTGCCCAGATGGGCTGCCGCGTACAAGTACCCGCCCGAGGAAGTCCACACGAAGCTCCTGGACATCGCCGTCAACGTGGGCCGCACCGGTCGCGTGACTCCCTTTGGCCTGATGGAACCCGTGAAGGTGGCCGGCTCCACGGTGGGCATGGCTACGCTGCACAACCAGGACGTGGTCAAGGCCAAGGGCGTGATGATCGGCGACATCGTGATTCTCCGCAAAGCAGGCGATGTCATCCCCGAGATCGTCGGACCCGTCCTTGCCTTGCGTGACAAGCAGGAACCGCCCGTCCGTGAATTCGTGATGCCCACCGAATGCCCGTCCTGTGGCACGCCGCTGGCTCCGGCCAAGGAAAGCGACGTGGACATTCGTTGCCCCAACGCCAAGTCCTGCCCCTCGCAGCTGCGGGAGCGCGTGTTCCACGTTGCCAGCAGGGGTGCTTTCGACATCGAAGCACTGGGCTGGGAAGCGGCTGTGGCACTGACCCAACCCGCAGAGCCGGAGACGCCGCCGCTCACCAGTGAGGCCCGCCTGTTCAGCCTGACGCGGGAAGATCTGGCGGATGTCCTGATCCGCAGGGAAAAGCGCTCCAAGGGTGTGGGCACGGGAGAGTATGAACTCGTTCCGTATTTCTATACCAAGGGAACGGCGAAGTCTCCGTCCAAACCGACCGCCACCACGGAAAAACTGTTCGCTGAGCTGGAGAAAGCCAAGCAGCAGCCACTGTGGCGAGTGCTGGTGGCGCTGTCCATCCGGCACGTTGGACCAACAGCCTCCCGCGCACTTGCCACCGCTTTCGGGAGCATGGACGCCATCCGCAACGCCACCGAAGAGCAAATGGCCCATGTTGACGGAGTTGGACCCACCATCGCCGTGGCGCTCAAGGAATGGTTCGCAGTGGACTGGCACAACGAGATCGTGGACAGCTGGGCCGCTGCCGGCGTGCGAATGGAGGACGAGCGGGATGCTTCGGTACCGCGGACCCTTGAGGGCCTCACAGTGGTAGTCACCGGCACGTTGCCCAACTTCAGCCGCGACGAAGCCAAGGAGGCCATCATCATCCGTGGCGGCAAGGCGTCCGGTTCCGTCTCCAAGAACACCAGTTACCTGGTGGCCGGTGAAAGCGCCGGCACCAAGCTGGACAAGGCTGAGCAACTGGGCGTACCAGTGCTGGACGAGGACGGCTTCCGCGAGCTCCTGGCCAACGGACCGGCACAGACCGGGACGGAAGCTGAAGCCGCAACGGATGAAGCTACCGTAGTGGATGAAACAGCAGCGGAAGCAGCCACCGAATGACGGACGCCGCCGAACTCCTTGTTGTCGCGAAACGTGCCGCGGCTGCGGGCGCTGCTGTGCTCGCCCAGCGGTCTGCCACCGGCACGGGTGGTGATGGTTTGGAAACCAGCAACAAGGGCGAGGCCGGCGACTGGGTCACGGCTTTCGACGTCGCGGCCGAGAATGCGGTCCGCGAAGCGATCATTGCCCAGCGGCCGCACGACGCCATCACGGGGGAGGAACACGGCACTACCCGGCCCGAACAGCCTTCCGGGTACCGCTGGTCCATCGATCCTTTGGACGGGACCACTAACTTCATCCGCAACATCGTCTATTACGCCACCTCCGTTGCGGTAGCGGACTCCGACGGCGTCTGGCAGGCGGGCGTCGTTCACGCACCGGCGTTGGGCCGCATCTATTCGGCAGCCCGCGGTCAGGGTGCATGGGTGGAAACAGGTGGAGAGAGGACGCGCCTGACGGGTCCCGTTCCCGGGCGGACGGGGCTTATCCTGGCCACCGGCTTCAGCTACGATCCCGCCACCCGGGCCAGCCAATCTGAAGGCCTCGCCGGGCTCATGGATGGATTTGCCGATGTCCGACGTCTCGGGTCGGCTGCGCTGGATCTCTGCCTGGTGGCAGACGGTACTTTCGACGCCTACGGGGAGCGGGGCCTCAACGAGCACGACTTTTCGGCAGGCGCGCTGATTGCGGAAGAGGCTGGTTGCTGGGTGCGCCGGCCGCGCTTGGAGAGCCCGCTGGATGGCGGTCCCACCACAGAGGACCGTTTGGCGGCGTGGATGTGCGCCGGGGCTTTGGAACTGTCCGGCAAATTCCCGTTGTGATCATCAACCAGTGATCAAAGCACTCGCCATCGCCAATTACCGTTCCATCCGGGATCTCGCCATCGAGTTGCATGGCCTGGATATCGTGACCGGGGCCAACGGCAGTGGTAAGTCTTCCCTCTACCGGGCGCTTCGGCTGCTCGCCGAATGTGCCGGGGGTGATTCGGGGAACGTGGTGGGCTCTCTGGCCAGGGATGGAGGCTTGGCGTCCACGCTGTGGGCCGGGCCGGAGTCCATCAGTGAGGCCATGCGCCGTGGCGAGGTACCTGTCCAGGGAACTGTTCGTCGGGAGTCCGTGAACCTGAAACTGGGGTACTCCGGCGACGACTTTGGATATTTGGTGGACCTTGGCATGCCGGTTTCCAGCGGGGCGGGTTTTGACCAGGAAACCGGCCGTTCCCGCCCTTCGGCGTTCAGCCTGGATCCTGAGATCAAACGGGAGCAGATCTTTTCCGGGCCCGTGGCACGGCCGGGTTCGTTGTTGGTGGACCGCAAGGGCAGCCTGGCCAAGCTGCGCGGACCAGACGGCGAATGGACAGAGTTGTCCCGGCGGCTGGACACGTTCCAGAGCATGCTGACTGAGGTTTCGGATCAGGACCGGGCACCCGAGGTGCTGCGGGTTCGGGACTCGGTTCGTTCATGGCGCTTCTACGATCACTTCCGCACAGATGCAGAGGCTCCCGCCCGCCAGGCGCAGCTTGGAACACGCACCCCGGTGTTGCACCACAGTGGCAAGGATCTCGCGGCCGCACTCCAAACGCTGCGCGAGGTGGGATTCGAGCGGCAGTTGGATGCCGCCGTCGATCACGCCTTTCCGGGAAGCCGGCTGGAGATCGCCGTCAGCGACGGCCGCTTCAGTGCGGAGTTGCGCCAGCCGGGCATGCTGCGGCCCATGAAGGCAGCCGAACTCTCGGACGGGACGCTGCGGTTCCTCTTGCTCACCGCGGCCTTGCTGACGCCGCGGCCCCCGGAGCTCATGGTCCTGAACGAACCTGAGACCAGCCTCCACGTCGACCTGATGCCGGCACTGGCCGGACTGATAGTCCAAGCCAGTGCCAACAGCCAGATGATCGTGGTGACCCACTCCGAGGCCTTGCTTAAGGCACTTCGCGAAAGCGGGGCCGCCCATGAGCATGAGCTCTACAAGGACCTCGGCGAGACCAGGATCAAGGGCCTGGGCGCGCTGGAAGGTCCGCTGTGGAGCTGGCCCAAGCGCTGATCGCGCCCTTCGCGGAGGTACTTACCGCAATGAACGACGACGCCGGGCCGGCTCCGTCAGCCACGCCGGTTCATAGCCCGCATCAGCGGTGTTGAGGGTGGTCCCTGGAGGAACGATCTGGTCGATCCTGTCCAGCACATCGGGTGACAGGGTGAGCTTGTCCGCCCCGAGGGCTGCTTCAAGGTGTTCCAGCGTGCGCGGTCCGATGATCGCAGAGGTCACCGCCGGGTGTTCGAGGACGAAGGCCAGCGCGAGGTGGATCAGCGACAGTCCTGCTTGATCGGCCAGCTCCGTCAGCTCGAGCACGGCCTTCGTTTTGAGGGCGTTCCCGGGCAGGTCCGGATCGTGCCGGGCTGGTTGGCGACCCGCGCGGCTAGACGGAAGGTGCGCGCCGTCGGCCTTGATCCGGCCGGACAACCAGCCTCCGGCGAGCGGGCTCCACGGAAGCACCCCGAGTCCGTGCTGCTGCGCCAGCGGCAGGACCTCCCGTTCTGCGCCACGAGCCAGGATGGAATACGGCGGCTGCTCCGTGACAGGCCGTTCCCGGTGGCGTTCTCGGGCAACGTACTGGGCCTCGACGATCTGGCCGGGAAGGAACGTAGACGTACCGATGTAACGAATCTTGCCCTGGCTGACGAGGTCGCTGAGCGCACCCAGTGTTTCGTCGATGTCCGTGTCGGGATCCGGCCGGTGCACCTGGTATAGGTCGATCCAGTCTGTCTGCAGCCTGCGGAGACTGTCCTCAACTTCGCGGATGATCCAGCGGCGCGAATTGCCGGCCTGGTTCACGTCGTCGCCGAGGCGTCCATGGACCTTGGTAGCCAGGACAACCTGATCGCGCCGACCCTTCAGTGCCTTGCCCACGATCTCCTCGGACTCGCCCTGAGAGTACACATCGGCGGTGTCCACCAGGTTGATGCCGGCGTCCAGCGCCCTGTGGATGATGCGGATGCTGTCGTCGTGGTCAGGGTTGCCGATGGCCCCGAACATCATGGTCCCCAACGTCAGCTGGCTGACCTTGACGCCGGTTCGCCCCAGGTTCCGGTACTCGGTCATTAGAACGCCGATCCGATGGACGTGAGCTGCTGTCCCTCGGAACCGGCGTAACGGTTCTCGGGACGGGCCAACCCGTAGTGTCCGCGGAGAGTGGACTCGGTGTATTCGGTACGGAACAGGCCGCGGTGCTGGAGGATCGGTACTACCTGGTCCACGAAGATCTCCAGGCCGGAGGGGAGGACCGGGGGCATGATGTTGAAGCCGTCGGCCGCGCCCGCGAAGAACCAGTCCTGGATGGCGTCCGCCACCTGCTCCGGCGTTCCGGAGAACGTGCGGTGGCCACGTCCACCGCCCAAGCGGCCGATCAGCTGCCGGACCGTGAGCTGCTCGCGACGAGCCAGTTCCACAATCAGCGTGTAGCGGCTCTTGGCACCCTCGATGTCGTCCTCGGAGGGAAGATCGGCGGGCAGTTGGCGGTCCAGAGGAAGGTCTTCGGGCTTCAAACGCAAGGTCTTGGCCAACTGCTCCCGGGCGTACTCCGGCTTGATAAGTTCGTCGAGTTCACGCTCAAGTTTCAGGGCTTCGGCCTCCGTGGAACCAATCACCGGGACGATGCCCGGGAGGATCTTGATGCCTTCAGGGTCGCGGCCCACAGCTGCGGTTCGTGCCTTGAGGTCTGAGTAGAAAGCTTGGGCGTCAGCCAATGTCTGGTGCGCGGTGAACACGGCTTCGGCGTACTGTGCAGCAAGCTTCTTGCCGTCCTCGGAGGACCCTGCCTGAACGATCAGTGGGTGGCCCTGCGGCGAGCGGGGAACATTGAGCGGGCCGCGCACACGGAAGTGCTTGCCCTCGTGTTCAATAGCCCGGATCTTGTTGTCGTCACCCCACACGCCCTCGGCTTTGTCCGCGAGCACGGCGTCGTCCTCCCAGCTGTCCCACAGCTTCTGGGCTACCTCGATGAACTCGGCTGCCCGCTCGTAACGGACAGCGTGTGCCGGCTGGTCATCCACGCCGAAGTTCCTCGCAGCGTCCGGTCCCGCCGTCGTGACGACGTTCCAACCAGCGCGGCCGCCGCTGACCCAGTCCACCGACGCGAAGCGGCGTGCCAGGTTGAAGGGGTCGTTGTAGGTAGTAGAAGCGGTGGCGATCAGGCCGATCTTCTGCGTTGCCGCGGCGATGGCTGTCAGCAGCACTGTAGGTTCCAGTTTGCCGGCAGGGCGGCGGCCCACCTCGCCGAACAGGACGGGGGAGTCCGCGAAGAAGATGGAGTCCAGCTTTCCTCGTTCAGCCGCCCGGGCCAGGTGCTGGTAGTGCTCAACCTTGGTGGAGGAGAGAGGATCGCTTTCGGGCAAGCGCCACGAGGCCTCGTGGTGGCCTGTGCTCATGAGGAAAGCGTTCAGGTGGAGCTTGCGCTGTGGTTCAGTCATGGGGTTTCTCCTTGGTTCGAATACGAGGGGGGTTAGGCAGCAGAATGGACGCCGAGGGCTTCGAGCAGTTCGCCCCTCAGCGCTGAATGGTCGACGGCGGTTCCAGCCTTGCGCTCAAGGGCTACACGGCCGCCTTGGAGGACGATGACGCGGTCGGCCAAGGTGATGGCCTCGTCGACGTCGTGGGTTACGAGCAGGACCGCCGGGCGGTGCGCGGCGACCAGGTCCTTAAGGAGTGCATGCATTTTCAACCGGGTGAGGGCATCCAGCGCACCGAAAGGTTCATCGGCCAACAGCAGCTTGGGCTCGCGCACCAGCGACCTCGCCAAGGCGACGCGCTGCTGTTCCCCGCCGGACAGTTCGTGTGGCCACGCCTTTCCGCGACCGGCGAGTCCCACTTCGGCGAGCGCGCGGCGGCCGCGGGCATCGGCGTCGTGATCCCTGAGTCCCAAGGTGACGTTGCCCAACACGGTGTCCCACGGCAGCAGGCGCGAGTCCTGGAACACCACGGACACCTGCTCCGGGACCTTCACCACTCCGCTGCCGCGGACGTCACCGTCCAGTCCGGCGAGGGCACGCAGCAGGGTGCTCTTGCCGCAGCCGCTGGGGCCGAGGAGGGCAACGAACTCGCCCGGTGCGATATCAAGGTCCACCCCGTTGAGTACGCCTTTCGGGCCGAAGCTGCGAATGAGGTTCCGGACGGATACTTCGTAGGAGGGGCCGGTCCGGAGGGTGCTTAGCCCGCCAGTGTGCGTTGCCACGACAATGCCTTTCGTTCCAGGAGCCGGACGGCTGCGTCGGAAACCAGTCCCAGGACGCCGTAGACCGCCAGGCCGAGGACGATGATGTTTGTTTGTCCGTAGGTGCGGGCGAGCTCCATCATGTAGCCGATGCCGCTGGTGGAGTTGATCTGTTCCACCACCACCAAGGACACCCAGGCGCCGGTGACGGCGAAACGAAGCCCCAGGAAGAATCCCGGCAACGCTCCCGGTAGTACTACGCGGCGAATGAACCCGGCCCGGCTCAGGCCCACCGTTTGCGCCAGTTCGACGTACCGCAGGTCGATGCCCCGCAAACCAGCATGGGTCTGGAGGTAGATGGGGACGAACACGCCCAAAGTGATGGTGAGGACCTTCATGGTTTCGTCGATGCCGAACCAGAGGATCAGCAGGGGGATCAGGGCGAGTCCGGGAATGGCCCGCTTGATCTGCACTGGACCGTCGATCAGCGACTCGCCTACGCGGCTCAGCCCGGAAAGGACCGCCAGTACGGCACCCACCACGATCCCGAAGAACAATCCCAAACCTGCACGCTGGGCCGAGATCGCCAGGTTCTCCTGGAGTCGGCCGTCTGCGATCAATTCGCCCGCCGTGGAGACCACGGTCCAAGGCTCGGACAGGATCCGGGGATCCAGCAGGCCCGTCGCCGAAGCAACCACCCACAATAGGATCAACGCGGCAGGACCCACCAAGCCCGCAAAGCGGCGACGCTTCCCGGGGCCCAGGCGGCGGCTCGCCGGGCGGACATCCGGCCTGCCGGTGAGGTTCGGATCGAGGTGAGGTTCGACGCCGGAACCCGGGTGAGTAGCGACGTCGCTTCTTGGCGGAGGTGCGGTTCCTGGCGGGGGAGCGGTGACCGTAGCCGTGCGCCGGGCAGCAGTGGTGGTCATGGCTACGCCCCCTTTCCAGCGGCCGCGTAAGCCGTGCCGCCGATGGCCTCAAAGCGGAGGTCGTACAGCTTGGCGGCATCCAGCTTGGGCTTCTGCTGTTCCTTGGCGAGGAGGTCGATGGTCTGCTGATGCCGGGCAATGGCCTCGGTCCAGGACGTGGGGAGGTCGCGCTCGCCGGCGGCATCGATCAGGTACTGGCCGTCCTCGGCGGAAAGCCCCTGGTTCTTGACGTAGTAGCCCTCAAGCCATTCCTTGGGGTGGTCCTGGATCCAGCGTTGGGCCTGTCCCCAGATTTCGACGTACTCGGCAAGCGCCGCAGCTTTTGCCGGATCGTCAAGCACCTTGGCCGGAGCGTACAGGTGGCCGGGATCGTCCCTGAGGCCGTGCCGCAGCGTTGTTCCGCCGTCGGCGCCGTACTTGGCCAGGTACCGCTTGATCTGGACGCCGCCCAAAGGCGCTGCGTCCACCTGCTTGCTGGACAGGGCTGTGGAGTAGGTGTCACCCGTGCTGGGTAGTTCCACGAGCTTCACGTCTTTTTGCTGCAGGCCGGCCTTTTCCAGGATGCGCAGCACCAGGGCCCCTTGCGCTTGGCCGGGGCTGTACGCGATCTTCTTGCCGCGAAGGCCCTGGAGGTCAGTGATGCCCGCACCGGGTGCCACACCCAGTTCGTACAACGGGTGGTTCACGGCATTCTGGCGGTAGACGCTGGCGATGATGCGGACCTCCAGCCCCGTCCACGTCGCGTGGATGGGAGGAATGTCCGCCACTGAACCTACATCCAGGGCGTTGGCCCGGAACGCTTCAGTAGTGGCAGGGCCGCCGGAGATGTTGGCGAACTTCACGGGGAAGCTGAGCTTCTTGTCCAGGCCGGAAAGTTCAAGGGCCACCTGCACGGATGGGTCGCCCACTACCAGCGTGGTGCCTTCCGGAACGGTGGTGGCTAGCGGGGCGGTGACCTGTGCCGCCTGCGTGGCTACGCCTCCGGCCGCTGCTGGTCCGCCGCAAGCGGTCAACAGGCCCAGGGCGGGAATGGCGAGAAGGGTGCCGAGGATTTGGCGGCGGTTCGGGGGTGTTGTGGGGAGTTTTTGGGCGCGGAGGGACGCGGAAAACATGCAAAGCCTTTCAGGTGCGGGAGGGGTCGCTGCTGCCCGGAGCCAAGGGCATCGACGGCGCAGCGGTACAGATCGCTAGTTCTGAAGGCAGGACGGACAGCAGGAGTGAGCTTGAGTTACGTGTGCTGGGACATCGGTCTTGGGCATCGGTTCCTCCTGTTCTGTGTGCACGAAGTTTTCACGGCCGGGCTTTGCCGTGTGGTAACTCAAGCACGCCCGCATTGCCCCGCGCCAGCGTTTCGACATCTACGCGCAACAGCACGAAACCGGGGTTCACCGCACGCAACGCGGCTCAATTCGACGCCACGGGAGGCAACACAAAAGCAGCCCAGAGGCACCCGCCTGAACAGCGCGGGCCAACCATTCGGCGTCGTGCGTTCCAGACGTGACTGATAGTTCCATCACGGAAAGGGGCCTTTGGCGCGGCGGGCGCCGCCAGCACGACTAGCATTGGTAGGTGCTTTCGCCGATTACCGTCCGTCCCGCCCTGCCCGAAGACTACGACGCCGTTGCCCGCATCACGCAGGACTCCTACGTCACCGCGGGGTACTACGGCGACGCTGATCACCCGTACCTGCAGAAGCTCCAGGACGTTGCCGGACGCGCGGAGCACGCTGAGATCCTGGTGGCGGAGCGCAACGGCGAGGTCATCGGGTCAGTGACGGCAGCCCCGGCAGGCGGCGGCTTTTCCGACATCGGCCTCGACGACGAACTGGAACTCCGTACCCTGGTGGTGGATCCGGCAGTTCAGCGATCCGGGGCGGGACGTGCCTTGGTGCAGGCTGTCATCGATCAAGCCAAGGCCATGGACGGAATCAACGCCGTGTCCCTGACCACTGGAGCCACGTGGGAAAGCGCCAACGCCCTCTACGCGCGGACAGGTTTTGACCGCGCCCCGCACCGTGACTGGTTTGTGCCCGGCACCGACATAAAGCTGTTCGTTTACCGGCTGGACCTCCCGCAGTCATAAAGTTTCCTTCGTAAACGCCGGTCACCGGATCGGGCGAAGCGACAGGAAAGGCGCGGCATGCGCAAGACATTCGGCACGGGTTCGGTCTGGGAGCAGACCCTTGGCTATTCCCGGGCAGTCCAGGTGGACAACACTCTTTTCATTTCCGCCACGGCCGCTTCAGGGCTCGTTGATGGCAAACAGGCGATCGTTGGCGACGACTTCTACTCGCAAACCAAGTACATCCTTGAGAAGCTCGGCGCTGTTTTGGAAGACGCCGGGTTCTCCTACGAGGACGTGGTTCAGTCCAAGCTGTACCTGACGGACATCAGCAAGTGGGAAGACGCCGGCCGCGCCCACGGTGAGGTCTTCGGCGAGATCCGCCCCACGCTTGCCCTGGTCCACGTCTTGCCGTTCCTCGATCCGCAGATGCTCGTGGAAATCGAGCTCGTGGCGCAAAAGTCCGCGTAGCGCACCCGCCTGAGTCGCATTAGTGGTTGTTCTGAGCGCTCAGAACAACCACTAATGCCAGTTACTTGGGTCAGGCGGGGATGCCGTAGCGGTGTTCCGGACGGCCCGTACTTCCGTAGCGGAGCTGGATCTCGACGGCGCCATCATCCGCGAGCGAGGACAGGTACCTTTGCGCCGTGGCCCGGGAAACGCCCACCCTCTCCGCAACCTCGGCAGCTGAGTACTGCTCCCCGGGAAGCAACGATTCCAGGACCGCAGCCTCTGTGGCGGAACGGGGCTTGGCTGACGGTGTGACATCGCCCGGAATCAGCGACCGTTTGGCGCGCTCAATGGTGGTTTGGTCAACGGCTGTCTGCTGCCCCAGGATCCGCCGATACCGCGCGTAGGACCGGAGTTGCTGGGACAGTGACTCAGCGGTGAACGGTTTCAGCATGTACCCAAGCGCGCCGCGCCGCAGGGCAACCCTGATGGACTGCGCGTCAGAGGCCGCTGTCAGCATGAGGGCGTCGACGTCCAGTTGACCCAACAGATCCAAACCGGAGCCGTCCGGGAGATACACGTCCAGCAGCACCAGATCCGGACGAAGGCTGTGAATCGCCTGCAGTGCCTGTGAAACCGACCCAGCCGGCGCCAAAGCCATGAAGCCGGCCACGGAATCCACATAGGCTGCATGGAGCCGTGCCACGTGGAAGTCGTCGTCCACGATCAACACCCGCAAATCCTCAGCCATTGCTGTCCTCCCTCAACGTTGAGTCGGCACCTGTGCCCGCATGCTCCGCGGAATCCATGACGCCGGGGATGGTCGCCATGAACACGGCGCCGGGACCGCCGCTGCTGCCGGGCTCCAGGACGCGGACATCGCCGCCACGCCGCCGCGCAAGCTGCCGCACCAGCGCCAGCCCCAAACCTTGTCCAGCCCCTGAGCGTACCGGTTGTTCCGACGTCGTAAATCCTTCGGCGAAAACCTCTTCCGGTTCCAGGCTCCCCAAACCGTCGCCGGAATCGCCCACCAGGATGTGCAGGGTCCCGCCGTTCTCAGTGGCGTCGTCCAGCAGTTCGACTTCCACCCATCGTTCCGCTGACGAGCCGGCAACGGCGGCACTCACCGCGTTGTCGATCAGGTTGCCGAGCACCGTGGTGACGTCTTGTGGATCGGCCACGTGCCCACGGACCAGTGTTTCGGGGCCGATGCGGAGGGCCACGCCGCGCTCCGAAGCCTCCACGCCTTTCGCGCCAACGAAGGCCTGCAGATACGTGTCCTGGAGCAATTCGGCCTGCTCCACGGGGAACTTCAGCGGACCAGTGGCCGAGATCCGGGCCAGGTATTCCTTGGCGGCGTGGTGTTGGCCGATGCTCATGAAACCGGCAATGGTGTGGAGTTGGTTGGCGAACTCGTGGCGCTGGGCGCGCAGGGCTGTGGACATGGTCCCCACGGCGTCGAGCTGGCGGGTGAGTTGCTGCAATTCCGTGCGATCCCGCAGCATGACCACCCAGCCAAGATCCTCTTGCCGATGCCAGGCTTTGCGAGCGCTGGCCACCAGAACGCGTCCGCCCGCCACGACTTCCACGGCCTCGGCGTCCCGGGCCGCAGGCTGCGTGAGCTGTTTGAGCTGTTCAGGGACGGCCGCCGATGCCCAGTCCTGGCCGGTGGCATCCGGCATGTCCAAGAGCCTTGCTGCGGCGGCGTTGAACACGGAGATCCGTCCGTCTGCGGCAACGCCGATCACACCATCATCCACGCCTTGGAGCACCGCCACTTGGTCGTGGACCAAGGTGCTGATCTCTTCCGGTTCCAAGCCGAGGGTGAGTCGTTGGAGCCTGCGACGGAGCAGGAAGGAGGCCAGGACGCCGGCAAGCAGCGAGCCGCCGGCGGTGAGTGCAATGGGCACAATGTCGCGGGCAAGGCTGTTGCTGAGGGACTCCACGGAATAGCCAACGCTGACCTCGCCCACGATTGTGGTGGAGTTCTCCGGAGCGTACACCGGCACCTTCGCCCCCGCCGATGGCCCCAACGTTCCCGTGTTGCGGGTGGTGATCTCTTGCCCGCCCAGCGCCACTGAAGGGTCTGTGCTGACGCGTTCACCCAGCCGCGCCGTCTCAGGGTGAGCCAGGCGCAGGCCGGTTTCGTCCGTAATCACCACGAACAGGGCCCCAGTCCGCACTCGCACAGCTTCGGCCGCCGCTTGAAGTGTTCCGGCGGCGAGGACATCCGGGGGAGGGGTTCCTTCTTCTTTGCTGATGGTTTGCACGCCGGACCTGATCTCGGGATCCGCGGCGACGGTCCTGGCAAGGGTGAGTGCTTGGTTTTCGGCTTCGGTGCCGATGCGTTCATAGACCAGCCACGCATGGACCGTCCCGCTGAGCAGGACCACCAGCAGGACAACCCCTAGCTGGAGGAGAAGGGTTTGGGTGGAGAAACGCATGCTGACCCGGCTGTTGCGCGGCACCTTCGCTCCTTTCCTCCTGATCCATTGAATCACTGAGCACAATGCGCAAAACGTTCGCAACGAGCAGTATTCCCAACAATTCCCCGAAACCCCTGCCCGTGACGGAGGCCACCATATTGTCTGTAGTGCGCATCACACCGACGTGGCGCCATTCACAGTAGTAAGGAGCCGGCCGTGCTGGTTTTGCTTGGATTCGCAATGATTGCGGTATTCATGGTCCTGATCATGACCAAAAAATTGACGCCAGTACTGGCGCTGATCATCGTCCCCACAGTCTTCGGCCTCTTCGCCGGAGCGGGCCTCGGCATCGGCGACATGGTGATGGACTCAATGAAGTCCATGACGTCCACTGCCGCGCTCCTCATGTTCGCCATCATCTACTTCGGCCTGATGATCGACGTCGGACTGTTCGACCCCCTGGTGAAGTTCATCCTGCGCAAGTTGGGCAACGACCCCGCCAAAGTGGTCCTCGGCACCGCCATCCTGGCAGCGGCAGTCTCCTTGGACGGCGACGGATCCACCACCTTCATCCTGACCACGGCCGCCATGCTCCCCGTCTACTTGCGGCTCAAGATGAGCCCCGTGGTCCTCACCTGCGTGGCCGGCCTCGCCAACGGCACCATGAACATCCTGCCCTGGGGCGGCCCTACGGCCCGCGCGGCCACCGCACTTCACCTGGATGTCAACGACGTCTTCGTTCCCATGGTCCCGTCACTCATCGTTGGCCTCATCGTGGTTCTGGTGTTCGCTTGGTTGCTCGGCCTGCAGGAACGCAACCGCCTCCGCACCACCGCTCCCGAGATCTGGGGCGACGTCGCTGATCCTTCGGAAGCGTTCGACGGCGGCACGCGCCGCGGCGGTTCGGTTGCCGCGGGTTCGGGTTCGGGTTCGGGCTTCGGCGTCGGCGGAGGCCGCTTCAGTTTCGGCCGCAACTCCTCTGCCACAACTGCAGCCAAGCCGGGCACCGGCGGAGGTTCCGGCGTCGCGGTTCTTGAAGACCCGGCCACGCTGGTGGACGATCACGACACCGCTATGGCAGACACCGCCCTGGACCCCAACCGCACTACGCTGCGTCCCAAGCTGTTCTGGTTCAACCTTGGCCTGACCGTCGCTGTGATGGTGGTCCTGGTGGCCAACATTGTCCCGCTGCCGTTCGTGTTCATGGTGGGCTCCGCGATCGCACTGCTGGTCAACTTCCCCAAGGTCAAGGACCAGGGCGCCCAGCTGATCGCCCACGCACCGTCCATCGTCGCCGTCGTCAGCATGGTCATGGCCGCCGCAGTCCTTACCGGTGTCCTCAACGGCACGGGCATGGTCAAGGCAATGTCCGAGTGGCTCGTCCAAATCATTCCCGCCGAAATGGGACCGTTCATGGCAGTCATCACCGGGCTTCTGAGCATCCCGATGACGTTCTTCATGAGCAACGACGCCTTCTACTTTGGGGTCCTGCCGGTCCTTTCCGAAACCGCCGCTCACTATGGCGTGGATGCAGTGGACATGGCCCGCGCCTCCATCACCGGGCAGCCCTTCCACCTGCAGAGCCCCCTGGTGCCGGCTATCCTCCTGCTGGTTTCCCTCGCCAAGGTGGATCTGGGCGACCACCACAAGAAGGTCCTCTGGCGCACGGCCGTGATCTCGGTGGTCATGCTGGCAGTCGGTGTTCTGACCGGGGCCATCGGCATCGGCTAACGAGCCGCCACCTCAACACATCCGAGTGTCTCGGTGTCGAGTTCGCGGGTTCGTCTCCAATTCGCCGTTTGGCAACGGCGTATTGTGCAGCGGACCCGCGATTTGGCGTGAGGGGACGTCTGAGGTGGGGTGAGCGGATTGGGGATGAGACACCCATTCAGGTGGTCTTCTTCCTGGCGGCCGGGTCCAAGGTGCACTCGCCAACCACCTTGATGAAGCTTGTTTCTTTGGACGGCGTGAACTGTACGAGGAGCCTTCTTGGGCTTTCCGCATTGAGCTGGATGCCTGTGATGTTTCCGCCCATGTTGTCGAAGATGTTTCCAATCGTGTATCCCTTGGCCTCCAAGTGGGCCTTCATTCGTTCCACAGCAGCCGGCGGATCATCGACGGGACCGCCGTCTATCTGGCGCTGATACAGCCGACCGTCAGCCCGCGCGTGCACCCCGCAAGGTTCTGACACGTAATCCGCGCCAAGGCCTGCAGGCCAGGCATCAGCACGGTCTCGCCGTAAAGCTGGAGAGAAACATAGACAGGGCCGCTGCGGAGAGCGCCGCTCAATCCATCACGGACATGCCGAACACTTGCCTGCACCGGGCCAAGCCCACTACTGCGCTGCTTCGATGCAGCCACCACGGCCAACGCCCTGCCGGTATCAATGTCGTACGCCAAAACACCTGCCTTCCAATACGCCCTAGCCACCCTCGTTAATCGATCGAAATGACAAATTCGGCGATGAGCATGTACCCATGACGTGTCCTTTCCGGCCGGCCCATGACGAGAGATCGAGGCGCAGGCGGAAATCAACCCTGAAGTATTATGTGCCAGTCCTAGCCGCGGACCCAGGATTTGGAGGGACGGCTAACCGAGCCATGGCACCTGTCCACCGTCTGCCCGGCACACCCAAGCCAAGTAGACTGGTTCGGAAAACCATTTGAACTTTGCAGGGGAGATCCATGGCTGCGATCAACCGTGACGACGTCGCGCATCTTGCGCGTCTGGCTCACATTGAAATGAGTGCCGAAGAACTGGACAGGATGGCTGTTGAGCTTGCTGTCATCGTGGATTCGGTGAAGAGCGTGAGCGAAGCTGCGGGTGAGGACGTCCCGGCGACGTCGCACCCGATTCCGTTGACCAATGTGTTCCGTGAGGACGTTGTGGGCCACACGTTCACAGCTGAGCAGGCGTTGTCCGGCGCTCCGGATTCTTACGAGAACCGTTTCAAGGTCCCGGCAATCCTGGATGAGGACTAATCACTATGACTGAGCTGAAGAACGAACTCATCCGCCACTCCGCTGCCGATCTTGCGGCCAAGCTGGCTTCCCGCGAGGTTACCGCCGTTGAGGTGACGCAAGCGCACCTTGACCGCATTGCCGACGTCGATGGTCAGGTTAATGCCTTCCTGCACGTGAACAGTGAAGAGGCTCTGGCTGTTGCGGCCGAGGTTGACGCTGCCCGCGCTGCCGGCGGTTCCGCCGCCGAAGAGTTGCACGCCCTCGCCGGTGTGCCGATTGCGGTGAAGGACCTCATCGTCACCATCGGCCAGCCGACGACGGCCGGTTCGAAGATCCTTGAGGGCTGGCACAGCCCCTATGACGCCACGGTGGTTAAGAAGCTGCGCGCGGCCAAGATGCCGATCCTGGGCAAGACCAACCTGGATGAATTCGCCATGGGTTCCTCCACCGAGCACTCGGCATACGGCCCCACCCGGAACCCGTGGGACCTGGACCGGATTCCTGGTGGTTCGGGCGGTGGCTCCGCTGCCGCCGTCGCCGCTTTCGAAGCGCCGTTGGCGCTTGGCACGGATACCGGTGGCTCCATCCGCCAGCCGGGTGCCGTCACTGGAACTGTTGGCGTGAAGCCCACGTACGGTGCTGTTTCCCGTTACGGTGCCATTGCCATGGCGTCGTCGCTGGATCAGATCGGTCCGGTCTCCCGTACGGTGCTGGACTCGGCGCTGCTGCAGGAAGTCATCGGCGGCCACGACCCCTTTGATTCCACGTCGCTGACCGATCCGTTCAATGACCTTGTTGCTGCTGCCCGCGTGGGCAATGTTGTCGGAATGAAGATCGGCATCGTCAAGGAGCTTCACGGCGAGGGCTACCAGGCCGGCGTCGAGAACCGTTTCAACGAATCCCTTCAGCTGCTCAAGGATGCCGGCGCTGAAATCGTTGAGGTTTCCTGCCCCAACCTGAAGTACGCCTTGGGTGCGTATTACCTGATCATGCCGTCCGAGGTGTCCAGCAACCTGGCCAAATTCGACGGCGTCCGCTTCGGCATGCGCGTTCTGCCCAAGGACGGTCCCATGACCATCGAGCGCGTCATGGGTGCAACCCGTGCCGCCGGCTTCGGCGATGAGGTCAAGCGCCGCATCATCCTTGGCACGTACGCACTGAGCGCCGGCTACTACGACGCTTACTACGGCTCGGCACAGAAGGTCCGTACGCTGATCCAGCGCGACTTCGACGCCGCGTTCGCGAAGGCCGATGTCCTGATCTCGCCCACGGCGCCCACCACGGCGTTCAAGCTGGGGGAGAAGCTGGACGATCCGCTCGCGATGTACCTGAACGACGTCGCCACCATCCCGGCCAACCTTGCCGGTATCCCGGGTCTGTCCCTGCCGGGTGGCTTGGCCGACGAAGACGGCTTGCCCGTTGGCATCCAGTTGCTGGCTCCTGCCCGTCAGGATGCCCGCCTGTACCGCGTGGGCGCTGTGCTCGAATCCATCCTTGAAGAGAAGTGGGGCGGCCCGATCCTTGCACAGGCGCCGGACCTGAAAACTGCTGTGCTCGGTGCAGTATCCACCACCGCCGGAGGTTCCAACTAATGTCCGTCGACGCAACCCTGAGCTTCGAAGAGGCCATGGAGAAGTACGATCCCGTCCTGGGGTTCGAGGTCCACGTGGAGCTCAACACCAAGACCAAAATGTTCTCCTCTGCCCCGAACGTTTTCGGTGACGAGCCGAACACCAACGTCAACGAGGTCGACTTGGGCATGCCTGGTGTCTTGCCGGTGGTGAACAAGACGGCTGTGGAATCTTCCATCAAAATCGGCCTTGCCCTGAACTGCAAGATCGCCGAGTACTGCCGCTTCGCCCGGAAGAACTACTTCTACCCGGATACCCCCAAGAACTTCCAGACCTCGCAGTACGACGAGCCGATCGCCTACGACGGTTACCTTGACATCGAGCTTGAGGATGGCACGGTCTTCCGCGTGGAGATCGAACGCGCCCACATGGAAGAAGACGCCGGAAAGCTGACCCACATGGGTGGTGCTGCTGGACGTATCCAGGGTGCCGACTACTCTCTGGTGGATTACAACCGGTCAGGTGTGCCGCTGGTTGAGATCGTCACCAAGCCGATCGAGGGCGCGGGTAGCCGTGCACCTGAATTGGCCAAGGCCTACGTCGCGGCAATCCGTGAGATCGTGAAAAACCTTGGTGTTTCCGATGCCAAGATGGAGCGCGGCAACGTCCGTTGCGATGCCAACGTTTCCTTGCGCCCGCACGGCCGGGAACGGTTCGGTATCCGGTCCGAGACCAAAAACGTGAACTCGCTGCGTGCCGTCGAACATGCCGTCCGTTACGAAATCCAGCGCCACGCTGCCGTCTTGGATTCCGGCGAGCCCGTCATCCAGGAGACGCGCCACTGGCACGAGGACACGCGTTCGACGACGTCGGGCCGGCCCAAGTCCGACGCTGACGATTACCGCTACTTCCCGGAGCCTGACCTGGTTCCCGTCGTCGCCTCCCGTGAGTGGGTGGAGGAACTCCGGGCTACCCTTCCCGAGCCGCCGGCCGAGCGCCGCAAGCGCCTCAAGGAAGCATGGGGCTACTCGGATCTGGAATTCCGCGACGTCGTCAACGCAGGTGTCATGGACTCCATCGAGGAAACCATCGCAGCCGGTGCGTCCGCCGATGTTGCCCGGAAGTGGTGGATGGGTGAGATCGTGGGCCGTGCCAAGGTTGCCGACGTCGATCCTTCCGAACTCGGTGTCACGCCGCAGGTCATTGTCGAGCTGAACAAGCTGGTTGAAGACGGCAAGATCAACAACAAGATGGCAACCCAGGTCTTGGACGGCGTGCTCGCAGGCGAAGGTACTCCGGCTGAGATCGTGGAGAAGCGTGGTCTCGCAGTGGTGTCCGACGACGGTCCGCTCCTGGAAGCCATCGACGCTGCATTGGCTGCGCAGCCGGACGTCGCTGAGAAGATCCGTGGCGGCAAGGTCCAAGCCATTGGCGCGATTGTTGGCGGAGTCATGAAGGCCACCCGTGGCCAGGCTGACGCTGGCCGCGTTCGCGAACTGATCCTGGAGAAGCTCGGCGTCGAGGGCTAAGTCCCGCAGTTTGACGCCCAAGTAGCTCGTAGTTGTGGTTGTTTTGAGAGCTCAGAACAACCACACCTGCGGGCTACTTTTTGTTGGGAGGGGTGCACAATGGATGCATGGCCACCCTCACACCAGGCCTCCGTAAAGGCCTTCTCGCCGGCGGGATCGCCGTTGCATTGACCGGCGGCGGGGCCGCCGCCGTGTGGGCGGGCACCCAGCCCAGCCCCTCGCCGTCGAGCTCTTCTGCGTCACCCAACCCGTCCGCATCGGCGAAAGCCAAGGCCACCGAAGGCCGCGGCCAGGCTATCCACGGCGAACACGTCGTGAAACAGCAGGACGGGACCTACCGCACGGTCGTCACGCAAACCGGCACCATCGAATCGGTGAGCGAAACCGAGATGACTGTGAAGAGCGAAGACGGCTTCACGCAACGCTATTCGATGACTGCGGATACGCGGATCACCAACGTTCCCGCAGACCTGTCGGAGCTCAGGAACGGCAAGGGTAAGCCCACGCTGCCGTCGGCCACAGCTGCGGACCTCAAGACCGGCGACACGGTTAGAGTCAGCGGCACCAAAGATGGCGATTCGGTGGCCGCAGCCAAGATCGTGTCCGGCGAATTGCCGGCCGGCGTGAAAGGCCACGGGCACAGGGGCCACGGCCCCAAGAACTAGAGCGCCACGGTCCTGAAGCCCAGGTTGCCACTGGCTGAGTCCGGCGTGTTTGAGCTGCGCGCTGCGAGACGGTAGCGATTGCAGTAAGAATCGTGGCAGAGGTAGGAACCACCGCGCATGACCCTTCCGCGGCCGATGGTTGGCCCCTGCGGGTCCTCCACCGTTCCTTGTGCGTGGCACGTTTTGTAATACTTGGGCAGGAACCAGTCGCTGCACCACTCCCAGACGTTTCCGCTGGTTTGGTACAGCCCGTAGCCGTTGGGGCGGAATGACGTGGCAGGCGCAGTGGTGAGGTAGCCGTCATCGATCGTGTTGCGGGAAGGGAATTCCCCTTGCCAGATGTTGCAGTTGTGAGCGGTCTCGCCTGGGGCATCGTTGTGGAGTTCATTCCCCCAGGGGTAGCGCTGTCCGGACAGTCCGCCACGGGCCGCGTATTCCCACTCAGCTTCGGTGGGTAGCCGGCGACCCGCCCATTGGCAGTACGCCAGGGCATCGTTGTGCGACACATGGGTGACGGGGTGGTCGGGGATGTCTGCCCAGTTAGAGAGTGGTCCGGCAGGGTGCGCCCAATCGGCTCCACGAATGTTGAGCCACCACGGGACGTTATTGACCCGGTTCAGGATGTCGTGCGTGTTTGCTTTCACGGCAAGGTGGAACACCGCGGATGTTCCGTAGGTTTCCGACTCGGTGCGGTAGCCGGTGGCGTCGACGAACTCAGCGAATTCCTGGTTCGTCACGGTGGTGGCGCCGATCCGGAATGCCGAGACGGATACTTCGTGCACTGGGGACTCGCCGTCGCCGTCGTAGCCTTCATTGAAGGGATCACCCATGGAGAAGGTTCCCGCTGGAATCTCGGCGTCCTTTGCCTCCTTTGGAGGCACGGCACCATGGGCGGAATGCTCGACGGCGGTGCTCGCCGCCGGATGATCGCTGACCGTTCGCAGGGGGAGCCTCAGCCCCGGCATCCAGTGTTCCCGGGCACCAGCGCCCGGGCTACAGCAATCTGCCATGTCAACCTTCTATCTGAATTGGACCTGCTAGTACTTTATCGGGGGAGCGTCGGGTGCCTAACGTTGCCTCGACCTTGCCGGTGCACCCTTGGTTAGTGAGTGGCGCATCCTTTACCACTCTGTGCGCCACTTGTTCCCAGGAGGCGCACCCTTTTAGGCCGCGCGCTCCCGTTGTTACGGGGGCGATTGGTGGCAGCGGGTGCGAGGGCCAAGCAACCCAGCCCAGGACGCCCTGTTCACCACGATCGAGTCCCGCCACCATCCCGGGAATGATGAAAACTGATTTCTGCGCTCAGTTTCGATCATATTCTTGCAAAAAGAGATGCGGGTCACTTATGGTTTGTTAAACGGTTAACGAGCGTGGTTTGGATCACAACGATGGTCCTGGCTCAGCACATGAGGAGACAGCATGAACTCGACGACGGAACAGGCTCCGGCATTGCCCGAAGCTCGCCGAGTCCAGGGCCCGCCGGGTGGAAACGCCTCCGGATCCGGTCCGAAGAAACGGAAGAAGAGCAAGGTCCCGCAGCAGAGTTTCCGGTCCCGTCTGCGACGCGACAAGCAGATGCTGCTCATGATGCTGCCGGGTGTAGCCTTCCTGCTGCTCTTCTTCTACATCCCCATCCTGGGCAACGTCATCGCGTTCCAGGACTACCAGCCTTACCTGGGCATCGGGGACAGCCTGTGGGTGGGCTGGCAGAACTTTGTGGACCTGTTCGGCAATCCGGACTTCATCCACGCTTTCTGGAACACTCTCTATCTGGCCGCCTGGCAGTTGGTCTTCCTTTTCCCGGTGCCGCTGGTGTTGGCCCTGATTGTGGACTCACTGATCAGCACCCGGGTCCGGCGAATATTCCAAAGCATCGCTTACCTGCCGCACTTCCTTTCCTGGGTGCTGGTCATCGCGTTCTTCCAGCAGATGCTGGGCGGTGCAGGTTTCGTCAACAACCTGCTCCGGGACTGGGGTATGGATCCCATTCCCTTCATGACCAACCCGGAAACATTCCCGGTCATGGTGGTGGTCCAGATGATCTGGAAAGACGCAGGCTGGGCAATGATCATCTTCCTGGCAGCCCTTGCCAGCATCGACGCCTCGCTTTACGAGGCTGCAGCGGCTGACGGTGCCGGACGCTGGCGCCGGATGTGGCACATCACCCTCCCCGGTCTGAGACCCGTGATCGTGCTCCTTCTGATCCTGCGTATCGGCGACATCCTCTCAGTCGGCTTCGAGCAATTCATCCTGCAGCGTGATGCCGTAGGCGCCGGAGCCGCGGAGGTGCTGGACACCTTCACCTACTACACCGGCGTAGTGGGAGGCGGCTGGAGCTCAGGCGCAGCAGCCGGCCTGGCCAAGGGCGTTGTCAGCGCCTTGCTGATCTACGGCGCCAATAAACTTGCCCACCGCTTCGGCGAAGACGGAATCTTCGCAAAACAAGCGCGCTGAAAGCCACATGGCCCGCGCGGCTGCCGCACAAGGAGAATCCCATGGCAACAACACTTTTCACCAAGAAACCCCGGGAACTGACGTACAACCCCAAGCGCCCGGTATGGAAGGAAAAGCCTTCCGCGCTGTATCAGACCGTCAAAGCAGTGGTCCTGATCGTGTTCAGTTTGTCCATCCTGACACCCATTCTGTTGGTCGTTTCCACGTCACTAGCCGACACTGAGCAACTCGTAAAGGCCGGCGGTTTTGTGCTTTGGCCCGAACGTCCAACCCTGGAGGCGTACGCCACCATCTTCAAGGGCCCCATGGTGCTGCAATCACTCGGGGTCAGCATGCTGGTTACCGCGGTGGGCACCATCCTGGCCCTGTTCGTGACCATCACCATGGCCTACGCCACCAGCCGCACGGTTCTGTTTGGCCGGCCGGTGATCCTCGCAGTCCTGTTCACGCTCCTGTTTGCGCCGGGCCTCATCCCGTCCTTCCTGATGATCCGCCAACTCGGCGTGCTGGACTCGTTGTGGTCGCTGATCCTCCCCGGCATCTTCGGAGCTTTCAACTTTGTGGTCATGCGCTCGTTCTTCATGAACATCCCGGGGGAACTGATCGAAAGCGCCAGGATCGACGGCGCCAACGACTGGCAAATCCTGTGGCGCATCGTGATGCCACTGTCCAAGGCCGTGATCGCCGTCGTAGGGCTGTTCTATGCCGTCGGCTTCTGGAACTCGTTCTTCAACGCCCTGCTCTACATCAACGATCACAGTAAGTGGCCCATCCAGTTGCTGCTCCGCAACTTCGTTGTCCAGGGCAGCGGCGCAGCGGACCAGCTGGGAATCACCACCACGCCCCCGCCGCAGTCCATCCAGATGGCAGTGGTGGTAGTAGCCCTCGTCCCGATTTTGATGGTCTACCCGTTCCTCCAGAAGCACTTTGCCAAGGGCGTCATCACCGGCGCCGTCAAGGGCTAGACCCAAGTCAACACTTACACGCCCCAACACCCAGAAACTCAGCAAGTAACCAGAAAGGGTTATGCCATGACGAGCACTACCTCTCAGGCTGGATTCAGCCGCCGCGGTTTCCTTGGCCTCGCAGGCCTGGCAGTAACCGCCGCAGGCTTGTCCGCCTGTGGTGGCGGCGGAGCCGCGAGCAGCGGAGGCGCCGCTGCCTCCGCTTCGGTCAAGTTGCCCACGTATAAGGAATTCACCGGCCTCACCCCGGACATCGCGGGTAACGCCAAGGGCCTCCAAGCCGGCTACTTCAAGCTGCCCACTGCTGTGCAGTCCGTGAAGACGCCGCCGCTCAAGGGCAAGGTGACCGGCCTGACCGAAACATTCGACACCATGAGCCCGGGCCTGCACGACAACCCCTTCTGGCAGCGGCTCAATGCCAAACTCGGCGGCGACCTGGAACTCCAGATCGCCGAAGACATCGGGGACGGCTACCCGGCCAAGTTCGCCACCGTCCTGGCCAGCAACGATCTCCCGGACATGATGTGGGTTCCGCCGAACCAGGGCATCCCCAACGTCGGTCCGATGCTCGAAGCCAAGTTCCAGGACCTGACGCCGTACCTCTCCGGTGACGCCGTGCTCGAGTACCCCAACCTGGCGGCGCTGAAGCCCGATTCCTGGAAGACCGCCGTCGTGAACGGCAAGATCTGGGGCGCACCCATCCCGAGCACCCCGTTCGGCCAGGTGTATGTGGGTAACCACGACGTGTGGGCGCAGGTGGGCGGCTTTGAGGCGGGAAGTGCTGATGAATTCCTGGAGAAAGCCAAGGAGCTGACGCGCCCGGGAGATCAGAAGTACGCCCTGGAACCGGCCTATATCAATGCCCTCCACATGGTCACCGAATGGTTTGGCGCCCCCAACAGCTGGGCCGTCAACAAGGACCGCACCCTCACGCACCTCTATGAAACAGACGAATATATGGCAGGCGTGGAGTTCACGGCAAAGATGTTTGCAGCGGGCGTCTTCTACCCGGATTCCAAAGCAACGGATATCCGCTCGCGCGTAGCCAACGGCAGCGTGGCAGCCCAGGTTGTCTCCGGACCCCATGACATCCGCGGTTACCGCGCCCTTGCCAAAGGTACGCAGTTCGACATCCTTATTCCGTTCAGTGCCGACGGAAAGGTCAAGCCCGTCTACGACATGGGCTACGGCACCGTAGGCTTCACGCCGTTCAAGAAGGCTGAAGAGGGCAAGATCCGCGAACTGCTCTCGCTGATCAATTACCTGTCAGCGCCGTTCGGCACGGTGGAGTACATGCAGAAGAACTTCGGCGAGCTGGGCCAGGACTACACCATCGACGCCTCCGGCAACCCGGCACGCACCGAGACGGGTACCACCAACGCACCCGGCCTGGTCTCGGCGTTGAACATTATGTCCAGCCCGGAAAACGTCATCTTCAACCCGGGTTTCGACGACGACACGCGGTACGTCAGCCAGCAGGAAGAAAAGCTGCTCGAGTTCGCGTGGCGCAACCCCACCAACGGTTCCTACTCGGACACCAATGCCAAGGTGGGCGCCAAGATCACCAAGCAGCTGCGCGACAAGGTGGTGGACATCATCACTGGCCGCGCCAAGATCGACGAGCTCAAGGACGCGGTGAAGCGTTGGAAGAGCGAGGGCGGCGACAAGATGCGCGATGAGTACCAGGCCGCGTTGGACCCCAACGCGCCGGTATTCAGAGGCTAGCCTCAAACCAACAACGAACCAACGCGCAAATACAAAGGACACCAGCAGGGGGAACCATGGCAAAAGCGAGCAGCACCGGAGTCAGACCAACCATCCGTATGGTGGCCGAACTGGCGGGCGTCTCCACGGCCACGGTTTCCTACGTGCTATCAGGTCGCCGGGGCGATGGCGGACCGGGCGTTTCGGATCCGACGGCGGAAAAGGTCAAGGCAGCTGCCGAGCGGCTGGGCTACCGCCCCAACCAGGCGGCCCGTGCGATCAGGACGGGCCGCACCAACACGGTGATTCTCTCGCTGACCATGCTGTCCGATCCGTGGTCACTGTCCGTCATCGAAGCCGTGCAGAAGGCGGCCGTTCCGCTGGGCATCACCCCAATGATTTTGGGTGACGCCGATTGGGTCAAAGTACTCGGCACTCACAATGCCGATGCTGTGTTCGTGGATGCAGTCCGTCCTGAGCAGCGGGATGCCCTGCGCAAGCTCGCTGAGCACGGAACCACACTAGTTGTCTTTGACGAAGAGGTACAAGCGGACGGCTTTGACGTCATCCGTTCCATCGCCGGTCCCGGCTGCCGCATGGCCGTGGAGCATTTGCTCCACGGCCACCGAAAGGTCGCCTGCCTGACCCCGGCAACAGCCGCGGGCACTTCCGGCGGGACGCGGTACTTGGCTTACTCCGACGCCTTGGCCGCGGCGAAAGTCCCGGAGCGGGACGACTATGTGGGCTTGTTCGATGGCACCAGTGCAGGGGCGTACGCCGCGGCAACCCGGGTGCTGAGCATGCCGGACCGTCCCACGGCCATCTATGCCACTACGGATTACGCCGCGGTCAGCGCCATCAACGCCGCCCAGCGCCTTGGCCTCGCAGTGGGTACGGATGTGGACATCATCGGTGTGGGCAACACGGTGGAGGGTGCGCGGATGTCGCCTTCCCTCAGCACCGTGGGTCCCGTTGATTTCTTCGACAAACTCGCCAGGCTGCTCCTGCGTAGGGCAACGGGTCAGGCCGGCCACGCGGCAGCAGTTGAACCCGGCGTTCTTGACTTCCCTTGGCATTTGTTCGTGCGTGAATCGGCGCCGCACCGCAGCGCCGCAACCAGGCTCTATTAGGAAACAGCAGAAGGAAATTGCACACCATGGAAAAGGATTTGAAGGTCGGCATCGTGGGTTTCGGCCTGCGTTCAGGGCTGTGGAAGCACGCCCATAAGCCGGGCCAAGGCTCGGAGGTCACCATTGTTTGTGACCTAAGTGAACGCGGCCGGGCAGACGCCGCAGAACGCATTCCGTCGGCGCGCGTTACGGGGGACCTGGAAGAACTGCTGACCAGCGGGATCGATGCGGTGTTGGTCCTGACGCCCGACAACCAGCACGCCGCCGTCGCGGTCCGAACGCTCATGGCAGGCATCCCCACCTTCTGTGAGAAGCCACTGGACATCACAGTGGAGGCCGCGGACCTGATCCTGACCACGGCATACGAAACGGGCACTCGTTTGTACGTTGGCCACAACATGCGCCACATGCCTGTGGTGGTCCAGATGCGCCAATTGATCGAGGACGGCAGGATCGGCGAGGTCAAAGCGGTCTGGTGCCGCCATTTCGTCGGCCACGGCGGTGACTACTACTTCAAGGACTGGCATGCCCAGCGCGCCAACGTCACGTCGCTTCTCCTCCAAAAGGGCGCCCACGACATCGACGTGATCCATTGGTTGGCCGGTGGATACACCAAGCGGGTTGCCGCCGTCGGTGATCTTGCTGTCTACGGTGACGTGAATAACCGAAGCAACAACACCGGCAAGCGCATGGGGGACTGGTTCTCCATGGACAACTGGCCGCCGATGGAACAGAAGGACCTTGCGGAGGTGATCGACGTCGAGGATATCTCCATGATGAACATGGTCCTGGACAACGGTGTCCTGGCCTCCTACCAGCAGTGTCACTTCACACCCGACTACTGGCGCAACTACACCGTCATCGGCACCAAGGGCCGGATTGAGAACCTTGGCGACGGGCCGGGCGAAACCATCAATGTGTGGACCAGCCGGACGTCGGGTTATGCAGCGCCGGACGAGGTCATCACCATCCAGGACGGCGAAGGCGGCCACGGCGGTGCCGACCCCCGCTTGATCGAGGAGTTCCTCCGCTTCGCGTCTGAAGGCGGTCAGACCCAGACCAGCCCCATCGCCGCACGTCAGGCAGTGGTGGCCGGTATCCTCGCGGCGGAATCGCTGCGCGGTGACGGCTCCGCGCGTGAGGTTCCAGAGCTCCCCGCCGAACTCGTGGAGTACTTCGACGCCGGCCAGCCCGCCCTGGTCCGCGACTAACCGTTTGCGGGTCAGCGGGGTGAGGAAAGCTCGGTCATGACGGTTTGAAGTGACTCGCAAACCGTCATGACCGATTTCCGTTTTAGCGTCTCGGGCCGGGCCAGGATGTCGATCTTGCGCACCGAATTCACCCCGGAAAGTGGACGCAAAACCACGCCGGCGTCCAGTACACGGCGGGCCGTGAAGCGCGGCAATAGCCCGATCGCGGCACCGGCAGATACCAGCGCCGCCACGGTGGAATAGTCGTTGATGCGGTGCAGCACTTCTGCGGGCCGTCCGCTCACGGCAACGACGGCGGCAAGGACGTCCGCGGGCGAGTAGCCATCGCGGCTGGTCACCCACGGCTCATCCACGACGTCGGACGGCTCCAGTTCGCGCCGGGATGCCAGCGGGTGAGCCGCGGGGAGCGCGATGTCTAACGGCTCGTCGGCGAGAGGAATCACCGCTACTTTGTCCCCAGGCCAGGTCGGGCTGTTGTCCATGCGGTGTGCCAGCACGAGGTCGTACCGGGCGGCCAACCCCGGAAAATCTTCCTGGGCCACGTCCTCATCGGAGAGTCGAAGGCGTGGCGACTTCCCGCCGTCGGACGCCAACAGCGCCGCCAACGGCGCAAACAGCGCCTGCCCGGCACTGTGGAAGGCGCTCACGCTGACCGGCGCGTCGGGAGCGTCGTGATAGGCGCCGATCGCCGCCCGGGCATCTGCCATGGCGTTCACGACGGCGGCCCCCGCCTCAGCGAGGACGCGGCCTGCATCCGTGAGCACCAGTGCCCGGCCTTCTTTACGCGTCAACGGCACGTCAACGGACTTCTGCAGCAGGGCGAGCTGTTGCGAAACTGCCGAGGGGGTCACCATCAGTGTTTCAGCGACGGCCTTGACGCTTCCTAAGTCTCCGAGCTCACGGAGCATCTGCAACTGATGAATTTCCATTAGCAAATCCTAAATCGTTGATTGAGAAGAATCTAGTTGTGCTAAATCGTTGGCGGGGCTCTAATGGACTCAGCAGCAGCGAAGCAGCCCCAGCAGTGAGGAATTCCATGAAGGCTCTCTACAAATCCGGACCGCACGCAGGGTTCGAACTCGTCGAACGTCCCGAGCCCGAAGCGGGCCCCAGCGACGTCAAAATCCGTGTGATGACCACCGGCATCTGCGGCACCGACCTCCACATCCAAAGCTGGGACGCCTGGGCCCAAGGCATCATCGAAACGCCCCTCATTGCCGGCCACGAATTCTATGGCGAAGTAGTGGAAATCGGCGAGGACGTCCGCGACGTCAAAGTAGGGGACAGGGTCTCCGGCGAAGGACACGTGGTCTGTGGAATCTGCCGCAACTGCCGTGCAGGACGCCGCCAGATGTGCATCCACACCGTCTCCGTCGGCGTGCAGCGCGACGGTGCCTTCGCCGAATACGTCGTCATCCCGGAAACCAATGTCTGGGTCCACCACGATGAGTCCGTCACCCCGGAACTCGGCGCCATCTTCGACCCCTTCGGTAACGCTGTCCACACCGCACTGAGCTTCCCGCTGGTCGGCGAAGACGTACTGATCACGGGAGCAGGTCCCATCGGACTGATGGCCATTGCCGTCGCCCGACACGCGGGTGCCCGCAAAATCGCCATCACGGACGTGTCCGCTCCGCGCCTGGAACTGGCCCGCCAGATGGGCATTGACCTCGCTGTGGACGTGTCCAAGATGCGCGTCCGCGAAGCACAGCAGGAATTGGGCATGCGCGAAGGTTTCGACATCGGACTGGAAATGTCGGGACACCCCACGGCACTGCCTGAGATGATCGACAACATGAACCACGGCGGCCGCATCGCCATGCTCGGCCTTCCCAGCCAATCCATCGACATCGATTGGGGCAAGGTTGTCACCCATATGCTCACGCTCAAGGGCATCTACGGCCGTGAAATGTTCGAGACCTGGTACGCCATGAGCGCCATGCTGTCCTCCAATCCCGTACTGCACCGCAGCATCTCCGCCGTCGTCACCGACAAGCTGTCCGCAGCCGACTGGGAAAAGGGCTTCGAAATCGCCCGTAGCGGCACCGGCGGCAAAGTGGTCCTCGACTGGACCGAACTGTAACCGGACCGAACTGTAACCGGACCGAACTGTAACCGGACCGAACTGCAACCGGACCCCCGAAAAACTTTAGGAGCACCCATGTACTCAGCCATCAAAGACCAACTGCAGGGCGAACTCGACGAGATCCGGAGCGCCGGCCTCTTCAAGACCGAACGCCACATCGATTCTCCACAGGCAAGCCACATCGCAGCCGGGCAGCTCGGCCAGCCGGCCAACAAGGTCTTGAACTTCTGCGCCAATAACTACCTGGGCCTGGCCGACCACCCGGACATCATCGCCGCCGCCAAGTCCGCCATGGACGAGCGTGGCTTCGGCATGGCGTCCGTACGCTTCATCTGCGGCACCCAGGACCTGCACCTTGAACTGGAGACCCGCGTCTCTAAATTCCTGGGTACCGAGGACACCATCCTCTTCTCCAGCTGCTTCGACGCCAACGGTGGCGTGTTCGAGTCCCTGTTCGGCCCCGAAGACGCCATCATCTCGGACTCCCTGAACCACGCCTCCATCATCGACGGCATCCGCCTCAGCAAGGCTAAGCGCTTCCGTTACGCCAACCAGGACATGGCCGATCTCGAAGCCAAGCTGGTTGAGGCTGAGGGGTCCCGCCGGAAGATCATCGTCACGGACGGTGTCTTCTCCATGGACGGCTACCTGGCCCCGCTTGAAGCCATCTGCGACCTCGCCGAGAAGCACGACGCCCTGGTCATGGTGGACGACTCCCACGCTGTCGGCTTCATGGGCCCTACCGGCGCTGGCACTCCGGAGCACGCCGGCGTTTCTGAGCGCGTGGACATCTACACCGGCACTTTCGGCAAGGCCCTCGGCGGCGCTTCGGGTGGTTACGTCTCCGGTCGCGGTGAGATCGTGGCGATGCTTCGCCAGAAGGCCCGCCCGTACCTGTTCTCCAACTCGCTTGCCCCGGCCATTGTTGCGGCCACTATCAAGGCGATCGAGCTCGTGCAGGAATCCGGCGAGCTGCGGACCCGCTTGTTCGAGAATGCAGCGCTGTTCCGTCGCCGCATGAGCGAGGAAGGCTTTGAGCTCCTCGACGGCGAGCACGCCATCATCCCCGTGATGTTCGGTGATGCCGTGGTCGCTGCACAAGTCGCGGACGAGATGCTCAACAACGGCGTCTTCGTCACGGCCTTCAGTTTCCCGGTAGTGCCGAAGGGCGTGGCCCGGATCCGCGTGCAGCTTTCCGCTGCGCACAGCGCGGACGACGTCGAAGCCTGCGTTCAGGCGTTCGTCAAGAGTCGCGCCGCGGTCGCCTAGCCCAACCCTCTCTCACGTCCCTCGGGTTTCGGGCCGGCCCTCTCTCACGTCCCTCGGGCTTCCGGCCGGCCCTCTCTCACTTCCCTAAGGGAAGTGAGAGAGGGTTGGTGTTTGGGGGTGGTTATGTGAGAGAGGGTTGGTGTTTGGGGGTGGTTATGTGAGAGAGGGTTGGTGTTTAAGGGGTGGTTATGTGAGAGAGGGTTGGTGTTTGGGGGTGGTTATGTGAGAGAGGGTGTGGCGGGGTGGAGCCTGTCCGCGGCTACCCGGGTCTGACAGGATGGAGCCATGGCTTCGAATTATGACGTAGTAATCGTTGGCGGCGGCATTGGCGGTCTGTCTTTGGCGGCGGCCCTGGCGGGTAAGTGCAGCGTGGCCCTGGTCGAGGCTGAGCAGTCATTGGCCTTTCACACTTCCTCTCGCTCGGCCCGGCAGCTGATCCCCAGTTACGGCCCGGCCGTGGTGCAGAACCTGACTATCCGGACATTGGAAATGCTGGCCGAAAGGGATGCCCAGGCAACAGAACCAATTCTGACGCGGCGAGGCTTCATGCTGGTGGGCGACGAGGAAACCGTGCGTGCAGAGGCCAGCGGAAACATGCACCCCATCTCCCACGATGAAGCCATGCAACTGTGTCCGGCCCTGAATCCCGAGTCATTCGCTGCAGCAGGGCTGGACAACGGTTCCTTCGGCTGCAACGCGCCCCTGTTGCTTGAGGAACACCGGCAATCCGCGGAAGCTGCAGGTGTGGACATCATCACCGGGGCCAAAGTTCACTCGGCCCAACGGCTGGGGAGTGGCTGGCAGCTGGGCGCCGGAACCGAGGGCCTCCAGTCCGGCGTCGTGGTCAATGCGGCAGGTGCGTGGGCCGATGAACTGGCTGTCATCAGCGGCGTGGAGAAGCTGGGCCTGCAACCCTATCGGCGGACCGCCGCGATCGTAAACGTCGAGAACCCGTTGACCCCGGAAACGCCCATGGTGTGCGCTGCCGACGATACGTTCTACTTCCGCGCCGAGGGCAACCAGGTGCTGATATCGCCGTCGGAAACCGTGCCCAGCGGCGCGGAGGACGCGAAACCCTACCCAGGTGATGTGGAGGCGCTGATCAACAAGCTCAACGCCGTAACATCGCTGGGCATCCGATCCGTGGACCGCGCTTGGACCGGCCTTCGGACCGAAGCCGCGGACGGAATCCCCGTTGTGGGTTTCGACGCCGAAGCACCCGGCTTCTTCTGGCTCGCCGGTCAAGGCGGCTACGGTTTCCAAACGTCTTCAGCCATTGCCGAGCTTGCGGCCGCCCTGATCCTCGGCGAGGTAAATGCCGACAGTCCGGAATCCCGGACAGCGGAGCAGCTCGCGGCCGTACGCTGGTCCATTCGGCGCTGAACAATAGGGTCATGAGCGCAACCAATTCTGCCAGCACCTTGATTACCAACATCGGCGAACTGATGACCCAGGACATGGAGCATCGGGTCCTGAAGGATGCCGCCATTGTGATCGAAGGAGAGCGCATCGCGTGGTTGGGGTCCAGTAAGGACGCCCCCGCGGCTGATGAGAACATCGATGCCCAGGGCCGCGCCGTCCTGCCCGGCTGGGTGGATTCACACTCGCACCTGGTGTTCGCCGGAGACCGCACGGCCGAGTTCGAGGCACGCATGGCCGGCGAAAGCTACAGTGCCGGCGGCATCGCCGTCACCACGGGCGCCACGCGCAGTGTCAGCGACGACGAACTTACCCGCCTGGTGCGGGACCGCGTGGCCGAGGCGGTCTCGCAGGGAACCACGTACTTGGAGAGCAAGACCGGCTACGGGTTGGACGTGGAGAACGAGGCCCGCAGCGCCCGTATCGCCGCAGCTGAAGTGGACGAGGTCACGTATCTGGGCGCCCACCTGGTCCCCGACGGCTCCGATCCGGAGGAGTACACCGATCTGGTGTGCGGCCCCATGCTCGACGCCGTCCTGCCGCACGTCCGCTGGGCGGACGTGTTCTGCGAGCGCGGCGCCTTCACGGAGGATCAGTCGCGTCGGGTCCTTAGGGCTGCGCGCGACGCCGGCCTGGGGCTGCGGGTCCACGGCAACCAGTTGGGCGAGGGGCCCGGTGTGGCATTGGCCGTGGAGTTTGCGGCTGCGAGCGTGGACCATGTGAACTACCTGTCGGACAAGGACGTCCTAGCGCTCGCGGGGACCTGGGCTGGCTGGGACCCTGCAACGGGAGCGGGCATCAAAGGCACGGTGGCTACGTGCCTTCCCGCGTGCGATCTGTCCACCCGCCAGCCCCTTGCCCCGGGCCGTGAATTGATCGACGCCGGCGTGCAGATCGCACTGGCTGCCAACTGCAACCCGGGGACGTCGTACACCAGTTCCATGGCGTTCTGCGTGACCACTGCTGTGCTCCAGATGCACTTGAGCGTCCACGAGGCCGTCCGTGCGGCGACGTACGGCGGCGCTTTGGCGTTGGGCAGGGAGTCGGGGAACGACGTCGACGGCGAGCGGGCGGTGGGTTCGCTCGCCGTCGGACATCGCGCAGACCTGCACATGCTCAAGGCGCCGTCGGCCACGCACTTGGCGTACCGTCCCGGGATCCCGCTGACGGGTTCTGTGTGGCGGGCTGGCGTGCGCGTCGTCTAAGAAAGCACTAGAGAAGGGCGGCGTTCCGGTGGGAACGCCGCCCTTCTTTACTGAGGGAAAGATGGACTATGCGCAGCTGAACTTCGCGTCCGCCCAGTCGCCCCAGTCGTCGCCAGCGTCGTCGCCGTTCTTGTCAGCGATCAGCTCGACGTTTTGGACACCGGTGATGTCCACGTTGAGGGGGAGTGCGGCTGAGTCGGCGCTGAGAACGGGAGTCCGGAGCAGTTCACGGCCATCACCCTTGACGATGAACACCACGGATCCGTGCAGGCCCTTGTTCAGCTTGGCGTCGTCCACTCCCGCCACGGCGGTGAAGGCGGTGCACTTGGCCTCGGTGGCGATGCTGATTTTCGAGTCGGCGTGGACTCCTATGCCTTTGGAATATACGACGCCGTCGAGCCGCAGTGCTGGTCCGTCACCGGCGTTTTGCTCACCATTGGCCCGGTCCCGTTCGGCTGGGCCCCAGCCGTTGGTGCTGCCGATCCATGGCAGGTCCGAAGCGAAGACGGTGCCGGCGAGGACCGGTGCCGGAGGTTCCTGCGAGGTGGACGAACAGGTGAACTTGGCATCGGCCCAGTCGGCGTGGTCGTTGCCATTGGAGTCGCCGGCGTCGTTGGCTACCAGTTCAACGTACTGGGCGCCGGTGACGTCCACGGTGAGTGGCAGGGGAGCGCTGGTCGCTCCGAGTACCGGGGTGGTGACCTTGGTTGTGCCGTCGGCTACCACGGAGAACTTCACGCTGCCCCGCGTCGGCTGGGCGTCATCAATTCCCACTGTTGCTGTGAAGGCGGTGCAGTAGCCGCCGAGGTAGTAGCGGACAGTACCGTTGGCGTGGGCGCCGAGGCCCTTGGCGTAGACGGTTCCGTTCAGGGTGAGCGGTGTTCCGTCGCCGGCCCCGGTTCCGCCGTTGGATTGGTCCTTTTCAACAGGCCCCCAGCCGTTCGTGGCGCTGACCCAGGGGTGGTCGCTGGCGAACACTGTGGCCTGCGGCGGCTTGGGCAGCGTCCGCACGGTGGTGGTGGTGCTGATGGTTCGGCTGCCGGCCGGATCGATGCCTGACGAAGCAACGGTGTAGCTGGCCTTGGCGGTGATGGGGTAGTCACCGTCAGCGGAAGCCGGTGCGGTGATCTTCCACGTGGTGGTGAGGGTTCCTCCGGCGGGCAGTGTCGGAGCGGTTGCAGACGTGGAAGGAGTTGCCGTCCAACCTTCCGGCAGTTCCAGAGCAACGGCCAGACCGGAGATGGCGGCAGGTTCGTCGGAAACGAACGTGGTGACGAAATCCTGGGCCTTGCCCTGCTGGACTACGTCGCCCTGAAGTTCTGCCGAGAGTTGGGCACAGGCCGGGACGGCTTCCGAGGCGCCCAGGTCTTCTACCAGGAAGTTGTCCAAGGTGAAATCAGAACCGTTCGAGCTGCCCGTGCGCTGCAGTCCCACAAAGTAGTCTCCGCAGAAGCCGGTGTCCAGGATCTGCTCGAACCGTGTGGTGGAGGTTTTCGCTTCGATTGCCTGGCTGCCCGTCACTGCCGGTCCTGCTTGTGAGTCGTAGCCGGATACCCAGGCGTACTGCCCGGCTTTGGAGTTCTGGTAGTCGAAGGACACTTTGTACTTGTGGCCGGCTTGGAACGGCACGGATGCCTCGGTGGTGCGGTAGACCATGCCCGGTCCGCCATTGGGAGCGCGGTTTTCGTCGTGCGCGATCAGCGACCAGGTTCCGTCGAGCACTTCGTCGATGACGTTGGCGTCCCAACCTTTCTGGGTGAACGGTTCGTGGCGTTCGGTGATGTGCGTCCGCGGGTCCGTGGAACCTCCGGCGTCGCCCTTCACGAAGGGCCCCCAGCCTTGGTCCACGTTTTCGAAGTCTTCGCTCAAGACTCCGGTGGTTGGCACCCGGGTGGTTTTCACCGCCCGGAAGTCATCCACGCGTACGGTGGCGTCGCCGTCGGCCGCTTGGACAGTAACAGTGGCCTTGGTATTGTTCCGCGGCACGTCCACCAGCACCCGTACACGCTGGAATGCGGTCCCGTGCTTCTCGTCGCCGGCCACGTAGTTTTCGGCGTTGGACGAATCGATGGTGACGCTTTCGGTCTTGCCGTCGATGTCGACGGAGAGCGTGGTGGGCCGCGTCTTGCCCGGTTGGATTTCAATCCAGGCGCTCACGGATTGGGTTCCGGCGTCGAGCTGCACGTCCTGGCTGATCGACGACGGCGTTGCCCCCATCTCGGCGAAGCGGCGGCCTTTGTCGTCGCGGACTTGGGTGACGGGGCCGGCGGGGTTCCACGGGGAAAGGTCGGTGCCGTTAAAGCCGGGGTCGTTGAAGGCCGTGCCTTCGCCGAAGTCGGCCTTCTTGGGCAGCTCTGCCTTGTTGTTCTTGGGAGCAAGGATGTAGGGCTGTTTGGCGTCCGCGGTGACGGTGACCTGTCCGTTGACCACGGGGACGTCGGCCACCTTCACGCGTCCGTTGTCGGTCAGCTTGAACTGTTCCAGCGAACTGGACTTGGGGAACTCCTGAGTAAGCGTCCAGGTGCTGGCGCCACCGGTGGGGTTGTAGTGGTAGAGCTTGTCAACCTTGCCGTTTTCTTTGGAGGACCACGGCAAGAGGTAGGTTCCACCCTGCAGCACGGATGTTCCGCCTACGGTGATGTTGCGGCCTTCGGCGGTGTTCCCGGTGACGGCCACACCATCGGCGAGCTCGATCCGCTCGGCAGTCCACTTGGTGATGGGGTGGTGCTGGAGGAACTTGGCCGGCACGTTGGCGGTCCAGACGTTCTCGCTGAAAGCATTGAAGTCGTTCTGGCCGGTCCAGCCTTCGAACTCCACGATGTGGCTTACGCCGAGCTTCGGGTCCGGGTTCCAGACGTCTGACTGTGTGTTGTTGATGAAGCGCAGGATCTGTGAGTTGATGCCCTTGTTGGTGGAGCCGCCGTATTTTTCGTCGTTGGCCCAGTGGGACCAGGTGTTGTTCCGCGAGAGGTGGTCAGCCCATTCGGAGCCCACCCGGAACCCGTTCTTCACCAGTTCCTGCTGTAGCCGTTCGGCGAGCCAGCCGAACTCGTAGTAGACGTCCACGTAGACGAAGTCCAGGTTCTTGTCGGTGGATTCGCGGAGTTCCTTGATGCGCTGGGCGAGTTTGCCGGAGTTAATGTCCTCGCGCTGGTTCATGTAGTAGGACTGGTCCAGCCAGTTCCAGCCCAGGCCCTTATCGGCTCGAAGGAGGTCTTCGCTGAAGGACTTGGCTTCAGGGTAGATCTCGGTGGCGTTGATGTGGACACCGAAGCTGGCGTTCCATTCCTTGCCCTCCTTGACCAGCGTATTCAGGTCCTCGAGGCCGCCTGCGCGGGTGTTGAAGTTGTTGCCGTAGTCCGTGTTGGCGGAGTCGTGTCCCTCGCTGGTGTAGCCCTTGAGCATGGCTACTTGTCCGAGCCCGTCGGTGGCCAGGGAGATGCGCTTCACGTCATCAAGAGTGCGGAGGAACGGGTGGGTTGCCTGCGAGGCGAAGTTGAACGGGATGTGGGTGATCACATTGTCCGGGGTCTGTTCACCCTTGTTGGGGCTGACCTGGATGGACCTCATTGCTATCGCGGCGTCTTGCCAGTCCACACCGCCGTCGTTGTTGGCGTCAGAGGTGATGGCGACGCGCGTCCAGGGCAGTTCCTCGGTGGTGGTGGACCCTTCGGCACGGTAGAGCCATTGGCCGCTGGCAAGCCCCATGTTCACCCCGCCGGCTCCGTCACTGACTGCCTGGCGCCAGAAGCGGCCGCGGTCCTTTGCGCCGGGGCCGGAGGACGTGTCGTAAAGGGCATTGGATTCGACAGCGGCACCCAGGGTTGCAGTGTTGGCCAGCGCGTAGGCCGAACTCTTGGCAGCGGCATCCAAAGGAGTGGACGCCGTGATCGGCGTGAACTCGTCTCCCGTCACGCTCCGGTCCACGGAAAGGTTGGCCGTGGACACCTGGGATCCTGGCTGCGTGGAGCCCACGGTCACCAGGTTCAACCGGGGGAGTTGCAGGGTCCTGACCTGGTGCTCCGCTGAGTCCTTGATTTCCGTAATGTTGAAGGAGACCACGTTCTTCTTCACTGACAGCCGGGCCTTGATCACGGTGTTGCCGAAGTCGGGAAGGGTAAGGACGTAATCCCTTGCGTCTTTCCCGGAGGCGGCGGATGTTCCGGAGACTGTGTACTCCGTGCCGTTGAGCGTGATGGTGCTCAGCCGGGTGGTGGTGCCGTCGAGGCGGGCTTTGCTTGCAGCGTCGGTGTAGCCGAGGACTTGTGGGAACGTGGTGCCGACGTCAACGCGGAGGTCGCCCGACGTGATGGTGGCAGTGTCGGCGGCGCTGACGATATCTGCCGGTTGGGTGGACGGGGCTGCGGCAGCGGGCGGAATGGCCAACAGGCCCAACGAGGATGAGGCGACGACGCAGGCCAAACTCAACGAGGCGAGGCGTCCGGGGGATGACAAGCGGGGCATTATGCTCCTTCTTGATTTTTCCAAGCTATTAGCAATCATGTTCTTGCGGTCCCGACCAACACTGCTGCATGGGACATGAATTGACAAGAGTTAACAGGTAGTTAACTTAAATGCACATACGGGAACACGTTTTCCTCCATTTGATGCCCCGCTTCCACGTGCCCGGCAAACGAGTGGTCTTTGCGCTCGGATGATCCTTGTGAGATCGAAAATGATCGTTTAGTGTTTCTATAGATCAGAAAACGTCATTAAGCTGAGCGGGAGCGGAACACACGATGAGCGAGAACACACTGGGCGCCTTCATGGAAGAAGAGCTGGTTTCCCAGCCCGAGGTTTGGCAGCGCGCCGTGGAGCAGGCCCGTACGGAACAGCTGCTTCCCGCCGACGGCAAGCGCATTGCCGTGATCGGTTGTGGCACGTCCTGGTTCATGGCCCAGAGCTACGCCGCTGCCCGCGAATCCGCCGGTAAAGGGGTCACGGATGCGTTCGCTGCGTCCGAGGCTTTCCTGAACAGCAACAGCCCCGACCGCCAGTACGACGCCGTTGTGGCCATCACGCGGTCAGGTACCACCACTGAGGTGCTTGAGATTCTGGCTGAGTTGAAGGGGATCGTCCCCACTGTTGCAATCATCGGCGACACCTCATCGCCGATTATTGACCTGGCAGACGCCATAGTCGGCCTTCAGTACGCCGATGAGCGCTCCGTGGTGCAGACCAGATTCGCTACCACGGCGCTGGTCTACTTGCTGACCAGCCTTGACATTGATGTACAGCAGGCAATCGCGGATGCCCGTGACGCAGTGACGGCAGAGGTTTCCCAGGAACTCTTGGATGCCGAGCAATTCACCTTCCTCGGCACCGGCTGGACGGTTGGGCTGGCCCACGAAGCCGGCCTTAAGATGCGCGAAGCCGTGCAGGGCTGGACCGAGTCCTACCCCGCAATGGAATACCGCCACGGCCCCATCTCCATCGCCGCCCCCGGCCGCGTCACCTGGTTGTTCGGAAACCAGCCCGAGGGCTTGGACGCTGACATGGCCGTCACAGGCGCGCTCTACATCAGCACGGATAAGCACCCTCTGGCTGAACTGGCACGTGTCCATAAGGTGACCCTGGAGCGTGCACGCGTCCGTGGCCTGAATCCGGACCTGCCCCGCAACCTGACGCGCTCCGTTATTCTCGACGCCTCCGCCTAGGCATCCCGTCATGGTTCTCGGAGCCGCAAAATCACCGGTCCTGTCATTCGACGTTGGCGGGACGGATATCAAGGCTGGTTTGGTGGACGCCCGGGGAACTGTCCTGGGCATGCGCCGCGTCCCTACGCCGCTGGATCCGGCCCGCCCCGGCGAAGCGGTCCTGGACAGGCTCGCTGAGCTTAAAGCAGAGTTGGCCTCGGAGTTTCCGGAAGCCCCCGCCAAGGCAGCAGGCATCATTGTCCCCGGGATCGTGGACTCCGTGGCCGGAGTGGGTATCTACTCCGCCAACCTCGGATGGCGTAACTTCCCGTTCAAAGCCGAAGCCGAAAAACGGCTCGGCATCCCCGTCGCGTTCGATCACGACGTCCGTTCCGCTGCGGCTGTGGAACACAGCTTCGGCGGTTCCAAAGAGTTCAACGATGTTGTGGTGATGGTGGTAGGTACCGGCATCGCAGCAGCCGTGTTCTCCGGCGGAAAGGCTGTTACCGCCGGCGGTTTCGCCGGCGAACTCGGCCACGCCCAGGTACCGGACCCCGACGCCGCCCCAGGCGCCACCGGCTCCACCATCCTGGAAGCAGTGGGCTCAGCCGGGGCTATTGCCAAGCGGTACCACCGGGCATCGGGAAACACGGTGGACGGTGCACGCGGAGTACTGCTCAGGGCAGGGGCAGGAGACTCAGTCGCTGCACGCGTTTGGGACGATGCCGTTGATGCCCTTGCTTTCACCATCTGCCAATGCGTGAACATCATTGGTACTGAAGCCGTGGTAATCGGCGGAGGCCTCGCTGAAGCCGGCGACGAACTGCTCGAGCCGCTCCGCAAACGGGTTGACGGGATCCTGGACTTCCAGCGTCGGCCCCAACTTATCCGTGCCCAGCTGGGACAGGACGCAGGCTTGCTCGGTGCGGCCCTGAATGCCCGGGCAGTGTTAGGAGGCGCACAATGAAGCGAGCCAACGTGAACCGCATTATCACCGTCACTCCCAATCCGGCCATCGACATGACCTACACGGTTCAAGGGATCACCGAGGGCTCAAGCCACCGCGTGCCCACGCCCTTGAGCCGTGCAGGCGGCAAAGGAATCAACGTAGCCCGGGTCACTCACCAACTCGGATACCCCGTGCTCGCCATTGCACCCACCGGCGGTGCGGCGGGGCAGACCCTCGCGGCTGAACTATGGACCAGCGGAGTACCGCATGCCTTGGTGGGAGTCGCCGCCGAGACCCGCCGCAGCATCGCACTGGTGGATACCGTCGCGGGAGAGACCTCCATCTTCAATGAGGAGGGCCAAGCGCTCCTTCCCGACGACTGGCGCTCACTCCGGATCGCCGTGGTTGAGGCCGTGAGCGGGAACCGAAACCTGCCGGCCTCCGTCTTGGTCGGTTCCGGAAGCCTGCCGCCGGGCGCTCCCGCGGACTTCTACCCGGAACTTGTGCGCCTGGCCCACGACGCCGGAATCCCGGCCATCATCGACACCTCCGGGCCCGGAATCATCGCTGCGGCCAAAGCCGGCGCCGACATCCTCAAACCGAATCATCACGAGCTCGCCGAAGCGACGGGGGAAACCAGCCTTGAAGCAGCGGCCCTGGCTCTGATCGACATGGGTGCCCGCATGGTCCTCGTCAGCGCCGGCGCGGACGGCATGCTTGCCTTCGACCACGCCGCCCCGGGCGGCTACTGGAGCGCCCGTCTGCCGGAAGCGCTCAGTGGCAACCCCACAGGGGCGGGCGACGCCGGTGTGGCCGCTGCCGCCGTCGCACTCGCCGAAGGCATTACCGAGCCACGCGAAATTCTTCGCCGGGCCACTGCGTGGTCGGCCGCAGCCGTTCTCATGCCCGCCGCGGGGGAAATCTCGCCGCGGTACCAGGAACTTCAAGACCAATTGATCGTGACATGGAAGGAGACCCGGTGACCCTGGTCAATACACGGGAACTCATGGACAGGGCCGCGGCTGCGGGGACGGGTCAAGGCGCCTTCAACATCATCCACATCGAAACCGCCGAAGGCCTGGTGGCAGGGGCCGAAGCAGCCGGTGTTCCACTGATCCTGCAGATTTCCGAGAACTGCGCCAAGTACCACGGTGGACTCGAGCCCATCGCGGCGGCAGCACTGGCAATCGCCCGTTCAGCCGCGGTGCCTGTTGCCCTCCACCTGGACCATGCAGAATCCGAAGACCTCGCGCTGGCCGCAGTGGACCTTGGTTTCGGTTCCGTCATGTACGACGGCGCGCATCTGCCCTACGAAGGGAACGTGGAAGTCACGCAACGGGTTGCACAGTACGCCCACGCGCGCGGCGTGTACGTGGAGGCCGAGCTCGGGAAAGTGGGCGGCAAGGACGGAGCCCACGCCCCCGGTGTCCGAACAGACCCCGCCGAGGCCCAGACATTCGTGGAGGCAACCGGCGTGGACGCGCTCGCCGTTGCCGTGGGCTCCTCCCATGCCATGACCGAACGCAGCGCCGCGCTGGACCTGCACCTCATCACCAGGCTGAAGACTGCAGTGGGAAAACCACTGGTCCTCCACGGCTCCTCCGGTGTGACAGATGACATGCTCATAGCCGCTATCCGCGCGGGTATGACTAAGATCAACGTATCCACACATTTGAACGGGTTCTTTACCCGCGCCGTCCGTGAGTATCTCGATGCCAACCCTGCAGTGGTGGATTCCCGGAAATACATCAAGGCCGGCCGGGATGCCCTTGTGCTGGAGTCTGCACGTATGCTGACGCTGTTCGCCAAAGCGAATTAGCTGGAACCCGCGAAAGGCTTGTCATGACCCGCACCGATCGGCTGACTGCCATACTCGACCTCCTGGCCGAGTCCGGCCATGTGGAAGTCGAGGACATCGTGACCCGCCTGGGCGTGTCACCTGCCACGGCCCGCAGGGATCTTGACAGCCTGGCCAAGCAGCGGTTGCTCAGCCGAACACGTGGTGGCGCCACAACCGGGTCCGTTGCCTACGACCTCCCCGGCCGTTACAACCGCGACGACCATGCTGAGGCCAAGCAGGAAATCGCCCTGGCTGCTTCGGCGTTGATCCGTCCCGGTGCAGTCATTGGCCTCAGTGGCGGTACCACCAACACGGCGTTGGCTCAGCTGCTGTCCACCCGCGAGGACCTCAACGCGCCATCCCACACGCCCACCCTTACCGTGGTCACCAACGCGATCAACATCGCCTCGCAGCTTGCGGTCCGACCCAATATCAAGATCATGGTCACCGGGGGAATCCTCAACCCGCGCTCCTATGAGCTGGTGGGACCCTACACGGACGTCATCATGCAGAAGGTTGCTTTGGACATTGCGTTCATTGGCGTCAACGGCGTGGACCCGGACCTCGGCCCCACCATCACCGATGAAGGCGAAGCCATGGTCAACACCGTGATGGCACGCCGCGCCACGGAATCCTACGTGGTGGCCGACTCTTCCAAAGTGGGTCGTCGCTCCTTTGCCGCGATGGCAGGCTACGACTTCAGGCACCTCATCACGGACTCCGGCATCAGCGCCGAGCACAAAGCGGCGTTCGAAGCCAAGGGCACAGAAGTCATCGTCGCACCTGCCGGCTAGGATTTTGGGCCGCTGACCACTCTCTAGAAGCGCATCCTTGGTGCGTGCAGCACCGAGTCGTCTACCTCCCTGGGCACCCACTGGCTGAACGGTACATCCAGGCTGTACTGGCCGTCGTCGTTCTTGATCAAGGTGCGCAGCTCGGCGTTGTCAGGGTTATTCAGCGATTCAAAGTACTCCACTGTCCAGTGGAACCAGCGCATGCAGAACAGGCGCATGGTCAGCCCGTGCGTCACCAGGAGCGTGTTCGGAGCGTACGTGGGCTTTTGCCAGTGCCGATACAGGGTCTCCATGAAGGATGACACCCGGTCGTAAACATCTGAGCCGGACTCGCCCTCGCGGAATCGGTAGAAGAAGTGCCCGTAGAGGTTGCGCAGTTCCTTTTGGTCCTCGATCTCCCCGGCGATCTGAAAGTTCGCCCAGTCCTGCTCGCGAAGCCTGGGTTCCTCAATGACCCGCTCGATCAGCGGCCCCAAGTTCATGGCTTCCAAGGTCTGGTAAGCGCGCAAATAGGGGGACACGTACACGCAAACCTGCTCGCCATCGAGCTTCCTGCGCAGGTCCTCCCCGGCGATCCGTGCCTGCTCCACACCGCTATCCGTCAGCGGGATCCGGTAGTCCGGCACACGGTTGTAGATGGACGTGTCGGCATTCGCGGCTGACTGGCCGTGCCGGATCATGAAGATTCTCTCAGGGGCACCCATCCCACCAAGCATAGGTGGCCGCCATGCGTGGTCCGGCGAGGTGTGCGCTTCCCGGCAAAGTGGCAGGTAGTGAGGGCAAGATAGGTACATGTTCCTTGCTTCCCGCCGCCGGCTGCGCGCCGAAGTACTTATTGTGCTGGGCCTGTCCTTGGGCCAGTCAGCCGTCTACTCCGTAGTGCAGCTCTTGGACAAGATGACGCGTGCTCCCTTGGCTGATGCCACATCAACCTTGAACAGGTCCCAAAGCGCTCGCGAGTACTTCGATCTCACATACCAGTTGCTGGATATTGTGTTCGCACTGGTGCCCGTGGCCCTGGTGTTCTACTTCCTGTCCACGTATGCCCCCGGAGGTCGGGAAGGCGGGGGCGCTTCGGCGTTCGCCCGGCTTGGGTTCAACTTCGCCCGGCCCGGTAAGGACCTACTGCAAGGCGTGGGACTGGCTGCAGCGATTGGCATTCCCTCGCTCGGCTTGTACGCGGCCGGTCGGGCGCTGGGAATTACAACAGCCATTGTGCCCAGCGGCCTGGATGCCTACTGGTGGACCGTGCCCGTACTGATTCTCTCGGCCATGCGCCACGCGGTCGTGGAAGAAGTGATCGTGGTGGGGTACCTCATGGACCGCTTCGGTAAGTTCGGGTGGAGCATGCCGGTGGCCATTGTGGTCAGTGCCGTGCTGCGGGGGAGCTACCACCTGTACCAGGGCTTTGGGCCGTTCATCGGGAATGTGGTCATGGGCCTGGTGTTCGCATGGATTTATACAAAGACCAAGCGGGTCATGCCCTTGGTGATTGCCCACGCATTGCTGGACATCGTGGCGTTTGTTGGATTCAGCCTGTTCGGCAAGGCAATGGGCCTCGGCTGATGGCGTTAAAAATATTCGGCCGCCATCGGTGGGTGACGTCATTGGCACCCGCTGATGGCGGCCGAAGTTCAACCCGGACATGATGGACCGGGGCCGGGACAAGCCCGGATGGATGGAGCGGTCAGATGGTGACGGCTCCGGTAGCGGTTTCGAAAGTGACAGCCAGGATGCCGGGGGTGCCGTGCGGTGCCATCCACTGGACTGCGACATCCTCAAGCGGCTTTTCCACCGGCTCGCCCAACCACTCGGTGACGCGTTCAGCCGAGCCCGCAATGGTGAGGCTGGACATCTTGACGTCGCTTTCGTAGATCCTGGACGGGTGCAGTGAGGGGTCGCCCTCCCACTTGAGCAGGTACGGTACCTGGGGATCGGCGATCAGGCCGAGGATTCCGATTTGCTGCCACACCAATTCGCGGCCGTCAGGGAACTTGCGGTTGCCCGGAACAGCGGAGCGGCCAAGGCGGTCTTCGAAGGGGGCGAGGTCGTCAACGGCGACGCACCAGCCCATCCATCCGCCCCCTGCAGCCGAACGGGCGCGGACGGCCTGGCCAAAGGGTGCTTTGTCGGAAGCGGGGTGGTCCAGGACCTCCACCACTTCCAGGTACTTGTTATCCGCAAGGGGAATGATCATGTTCCGGGTACCGAAGCGCGGGTGCACTCCGCCCCGGACAGCGTCCACTCCCAATGCCGCGGAAATTCGTTCGGTAGTGGCCAAAAGGCCATCTCGTTCACAGGCGTAAGAGACGTGATCCATGCGCATGGCTTCATCTTGGCACTTTGTGATCAGGGTCTCAGCTAAGTCAAGCCTAACTAAGGTGGGATGTACGTAACTTTCGCTATGAGCGTCATGGAAGGACGCTAAGAGACCTGTAGATTCCACCGGCGTCATAAAGCTGTCTTAGCTTCCGGACAGTTCCTAGACTGGCCCCAGCTCACACCGCACCACATTGCCTGCCAAACCCATGCGTTACGAACAGGAGAACCCGATGTCCCAAGGATGGTCTTTCGAAACCCGCCAGATCCATGCAGGCCAGGAGCCTGACGCCGCCACCGGAGCTCGCTCGCTTCCGATCTACCAGACCACGTCCTTCGTGTTCCCCAGTGCCGAGAGTGCTGCCAACCGCTTCGCGTTGGCGGAGCTTGCACCCATCTACACCCGGATCGGCAACCCGACGCAGGATGTTGTGGAGCAGCGGGTCGCGAGCCTTGAAGGTGGCCTAGGGGCACTTCTGCTCAGCTCCGGACAGGCCGCGGAGACGTTCGCCATCCTGAACATCGCTGAGGCCGGGGACCACATCGTGGCGAGCCCCAGCCTGTACGGCGGCACGTACAACCTGCTGGCGCACACGCTGAAGAAGTTCGGAATTGCGGTCACCTTCGTGGAGGACCCCGACAATCTGGAGCAGTGGCGTGACGCCGTCCAGCCGAACACCAAGCTGTTCTTCGGCGAGGTTGTGTCCAACCCCCGCCAGGACGTGCTGGACATTGAGGGCATCGCCCGCACCGCTCACGAGGCCGGTGTGCCCCTGATCGTCGACAACACCCTGTCAACGCCCTACCTTATTCGTCCCATCGAGTGGGGCGCGGACATCGTGGTTCACTCGGCCACCAAATACCTGGGTGGTCACGGTTCAGCAATCGCCGGTGTGATTGTGGACTCCGGCAACTTCGACTTCGGCAAGGACCCGGAGCGCTTCCCTGGGTTCAATACCCCGGACCCCAGCTACAACGGACTGGTCTATGCCCGGGATCTCGGCAAGGACGGCGCCCTGGGCGCCAACCTCTCCTACATCCTCAAGGCCCGCGTCCAGTTGCTTCGCGATCTCGGCTCCGCCGTGTCTCCGTTCAACGCCTTCCTCATTGCCCAGGGTTTGGAGACCTTGAGCCTGCGCGTGGAGCGTCACGTTGCCAACGCCACCAAGGTGGCCGAATGGCTGGAAAGCCACGACGACGTCGAGTCGGTCGCCTATGCGGGCCTGCCATCCAGCCCGTGGTACAGCCGGGGCCGGAAATACGGCCCCAAGGGCACGGGCGCCATTGTTGCCTTCAACATCAAGGGCGGCGTAGAAGCGGGCAAGCGCTTTGTGGACGGACTGGAGCTGCACTCGCACGTTGCCAACATCGGTGACGTCCGCTCGCTGGTCATCCACCCGGCGTCCACTACGCACAGTCAGTTGACGGTGGAGCAGCAGGTGGCTGCAGGCGTCAACCCCGGCCTGGTGCGGTTGTCCGTGGGCATCGAGAACGTGGATGACATCATCGCCGACCTCGAAGCCGGCTTCCGGGCTGCCAAGGGCGCCTAACGCTGCGGTTCAAAGTCTCAGCCCGACTGCCGCCCGCGTCGACGATTATTCGCCGGGCGGCAGTTCAGGGTGCTCATTCGTGAACGAAGGCACCCCAAACCGTCACACTGTTGTCACATTCTTCGCCAGAACCGCCCTGTATTTCCTAGACTCTTCGTATTAGGTCATGAGTGCCAGCACACAGCCCCGGCTTGCTGGCCGGCAACCCTCCTCCGCGGTGGGGTGCCCCGGGTGAAGACCTGGCCTGTTCGCACGCAAGGCGACGGGCAAGCGCGAGGTTAAGGTGTCAAAGGAATGACCATTACTGCTACAGCCCTTCCAAAATCCGGAGAAGAAGACGGAATCGTCAAGTACGCCGGCATAGGGCCGCTGGAACTTGAAGCCGGCGGATTCCTTCCCGACGTTGTCCTTGCGTACGAGACCTGGGGGCAGCTGAACTCCGACGCATCCAATGCCGTACTCGTCCAGCACGCGCTCACGGGCAGTACACACGTAGCCCGCGGCGCCACGGATGAAGAAGGCTGGTGGGAGCAACTTGTTGGACCAGGTGCCACCATCGACACCAACAAGTTCTTCGTCATCTCCATCAACATCGTGGGCGGCTGTTACGGCAGCACCGGCCCATCATCAGCAGCACCCGATGGCAAGCCCTGGGGTTCTCGTTTCCCGTTGGTCACTCTGCGCGACAGCACGGTGGCTGAGTCACGCCTTGCCGATGCTTTGGGCATCGACTCCTGGCACGCCGTGTTGGGTGGGTCGATGGGCGGCGCCCGTGCGCTCGAGTGGGCCGTGACGTTCCCCGAGCGGGTGGAGCGCTGCGCCGTGATCTCGGTGGGCGCCTACAGCACGGCCGAGCAGATTGCCTTCGCGCAGGCCCAAACCCTGGCCATCCGGCAGGACCCGAACTTCAATCACGGCGACTACTACGGTGGTACCGCGCCTGAGCATGGTTTGGCGTTGGCCCGACGTATCGCCCACATCACTTACCGCTCAGCGTTGGAGTTGGACTTCCGCTTCGGCCGGCAAGCCCAGCACCAGGAGACGCCGCTGACAGCTGCTGTGCTGGGGGAGCGCGGGCGCTACCAAGTGGAAAGCTACCTGGACCACCAGGGGACAAAGCTGGTCCGCCGTTTCGATGCCAACAGCTACATCGCCATTACCGAGGCCTTGATGTCCCATGACGTCACTCGTGGTCGCGGCACGTTGGAAGCGGCATTGTCGCGCACCAAGGCTGAGTTCTTTGTGGCGGCCGTGGACAGCGACAGGCTCTACTTCCCGGCACAGTCGCGGGAACTCGCCGCGGCACTCCCGGGAGACGTATCGGTCCACCTCATTGAGGCGCCGATTGGACACGATGGCTTCCTCACCGAGATCGGCCAGCTCTCGGCGCAGCTCCGCGAAGCCTTCTTCGGCTAAGCCAGGCTCACGTTCAGGGTGGCCTAGCCGTTCATGATGTCGCCGCGCTGCTTCATGTAATCCTCCATGGCGATCTCGCCGTTGCTGAACTTCGCATCCAGCTCGGCCAGCTTGCGCGCACGGTAGCCTTGCGGCTGCGAGCTTCCCGTTGCGGGAAACGGCGTGGGGGACGAAGAGTTCGACGGCGGCCCGGCCTGCGGTGTCTCATCCGCGGGGCGTACGACGATCGGCTCCGACGGGTACCCGGGGTAATTCTGCGGCGGGTACCCCGGGCCCGGCAGATTCTGCGGCGGGTACCCGGGGCCGCGGAACGTGTCATTCTGGATCCGACGCGCCCGGGAGCGGTTGTACATGCGGATGCCGAGTGGAATCAGCCACGAGCAGACGATGATCCAGAAGATCAGATTGTTCACAGTGCAGGCCTCCTAGGTCTCATCCCAGCTTAGTCCTGCCACCTGGACGCGGCCCGTCTCCCGGAACCAGCCCGGCTAATTCACACCAGCGTGGTCTCCATGCCCAAGAACCGGCCGTAACGATCCGCCTCGGCCTCCAAGGCGTCTTGTTCTTCCGCCGTTGCCGGCCGGTTCATTCGGACATCGAGTTCGCAGGTCATGCCGGAGAAACTGTGGCGCCACCATCCGGCCAACCTGCCGTTCAGCAGGACCACGTGCATGGGTCCGTTGTCCTCGGGGAAGTATGGCGCCGTTCCACCAAGGAAGTGCCGGGACTGTGAGTAGCCCATCACGTATTCGTCGTAGCACTGAATGAGGTCCAGGCGGGGGAGCCCGGGGTCCTCCATCGCTGAAGGATCGTCGCCGTTGGTGAGAGCCTCCGCTTCCTCAGAGGCCAGATAGAACTCCAGACCATCGAAGTGAACGGTGCCCAGGCTCCCGGGGGAGATCTCCTCAGACACGCCGATCCCCCGCTTCACGTCTTTCATGGTCAGCCCGGACCACACGGCACAGTCCTTGATCGTGGCGGGTCCCCGGCTGGTGAAGTACCGGAGTGCCAACTGTCCAAGGGCCTGTTCGCGGGCTTCGGCAGTCAGCGGTGACAGAACCGAACCGGGAACGCGTTCCTCGAACAGGGCATATGTCTGTTTCAGGGCACCTCCGGCGGAGCGGACGGGGGAGCCACTCACCAGTATCCGGCTGATTTCCGCGTGCATGAGGTGGTAGATGAACCCCAGGCCCTTTCCGGGGAAGCCTGCTTGTTCCAAGACTTCGGCGAGTTCCTCGCGCGTCTTGTGGGCTCCTCCGGCCACGGCAGCGGCCAGGATCCGGCCACTCTTTGCAGCAGCCCCCTCATCGATTCCCGTCTGACGGTACATGCCTTTGTTGCCCTGGTGGAGGCGATCTGCGGACAATCCCATCAGCCAGCCAAGATCGTCCCGATGCACAAAGTGCCAGGTGGGCCGGAGGATGTGGGTCCGCAGGATGACCCCGTCGGATACAGCCTGCTCAACGTCTGCGGCCGTGACCATCGGTGAAGTGCTGGCGGAGCTTCTCTGAGCAAGGGTCCATCTGGCATAGGGGAATTCTTGCGACTGCACGGCCAGGAGGTTCCGGACCACGTCCCCGGGATTTCCGGCAAAGGGGGCCCGCAACTGCTGCCTCCGTAGCCGTGTCCGCCTGATAGTCTCCGCGGACAGGGAGCTGTCACCCGGCACGGCGGACCTCGCAGTGAAGAAGCGTCACGTCAGCTGCGCGGCACCAGGGTGCCGGTAGAGCCGAAGACAGGTCCCGGCGTCGGACGCTTTGGCGTGATGCCGTCGCCTGAGGACCGGTGCCGAAGCCGCCGGATGACCCAGGGGACAAAGTACTCACGAGCCCACACGAGGTCCGATGAGCGGGCTTCGCGCCATGTACGCGGCGGAAGGGCCTTGGGCATCAGGGGCTCGAGCGTGTGTTGGACGTTCAGTGCCTCCAGGACCATCATGGCGATGGTGTGATGGCCCAGCGGCGAGAAGTGCAGGCGGTCCGCGTCCCACATCTGGGTATCAGCCAGCTGCCGCAGGGACCACATGTCGGCGATGATGGCGTCGTGGCGGGCGGCCACCGTACGGAGGTTTTCGTTGTAGATGGCAACTTTGCCGCGGATACGCCCCAAGACCGACGCGGCAGTATCCGGACCGTTGAAGAGCACCACGGTGGCGCCGCCGGAGCCCAGCTGCGCCACCGCGGCATCGAGCTTTTCGGCCAACAGATCGGGATCGCCGCCGGGGCGGATGAGGTCGTTGCCGCCGGCCGAAATGGACACGAGGTCCGGCTGCAATTCCAGGCAGGGCGTCACCTGTTCATCGATGATTTGCTGCAGCAGCCTGCCACGGATAGCGAGGTTGGCATAGGCGAAGTCTTCCTGTCCGCGGCTCAGCTCCTCAGCGACCCGGTCAGCCCAACCTCGGTGACCACCCGGGTTCCGGGGCTCGGGGTCGCCGATGCCCTCCGTGAACGAGTCACCCAGTGCCACGTAACGGCTCCAAGGATGCTTTTGAACGGACTCGCCCGGCTTCAGTAAAGGATTGTTCTCACTCACGCTCATATCCTGCACCGTGACGGCGACCCTACGCCACCGTAGGTTGTTACTTGTGGGTAACTGCAAGAATGGACCCATGACTGAAGCACCCACATTTCCCGCCCCCGTAGTCCTGTGGTCCCACGATGAAGCCGAGCGTGCAGGCAAGCCGCTCCTGGTCCTGCTTCACGGCTATGGATCCAACGAGGACGATCTCTTCAGCCTGGCCGGATTGCTGCCCGACGGCTTTGTTGTCGCCGCCCTTCGCGCACCGATGCCCATGGGGCCGGGCTTCACCTGGTTCCCTCTCACGGCGTCCATCGACTATTCGCTGGAAGCCGTGAAGCACGCAGCCGAGTATGCGCTCGAATGGCTGGACACGGTCAAAGCAAACCACTCGTCAGTGACATTGCTCGGTTTCTCCATGGGCATGGCGATGGCTACCACCATGCTCCGCTACCGACCCGCAGACTTCGCCGCCGTCGTCGGGCTTTCAGGCTTTGTGATCGACGCCGGTGCTGACGCCGCCTTCCGGGACGATGAACTGGACGGATCGTTACCGATGTTCTGGGGCCGTGACCAGCAGGATCCCGTCATCACCCAGGACAAGATCGAATACACCATGGGATGGGTCCGCAAGCACGTTGACCTCACCAAAGTGCTCTACACGGGGATGTGGCACGGCATTAACCAGCAGGAGATCGGACACGTGGGCGAGTTCCTCACCCACAAAGTCCTGACTGACTAGGCTCTGGTGATCCGGACCGTCTGGCCGTTGACGGTTACGGTATCGCCGACGTGGAGTTGGCGGCCTCGGCGGTCGTCAATTTCGTTGTTGACTTTGACCAAGCCGTTCTTGATGAGCTCCGTGGCTTCAACGCCGTCCTCCACCAAGTTGGCGAGCTTCAGCAGCTGGCCCAGGCGGATCATGTCGTCGCGGATGGGGATCTCTTCAATTTCGGGGTTGCTCATACAGCAATGATGCCTGAAGTAGTGTGGTGACGGTGCCGCAGTCTCCTCCCCGTCCCGCCCTTCCACTGGTCATTGGCCTTCCTATTGCAGTAGCAACCGGCTTGGTCATCCCGCTTCAAGGGAGGATCAATGGGGCCCTCGGGGCCAAACTGGACGACGGAATCGCCGCGGCTGTGGTGAGCTTCACCACAGGACTCCTGCTCATCAGCGCTATTTCCTTTGCCACTCCCCGGGGCAGGGCCGGGCTCCGGCGCATCATTCCCGCTGTCCGGAACCGCAGCTTTCCCAGGTTCTATGTCATGGCCGGCGCCATCGGTGCGTTGTTCGTCTTTGCCCAGTCGTTCACGGTTGCCCTGCTGGGTGTCGCGTTGTTCACAGTCGCGGCCGTAACGGGCCAAACGTTGAGCGGACTGCTCGTGGACCGGATGGGCATCGGTCCGGGAGGAAAACGCGCTATCACCGGTGTCCGGGTCCTCGGCAGTGTCCTGACCGTTGCCGCGGTGGCTTGGGCTGTTTCGCCACGGTTTGGCGGCGACGCCGACATCGCATCGCTCGTGCTGCCGGTTCTCCTGCCGCTGGCTGCCGGCTTCTTCATGAGCTTCCAGCAGGCCATGAACGGAACCGCCACAGTCCATTACGGGACGCCCATCGCAGCCACCCTGGTCAACTTCATTGCCGGGTCAGCCATTCTGTGGATTGCGTGGATGATCAAGCTGGCTGTGGCCGGGCCGGGAAACCCGCTTCCCGGCGAGTGGTGGTACTACCTTGGCGGTCCCATGGGCTGCCTGTTCATCGGCTTGGCAGCACTGCTGGTCCGTAGCCTTGGCGTCCTGATCACCGGTTTGGGCATGATTGCCGGGCAGCTGGTGGGATCGTTGGTGCTCGACGTCGTGATCCCCAGTCCCGGCGCGGTGGTCGCCTTGCCCACGGTCCTGGGTACCGTCCTGACGCTCGCCGCGATCGTCGTGGCCACGTTGCCGTGGCCCAAGGGAGCCTTCGCACGGAGAGGTGCGGCCAAAGGCCGGTAGGCTAGGAGACGCAGTGCCCTGCAGTACTTTTTCCAGTAGTCTCAAGTACTTTGCAGTAAATTTCCCCCAGCACCCCGCCGGACAACCTCGTCCGGGTCCGGGGCAACCACCGCGGACCGCACCCAGCGGCCCTGTAGAACAAATGGAGTACCCATGGCAGCAAAATCCGTCCTTGACCAGGTCATTTCCCTCTCCAAGCGGAGGGGCTTTGTCTTCCAGGCCGGTGAAATCTATGGTGGCTCCCGTTCTGCGTGGGACTACGGTCCCCTCGGTGCGGAGCTGAAGGAGAACATCAAGCGCCAGTGGTGGCAGAGCATGGTCCGCGGCCGCGAAGACGTTGTAGGCCTGGATTCCTCCGTGATCCTTCCCCGCCAGGTATGGGAAGCATCCGGCCACGTAGAAGTCTTCTCCGACCCCCTGGTTGAATGCCTTTCCTGCCACAAGCGATACCGCGCCGACCACCTCGAGGAAGAGTACGAGGAAAAGAAGGGCCGCCCGCCAGAAAACGGCCTGAAGGACATCGCCTGCGCAAACTGCGGCACCCGTGGCGAATGGACCGAGCCGCAGGAATTCTCCGGTCTCCTGAAGACCTTCCTCGGCCCCGTGGCCAATGACGAAGGCATGCACTACCTGCGCCCCGAAACGGCACAGGGCATCTTTGTGAACTTCAACAACGTGCTCACCACGTCGCGGAAGAAGCCCCCGTTCGGCATCGGCCAGATCGGTAAGTCCTTCCGCAACGAGATCACCCCGGGTAACTTCATTTTCCGTACCCGCGAATTCGAGCAGATGGAGATGGAGTTCTTCGTCGAGCCCGGCACGGACGAAGAGTGGCACCAGTACTGGATGAAGGAACGCATGTCTTGGTACACGGACCTTGGCATCCGCGAAGACAACCTGCGCTTCTTTGAGCACCCCCTGGAGAAGCTGAGCCACTACTCCAAGGGCACCACGGACATTGAGTACCGCTTCGGTTTCCAAGGCTCCGAGTGGGGCGAGCTCGAGGGCATCGCCAACCGCACGGACTTTGACCTCTCAACGCACGCCAAGGCCTCCGGCACGGATCTGAGCTACTTCAACCAGGCCACCAACGAGCGCTACACGCCGTTCGTCATCGAGCCCGCCGCAGGCCTGACCCGCTCCTTCATGGCGTTCCTGATTGACGCTTACACCGAGGACGAGGCACCCAACGCCAAGGGCGGCGTCGATGTCCGCACTGTGCTGAAGCTGGATCCGCGCCTGGCCCCGGTCAAGGCCGCCGTCCTGCCGCTGAGCCGCAACGAGGACCTGTCCCCGAAGGCAAAAGCGCTGGGAGCCCAGCTGCGAAAGAACTGGAACATCGACTTCGACGACGCCGGCGCCATCGGCCGCCGCTACCGTCGCCAGGACGAGATCGGTACTCCGTTCTGCATCACCGTGGACTTCGACACCCTGGAAGACCAAGCCGTCACCATTCGTGAGCGCGACACCATGAGCCAGGAACGCGTGTCCTTGGACAAGGTTGAGGGCTACCTGGCCGCACGCCTGATCGGCGCCTAGCGGTGGCTTTGGAATATCGCGAATGGAAGGAGGGCGACGACCTCGCCCTCCTGGAAATCTGGGGCGGCCCGGAGACCCTTCCCGCTGAGCAGTTCCGTGCAGCTCTGGCGCCCTCCAGCAATCAACCATGGCGCCGCTGCATCGTGGCCGAGGACGTGGTGGACGGAGTACGTATTCCCGTCGCCGCAGGCGTCGTCCACGAAGCATCACTGCACCCCGAACGACTCTGGGCGTATATCGAGGTTGCCAAGGACCACCGCCGTGAAGGCGTGGGCGCCACCCTGCTGACCATGCTTCGCCGGGAAGCCGGGAACTCGCCGTCGGGCGTTTCCAAGCTGCGCAGCAAGGTAGAGCCGGATACCGCGGGCGCGGCATTTGCTGCGGCCGCCGGACTGGCACCCATCCAGCGCTCTCAGTTGGTGGTTGTGGATCCTGAACCGCTGTCGCTTCCGCGCTTCGGCGACGGTTCCGAGGAAGCTGCTTCCGAGCGCGTGGAGGACCTGGCTACGGGTTCAGTGGAGTTGAGCGATGTGGTGGGTAAGTACTACTCGCACGTCCACCACTGGGACAGCCCGGGGGAGCTCAGCATCGCCACGGTTCAGCGCTTGTTCCTGCATGACCTGACCGGTGCCCACGGGGCAATCGTCCTGCGTGCGCCCAAGGCCAGTGCTTTCGGCCAAGGCGTTCCGGCGAGCCGCAAGGGCAAAATCCAGGCGTTTGCCATCAGCTATGCCCAGGGCAACTCCGATGAGCCTTCGGATGTCTTCCTGGGGCACGATCCCGAGCTGTCCGCCGAGGACGCAGCGGCCGCGGTCCGGGACCTGCTGGCACTCATTGCCTACCAGCACCCGGTCCTGCTGGAAGTTGACGAGTCCATGACGGCGCTGCGCTCAGTTCTAAAGCCGGTGCTGGAATCCGGCAAGGCCCACGTGCGGGGTGCAGACACCCTGATCGTCAGCGACTGATCGCGGTTCCCGCACGTCAGGATCCCACGCTGCCCGTAACGTTCGGGCGGCGTGGGATCCTGCGTTTAATCCCTCCGATGTCAGCCAAATAAAAATGATTGACGTGGCACACCGGCAGGAGTAGGCCTATCGACGTAAACCCACGCCGTCACTGCTGGAGGGAGCGGCGGGGAACAATCCGGTCTCACTTCTGAATCGGTGGTAAATCAAAATGAACCAAAGAGCCCTCGATGGGCTACGGGAGCAATTGCACGGGCCACTCATCACTCCCGAAGACCCTGACTATGACGCTGCCCGTGCCGTCTTCAATGCGATGGTGGACAAGCGTCCTGCGGGAATCGTCCGCGTGGCCCAGGTGTCGGACGTCATCGCCGGTGTGAACTTCGCCCGCGAGAACTCCATGCCCCTGGCTATCAGGGGTGGCGGACACAGTGCCCCTGGCTTCGGAACGTGGGACGACGCCTTGGTGTTGGACTTCGTCAATCGCAACGGTGTGCGCGTGGATCCGGAAGCACGAACGGCACGAGCCGAGGCAGGCACCACGTGGGCGGACTTCAACCATGCTACGCACGCCTTCGGACTCGCGACCACAGGCGGAATCGTCGGTTCCACCGGTGTTGCCGGCCTGACGCTGGGTGGCGGAATCGGTTACCTGACCCGAAAGTACGGACTGTCGTGCGACAACCTTGTCTCGGCCGACGTCGTCACGGCTGACGGCAATTTCCTTATTGCCAGCAAGGAACGTAACGAGGACCTGTTCTGGGCGATCCGCGGCGGAGGTGGAAACTTCGGGGTAGTGACTTCCTTGGAATTCCAGCTCCATCCAGTGGACACGGTCTACGCAGGCATCATCATCTACGGCGCTGAGAACATCCCCACAGTTGCCCGGTTCTACCGTGACTACATTGCCTCCGCGCCCGAGGAGTTCGGTGCTTTCCTGGGCTTCCACCAAGGACCGCCCGTACCTTTCCTGCCTGAGGAATGGCATGGGAAATCCGTGTGCGTCGTGGTGGGAATGTGGACGGGCGACCTGGCTGAGGGGCAGGCGCGCTGGCAACCGTTCCTGGATGCCGCGCCTGTTGCGGGATCCATGGTGGGGCCCATGCCCTATCCGGCCCTTAATGTGGCCTTCGACGGACTGAACCAGAAAGGCATGCAGGGCTATTGGAAGGCCAACTTCCTGCGTGAGCTCAATGACGGCGCAATCGGTGCCCACGCCGAGTTCGGGGCGACCGTCACCAGCGTTAACACCGCGGTGCATGTTTATCCCATCGACGGAGCGGTGTCCCGCGTAGCTGTCCAGGACACTGCCTTCGCCCACCGCGACATGAAGTTCTCCCCGGTCATCGCAACCCAGTGGCCCGATCCTGCAGACAACGAAGCAAACATTGCCTGGGCACGCGGGTATGCCGCGGCTCTGGCCCCGCACTCGGAGGCCGGCGGCTACATCAACTTCATGGACTCGGAGGACCAGAACCGCGTAGCCGATAACTACGGTCCCAACTGGGAACGGCTGGTTGCGATCAAAGCCAAATACGATCCCGGAAACCTTTTCCGCGTCAACCAGAACATCGCACCCGCCTAGGGCAAAGCACGCCTGCGGTCCCGCGTAGGGTTAAGGCATGAGGTTTTGCTGCTGATGGGCCACGGTCACTCCCACGGTCATTCTGAAGATTCCGAGCCAACCCCGCAGGCTCTCGCGTCGCGGAAGAGGGCCAACTGGATTTTGGCGGCCATCCTTGTTCCGCTGGGCGTCCTGACGCTCGTGGCCATGATGGTCATGTGGCCCTCGGGCAGCCGGGAGGGAATCTCGTTCTCGAGCCCCTACCAGGCTGCCCCCGGGGTGACCTTCGACACTGGCAGGATTCAGAGCGTGGTGGTGGAAAGCTGCACGCAGACGGGCCAAAGCAACACCGGCCAGCCCAACAGCGGACAAACAGACACAGGACAGACGGACACAGGCCAGAACAACCAGTCCGGGGGGTCCCAGTGCACCTTCGCCTTTACGGAGCCTGATAAGGGCGGGGACGTGGTCAAGGTGGTCATCAACCCTGATGTTGCCATGTCCCACGGCGTGGACGTGGGGGACTCCATCCGGTACCTCAACCTTTCAGGGGTCCAAGGTGCGAACTCCGGAAGCGGCGCCCCAGCCTATGTTTTCGTGGATTTCGTCCGCAGCATTCCCATCGCGCTCCTGGCCGTCTTGTACGCAGCCGTTGTCATCGCGGTTGCCCGTTGGCGCGGCTTCCGCGCACTCCTGGGCCTGGTGGGTGCCTACTTCGTCCTGGTCAGCTTCATCCTGCCGGGTTTGGTGGAGGGTAAGCCGCCGCTTCTGCTTGCCTTGGTGGGTTCCACGGTGATCATGATCGGGGTCCTGTATTTCGCGCATGGATTCTCGGCGCGAACGTCCACGGCCTTGCTGGGCACCATTTTCGGGCTCAGCATCACGGCGTTGCTGGCGGCCTGGGCTACGGATGCGGCCAATCTGGCCGGCGTTGGGAACCACGACGCCTCAACGCTGGTGAACATGTCACCCCAGATCTCCATCTCCGGGATCATCCTCTGCGGCCTCATCATCTCAGGCTTGGGCGTGCTCAATGACGTGACCATCACGCAGTCCTCCGCGGTGTGGGAACTCTACGAACTCGCCCCCAACACCAGTGCCCGCAAGCTGTTCTCCTCGGCCATGAGGATCGGCCGGGACCACATCGCGTCCACGGTCTACACCATCGCATTTGCCTACGCAGGCGCCGCCCTTCCGATCCTCATCATCGTGATGCTTTATGACCGGCCGCTCGATGAAGCACTCACCAGCGCGGAATTGTCCGAGGAAGTCATCCGCACGTTGGTGGGTTCCATCGGCCTCGTCCTTGCCATCCCGGTCACGACGCTTATCGCCGTCCTGGTGGTCAAAGCCACCGGCATGAAGCGCCTCGCCGCCGCTGGCGGGCCGACCGTAACTGCTGACGAGCTTAACGACACCGGTTCGCTGGCAGCGGCCGCCGCCGTCGTGGGTTCCGGTTCGAAGGACACGTACGACGCCGATACGCGCCTTGACGCTCCCGGCAAACCGGCACGCCCGGGTAGCCGACGCGCCCAGCGGGAAGCGGAGCGCCGCGGCGGAAGCACCGACAAGGCCACCTGACGCCGGGTCCGGATCTTTTCCGCAGGGCCCGCCCGAGTACGGTGTGCTGGGCAAACAACACCGGGTTTCGGCCAAAAGGGGGCCGATTTGCGCGGATTTGTAACAATGGATGGGTGACTGTTGTAGCAACGCCCCCCGCACCAAAGCTTGAACTCCCGCCATTGAAGCTCGGCGGGATCACCGTGGACACCCCGGTGATCCTTGCCCCCATGGCGGGCATCACCAACTCGGCCTTCCGCAGGCTTTGCCGTGAATACGGCGGCGGCATGTACGTGGCCGAGATGGTGACGTCCCGTGCCCTTGTGGAGCGGACACCGGAATCGTTGCGCATCATCTCGCATGATGGGGACGAGAAAGTCCGTTCCGTACAGCTCTACGGCGTGGACCCTGTGACGGTGGGCGCAGCGGTCCGCATGCTCGTGGAAGAGGACCGCGCCGATCACATTGACCTCAACTTCGGCTGCCCCGTGCCCAAAGTCACCCGGCGCGGTGGCGGCTCAGCGCTTCCGTGGAAAATCGACCTCTTCACATCCATCGTCCAGACAGCGGTCAAGGAAGCGTCCAAGGGCGGCATTCCACTGACCATCAAGATGCGCAAGGGCATCGATGAGGACCACCTGACGTACCTCGACGCCGGCCGCATCGCCCGCGACGAGGGGGTGGCCGCCGTCGCCCTTCACGGCCGCACTGCCGCGCAGTTCTATTCCGGCCAGGCCGATTGGTCTGCCATCGCCCGCCTCCGCGAGGCCCTGCCGGATATCCCGGTGCTGGGCAACGGCGATATTTGGTCCGCCGAGGACGCAGTCCGCATGGTGCGGGAGACCGGCGTGGACGGCGTCGTGGTTGGCCGTGGCTGCCAGGGCAGGCCTTGGCTGTTCGGCGATCTGCAGGCCGCTTTCGAAGGAAGCGACCAGCGGCACCGGCCAGGACTTCGCGAAGTGGCTGAAGGCGTCTACCGTCACGCCGAGCTGATGGTGGAAACGTTCGGGAACGACGAATACAAGGCTCTCCGCGAGATCCGCAAGCACATGGCCTGGTACTTCAAGGGCTACGTGGTGGGCGGCGAACTCCGCGCCAAGCTGGCCACCGTACCCACCCTCGAGGTGCTGCGCGAATACCTCGATGAACTGGATATGGACTCGCCCTACCCGGGTGTGGATTCCGAAGGACCCCGCGGCCGTGCGGGCTCGCCCAAGAAGCCTGCCTTGCCCAAGGACTGGCTGGTGAGCCGTCAGCTGAACGCTGAACAGAGCGCGGATATCTCGGCCGCGGAGCTTGACGTTTCGGGCGGCTAGCCTCACACGTGTAAGACTGACTCAAGAAGCTCCACACCCCGGCGCTTGAAGGAGGCAGATACCCATGGGAACCGAAGCGATACTTGGCCATGACGGGACGACTCACGATTTTGTGCTGGCCATCCCCGGTTACGCTGAGGCAGATTCCGCGAGGTGGGTCGAAGAGCCTCGCAAGAGCAACTATCGCTCGGACTTTGAACGGGACCGCGCCAGGGTCCTGCACTCCTCGGCCTTGCGCAGGCTCGGTGCAAAAACGCAGGTAGTTGCCCCGGATACGGACGACTTTGTCCGAACCAGGCTGACCCACAGCCTGGAAGTGGCGCAAGTGGGCCGTGAGCTTGGGCGCTCCCTGGGCTGCGATCCTGACGTCGTGGACACTGCATGCCTGAGCCACGATCTCGGTCATCCGCCCTTCGGCCACAACGGCGAGTCCGCGCTCAATGAAGTTGCGCACACCATCGGCGGCTTCGAGGGCAATGCCCAAACCCTCAGGCTCCTGACCCGCCTGGAACCCAAGGTTCTGGCAGAGGACGGACGGCCGGCTGGACTCAACTTGACCCGTGCCAGCCTGGACGCCGCGTCCAAATACCCATGGTCCGCCGTCGATGCCCCTGTGATCCATGGCCACCGCACCAGTAAGTTCGGCGCTTACGAAGACGATCTTCCCGTCTTCGAATGGCTGCGCGAAGGCGCTCCGGGAAACCGTTCGTGCATCGAAGCTCAAGTAATGGACCTTGCCGACGACATTTCGTACTCGGTCCACGACGTTGAGGATGCGATCGTCGCCGGCCATTTCCAGCTGAAGTGGATGGAGAACCCGGACCACCGGGCTCGCGTGGTGGGATACACCAAACAGTGGTACCTGCCGCATAACGATCCCGCAGAAATTGATGCCGCCCTCGCCCGCCTTGAGGCCACCAAGGTCTGGGTCCGCGAAGCTGATGGCAGCCGGAAATCCATGGCGGCGTTGAAGGACATGACCAGTCAGCTCATCGGCCGGTTCTGCCAGAGCGCCATGGAAACAACGCGTGCCCATTTCGGTCCAGCCAATCTGACCCGCTACGACGCTGAGCTCATGGTCCCCGAGGAGACCGTCACGGAGATTGCCGTCCTCAAGGGCCTGGCCACAACCTTTGTCATCTCAACGGACCACCGCCAGCCGGTGTACGAACGCCAACGCGAAGTGCTGCACGCGCTCGTGGGTGTTTTGAACGCCACCGGTGACCGTCACCTGGAGCCGATGTTCGCCGCGGACTGGCGGGACGCCGTCGACGACGGTGCACGGCTGCGCGTGGTGATCGACCAGGTGGCGTCGCTGACGGACGTGTCAGCGTTGGCCATGTATGAGCGCCTCGTGGGCAGCCTTCCGTCGCTCTGGTAACGCCTCCGAGGCTCAGTTAACGGCGGGGACTCTTCGGCCAAGCGACTAGGATGGTCACGTGGCTGGCCTGATCAAACGTGAAGATATCGACGAAGTACGCCAGCGCACGGATATCAAGGAAGTCGTTGACGGTTACGTCACCCTCAAGGGCGCCGGGCTGGGCAGTTTCAAGGGCCTTTGCCCCTTCCACGACGAACGCTCGCCTTCCTTCACTGTTCGCCCGCAAGTGGGCAGGTACCACTGCTTCGGCTGCGGCGAGGACGGAGACGCCATCTCCTTCGTCCAAAAAATGGACCACAGCTCCTTCCACGAGGCTGTTGAGAAACTGGCCGCCAGAATCGGCTACGAGCTGCGTTACGAGGACGGCGGCACCGGTCCCAGCCGCGAGGAAGTAGGCAAGCGCCAGCGCCTCCTGGATGCCCACAAGATCGCCGACGAGTTCTTCCGCGCCCAACTGTTGACGCCCGGAGCAGCCGAAGGGCGCAACTTCCTGGATGGCCGCGGTTTTGACCGCGCTGCCGCCGAACACTTCGGGGTGGGATACGCGCCCCAAGGCTGGGACGGACTGCTGAAGCACCTCCGCGGCCGTGGATTCACGGATGCTGAGTTGAAACTCACAGGGATGTTCTCGGCCGGGGGACCCGGAAACCAACAGAGGATTTACGATCGCTTCCGCGGAAGGCTGATCTGGCCCATCAGGGACATCGCGGGAGACACCATTGGGTTCGGTGCCCGCAAACTCTTTGAAGACGACCAGGGGCCCAAATACCTGAACACCCCTGAGACCACGCTCTACAAGAAGTCCCAGGTCCTCTACGGGATCGACCTCGCCAAGCGGAACATCGCTAAAGAACGGCAACTGGTGGTGGTCGAGGGCTACACGGACGTCATGGCCTGCCACCTTGCCGGAGTCGCGACGGCGGTGGCCACCTGCGGTACTGCGTTCGGTACCGAGCACATCAAAGTGGCCCGGCGGCTGCTCTCGGACGATGGCAGCGGGGGAGAGGTCATCTTTACCTTTGACGGCGACGCCGCCGGCCAGAAGGCAGCCCTGCGGGCGTTCGAGGAAGACCAGCGCTTCCAAGCCCAGACGTACGTGGCAGTTGAACCCAGCGGTGCCGATCCCTGTGATCTTCGTCAACTCAAGGGCGACTCCGCGGTGCGGGACCTGATCAGCAGCCGGAAACCCCTCTTTGAGTTCGCCATCAAAGCCTCGCTCCGCAGGCACAACCTCGACACCGTGGAAGGCCGTGTAGCTGCCCTGAGGGAGGCCGCCCCCGTGGTGGCGCAGATCAGGGACTCTGCCGCGCGGCCGGGCTACACCCGCGAACTTGCAGGGTGGCTGGGGATGCCCATCGAAGAGGTCAGCCGATTCGTTGGCGGAGCTGCCAAGCGCGCCGCCGCGGGCGGCTCGGGAGAACAGTCGACGACGGCGGTAGCACCGCCGTCGAGCAGTCCGGTTTTCCATCGTCCCGACCCGCGCGACCCCGTGGCCGGGATGGAGCGCCAGGCGCTTGAGGTGGCGCTCCAGGATCCTGCTGTCCTAGGTGGCGTGTCGTGGGAGCGCTTCGAGGCGTCCCACTTTGCCACGCCTGCCTACTCGGCGGTCCACGCTGCCATTCGTGCCACCGGGCTTGCCCACGCGGCTGATCCTGTGGCCTGGGTGGAACAGATCCGCCAGGAAGTCCCGGAACCCCTGAGGTCGCTCGTCTCGGAGCTCGCGGTGACACCCTTGCCGGCCAGTACGCCTGAGGCCATGCAGCGGTACTGCCGCGACATTCTGGCCCGTCTCTTCGAACTGCAGATCACCCGCATCAAGGCAGACAAGATGGGGCAGCTGCAGCGCTTGGACGCGGGCGCCAATCCGGAAGAATTTCAGCGGCTGAACCGGGAGCTGATGCAGCTTGAAATGGAGCGCAGGGCACTGCGTTCGGACGGCTGACAGCGCCGATTTCGTTTTCCGGCGGGCCCCTGTTAAGCTAGTAACCGCTTCATTCCTCCGTAGCTCAATTGGCAGAGCATTCGACTGTTAATCGAAGGGTTACTGGTTCAAGTCCAGTCGGAGGAGCGCACAATACCCCCGTTCCGGGCTTTCGGAACGGGGGTATTTTTATACCCCCAGGGGGTATGCCATGCCGATTTCGCATTCCGGTAGAACCTTTGCTAAAGTCATAACCGCTTCATTCCTCCGTAGCTCAATTGGCAGAGCATTCGACTGTTAATCGAAGGGTTACTGGTTCAAGTCCAGTCCGGAGGAGCATAAGGACCCCGTACCGGCTTCACTGCTGGTGCGGGGTCCGCTTTTTATCAGACGAAATCCATCTCCACCTGCAGGAAACGGGCGGCCTCGGCCACGGCGGCGAGGAACGAATCCTGCTCGGTGGGCGGAGTCCTGGGCTCGCGGGGATGCCATTCGTGGGGTGCCGAGTAGACGCGGGTGAAGCCGCCGCCCGGCGGGGCATAGAAGATGCCGAAGCGCTGGACCGGCCATTCAGGGGAGGTCTCCGGGGCGACCAAAAGCGCGGCGTCCGTTTCGGGGTTGTACCACTGGGCAATGGGGCGACGGCGATCGTCGGTAAAAAGCCCTGCGGCGTAGAGGGCGGCCGACTGCGGGCTGGTCACCGAACACAGCCGGTCCCACCACAGCGGCAGGATGCGTTCATCCCGACGCTGCCACGGTGCCGGAAGCGGCTGCAGCTCTTGCCAATGTGGCACATGTCAACTTTATCGCCAGCGCGTGGCCCGGAGAAGAGGGAGCGCTACCTGGACAGACCCAGCCTGGGATACAGCACCTCAAAGCCTTTAGTAAGTCCCGCATTCAGCGCCAGGCCTACGTGACCACCATTGGGCACCTCGTAGTAGGTCACCGTCATCCCGGCATTCCGGGCCGCTGCGGAGACTGCCTTTGCAGCCGCTACGTAGGTGGTGTCATCCGAGCCCACGGTGAAAACTGCAGTTGTGTTGGGGAACTGCTTCCCCTTCATGATGTTGATGGGCTTCTGGGCGTCGTAGGCGGCTTGGTTGCCGTTGAAGATCGCCGCGAGGTTCCCGGCCGGGTCTTCCGCGCCAGGGAATTCTTCGCCCGAGATGTCCACCACGTTGCCCCACATCTCCGGGTACTTGACCGCGAAGGAAATGGCACACTGGCCGCCGTTGGAGTACCCGGCGATGGTCCAGTGTTCGCGGTCGGGAAGGATGTTCAAGTTGGCTTTGGCCCAGTTCACCACGTCCTCGTTGATGTACTTTTCAACATTTCCATACTTGGCGGTGTCCAGGCAGAGGGTGTCATCCTGGTCCGGCCCGATCTGGTCTGCGACGATCGCGATGGGGGCCAGGCCGTTGTTCTTTGCCGCGAACTCGTCCAGTGCGGCGGAGACGTATTGCGGGTCAGGAAGCCCAGGCTGACCCATCATGAGGACGAACAAGGGCAGCTTGGGCGGATGTGCCGCCAGGGCTGCAGGGGGCAGATAGATGCCCGCCGGCCTTGCGTTGAAGCCGGAGGCTGTGGCTGGAATGACCTGGGTGCCCGCTTCGCCCTTCGAGGGCTGGTCAGCCGGGGGTTTCCAGCTCTGCCATAGCGGACCTGCCGGGCTGGAGGCATCCGGGTCCGGCTTGGCCAACTGGATGACGTCCTCAGTGGAGATTCCCAGCGCCGAGCCCAGGGTTTTGTTGAGTCCAAACTCCGTGTTGATGCCAAGCGCGGCTACCAGGAGGAATACCGGGACGGATACTGCGGCCACCACCTTCCGCCATCGCGGACTGTGGCGGAAGCTCACCACGGCAAGTCCCAACGCGGCGAAGCAGGAGATCGCCCAGAACCACACCCGGGGAGTCAGCCCCACATGGAAGACATCCAAAACGTCCTCCACGATCCACACAGTCAACCACCCGAACAGAGCAGCCACCACAATGGCCGTGATCGCTGTGAGGGCCCAGCGCGCCGAAGGCCTGAGGAACAGAAGCAGGAAGAACCCGGCGCCGATCACTCCGGCAATCGTCATGACAAGAGGGCCGCTGATCTCAAGCTTCAAAAGCTCGTTCATCGCCGGGAAGTCCGTTCCGGCGTCACGCGGCGGGCTCCTTGGCTACCATCTGCCGCAACAGCCCCGCGCTTTGCGTGGGGGAGAGTCCCGGCAAGTAGGCGGAACCCACGGCAATACCGATGGACGGTAGGGCCAACGGGTCTTGGTAGTACATGTACAAAGTCCGGTGCTCCGGCTGGAACCGCGACTTGAAGGCGGCCAACGACTTGAAGCCATACATGGGTTCCAAGGCGTTCCCGAGGAGTGCGAGGACGCGGTCCAGTGTGCTGCGGTCACCCTCGCCGGCGCCGGCTCCTGCGTTGGCCAGCGGAGAGCCGGACAAGGAGATGTGAGGGACTTCATCCTTGAAGTGGGTCACGGCGGAGGCAATAAGGAACTCCATGACGCCCTTGAAACCCGTGGTGCGGCGGCGCATGAAGTCCAAGGTCCACCCCGAGACGGTCCCTTGGCTGAAAACGGGCAGCCAGCTGGTGACTCCATGGACCAGGCCGGCGTCATCCACGGCAACACAGCAGAGCACCTCGGGATCTTTGAGCTCATTCAGGCCACCCAAGGTGAAGCCCATCTCAGGAAGTGCCTTATCAGCCACCCATTCCTCGGAAATCTCAGCGAGCTGGGCCCTGATTCCCGGCGGCATCTCAGGGTAGTTGTACCAGTGATCCTTGATGGACAGCTTGTCTGCACGGTTCAGGGCGGTGCGGACGTTCTGCCACTCCTTCCCCTTGAAGGTCATGGCCTGGACGTTGAGTAGTGTCTCTTCCGCCACTTCCAGCTTCCTGAAGCCCCGGGGAAGGAGCGGCGCATCGAGCTCTGCCGTTGCCGAGTAGAAGCACGGGATCAGCCCGAGGTTCGAACAGTGTTTCAGGAATCCAGCGGCCGCATCGGCATGGTGTTCTTCAGCGCCGAAAGGACCCGCAACCGTAAGGGCCACGCCGTTATGGACCTGATAGGCAATACCGGCCTTCCTGTCCGGGGTGAACCAGTACTGGTTGTTGTCCCACAGCGCCATCCAGGACAGCGTGCCGCCGCCATCATGCAACAGCTCCCTGGTGTGCCCCAGATCGGCTGCCGGATCAGTGGCGAGCATCCTGAACCGCCGGAAGTTATTCAGGACCAGCACCAGGATGCACAGCCAGATGATGTCCCCGCCCAGGCCGTAAAGGACCGTGCTCAGCAGGCCTTGCGGGAGGGCCACAACGAAGGGGACAGGGAAAGGAACCAGGATGTGGGTTAGCTGCCCGGCAAGGTCCAGCAGGGTAGAGCGGCCCGGGTTGCCTTCAATGAACCAGAACGCCACATAGAAGATCACGGCGGCGACAGCCAGGATGAGCGAGGTCCGGCCGAGGACCCGATAACCCGCGTCGCTCGACTCGACGCGGAACTTATGCCGGTTTGCGAGCAGCAGCGCCACGATGATGAGCGGGGCGAGGACTGCTGGGACCGCGTACAGGAGGAGGTACGCGAAGTCGTCATCGCCCAACGTGACATCCGGATCATAGACGTATTGGAGGATGGACAGGACGGTCACAGCGGCAAGATACAGCTGGATAACAAGCGTCAGCCGGTACGCGAGCCGTCGGCCGCGCCTGAGGCCCTCGGCACAGACAAGCAACAGAAGAACCGGAATCAGTGTCAGGATGGCCGCGCCGAAGCTTTGGACGCCAACGATGCCCTGCAGGGTGACACAGTTGGTGTCGTTGTTGCACGCTTCCTGAACCTCATCGGCGTCGGGACTGGCCTGGAGCATGACCTCGGAAACGACGGAGAGGGGCCCTACTTCCCAGGTTCCGGTCAGTTGCGTGAGCAGAGGTCCGACGGCGAAGACGCCCACCACTGTGCCTACCAGGAAACGGGTCTCGCGAAGGCTTGACGAGTGGAGCGATCCGGCCCTGCGGCGGAGCACCAGCGACTGGACGGCCCAACCCGCCAAGATCCCGATCACGGCTCCGGCCAGCGCCTGCAGGGTTTGGGCAACGCCCACGAACAAGGCAAACATCAGCGTGGCGGCCAGCAACCACGTCCTCAGGCGACGACGCCACAGTGCCTCGAGTGCCGCCGTCGAACATCCCAATGCAGCGGCGGCGCCGCCATAGGCGCCCACTACATATTCGCCGCCCAAGAAGCTCAGCCACTGGTCGCTGGCGTCCGTTCCGAAGGTTACAAGCGCCACAAGAACCAAGGCGCTGAGGGCTGAGCCGGCTATGAAGGCAGCCAAGGCGATCCAAGGGCCCATGACGCGTTCGGCGATGCCGACACCCACCAGGATTGCCGCCGTGCAGGCCAGATAGTCCACAAGAGAGGAAGCAAAGAACGCCGACGTGAAGATGGACCACCACGGCCCGGGCTCTACCGCCAAGCCGATTCCGACTTGATCCAACAAGTCTTGGCCGGGGCCGTTGATGAGGCTACCGGAAACGGCACCCAGTACCCAGAGGATCACCACCAGAGCGAGCGTCAGCGGCAACCTCCGGACGGTGGCCAGGCCCCGCACACTGCCCCGAAATACAACAGCCGTGCTCATGTGATGTCCCCTTCACCGGTTCAAGCACCGGTTACCCCGGCTGGCCACCATTCTGCCTTGCGGCGCGCAGTTACGGGAGGGTTTGGTGACTCTCGACGGCGGCGGGTCGCCTGAGAGACCGGCCTAGTCCCTCTTCCAAGGGCCAGGATTCACGCGGTACAGCACGGCGGCGCCGATCACGGCACCCAGGATGGCACCAAACAGCGCGCTGCCGGCGGCGCGGCCCAAAAGAGCACCGGCGACGGCGCCGAGCAAAGCGCCGAGGAAGAGGCCCCTGCCGTTGCGGTGCGGTTTATTAGTCATGGTCACAGCCTACGGGGCTGGTTCTAATGGATGGACGGAACAGACCGTGGCCGGACGATCAACCACAGCGCGGCGATCGCGCCGGTGATGCAGGCGGCCATCACGGCGCCCATGGGGACGGCTGAACTGACGCCCAGCCACCCGACCACCAGCGGGACAATCCCGGCCATCATGAACTGCGATGCGCCCAGGAGCGATGCTGCGGTGCCTGCCTGCGCGCCGTGGTTCGCCAAGGACAGGACCTGTACACACGGGAACATGAAGCCTGTTGCGCAAATGTAGAACCACAAAGGAATGAGGATGCCCCACAACCCCACATGCAACAGGTCAAGGACCACGATCAGGAGGGCGGTGAACAGCATGAACACCGTTGCCCCGGCCACGATCCACTGCGGCGCCACCCGTCGGATCAGGCGCGAGCTGATCTGCACGCCTGCAACGATGCCCAGGGAGTTGACCCCGAACAGGATGCCGTATTCCTGCGGCGAAAAGCCGTAGACGTTCTGGAAGAGAAAGGTGGAAGCCGATAGGTATGCGAAAAGCCCGCCGAAGTTCAGGCTTCCCACCAGCACCATGCCCACGAAAATCCTGTCCGTCAGGACGGTCTTATAGCGTTGAGCCACCGTGTTGGCGGACTTTCCGCGCTGGTCGGCCGGAAGTGTCTCCCGAATGAAGAAGATGGAGGCGATGATGACCAGCAGGCCATAACCGGCCAGGAAGTAGAAGATGCCCGGCCACGGGAACGCCAGCAGCAGTTGGGAGCCGATGACCGGCGCCAGGATGGGGGCGAGGCCGTTGACCAGTGACATCCGCGAGAACATCCGGACCATGGAGTAGCCGTGAAAGAGGTCCCGGACCATGGCCATGGCCACCACGCCACCGCCGGCAGCGCCGATTCCCATGAGCACGCGGAAGAGGGAGAGCATCCCGATGTCCGTGGCCAGTGCCGCGCCGAGCGAAGAGCCGATGTGCAAAGCCGTGGCCAGAATCAGGGGCAGCCGACGTCCAACCTTGTCGCTGAAGGGGCCCACCAGCAGCTGGCCGAGCCCGAACCCCACAGTTGTACCGGTCAGTGTGAGCTGGATTGCCGCTTCCGATACGTCAAAACTCTCTTCCAAGGCGGGGAACGCCGGAAGATACAGGTCAATAGTGAAAGGACCCAGGGCAGTGAGGGCACCCAGCAGGAGAATGTAGACAAGTTTTTCGCGTCGGCTCAGAGAATCGCCCGGAGCAATGGGAGAGGTCACGATCATCTATCCTATGGCCCGGATCATATTTATTGGACCTATGACGGGCGCGCCGCATTGTCGTCCCGAAAGTTCAGCAGGAACCTGAATGATAGCTTTGAGGACAGGTGTACGCTGCGATGGTTTTTTGCGCCGCGTTCGCCTTACACGATGCCCAGAGGAAGCAGTTAGGCGGAACCCATGAGTGGACGTCACACCGGCCGGACCAGTCAAGGACCAGCCATTCGTACTATGCCGAAGACCCTCAAGCTCGTAGCAAGGCTGGTTCCGAGGCAACTCAACGACGAAATCGCCCTGGCGAAGGTAGAACTCAAGCGAAAGGCCACGCAGGTTGGCATCGCTGGCGCATTCTTCGGAGTAGCGCTTGTGTTCTTGGGGCTCCTGGTGATTGCGCTGGTTGTCGCAGCCATCCTGGGTTTGGCCACAATTATGCCCGGCTGGCTGGCGGCTCTGATTGTCGCAGCATTCTTCCTGCTGATTGTGGCTATCGCATCCTTGATAGGCATAGCCAAATTCAAGAAAGCCATGCCCTTGGTCCCCGAAGACACCATCAGGGGCATCAAGCACGATCTCGGAATTGCCAAGGAAGGTTCTGCCTTCGACGAATCCATCCTGGATCCCAACTCGCCTGCCGCCAAGGCCGCGAAGGCTGAAAAGGAAGCAGCCGCGGAGAAGGCCAAGGCAGAAAAGGCTGCAAAGGAAGCGGCCAAGGAAGCAGACGCCGTCAAGGCGCCCACCGAAGCCGAACTTCGCTCGCGACTGAAGAGGCGGCGTGAACACCTGACCGGCGTCCGCGACGAACTCGGTGAGCAGCTGGACGTCAAGAAGCAGGGTCAGGCTTTGCTGGAAAGCGCCAACGGAAAGTTCAGAGACGGCAAGGAATTCGCTTCAGCGAAGCTTGCCGACCTCGGAGACTCCGTACCCGAAAGCCTCACCGAACGGCTTGCCGCCAGGTGGAAGGACCTCGCAGCTTTCGCCACCGCTGCCGTGGTCTTCGTTGTTGCGCTGAGGAAGCTGCTGAAGAAGTAGCAGCCAATCGGGGCACCAAAGACTGAAGACGAGGAAGGGGGACAAAAATGAGATTGATCGGAGCTGGGTCGAACCCTGACCGGCCGCAGGTTGATCATGACCTCATCTTCACGATCCCCAACGTCCTCACAGTCCTTCGTTTCATGGGCGTCCCGCTATTTGTGTGGCTCGTGTTGTCAGAACAGGAGTACGGCTTCGCGGTCCTGGTGCTCGTCATCATGGGCAGTACCGACTGGGTGGATGGATACATCGCCAGACGCTTCGACCAGACCTCCAAGCTGGGCCGGATACTGGATCCGATGGCCGACCGGGCCGCGTTGCTGGCTGTCGCGTTCACGCTGGCGATTGCCGGCGTCGTGCAGTGGTGGTACTTGGCCGCACTGTTGGTGCCGGACGCCGTATTGGCCATCGCCTCGCTGATCTACTTCCGGAGCCACCCGGACCTTCCGGTGAGCATCATTGGAAAGATCCGCACGGCGCTGCTGCTGGTCGGCACACCGTTGCTTGTCCTGTCCAAGCTGCCGATTCCACTTACCGAGGTCTACTTCGTGGCTGCTTGGACCTTCTTGGGCTTCGGCCTGCTAGGCCATTGGGTTGCGGCCTACAACTATTTTTGGGCCATCTTGCGTAAGGGTAAAGAATTGAAAACCGACGACGGCGGACGAGGCTGATGGTCTGGCTGGCGGTTTTTCTCGCGGTACTTGGTGCTTTCTTCCTCGCCATCGGCGCCCAGCGGCAGGGCAGCGCGGTGAAAGCCGATACCGGTGGCCTGGCGCTCAGCTCCAATGGCTTCCTGCGGCTCTTGCGAAATCCCCGTTGGATGCTCGGGCTGTTGTTCCTTGCCCTCGGAATGGTGATGAACGCAGTCGCTTTGGTTTCCGCGCCCCTCACAGTGGTGCAGCCCATAGGTGCCATCGCACTGGTGATCACCACGGTGGTCAACGCCAAGGACCAGGGCCTGAGCATCAACCGTGCCACTGTGGTGGCCATCAGTGCCTGTGTTACGGGTTCGGCGTTGTTCGTGCTGCTGGCAGTCAACGTCACTCAGGAAAACCATCACGTTAACACCGAAGACGAGCTGACGATTGTCCTCCTGCTTGCCTTGGCCGTGGGCATCTTCGGAACACTGGCCGTCGTGTTCAGGCACCGAATGAGTGCCTTCGTCTACATTCTGGGAGCCGGTGTCCTTTTCGGCTTCGTCGCCGTGCTGACCCGCATCATCGGCAAGCACCTGCTCGATCCCAACGGTCTGTTCCTCCTGAACGTCCAGTGGTACACCCTCATCGCCATCGTGGCCGCCGGGGGACTGGGCTCCTGGTTCGTGCAGAGTGCCTACTCCGGAGGACCGCCGGACCTGGTAATCGCCGGGTTGACCGTCATTGACCCGATGGTGGGCATCGCAATCGGCATCGTGATCCTCGGTGAGCTTCGTCCCGATGTCCACGCCGTGATGGCCATCGCCATGGCTGCGGCCGCTACGCTTGCTATCGTGGGGGTTATTGCCCTGAGCCGGCACCATCCGGAAGTCACCAAACGCAAGAAGGATGCGAAGGCGGCTGCCAGCCGGAAGGCTTAGGGCAGAGATTTACCTTGCGCCACCGTTATTGCGGTCGGCAACCCGGCGACACCGCAGCATTGCCACAAGCAACGCTGTCCGCACCGTGACCATCAGGAGTTCTCCACGTGACCATTCCCGACACCAACAAGCCCCTCACTATTCTGATTGCGGCGGATACCTACCCGCCGCACGTCAACGGTGCCGCCCAGTTCGGCTACCGCCTTGCAAAGGGGATGACGGCACGTGGACACAACGTGCACGTGTTGGCCTGCCGTCCGGACACGGGCAAGAGCTACACGGAGTTCCGCGACGAAGCCACGGTCCACCGGCTTCGCTCCCATGGCGTTTTCACCCACGAGTACTTCCGGATCTGCTTCCCGTGGGAAATCAAGAAGGAAATCAGCCTCCTCTTCGACAAAGTCCAGCCGGATGTCGTCCACATCCAGAGCCACTACATGATCGGCGAGCACGTCCTCTACGAGGCTGTTAAGCGCGGAATCCGGATTGTAGCCACCAACCACTTCATGCCGGAGAACCTCAACCCCTTCCTTCCGTTCCCGCAGTGGTTCAAGGACATCGTGGGCCGGATTTCGTGGAAGGACATGGGCAAGGTCATGGGTCAGGCCGACGTGGTCACCACACCCACGCCGCTCGCTGCCAAGGCCATGCACCAGCACGCCTTCCTGCGTAAGGTCCTGCCCCTTTCCAACGGCATCGATTCTTCGGCCTACGAGCTCCAGCCCGGTGAAATCATCGAACCGCACGCCAACCCAACGGTCCTGTTCGTGGGCCGCCTGGCCGAAGAGAAGCACATCAACGTGCTGATCGACGCCGTGGCCAAGACCCCGCGCGAGTTGAACGTGAATCTGGAAATCGTGGGTGGTGGCGAAGTTCGTCCCGCCCTTGAGGCCCAGGTAGCGAAGCTTGGGCTGGGGGATCGGGTGCGGTTCCTTGGGTTGGCGAGCGACGAGGACCTGCGTGAGGCGTACATCAAGGCCGATATCTTCTGCATGCCCGGTACTGCCGAGCTGCAGTCGCTGGTGACCCTGGAGGCCATGTCGGCTTCCACTCCTGTGCTGCTGGCCAACGCCATGGCACTGCCGCACCTGGTCCGTGACGGGGAGAACGGCTACCTGTTCACGCCCAACGACAGCAATGAGCTCGCGGCCAAGATTACCCACCTGGTGGAACTTCCCAAGGACGAACTTGTTGCCATGGGCAAGCTGAGCCGCGAGATGGTTGAGCCGCACAGCATCAACGGCACCCTCCAGACGTTTGAGGACCTCTACCGCGGGGCTTCCTACGAGGACAAAGTGGTGTGACACAAGCACTCCCCATTAGCTATTAGTATTGCTAGAGTGCTTTGCCCGGTACTGCTGTTTCACAGCGGCCGGACCGGGCATCACGGGGCTATAGCTCAGCTGGTTAGAGCGCGGGACTCATAATCCTAAGGTCCTCGGTTCAAGTCCGAGTAGCCCTACATTCACACGGGAGCCGTGGCCGACGATCAAGACGTCGGTCACGGCTCTCTTGCTGTCACTGACCGTTGACTGCAGCCGTTAGTTCGTGGCGAATGCGGGCTTCCTCCCCACTTCCTGTCGTGGGTAGACGTAATAGGCGGATCTTGTGCGCGTGGCAGATGGCGTCTTTGTGGGCATCCCGGGCGTGCTGCGCGGGGTTGTTTTCATGGAAGGCAAAACCATCGACCTCAACTGCAAGGACGGGCATGTTGCTGATGCGGTTGTAGACCACAAAGTCCAAGGTTGCGCGGTTCTGGACGTAGGAGCGTTGTTCGGGCGTGAGCATGGACAGCTCAGGCAGCAGGTTCCTCAGCAGGACCTGCGGCGCTATGGCCAGGTCGGTGAAAGGCTCATCCCCGATGAGTTCAGTCAATAACGTCCAGATGATGTTTTCCGAAGTGAACTGTGAATTGCCCTGCAGCCTGCTGGCCAGTGGTTTCAACAGCGCAGAATATTCTCTGTACAAGAGGTCGAAAACAGACAGGACGCTGCTGTCGAACACACCATCTTCAGGGTTTCGGTACCGAATGAACTGAACCAAGTCCCGAAGATGGCGGCTTGTGGGAAGCATCTCGTTGTTGGTGACGAGGACAAACCGCTTCACTGCGCGGGAGACGGCGACGTTTACCAAGTGGGGGTCGTCTACGAAGTTGATGCCCGATTTACCGAGGTTCGTCTCGTCCAGGACGGTGCTCATGATGATCACGGTCTTTTGGCGCCCCTGGAACTTATGGACCGTGTCCGCTTGGATGTTGTTGACCAGGGCCTCGGCTACCTTGTCCACTTGCCTTCGATACGGGGTCACCACGCCGATTTCGTCATCGGGAATGCCTGAACAAAATTGGTCCAGCACTTCCTTGGCAATGACATCCGCCTCCCGCTGGTTGGTCCGCCCCCCGCTGTGGTGCTGACGCATGTGGTTCCCCTCAGCTGTACGGACCACGACCATCGGCTGTCCCTCAACGTCGCCGGAGGTATACGGCACAAGCTGTCCTCCGTAGAACTTCCTGTTGCAGTACTCGATGATCGCCGGATCACAGCGGTAGTGCTCGCGGAGCATGGTACGGGGAAAGCCGGCACCGTATTGGTCGATGATTGAGGAAAGGACGTTATGCAGTCTGTAATCAAAGTTGGGCGACGGCGCTCTAGGAGCGGTCCTCGACGCCTTTTCGTCGGCTATGTGCTGGAGCTGCTTCAGGTCACCGACAACGATGACGTTCCGGGCACAAGAGAGCGCCAGCCCGGCAGCGAGCAGGTCCACTTGGGAAGCCTCGTCGATGATTAAATAATCCAAGAATTTCCCTGCCGGGACGTTTCTTCGCAGGGAATGGCATGTACTGAGAACTACCGGGTAGTCCGAGGTGAACTCTGCAAATTCCGGTTTGTACCTGCTTTCGGTATAAATCCGTCTCCGCTTCCGGGCGTATCGCTGATGGAGTGCCGCTTCCAGAGTCTGCCGTGAGGCCCGCTGATGATCGCGTTCCAGACGCCGGTAGTCCTCGCTCGCCAAAATCCTTTCGGCTTGGTCAATTTGCAGCTCCAGCTCAGCGATTTTCTTATCGTAGTAAGTACCTTGCAGGCTCAGAACAACATCAGTTTGGCCAGTGTCGACTCTCCCCAACGACCCGTATCGCAGACGAAGTTTGATGCGCCTGAAGAACCTCCGGAGTGGACCTTCGTCCAAGGGAACGGAGGACGTATCAGCCAGGAACTCGAGAATTCGGCGCGATGAACCGTGCCAAGGCGGCACCTCATTCATCGCGGCCGGGCCAGCCGCGTCTGCCTGGAGGAGAAAGTGGCGCCTTTCGAGTTTGAACGCGTCCAGCTCGTGCTTCCACAGGGCCAGCTGCCGGACAGTCCCTTGCAGGTCTTGCAGGCGTTTGTCGAGATCGGCCACCTGGTCGGCCGGCGGGGCTTCGTCGAGCGGGCTGCCGACGAAATGATCGACAATGGCATTCCTGGCTCCTTGACGGGCGAAGAATTCGTCCATTTTCTCTTTGCGTCGAAGGTCCGCCACGATATAGCCGTAGCCTTCCTCTGCGAGTTTGTCCCGAACGTTCTCAACAGCTGCATTGTTGAAGGAAACGATTCCAACCGTCTTGCCTGGGATTGCGACGATGTTGGCGACGACGTTCAGAATGGTTTGGGTTTTTCCTGTTCCGGGAGGCCCGTCGATGACGGAGATTCGGTGGTTGAGCCCCTTCAACAGGGCCTCACGCTGGCTGACGTTTGACGAAAAAGGCAGTATCGGATGTTGTTGAAAATGCCCGGCGGCGTCCAAGGCCTGGCCCCGAAGGTAGAGATCAAGGACGCTACCTTTCGGGACGCTCTTGAAACTCTCGTACTGCCGGCGCAGCGCATCGTCCTCCCGGAGTTTGGATGCGACGTCCCGCCAATAATCCAACACGGCTTGCGCGCGTAGTTCTTCATCGGACGGTCGGGAGATCGCTATCTCCTTGTCTGGACAGGTTTCATAGCCGATTCCTGATGCGCCCGCATGGAAAACACGCCACCATGTTCCCTGAGGCGATTCAAAGCGGAGGACGTCCGTGACGCCATCAATGACCTTGCCCCGCACGGATACTCCGTCCTGGGGCTCTAGGAGTCTCGGGGCGGGATTCCGAAGAACAACGACCTTGTCAGCCGAGTACTTGTATCTCTTTTCGGAACCAAACGAGACATACGTGAAGGCCCCCGCGGCGTGATACGCCACTACTTCCGAGGTCCTGTCCTCAAGGCCGTTGTGTTGACGATTCCGGATCAGAATCGCCTCTCGTCGTGGATTGATCATCGGAACGTCCCCCAATTCGTCTGCGGCGTTGCACAACCGACGTTACAGAACTGTCTGCTCGGAGTCTCGGCTTTGGGACCCTCATGAAACCTTGTCCGTTGCGGGACCGGAGAGTCTGCGGTAAGTTACTGAGCAGTAACTTACTACTCGCCGGTAACTTGGCTGCCCTATTGCCCCTTGGTGCAGCTCAGTCACTCCGGACCTGACGTGGTCGCAGGTGACCACCCCTGAAGGAGCGAATATGTCCAACGCTGCATTCGACGCCACCAACCTTCCGTATGCCGACGGCGACTTCTACGCCTTTGAGGAGATGCTGACAGGGAAAGAGCAGGACCGCCTCGCCGAGGTCCGGGAGTTTCTTGCGCGTGAGGTCAAGCCCATCGCTGTGGATTGCTGGAACCGAGGCGAGTTCCCCATGGACCTCATTCCCAAGCTCGGGGAACTGGACTTGGTCAGCCCCGTTCGTCGCCAGGGGTACTCGAACCTGTTCGCCGGTATGCTCCACGCGGAGGTAACCCGGGCAGATGCTTCCATTGCGACGTTCATGGGTGTCCACGATGGACTCTTCACGGGTTCCATCGAGGCGCTCGCGTCCCAGGAGCAGAAGGACGCTTGGCTGCCAGACATCTACTCCCTGAAGAAGATCGGTGCGTTCGGCCTGACCGAGCCCCTGGGTGGCTCCGATGTTGCAGGTGGGACGCGGACCACCGCAATGCGCGACGGTGACAACTGGATCCTCAACGGCGCCAAGCGCTGGATCGGCAATGCCACTTTCTCCGACTGGGTAGTCATCTACGCCAAGGATGTAGCCGACAACCAGGTCAAGGCGTTCCTGGTGGACACCAAGCTGCCCGGTTACTCGGCCAGCAAGATTGAGAACAAGATCTCGCTGCGCACGGTGCAGAACGCGGACATCACCCTGGACAACGTGGTGGTTCCAGACTTCTTCAAGCTGGCCAACGGGAACAGCTTCCGCGATACCAACAAGGTCCTCAAGGTGACCCGCCTGGCCGTCGCATGGCAGGCGGTCGGGCTTCAAATGGCAGCCTTCGATGTCGCGCGCAGCTACGCCGTGGAGCGTCAACAGTTCGGGCGGCCCCTGGCAGCGTTCCAGTTGGTGCAGAACCAGTTGGTTCAAATTCTCGGCAACACCGTGGCCTCCCTGGGAATGATGGTGCGCCTGGCCCAACTCGAAGACGCAGGAGCTGCCAAGGACGAGCAGTCGGCCCTGGCCAAGGCGTTCACGACGGCCCGCATGCGCGAAAGTGTTGCCCTGGGACGAAGCATCCTGGGTGGCAACGGCATCGTTACGGACTATGGGATGGCCAAGATCTTCTCGGACGCCGAAGCCATCTACTCCTACGAAGGCACGCACGAAATCAACACGCTGGTAACCGGCCGGGCGATCACCGGAGTTTCGGCCATCGTCTAGGACGTTCGCTGCTGCAGCGGGGACTCTGCTGAGCGGAAGCAGGACGGACGGTCGCATGTCCGTCACGAAGCCAAGTGGATTGACGTAGTCCTCGCCGCGGCGGACGCCCCAGTGCAGGCACGTAGCGCCAATGCAGTGACCGGGCTCAATGGTGCCAATGACCTGACCCCTGCGGACAGCGTCGCCGGGCTTGAGTTCACTGGCGACGGGTTCAAAGCTGCTCTTGAGGCCATCGCCCTGCTCGATGGTCAGCACCGGGCGATCAACTACGACGCCGGCAAAGGTCACCACGCCATCCGACGGCGCGGTGACCGGGCCGCCGTCGGGCGTTGGTCCCAAGTCCACCCCTCGATGCCCGCTGAGCCACGGTTTGTCCGGCGGGTCAAATGTTCGCAGGATGGACGGCTTGGGGGAGAGCGGCCAGCTCCACCGGGCCTCTGGCGCGGGCGCAGCGCTGCTCGTCCCTCCTGCGACAACGAGGGTAAGAATTGTGGACACGATGAGCTTCAAACCGGACATGAACCCAGCCTCCCGTGACCACGAACCCGGGTCGATCCCCGGCCTTCCGTATGTGGACAACGGGTGGTCGCGCGCGGTCAAACAGCAGGGGTCGCTGTAGTACACTAGGTGGAGCAGTTTGCTGTGCCCTCAAGCTAGTTCAGGAACATGTCTCATTCAGATATGTGAGGGTCCCAGGCTGACTACGCGTATCCAGCCCTCCACCAGCGAAGCCTCTTGGCTTCAAGCTGCGGAGGATTGTGCCTCTTGCGGTCCGGCTGAGCCTTTGGTTCCCTGCCGGATGAGAAGTGCAATGGATGCCAGGAGCCGCGCCCGTCCGGGCAAAGGCTAAACAACCGTCAACTATTGGCAGGGTAAGAGCAGCCCCATGGGCTCTCTCATGAATGACCTGCCGGAAGGAGCGTCGGCATGCCCGTCGTAACTATGCGCCAGCTGCTTGACAGCGGCGTCCACTTTGGACACCAGACCCGTCGTTGGAACCCGAAGATGAAGCGCTTCATCTTCACGGAGCGCAACGGCATCTACATCATTGACCTCCAGCAGTCGCTGTCCTACATCGACCGCGCCTACGAGTTCGTCAAGGCTACTGTCGCCCACGGCGGCACCGTCCTGTTCGTCGGCACCAAGAAGCAGGCTCAGGAAGCAATTGCCGAGCAGGCTACCCGTGTTGGCCAGCCGTACGTCAACCAGCGTTGGTTGGGCGGTATGCTCACCAACTTCCAGACCGTCGCCAAGCGTATCCAGCGCATGAAGGAACTCGAAGAGATCAACTTCGACGACGTCGCAGGCTCGGCTTACACCAAGAAGGAGCTCCTGCTCCTCAAGCGCGAACTCACCAAGCTTGAGTCCAACCTCGGTGGTATCCGCAACCTGACCAAGGCTCCCTCGGTTCTGTGGGTTGTTGACACCAAGAAGGAACACCTTGCTGTTGACGAAGCCAAGAAGCTGAACATCCCGGTTGTTGCCATCCTGGACACCAACTGCGATCCCGACGAAGTTGACTTCCCGATCCCGGGTAACGACGACGCCATCCGCTCTGTCAACCTGCTTACCCGCGTTGTTGCCGACGCCGTAGCTGAGGGCCTCATCGCCCGCAACCAGCGCGCAACCGGCACCACCGAAGCTCCGGAAGAGCCGCTGGCCGAGTGGGAGCGCGAGCTCCTCGAAGGCAGCAAGGCTGAAGAAGCAGCAACTGCTGAGGCTCCGGCCGCAGAAGCTCCCGCAGCCGAAGCTCCCGAGGCTGCTGAAGCTGCAGCCGGCGAAGCTGAAGCCAAGTAAATCTGGACCTTCCCTGACGCTGGAGACAGCGTCAGGGGCAACTGACAGGATGGCGGCTCACACGGTGGGCTGCCGTCCTGTCAGTCCGTAAACACACAAATTTCTAGACAGAGGGGTTCACATGGCGAACTACACTGCTGCTGACATCAAGGCCCTGCGCGAGCGCACCGGCGCCGGCATGATGGACGTCAAGAAGGCTCTTGACGAGGCCAACGGTGACGCCGAGAAGGCCATCGAGATCATCCGCATCAAGGGCCTCAAGGGTGCTACCAAGCGCGAAGGCCGTTCGACTGCTGAAGGCCTGGTTGCTGCCAAGGTCAACGGCGGCGTTGGCGTAATGATCGAGGTCAACTGCGAGACCGACTTCGTCGCCAAGGCTGACAAGTTCATCCAGCTGGCTGACAAGGTTCTCAACGTTGCAGTCGAGTCCGGCGCAGCCGACCTCGAGACCCTGCTGGCCACCGAGGTTGACGGCAAGCCGTTGTCCGAGGTTGTCGTCGAAGAGGGCGCTGTCCTCGGCGAGAAGGTTGTTGTCCGCCGTATCTCCCGCGTTGAGGGAACCACGGTTGACGCTTACCTGCACAAGACGTCCAAGGACCTCCCGGCCCAGGTCGGCGTCCTGTTCGCTGTCGATGGTGAAGGCGAAGCCGCTGCCACCGCCGCACACGACATCGCTGTCCACGTTGCAGCCATGGCTCCGAACTACCTGACCCGCGAGGATGTCCCGGCCGAACTGGTCGAGTCCGAGCGTCGCATCGCCGAAGAGACCGCAAAGGCTGAAGGCAAGCCCGAAGCTGCGCTCTCCAAGATCGTGGAAGGCCGCGTGACGGGCTTCTACAAGGGCGAAGTTCTGGTTGACCAGGCATTCGCCAAGGATTCCAAGAAGACTGTTGCACAGGTCCTCGAAGAAGCCGGCGTCAAGGCAACCGCAGTAACCCGTTTCCGCGTCGGAAACTAGTAATTCATGAAAAGGGGTGGTCACTTCGGTGGCCGCCCCTTTTTCATGCACCCGTCCGGGTAGTACCTGCGCGGACCCACAGCACGATAATCTAGCCAGAGTCCACCAACGGGAAGGCACCATGGAAACCGTCAACACTGCTATCCAGCCCGAGAAGACCCGTCGACGTGTACTTCTGAAACTTTCCGGCGAGGTCATCGGCGGAGGCAAACTCGGCGTCGATCCTGAGACCGTCCGTGCCATCGCCAAGCAGATCGCGGCAGCGGTCACCGAGGTCGAAGTGGCCATCGTTGTCGGCGGAGGTAACTTCTTCCGTGGCGCCGAGCTCTCTCAGAGCGGCATGGACCGCTCGCGCGCCGATTACATGGGCATGCTGGGCACTGTCATGAACTGCCTGGCGCTGCAGGACTTCCTGGAGCAGGCCGGCGTTGAAACGCGTGTCCAGAGCGCCATCACCATGGGCCAGGTGGCAGAGGCCTACATCCCCCGCCGGGCTATCCGCCACATGGAAAAGGGCCGCGTGGTCATTTTCGGCGCGGGCGCGGGCTTGCCCTACTTCTCCACCGATACAGTCGCTGCGCAGCGTGCCCTCGAAGTGCACGCAGACGTGGTCCTCATGGCCAAGAGTGGCGTGGATGGCGTCTACACCGCCGATCCCAAAAAGGACCCCACGGCCGAGAAGCTGGATGTCCTCAGTTACGATGACGCCCTGCGCCGTGACATCCGGGTCATGGACCAGACCGCAATGACCATGTGCAAGGACAACAGTCTCTCCATGGTGGTCTTCGGTATGGAGGGTGAAGGCAACGTAACCCGTGCCATCCTCGGCGAAACGCTGGGAACCCTGGTTACTCCCTAGCAAGGGCTAGGATATTTCTAGGACCGTCCGCCCCTGGTGGCGGATCTTTACTGTGCATTGCCGCCTGCAGTTGGCAGCAACTATTTCTGAGGAGAAACCCGTGATCGAAGAGACCTTGCTCGAAGCCGGCGAGAAGATGGATAAGGCGGTGGAAGTAGCCAAGGACGATTTCGCCTCGATCCGTACTGGCCGCGCCAACCCGGCCCTCTACAACAAGGTGATCGTCGAGTACTACGGCACACCCACTCCGCTGCAGCAGCTGGCCTCCTTCGGCGTGCCGGATGCCCGGACCATTCTCATCACGCCCTACGACAAGACCGCACTGCGTGACATCGAGAAGGCCCTCAGCGACTCTGAGGTGGGCGCCAACCCCTCCAACGATGGCAACGTCATCCGCGTGACCATCCCGGAGCTCACCAAAGAGCGCCGCAAGGAGTACGTAAAGATCGTCAAGGGCAAGGGTGAGGACGCCAAGGTCTCCATCCGCAGCATCCGCCGCAAGGCCAAAGACTCCCTGGACAAGCTCGTCAAGGACGGCGAAGCCGGAGAAGACGAGGGTGCACGCGCTGAGAAGGAACTCGACGCCCTGACGAAGCAGCATGTCGACAGCATCGATGAGCTGCTCAAGCGCAAGGAAGCCGAGCTGCTCGAGGTCTGATGAACCAGGCTGAGCCGGCGCCCGCTGAGCGGGTCCCGACACGCGATACCCCCAAGCGCGTCAGACGCGTGCGGAAGAACCCCACACCCAAGGCAGGCCGCAATCTTCCGGCCGCTATCGGCGTCGGGCTTTCCATGCTTTTGGCCGTTTTGGGAGGATTGCTTTTCCTCCCGCTGGGATTCGTCCTGCTCACCACCGCCTTCGCGGTACTGGGTGTTTGGGAAGTTTTCCGGGCGCTTGAGGCGCAAGGGACCCGGATGCCGATCATTCCTGTGATGGTCGGCAGTCTGGTGATGCCGGTATCGGCCTACTTCGGCGGACTGGAGGGCTTGCTGTTCACGATGACGGCGAGCTCCGTGGCTGTTCTGCTGTGGCGCTCCATTGAGAGCGCTGCAGGTGCGCCCCGGGCGGTGTTCGCCGGCGTTTTCGCGCTGGCTTGGATTCCGTTCCTCATCAGCTTCGCGGCGTTGCCGCTCCATGCCACCGGTGGTGCCACTCCCGTGGGCTTCTGGCCGGATGGGATTCCCGACGGCGCCTGGCAGATCGCGTCGATGTTGCTGCTGGTGGTCTCCAATGACACGTTCGGCTACATCGTTGGTGCTACCTTCGGGAAACACCCCATGGCGCCCAAGATCAGCCCCAAGAAGTCCTGGGAGGGCTTTGCTGGGTCAGTCGGCGGGGCCATGGTCATTGGTGTCCTGGCATGCATCTTCCTCCTCGACAAACCCTGGTGGGTAGGGCTGGTGCTTGCCGTTGGAATGGTGGCCGCATCGACCGCCGGCGACCTCGCCGAGTCCATGGTCAAGCGTGAACTCGGCGTCAAGGACATGAGCAGCATCCTGCCCGGCCACGGCGGCGTGATGGACCGCTTGGACTCCATCGTGTTCGCAGCCCCTGTAGCCTATGTTCTGTTCGCGCTGCTGAGCGGCGTCTGACAACTCAATGAAGGAAAATTAGTGGCCTTGGATATTCGACGCCAGATTCCCGCAACGTTCGATCGCGTGGACCGCAGCAAGTACGGCTATAACGCCAAGCAAGTGGACGAGTTCCTTCAGCGAGCCAGGACATCATTCGAGAACCCCGTGGGCACTGCGGACCAAGTGGCAAGCGTGGATGTCAGGGCTGTTGCTTTCGACCCCATCAAGGGTGGCTACGACGCCAACAGCGTCGATGCTGCACTCGACCGGCTGGAGGATGCTTTCGCCCGCCGGGAGAGGGACGATCTTATTAACCAGCAGGGCGAGGAAGCCTGGCTGCGACAGATCGGCAAGCTCTCCGGCATCTTGCGAGGCAGGCTTCACCGGCCCGACGGCGAGCGGTTCCGCCGCCCCAGCCGGAAAGGCGCCCGAAGCTACAACGTCCACGACGTTGATGCACTGTGCGCCGAGCTCATCGGTTACCTCGAGCACGATCAAGCCCTGAGCGTGGACACCGTGCGACGTGCCGTCTTCCGCGCAGCCAAGGGCGCGGAGGGCTACGAAGAGGCCCAAGTAGACGCTTTCCTTGCGCGTGTCGTAGAGCTCATGGCGGCCATCGACTAATCACCAACGCAGGTCTGTTCAAGACTGCCGGGGAGTCGGCGAGATCGGCGGGTTGTTCTTGTAGGCCTGGTCATAGGCGCGCTTGCCCACAAGCATGGAGACGGTGAAGAAGGCCAAGGCTACGAAGACCGCGATGGATACGAAGACTGCCATGGGAAGTCCCAGTGCCAGGAGCGCCGAACCCGACCACAACGCCAGCAACGCGGAGTTCGCAGTCATCATGAAGATCATGCTGCTGCCTGCCAATTGGCTCAGCGAACTCCGGGGGCCCAGAAAGTAGTAGGTCTGGTCGGAGCCGGCCAAATCGTCGTGGTAGGCCGCCATAAGGTAGCGGGCCATTCCCGGATCGAGTTCCACGTACGCAGCCCGCAGCCTGTTCATGGCGATCACGTACATCAGGTCTTCCATGCCGACGTTCAGTACGCGGACCTGTGTCAGTAAACCGACCATGACGTCAATGCTGAGAATGGTCAGCGCGAAAGCCCTGAACGCATCTGAGAACTGGGTAGCGTTGCCTACCAGCGCCAAGCTCAAGAGGCTGGCCGAGGTGAACGTCAGGAACATGCTGATGCGGGTGAGAACTTCGCCTTGGGTGGTGCTCCTTGAAGCAAGCAGGCTCCAGTGCTCCGTGGCGAGCAACTGCGCGCGGACGCTGGGAGAGAGCTCCGGTGTGAGCGCAGGCGGCTCAGGAGTGGCCGTACCCGGTTCCTCGGACATGGCGTCATTGTCCACCCTGTAGGGGCCGCGAACAACGGTCCGCTGCCGCTATCTCTCCGTGACCACCGGCCGCTCCGGCACATGCAGGCGGGACATCACGCGATTCACTGAGGCCGGCACGCGGTTCTTCGTCATGATCGACACCGTGACGGTCACCGCGAAAGCGGCCGGAACGCTCCACGCCGCGGGCTGCGCCAGCCACGCGGGCGCGTTCCCGGGACCCATGAGGGTGCCTGCCACCATGGCTCCGCCACAAAGAAACGCGCCGGTCAGCATGCCCGCTATAGCGCCCGTATCTGTCAGCCCACGCCACCAGATCCCCAGCAACAGCACAGGGCAAATGGTGGATGCAGTGAAGGCGAAGACCAGTCCAACGCTTCCAGCCAGGGCCAGGGTGTCCGTCATCAAGGCAAAACCCAAAGGCACGACGGCGGCGAGCAGCGCTGCGAGGCGGAAACCCTTGACGCTTCCTCCAAAGAGGTCCTGGCTGATGACGCCGGACAGCGAAACCACCAGTCCCGACGTCGTGGACAGGAACGCGCCGAAGGCACCGGCCACAACCAGGGCAGAGAGCATGTCTCCGGCCACGCCTCCCACAAGCCTGCCGGGCAGCAGCAAGATCAGGGCATCGGCCTGGCCGGACTGTGCGAGCTCCGGCGCGAACATCCGTCCTACGGCGCCGGAGAGCGTGGGAAACAGATAGAAAACAGAGAGTAGTCCCAACACAATCAACGTTGTCCGTCGGGCCGATTGGCCGTCCGGGTTGGTATAGAACCTCACCAGGACGTGCGGCAGGCCCAGTGTGCCGAACAACAGTGCCACCAACAGGGAGATGTGTTGGTACGCCCCTGCAGCGCTTTGGCCGGTGGGGTTGACAGGCAGTGGCGCCTGCGGCTGTGCACCGTTGCCTGATAAGACCAGCAGGACGAACACCACAGGCACTGCCAAAGCAGTCAGCTTCAGCCAGTACTGGAAGGCCTGCACAAAGGTTATGGAGCGCATTCCGCCTGCTACCACCGTGAGGCACACAACCAGTACCACCGCCGTCGAACCTACCCACGACGGCAGGCCGGTAGTGATCCGGATGGTGAGCGCCGCGCCGTGGAGTTGGGGCACGATGTACAGCCATCCAACGGCCACCACCACGAGGCTGGTCACTCGGCGGACCAGTTTGGAGTCAAGGCGGGCTTCGGTGAAATCCGGAATGGTGTAGGCACCGGATCGACGCAGGGGAGCGGCGACGAAGAGCAGCAGCATCAGGTAACCCGCGGTGTAGCCCACCGGGAACCAAAGCGCGTCAGTTCCTGAAAGCAGGATCAGCCCGGCGACTCCCAGAAAGCTGGCGGCGGACAGGTACTCGCCGCCAATCGCAGAAGCGTTCCACCACGGCGGAACCGTTCGTGACGCAACGTAGAAGTCGCCCGTGGTGCGTGAGATGCGCAGGCCGTAGAAGCCAATGACCGCCGTTGCAATGGAAACGGCCAGAAACGCGAAGAGCCCAACAGCAGGGTTCACTTGTCCTCCACGAGGTCCCGGTAGCGGGCCTCATTGCGGGCAGCGCCGCGGTTGTACAGCCAGGCACTTAGTCCGATCACCGGGTAAATACCGGCTCCCAGTACCAGCCAGTCCAAGGGGATGCCGAAGATGCGGGTCTCCGCAACACCGGGCCCGTAGACCAAGAACAAAGCGATCACGGCGAGGATGACCAGGAAGCCACAGCCCACCACCAAGGCCAACCGCAATTGGGAGCGGATGAGGGATCGGACAAAAAGTCGTCCCGAATCCGAGTCCTCGGCTACCTCGCGTGGGTATGGCACCCTGCCCGGAGCCGCCGTGGCCGATCGGCGTGGGGCGGTGACGCGGACCCGCGTCATCCCTGAGGCCGGATGCGGGTGGACTGCAGCTTGTCCCGAACGGAAGGCAGATGGCGCCTGCTGATGGGCAGCTCGGCACCGGCCACCGCCACGCTCGGCCCCGTTGCGGCGAGCTTGAGGTGCTGCACGTGCTTCAAAGCGATGAGATAAGAGCGATGGATCCGGATGAATCCCGCGTCCGCCCACTTCTGTTCAAGATCGCTGAGCGGAACACGGATGAGATAGCTGGCCTCGGCGGTGTGCAGCCTTGCGTAGTCGCCTTGGGCTTGCACGTAGGTGACGTCGTCGCGGCGGATCATGCGGGTGGTGCTGCCCAGGTCCACCGTGATCATCTCCGGCGCGGGGGCTCCGTCCTTAATGAGCTCGCTGATCCGGTCCACCGAACGCGAAAGCCGTTCCGCTCGGAGGGGCTTCAGGAGGTAGTCGATTGCGGCGAGGTCGAAGGCTTCCAAGGCGCAGTCTTCGTCAGCGGTGACAAAAACGACGGCGGGCGGACTGCTGCTGCGGGAAATGGCGCGTGCGATGTCCAAGCCGGAAAGCGCCGGCATATGGATGTCCAGGAAGACAGCGTCAACGGACTCTGTTTCCAACGTCCGCAGCGCCTCGGCCCCGGACGATGCCCGGTGGATGGCACCAATCCGCTCATCCCGGCCCAGCAGGAACGCAAGCTCCTCCACTGCGGGCAGTTCGTCGTCAGCGACGAGCACGTTGATCATGATTAAAGACTAACCGCCACCTCAGGCATCGTGTCCTGGCTGGGATTTCGGCACCCTCATGGTGATCATGGTTCCTTCGCCAGGGGCCGTGTCGATGACAAGTCCATGTTCGTCCCCGTATACCTGCCGGAGGCGGGCGTCCACATTCCGAAGCCCCACGTGGTCGCCGTCCGTGTGCCCGGCCAGCACTGACCGCAGATGCTCCGGGTCCATTCCCACGCCGTCGTCCTCAATGGTGACTTCCGCGAACGCCCCGGAATCGTTGGCGCAAATGGTGATGCGTCCGGGGCCTTCCTTGGCTTCCAAGCCGTGCCGGACCGCGTTCTCCACGAGGGGTTGGAGGCTGAGGAACGGGATGACCGTGCTCAGGACCTCTGGAGCGATCCGCAGGCTCACTTGGACGCGCTCGCCGAACCTGGCCCGCTCCAGCAAAAGGTATCGGTCGATGCAGCGCAGTTCTTCAGCCACTGTGGTGAAGTCACCGTGGCGCCGGAACGAGTATCTGGTGAAGTCTGCGAACTCCACCACCAGCTCCCTTGCCCGGGCAGGATCGGTGTTGATGAACGAGGCGATCGCGTTCAGCGAGTTGTAGATGAAGTGGGGGCTGATCTGCGCACGCAGCGCCCTGACTTCAGCTTCCATCAAAAGGGTGCGCGACGATTCCAGCTCTGCCAGATCAAGCTGGGCGGCAATCCAGTCGGCAACCTCGCTGGTGGCCCGCACCAACCCGGCCCCGGCCGCAGGTGCCAGTGCAGCCACTGAACCAACCACCCTGGACCCTGACCGGATCGGTGCGATAACAGCGCTGAAATCGTGGTGTCCGTGACCTGACGTGGAGGTGGAAGGATGTCCGGCGCGGGGGACCACTACGGTGCGCCCGGTGGTCAAAACTTCCTCTGCGAGCCGCATCAGGGATAGCCGAAGTTCCTCAGCGGCACCATCCCAAGCGAGTACCGAGTCCGTGTCCGTGATGGCCAGGGCATCGCAGCCCAACAGGACGCGCAGCTGCTTGCTTGCCTTGGCTGCGCCGGCGGGGTGAAGACCGCCGCGAAGGTGCTGCCCGGCCTTGGACGCTGCATGCAATGTGTTGTACGTAGCGCGTTCGGCGTCCGTGCCCAGCTCGCGGAATGAACGGATCACCTTAAGGCCAACACCCACGACGACGGCGACGGCCAGCACGATGACTGCGATCGCGGCTGCGGTGAAAAGCGGGGAATCGGGCATGAAGCCAGCGTAACCGGACGCGCTGCCGCGTCGCTGACGTTGGCCCGGTTACTCCCTCGCAGCCACCGTTTGGCGCAGCGTCACAACCGTTGAGCGACGGTAGTGAGCGAATCTCTGGAACAGGAACCGGGCGGCGTTCGATAGTGATTGCAGTCACATTAGCTAGGTGTGTGGAGCTGATGTGGACACATCACAATCAGGAGGAACCATGGGTAATGAGGCCCAACCCCAGGACGCAACGGCGTCCGTGGACTTCCAGGAAGTCCAGCAGACGGAACGGTTCAAGACACTGCGCAAGCGGCACCGCAGCTTTGTCTTTCCAATGGCAGTCGTATTCCTGCTCTGGTATTTCGCGTACGTTCTCTTGGCCGACTACGCGGTCGGCTTCATGTCCACCAAAGTGTGGGGCAATATCAACGTCGGGCTGATTCTCGGCCTGCTTCAGTTCGTCACTACGTTCGGCATCACGGCATGGTACGTGAGCTACTCCAACAAAAACCTGGACCCGATCGCGGCTGAAATCCGCAACGAGATCGAGGGCCACGAATTCGATAAGGATGGCAATGTGATCAGCGGGGCAGCCAAATGAACACCATGGTCCCCGCAGCAGTCAACGTCGAAGCCCTGAAAGACACCACGCTCCTCAACATGGGTATTTTCGCCCTCTTCGTAGCTGTCACCATGGTGATCGTCTTCAGGGCCAGCCGGAACAACAAAACCGCGGCTGACTACTACGCAGCCGGGCGCTCTTTCACGGGCTCCCAAAACGGCACGGCCATTGCGGGGGACTACCTTTCCGCGGCATCATTCCTGGGCATCACCGGTGCCATCGCCATCAACGGATACGACGGTTTCCTGTACTCCATCGGCTTCCTGGTGGCGTGGCTGGTAGCGCTGCTGCTCGTGGCTGAGTTGCTTCGCAACACCGGCAAATTCACCATGGCTGACGTATTGTCCTTCCGGTTGCGTCAACGCCCGGTCCGGATCGCAGCGGCACTATCCACCCTCGCTGTCTGCTTCTTCTACCTCCTCGCCCAAATGGCCGGCGCTGGCAGCCTGATCTCGCTCCTGCTCGGCATCAGCGACTGGGGCGGTCAAGCCCTGGTGATTATCGTCGTCGGCGCTTTGATGATCATGTACGTGCTCATCGGCGGCATGAAAGGCACCACCTGGGTGCAGATCATCAAAGCCATCCTGCTGATCGCAGGCGCCGCAGTGATGACGGCCATGGTGCTTGCGATCTACGGCTTCAACCTGTCCAACCTGCTGGGTTCCGCAGCTGAGGCCGCCAACAACCCGAACATCCTCAACCCGGGCCTGCAGTATGGCAAGACGGAAACGTCCAAGCTCGACTTCATGTCCCTCGGCCTTGCCTTGGTCCTGGGAACCGCGGCGTTGCCGCACGTCCTGATGCGCTTCTACACCGTCCCCACCGCCAAGGAAGCACGGAAATCCGTTGTGTGGGCGATCTGGCTGATCGGCCTGTTCTACCTCTTCACCCTGGTACTGGGTTATGGCGCCGCGGCACTGGTCGGTGCAGAAACCATCAAGTCCGCACCCGGCGGCGTCAACTCCGCCGCACCGTTGCTGGCCTTCCACCTCGGTGGCCCGCTGCTCCTGGGCTTCATTTCGGCGGTCGCCTTCGCCACCATCCTTGCGGTGGTGGCCGGGCTGACCATCACGGCGGCTGCATCCTTTGCGCACGACATCTACGCCAATGTCATTGCCAAGGGCAAAGCCGATGCGATTACCGAGGTGAAGGTGGCCCGCCGCACTGTACTGGTGATCGGTGTCCTCGCCATCCTGGGTGGCATCTTCGCCAACGGCCAGAACGTTGCCTTCCTGGTGGCACTGGCTTTCGCGGTCGCAGCATCGGCGAACCTGCCCACGATCGTCTACTCCCTGTTCTGGAGGAAGTTCACCACCCAAGGCGCGGTATGGAGCATGTATGGCGGCCTGGCTGCGGCGATCCTGCTCATCACCTTCTCGCCCGTGGTCTCGGGCGCCAAGACGTCCATGATTCCCGGAGCCAACTTCGCGTTCTTCCCGCTGAGCAACCCGGGCATCGTGTCCATTCCTTTGGCCTTCTTCCTTGGCTGGCTCGGAACGGTCCTGGACAAGCGGCGTGAAGATCCGGCCAAGCAGGCGGAGATGGAGGTGCGCTCGCTGACCGGCGTCGGTGCTGAAAAGGCCGTGGACCACTAGGCCGGCCAACGTAACACCGGCACCACGCCGGGACCTCAAAGAAGGCTCCTCCTGTGAACCGCAGGGGGAGCCTTCTTGCGTGTGCCACCTTGCGTCAGCCTTTCTTCGTGACGAACATTCACTTTTTCAGGCTCAGCCACTCCTTCAACTGCTCCAGCGGCCAAGTGGTGACAATCCTCTCCTTGGGCACTCCCAGGGTTTCGGCACGCTCAGCCCCGTACTGCAGGAAATCAAGCTGACCGGGCGCGTGCGCGTCGCTGTCGATGCTGAAGAGGCAACCGGCGTCGAGGGCCAACTTGATGAGATCGTCAGGAGGGTCCTGCCGTTCGGGCCGGGAGTTGATTTCCACGGCAACGCCCCACTCCGCGCACTCTTTGAAGACTTTGGCGGCGTCGAACTCGGACTCCGGCCGGGTGCCCCGCGATCCCTGGACCAAGCGGCCCGTGCAGTGCCCCAGAACGTTGGTATGAGGATCACTGATGCCACCCAGCATCCTCGCGGTCATGGTTTTCTTATCGCTGCGAAGCTTGGAATGGACGCTGGCAACCACTACGTCCAACTTGTCCAGCATGTCTGCGGTCTGGTCCAGGGTGCCGTCCTCAAGGATGTCCACCTCGATTCCTTTGAGCAATCTGAAGCCATCCTGTGAGGAATTGATTCCTTCCACCACACCCAGCTGTTTCTCCAGCCGTTCGACGCTGAGACCATTGGCGATGGTGAGGTTGGGGGAATGGTCAGTCAGGGCCAGGTACTCGCGTCCGAGGGTGCGGGCTGCGGCAACCATGGCTTCGATGGGGGAGCCGCCGTCAGACCAGTTGCTGTGGCTGTGAAGGTCCCCGCGCAATGCGGCCCGCATGGTGTCACCTCCGGAAGCCAATGCTTCGGTGCCACGCGTCCGCAGATCAGCCAAATAGTCGGGGACACTGTTCTCCATGGCCTGCGTAATGACTTCCGCACTCCGGCTTCCGACGCCCTTGAGGCTCGTGATCCGCCCGCTGTTGACCAGCTTCGCCAGTTCCTCCGGCTGAAGCTGTCGGACGGCGTCGGCTGCTTTACGGAAGGCCTGGACCTTGAAAGTGGGTGCTTGGCTTCGTTCCAGCCAGAAGGAAATTTCGTCGAGCGCCTCGATGGGATCCATGGCTCCATGATCCACGAACCAGGCGCACCATCAACAGTGGGCAGTGTTGATGGTGCGCCGGTCCAGTCGCCGCCTAGTGGTGGCGACCCGGGTCCAGGGCGGGATTGTAGCCCTGGCCGTTCTTTCCGTCCGGGGCCTGGCCGTGTTCGCCGTGCGGGACGGCATGCTGGCCGGCCATTGATGCTGCCAGGCCGGGTGTTGCCACTGTTGCAACAACGACGGCGGCTCCGAACGCGGCTGCCAGAAGCCGCCCGGTCCTTGGCTGGCCGTGGGCGCCGCCGTCGTTGGTCTTGTGCTGCCGCCTCAACCAGCCCGCTCCGGCAAGTGCCATGAGCGTCAGGCCTAGGGCGGCAAGGTGGCTCACGTCGAGTGAGCGCTGGGTGGAGACGCCGGCAGCCATGACTGCGATGTGCGCAGCGGCAGCGGCTGCCAGGGCTGGAACCGCGTAACGGTCGAAGACAAGTGAGTTGCGGTGAAGTCCCCACAGTGACCAAGCCAGGAAGGCCAGGCCAGCTGTGAGGGTAGCCACGCCCGCAACCACCAAGCCGGGTGTTACGGAGTTGGTTCCGGTGAGGTACCCGGCTGCAACGGAAAGCTCAACCATCCCGGCCGCCATGGCCGCGAAGTACACGAACAGCAGGGCGGCTGCCTTCAATGTGGGGTGGTTTCTGCTTTCCATGGCTCCTGCCGTCCTTTCGCTCTTGCTGGCGTAGTGGGTGATCAGGCGCGGGCGGAAGCTACGGCGGCCTTGTCCTGGGACAGTGCCACGCCCAGCAGGACTACTGCGCTGGCAAGGTGCAGGACGTTGTCTGCGCCGTTGAGGGCGATGATGTTCAGCGACGAACCCACCAGGAAGAGTCCGAGGATACCCACCAGCAGGTAGACGCCACCAACAGCGGTGTTCACGGACTTGGACAGCGTGACGCTGTTCATGCCGGCGTAGAGAAGTGCAGCGCCGATGGCCAAGTGAATGATGTTGTGAAGCGGGTTCACGGCGAAGATGATCAAGTTGGCGCCCTCGGTGGCGAAGAAGCCGATTCCCGAGGTGACAAAGAATCCGAGCACGCCTACCAAGAGGTAAACGGCTCCGAAGATGGTGGCGATCAGGCGATTGGGCGAAGTACGCATGGTCCGAACCTTCCGGTGATGGCCGGAAATCCCGGCCGTCCTGCTGAGCCCCGGCTGGGGCTCTCAAGCAGTGATTCGGACCATTGGTGCAGGTGGATGGGTGGTGGACCGGATTATTTTTCCGACGCCTGGGACCGGGGCCTAGGGGCGCAGGAGGATGCTGCTGATCTTGAGGTCGTTGCTGCCCTCAAAGATGTAGTGGAGTTCGATCGCCTTGCCGTCGCATTGCAAGGTACCGGCCAGGTCAGCCTCGTTGTTTCCGTTCTCCGAGTTCACGCTCACGGAGTTATAGTTCGGCTTGCATGAGCTGTCCAGGTCCAGGCTGGCTATACCGTCCAAGAACGACTGTTTGTCCAACTGGTCCTTCAGCGGCTGGCTGAGGTAGTTGTCGTATGCCCGCTCTGTTTCGCCCTGCACCACCAGATTGGTGAATTCGTCGGCCAGGGACCTCGCTTTGGACGTTGCGTTGCCCACGAGGTTGACCAGGATCAAAACGCCCACCACGGCCAGCACGATCACACCTGCAACAATGCTGAGCACGATCCACAGCACTTTGCGGCTCTTTTTGGGTGGCTGCTGGCCGTATTGGTAGCCGCCCTGCGGATACGGGTTTTCGCCCTGGGGGTTTGGGTTAGGGGCGTAGGGGCCGTGGCCTGGAGACGCGTACTCCGGGTTGCCTTGGGGAGCAGTGGGCGACGGCGGTTGTTGCCACTGCGGGGACACGCCGCTCTCTGGTGTGCCACCGCTTTGCGGGGCGTAACCGGGTGCGGGCGGAACCGGAGGCGGGTTGTACCCGGGTTGAGAGTTGTTGGGCTTGCTGGGTTCTTGCGGGTTGCTCACGGTAGTGCCCCTTTCGGCAGCCTTCGGCAGCGCCACCACCTGGCCGGGGACCTCTGGCCGGCCCCGATGCGTCCTCTTGCATCAAATCGCATGTCAGGTTCCACGGGCAAGAGTGCGCCCGGAATAAACTGCAGCCAGCGGAGGGGTTTCAGGCCTCGGTGCGCCGCCCCAGCAGTGGCTGCACCCGGTACGGGATCATTTCCCGCATGGCAAGCGCCGTATCCGTCCGGTCCACGCCGTCGCAGCCGAGAATCTTGCCATTGATGCGGTAGAGGTCCTCCGCATCCAAGGCAACAACGCGTAACAGCAGGTCCGCGGAACCGGTCAGGCCGAACCCCTCGAGGATCTCAGGAATGTTCGCCAGGTCTTCAGCCAGTGACGCTAGTTTTTGCTGTTGCACATGAACCGTGATGAATGCGGTGAGCGGGTAGCCCAGCGCCACCGGGTTGATGCGCCGCTCGAACGAGAGGAACGCGTGTTTCTTCTCCAGTTGGGCCATGCGGGCTTGCACGGTATTGCGTGACAAACCCAGCTTCTGCGCGAGTGCTACAACCGTCCCGCGGGGGTCCTTGGCCATGGCGGAAAGGAGCCGGGTGTCAGTGCCATCCAAGGGTTGCATAATGCGCAAGATTAGCACGGCTGCGCCTCCCGAAACAGGGCAGAATGCTCAATTTCGACGAGGGTAGTTGTACCCGATGCCCGTTGTGAGTAGGGTCACAATTAACTCCGGCGAAGGTGCCGGAGGGCCGGTCTGCGGCAGGATCACAAGTCCAGCCAGCGCCGACGAAAACGAGCCGGAAGGTTGCGATCACCTGTGTTGACGGATCAGGCGGGCAAGGGAGTTCATCAAGAAGCTCCGGGCCCAGGACATAGTGCACAAAATCCCTTGAGGACTGGCGGCGATCTGCTGCAGTTGGTGTCGCCGGAAGGCGAGCGCATCAGCCATCCCGAGTTTGATATCTGGGTCAAGGACATCGGCGACGAGCAATTATGTTCCCTGTATGAGGACATGACCGTTATCCGCCGGATTGATGCCGAAGCTACGGCACTCCAACGCCAAGGGGAGCTGGCGTTGTGGCCGCCGCTCCTTGGTCAGGAAGCGGCCCAGATCGGCTCCAGCCGCTCGTTGAGGGACGATGACTTCGTCTTCCCGAGCTACCGCGAAAGCGGGGTGGCCTATGTGCGTGGCGCCCATCTCTCTGAGATAGCCCGCGTGTGGCGTGGCAACGCCTCCTATGGTTGGGATCCCCTGCGCATCAACCTGGCGACGCCCCAGATCATCATTGGTTCCCAGAGCCTGCACGCCACTGGATACGCCATGGGTGTCCAGCTGGACGGTGCCAACACCGCGGTCCTCGCCTACTTTGGTGATGGTGCCACGAGTGAAGGCGACGTGAACGAGGCCATGGTGTTCGCCGCGAGCTATCAGGCTCCTGTGGTGTTCTTCTGCCAGAACAACCATTGGGCTATTTCCGAGCCCGTCCGCATACAGTCCCACGTTCAGCTCGCTGACAGGCCTACCGGATTCGGTATCCCGAGCATGCGGGTGGATGGCAATGATGTCCTGGCTGTCATGGCCGCGACTCGTGTGGCCTTGGACCGGGCGCGCAAGGGTGGGGGCCCCACCTTTATTGAGGCTGTTACCTACCGCATGGGTCCGCACACCACGGCCGATGACCCCACACGGTACCGTGACCCCATCGAGTTGGAGGATTGGGCGGCCAAGGATCCCATCCTGAGGCTGCGCAAGCTGCTGGAAGCCAAAGGCCTGCTGACCGACGACGTTGAAGCCCGTGTCAAGGCGAAGGCCGATGCTGTGGCCGCAGAACTTCGTGCCAGCTGCATTGATATGCCGGACCCGCAACCGTTGGACGTTTTCAACCACGTCTACAGCACCCCCAATTCCTGGATCGAGCGCCAGAAGGATCACTATTCCCGCTACCTGAACAGCTTCAACCAGCCAGTCGAGGAAGGTGCACTCTGATGTCCAAGCTCACTTTTGCCCGTGCCATCAATGCCGGCCTCCGCAAGTCCCTCGAAAACGACCCCAAAGTGGTCCTCATGGGCGAAGACATCGGCTCGCTCGGCGGCGTTTTCCGCGTCACTGATGGTCTGCAGAAAGATTTCGGGAAGCACAGGGTCATCGATTCACCGCTCGCTGAGTCAGGCATTATCGGCACCGCGGTGGGCTTGGCCTACCGCGGCTACCGCCCGGTGTGCGAGATCCAGTTCGACGGTTTCATCTACCCGGCGTTCGACCAGATCGTCAGCCAGGTAGCCAAGATGCACTACCGCACGCAGGGACGGGTCAAGATGCCCATTACCATCCGGGTCCCCTTCGGTGGCGGGATCGGATCACCGGAGCACCACTCCGAATCACCCGAAGCGTACTTCACCCACACCTCGGGCTTGCGCGTGGTGGCGGTTTCCAACCCTCAGGATGCCTACACGATGATTCAGCAGGCGATTGCCTCCGATGATCCCGCGCTCTACTTCGAGCCTAAGCGCCGGTATCACGACAAGGGCGATGTGGATGAGACCCTTGATCTCTCCACCGCCCTTCCCTTGGACAAGGCTGCCGTGGTGACCTCCGGCTCGGATGTCACGCTGGTCGCTTACGGTCCCCTTGTGAAGACGGCCAAGGACGCTGCCATGGCTGCCGCCGACGAAGGCCTTTCGGTGGAAGTCATCGATCTGCGCTCGCTGGCCCCCGTGGACTACCCGGTAGTCGAAGCTTCTGTTCGCAAGACCGGGCGACTGGTCATCACCCATGAAGCCGGCCAGTCGGGTGGCCTGGGCGCCGAGATCGCGGCCAGCATCACCGAACGCTGCTTCCATTACCTGGAGTCCGCTCCGGTCCGCATCACTGGCTTCGACGTCCCGTACCCGTACTCGAAGCTCGAGATGCACCACTTGCCGGATCTGGACAGGATTCTCGACGGCGTGGACCGTGCACTGGGCCGCAGCAACTCGTTGAGTGGACTGGAAGGATGACCGCCACCATGATCAAGGAATTCAGGCTGCCGGACCTTGGCGAAGGCCTGACCGAATCGGAAATCCTGAGCTGGAAGGTGGCGGTGGGGGATACCGTTACTCTGAACCAGGTCATCGCCGAGGTTGAAACTGCCAAGGCCGTTGTCGAGTTGCCCTCTCCCTTCGCGGGAGTGGTGGCAGAACTTCATGAGCAGCCCGGCACTGTGGTGGAGGTTGGCAAGCCAATCGTTTCGTTCGAGGTGGACGACGCCGGATCCTCCAACGGGGGCGGCGCACCGGCTGCTGGTGACCGGTCCGCTGGTGACCGGTCCGTCGTCGACACGGCTGCGAATGGTGCGCCGGCCGCTGTCGCCGCTGAAGCCGTGGGGAGCCCGGCGAAACGAGAGCCGAACCTGGTGGGGTACGGGGCCGTCGTCGAACATTCCGGTCGCCCAACACGGCGTGCCCGCGGAAACGTTCAGGACGTTAAGTCCCCGACGCCGGAGGCTCCGGCGATCGCCGAGCCCGTCCTGTCACGTCAGGCGGACGTGGCCTCCGAGCGTCCGCGTTCTACGCCACCCGTTCGCAAACTGGCCCGCGACCTCGGAATCGACCTTCAGCTGGTGCCCGGTACGGGTCAGGGCGGGCTCATCACCCGTGAAGACGTCCAAAGCTACATCGGCGCAGCGGAAACTGCCCAGGCAACTCCTGTTTCTGACGGGCAAAATGAGCGGGAAAGCCGCACGCCCATCAAGGGTGTTCGCAAATTCACGGCCGCCGCAATGGTGCAGAGTGCCTTCACGGCACCGCACGTGACGGAGTTCCTCACAGTGGACGTCACGGCAACCATGGAATTGCTGGCCAGGCTCAAGGGCAACAAGGCGTTCGAAGGCTACAAGCTGACGCCGCTCACCATTGCGGCCAAGGCAGTGCTGGTGGCAGTGCGGAACAATCCCACCCTGAATTCGCGGTGGGATGAGGCTAGCCAGGAGATTGTCCAGTTCAACTACGTGAACCTGGGCATCGCCGCCGCAACGCCCCGGGGCCTGACCGTTCCGAACATCAAGGACGCTGACCGCCTAACGCTGCGGGAGCTTTCCACGGCGCTGACTGACCTGACGGACACCGCGCGTGCAGGCAAAACCTCGCCGTCGGAGTTGTCGGGTGGCACCATCTCCATCACCAACATCGGCGTGTTTGGCATCGACGCCGGGACTCCTATCCTGAATCCGGGGGAGGCCGCCATTGTGGCTTTGGGTGCGGTGCGGAAGGCGCCATGGGTTGTCAACGACGAACTCGCCGTCCGCCAGGTCATGTCCCTCAGCCTGTCCTTCGACCACCGCTTGGTGGATGGCGAACAGGGTTCTCGGTTCCTCGCGGATCTCGGCGCCATACTGGCCGACCCCGCCATGGTCATGACCATGATCTAACTTGTTAAAGGCTGCGGCGGCCCATCCCTTTACGAGTGCTTGCAGGTAACTGCAGCTAAGGGGTGGGCCGTCGCGCGTTAATCTTCGGTGGGCGTGGTGCGGTTGGAGTGGACGTTGCGCCAGCTGTGCTCCGGCTCGAAGCCCAACAGCCTGCGGGCTTTGTCGATGGACAGCATGGTTTCGTTCTGGCTCAGTTCCTTAAGGACCTCGACGCCGGGGAAGACTTCCGCTGCCAGTTCGGCGCTGCTTCGGCTCATCACGGTATCGGCGGCAGCGATGATGAAGGTCTCGAAGCCCGGTTCACCATGTTCCAGGGCCCGGACCACTGCCAGCGCACCATCCCGGGCGTCGATGTAACCCCAGAGGTTCCACTTGCGGAGCGTTGCGTCGGAGTCGAAAGCCGGGAAGGCATCGTAGTCCTCGGGATCCATGACATTGGAGAAGCGAAGCGCTGTGATGCTGAGGTCAGGGTCCCACCGGGTCAGCTGGATGGCCATCTGCTCCTCCAAGTGTTTGACCAGCGAGTAGGTGCTTTCCGGTCGCGCCGCGTACTCCTCATCCACGGGAATGTAAGGCGGATCAACGTCGAAGGGGAGACCGAGCACGGTCTCACTGGACGCGTAGACCACCTTCTTGATGCCGGCCCTCCGTGCGGCCTGGAAGACGTTGTAGGTGGAGACCATGTTGTTCTCGAAAATCGCGGCGTCGGGAGCCAGGCCGGGTGCCGGGATGGCGGCCAAGTGAACGATCGCGTCCAAGCCGTGGTGCTGATCGTCCAGGCCCAGGATGACATCCACAACCTGTCCGTAGTTGCGAAGGTCCACGTTCACAAAACCACGGCCCCGTGCTCCGACGCGGTCAATGTTGAGCACTTGGTGGCCGTCCTGCGTGAGCCGCCGGACCACGCTTCTGCCCAGTTTCCCGCTTCCGCCCGTGACAGCAATCCTCATTTAGTGCTCCTCGACATTTAGTGCTCCTGGATATGGAGCTGGACCTAACCCGCGATTCCTCGCCGGTTCAGCGTGACTAGGTTTTCCAGCCTATGTGGCACGTCTGTTGAGTGCAGCCCCTAAGGCAGGCCCTGTGAGTCCTAGGAAAACCGGAACGCCCCGCGGGCGTGCGGTTGCCGGCGTGCGCACGGAAGTACGTGCGCACGGAAGTACGTGTCGAAGCATCTGTCACGGGCAGCCAATGATGCTCCGCTAAAGTTCCACGTCAGGCTCGCAGCCGTGAGATCCCAGGCCGGCAACTCCCCCTCATATTTGGTGGGGTGTGTGGTGGTGGTTGCGTCGGGGTTTTTGGTGGGGGTCGATGTGGGGTGGGGGGATGAACCAGGGGATTCCTGTTGTCATGTCGATGCGCCATTGCTCCTTGTGGATGAGGTGGTGGTGGTGGCTGCAGAGCAGGGTGCCGTTGTT